>NZ_JAGSTV010000008.1:0-293907 GCF_018148075.1 Burkholderia sp. AU19243
ATGAATCACTTCATAAACCTGACTTACTTTAGTGTGAGACTCTTGATACTTTTGCTTTCTGATCCGAGGATCAGCTCGCTGCCATCAAGCGCCCACACTTATCGGCTGTTAATTTTTAAAGAGCATTCCTGCGAGGAACTTCGCGTTTCCCGGCAGCGCTGCGTTTTCAGCAGCAGAGAAGCGAGATTATGAACCGCCTTTCTTCGCTCGTCAACAACTTTCTGAACTGCTTCGTTGCGACCGCGAGGGGTTCAGCTTCGTGTGCCCAGGGCCGCTACCGCTGACCCAATCGCACCGCTTCCCTTCTTCCTCCGCGCCGCGTTTCCGTTGGCGCGAAAGAGGCGTGATTCTAGGCATCGTTCAGCGATCGCGCAAGGGGTTTCCGAAAAAATTTAAGGCCCCCGCACGCTGCCGCGTGCGGGGGCCTTAAATAGACACGGTTCAATCGTCAGGCCACACGCACCTGGCGCGCCACTATCTCCATATAGTGATCGAGACCGGGCGTCACCTTGCCGGCCTCCTTCGCCGCGTCGTCCCAGCGGCGCAGACGCAGCGCGTCTGCCGCGAACGGACGCCGCAGGAACGCCGCCGCTTCATCGTCACTATAGATGCCGCCCTGCAGCGCAAGGCTGCGCGCCGAATCCGCCGACAGGCTCTCGACATACCCGGCATCCGTACGGCACAGGCAACGCTTCGCGTCGACATGCAGCCGGATTGGCTCCAGCACCGCGTCGCCGAACAGCGGCCGCACGAACGGCAACACGTAATACTGATGCAGATCGTCGATCCCGCGCGCGCTCGGCGTCTCCCCCTGACAACTCAGCAGATGGCCGAGATCGTGGAGGAACGCCGCCGCGACCAGTGCGTCGTCGGCGCCCGATTCTTCCGCCAGCAAGCCGCTCTGCAACGCGTGCTCCAGTTGCGTGACCGGTTCGCCGCTATACGCGACGTGGCCGTGCTCGCGATACAGACCGTGAATCTCTTCCACTGTCAGTGCCATCCGCTTACTCCCACGGCAACGAAAACGTCTTCAGGTTCGTGAAGCTCTTCATCGCTTCCTGAACGCCCTCCTTATAGCCGAGCCCCGAATCCTTGATCCCGCCGAACGGCGACAGCTCGATCCGGTATCCAGGCACCTCCCACACGTTCACCGTCCCGACTTTCAATTCGTTCACGAACCGTACGACCGCGGCCGTGCTGTCCGTGCAGACGCCCGACGACAACCCGAACGCGGTGCCGTTGCTGATCCGGATTGCATCGTCGATCGTGTCGAACGCGATGATCGGCGATACGGGACCGAATGTTTCGTCGCGTACGATCGTCATCGACGGATCGACGTTGTCGAGCACGGTCGGCGCATACAGCGCACCACAACGTACGTTGCCGATCAGCAGGCGCGCGCCCCGCGCAACAGCGTCGTCGACTCGCGCTTCGAACAGCCGCGCCGCTGCATCGTCGATCACCGTCCCCATGTCGTTCGCGGGATCGAACGGATCGCCGTACTTCCATGCGCGCGTCTTCTCGACGAGCAACTCGGTAAACGCCGGCGCAATCGAGCGCTGTACCAGAATCCGCTTCACGGCCGTGCAACGCTGCCCCGAATTCCGATACGAGCCGAGTACGGCGAGCGACGCCGCACGTTCCAGATCGGCATCGTCGAGAACAATCAGCGGGTCGTTGCCGCCCAGCTCCAGCACGATGCGCCGATACCCGGCCCGCGCGGCGATCGCCTTGCCGATCGACACGCCGCCCGTAAAGGTAATCAGCGACGCATGCGGATGCGTAACGAGTTCATCGGCAATTTCGCGCGGATCGCCGGTCAGCACCTGCAGCATCGGTTCCGGCAAGCCGGCCTCGTAGAGCAGGTCCGCCAGATAAAACGCCGACAGCGGCACCTTCTCCGACGGCTTCACGATCACGCGGTTGTTGGTCGCGATCGCCGGCGCGATCTTGTGCGCAACCTGATTCATCGGGTGATTGAACGGCGTGATCGCGACGATCACGCCGTCGAGCGGCTGACGCTGCGAGAACACGCGCCGCGCTTTGCCGTGAAGCGTCAGGTCGCATGAGAAGCTCTGCGCGTCGTCGCGCAACGCCTCGGCCGACGCGAACTTCAGCACGTCGGCAACGCGGCCGATCTCGTAACGGGAATCCTGTTTCGACAATCCCGACTCGAGCGTGATCAGATCGGACGCTTCGTCGGCTCGCTCGCGCAGCAGCGCGGCCGCGCGCTCGAGGATCTGCGAACGCTCGTAACGCGTCAGCGCCGGCCGATACGCGATCGCGTAGTCGAATGCAGCGCGCACGTCCTCGACGCTCGCAAGCGGCGCCGTTCCGACGCGCGTGCCGGTGTACGGATCGGCGACGTCGAACACACGGTCGCGCAGCGCGCGCGTGCCGCACCACCGCAGCGCCTCGGCGCGGAACGCGGGGTGATCTTGCCGGGGATGAGCCATCATGTCGCGATCCGGTTCAACACGAAATCGAACACGTCGAAGTTGCGCGGACGGCGCACGGGATCGCCCCGCTCGATCCGACGATTGAACAGCAACGGCACTTCCTGCTCGGACACGCCGCCATGCGAGCGCAGCGGCACGGTCAGGCCGGACAGATCGTGTTCGCGCTCCCGCGTGCCGAGCGTCGTGTCCCGCCGAGCGATCACGACGAGATCGCCGATCCGGTCGGCCGGCAATTCGAAGCGCGCGGCGGCTTCCGCGTTGTCGAGCACGAGTTCGACGCCGTCGAGCCGGCCGATGCGCCACATCGCTTCGGCGCGGTCGGCGCCCGGCGCCAGATAAACCGTGGCAAACGAGCCGAGCGCGCCGTGATGCACGACGTACGGATCGGTGATCGGCAGGATCACGCGCGCGGCGCGCGCACCGAACCAGCCGTCGAACGCGTCCTGCAGGTAGATGACGTTCGGGCGTCCCGTCGCGGGATCGTGCTTCGCGTTCATCCCGTGGTCGGCGGTGAGCCCGATCGCCCAGCCGAGCCCGTCGAGCTGCGCCAGGTAGCCGTCCATCATCGCGTAGAACGCGTTCGCGCCCGCGCTGCCCGGCGCGCATTTGTGCTGCACATAGTCGGTGGTCGACAGGTACATCAAGTCGATCTGGCGTGTCTGCGCAAGGCGCACGCCGGCCGCGAACACGAACTCGGACAGCGCCGCGCTGTACACGTCCGGCGACGGCAGCCCGACCCAGTCGAGCACGTCGACAATCCCGTTCTCCGCGAGATTCGCCTGCGCAGCCTTCTCGGCGGAGAAGCAGATACCGTTCATCCGCCAGCCGAGCAGCCGCCGCAGCTTGTCCTTCGCGGTGACGACGGCCACGCGCGCGCCGGCGTCGGCGGCCGCCGCGAGCAGCGTGCCGGCACGCAAGTAGGCCGGGTCGTTCATCATCACTTCGGCGCCGCGTCCATCGTCGGCGGCCGGATCCCAGAAGTAGTTGCCGCAGATCCCGTGCACTGACGGCGGCACGCCGCATACGATCGACAGGTTGTTCGGGTTCGTGAAGGTCGGCACGACGCAATCGGCGCGCCATGCGGTGCCTTCGGCGATGATCCGGCCGATGAACGGCGCGACGCCCGCTTCGACCGCGCGCTCGAGATAGTCGTACTCGCAGCCGTCGACGCAGACGACGACGGTCGGTTCGACCGGCAGCCGGTAGCGCCGGCCATTGACGTCGACGCAGCGCCCGGCGAGACGGGTCGAATCCGTGCCGGCGTCTGGCTGCTCGCCGGGAAGCCGCAACGCGAACGCGGCGTTCATGATGCGGCCCGCTTGCCGCGCGGCACACGCGCGGCGATCAGCAGCAGCGCCGCGAGCGACGCGCCGAGCATCAGCAGCGACAACGCCGATGCGGGAAGGTAGTAGCCGCGCTCGACCTGGCCGATGACGACGATCGGCACAGTCGCGAACCCCGGCGGATACACGGTCAGCGTCGCACCGAGTTCGCCGAGCGACAGCGCGAAGCCGAGCGCAACGCTCGCGCGCAGCGCCGGCACCAGTTGCGGCAGCAGCACGCGGCGCAGCACCATCGCGGGCGGCGCGCCGAGGCTCGCGGCCGCTTCGCGCAGCACGGTCAGCTCCGGGCGCAGCGCGGCGGCCGCGCACCGATAGCAGAACGGCAAAATCAGCGCGAGCTGCACGAGCACCACGATCGCCGCGGAACTCGACAGGTCCAGCGGCTTCTGGTGATACGCGATCAGCACCGCGAGCCCGAGCACGACGCTCGGCATCCCGTTCGGCACCATCACGAGGGCGTCGACGAGCGCGCCGAGCCCGCGGCGGTCGCGCCCTTCGAGCGCGAGGGCGAGCCACAGCCCGAGAACCGTGCCGAGCGCCGACACGCCGAAGCCGATTTCGAGGCTCGTCAGCAACGCATCGTATTCCGGCGACCCGAGCCGCTCGAACCAGCGCAGGCTGTAACCGGCTGGCAGAATCGTGCCCGACCACTGCGTCGACACGCTCGACAGCGCGACCACGATCACCGGCAGCACGAACAGCCAGAAGCACGTGAATGCGGCCAGCGCGAGCGCCGCGCGCGACGCATGTTTGCGCAGCGTGTCGCCCCAGCCGATCTGGTGACGCGGCACGGCTTGTCCGATACGGAATTCAGCGGACATCGTTCCCTCCCATCGCGCGCCGGTTCACCCGGCGATAAACCGCATAGAGCGCCAGCGACAGCGCGAGCATCACGACCGCGCCGGCCGACGCGGTCGGCAGATCGAGATCGACGGTCGAGCTGCTGTAGATCGCGACCGGCAGTGTCACGAGCCGTGCGCTGCCGAGCACCAGCAGGATCCCGAATTCGTTCAGCGTCAGCAGGAAGCACAGCACGGTGCCGGCCGCGATGCCCGGCCACGCGATCGGCATCACGATGCGACGCGCGAGCATCCACCCGGATGCGCCGAGACTGCGCGCCGCCTCGACCAGACGCAGGTCGAGCGTCGCGAACGATGCCAGCGTCGGTCGAACCACGAACGGCGTGTAAAACACCGTCTGCGCAAGGATCACGCCACCGGTACCGAACAGGAAATCGAGCGGCGGATTCTCGAGATGGAGCAGATGCTGCAGCGCGATGCTGATCGAGCCTTGCGACCCGTACAGGAAAATCAGCGTGAACGCGACGAGGAACGACGGGAACGCGACGTACAGTTCCAGGAAACGCGTGACGAGCGACGCGCCCGGGAACGGTTTGAAGAACAGAAGCGCGGCGAGCAGCACGCCGAGCACGGACGCGCTGCCCGCGCTTGCGAACAGCACGCCGACGGTCGTCATCATCACGTTGCGCGTATCCGGGTTGCCGAAGAACGCGCGGTACGCGGCGAAGCTGAGCCCGTGATCGCCGGATACGCTCAGCAGCACAAGACGCACGAGCGGATAGATGACGAGCGGCCCCAGCACGACCATCGCGAGCGCGGCGATGTGCAGGTCGCTCATGCGCTGGCGGCGTCGCGCGGCCGCGGCATGCTCGGCGGCCGATGCGTGCAGCCGCGGCGTCAGGCCGGCTTCAGGGCTCGATAAGGACGACATCGTCTGCCTCGCAATGCAGGGACACGCGCGCGCCGCGCTCGGGGGCCGCGCCGCGGCCGCGTTGCATCGTCACACGCACGGGTTCGTCGGGCGCCGCGTCGATCACGACCGCGACCGACAGGTCGGCGCCCTGCCATTCGACGGACGACACCGTGCCGTGCAGCCCGCCCGCCGCGGGCGGCATCACGGTCAGCCGTTCGGGGCGCACGCACGCGACCTTGTCGCGCACGTCGTGGCGCGGATCGCCAAGCGGGAAAATCGCATGCGGCGGCAGCAGGTTCGCCGGGCCGAGATAGCGCGCGACGTAGCCGTCGCGAGGCGCGTCGTACAACTGTTGCGGCGTGCCGAGCTGCGCGATGCGGCCGTCGCGCATCAGCAGCGCGCGGTCGGACAGCACGAGCGCGTCGTCGCGATCGTGCGTCACGCAGACGACGGTCAGGTTCGGCAGCCGCTCGTGCAACGCCTTCAGTTCGCTGCGCACCGACGCGCGCAGATTCGCATCGAGCGCCGACAGCGGCTCGTCGAGCAGCAGCACGTCCGGCTCGATCACGAGCGCGCGGGCCAGCGCGACGCGCTGCTGCATCCCGCCCGACAACTGCGCTGGCAGGTGATGGCCGGTATCGCCGAGCTGCACGAGCTTCAGCGCGTCGGCGACGCGGCGCGTCACTTCCGGCGACGCCATCCTGCGCGCACGCAGCCCGAATGCGACGTTCTCGAACACCGACAGGTGCGGGAACAGCGCGTAATTCTGGAACAGCAGCCCGAGATTGCGCTTGTGCGGCGGCACATAGGTGAGGTCGCGTCCGGCTACGGTCAGCGTGCCGGTCAGGCCATCGGCCTTCACGAACCCGGCGATGAAGCGCAGCAGCGTGGTCTTGCCGCAGCCGCTCTTGCCGAGCACGGTCAGAAATTCGCCGGCGGCGATCGACAGCGACAGATCGTCCAGCACCGTGCGCGCACCGTAGCGCACGCTCAGGTGTTCGATCTGCACGCCGCCTGGCGCGCCGGACCGCAACGTCGCGTGCGGCCCGGCGGCGCCGAATGCGCCGGGATGGGTCAGGGTGGTGTCCACCGGGTTCATCCTCTTGCTTTCGAATTCAGGCGGCGTGCACCGGTCATTTCGGCTTGACGACGTCGAGCTGCTTGCCCGAGCTGCCGATCACGTCCTTCTTCCAGCGCTCGATCCACTGCGGCTTCTTCTCCATCACCTGCGCCCAGTCGACCGGAATCAGCTTCACGCCCGCGATCGCCTTCTTCACCGCTTCACCGTTCTTGCCGGCAAGCGGCACGTCAGTGCGGCCCGGAATCCCGTACATGTCGGGCACCTTCGACTGCACTTCGGTCGACATCAGGTAGTCGATCAGCTTCTTGCCGGCGTCCTGGTTCGGGCCGCTCTTGATCAGGCCGATGCCGTACGGCAGCTGGAACGTGGTCGGCTGGTCGCCGGCCTTCGCTGCCAGGAAGATCGGCTTGACGGACAGCGCGCCGTGGTCGGCATCGTCGAGGTCCATCTGCAGGTCGCCGTTCGCGACGCTGATTTCGTTGCGCGACAGCAGCACGTTCAGGTAACCCGTGCCCTTCGTGTGGAACTTCACGCTCTGCGACAGCTTCGCGAGGTAGTCGAACGCCTTGTCCTCGCCCATCAGCGTGGTCGTCAGGATCAGCACGGCCATCCCGTCGCCGGCGGTTGCCGGGTTGGAGTACGCGACCTTGCCGGCATAGCTCGGCGACAACAGGTCGGCGAATGTCTTCGGCTGGTTCTTCACGACGTCCGGGTTGATCGCGAACGAGAAGTAGTTGTTCACGAACGTCGCCCACGTGCCGTCTTCCGCCTTCGCGATCGCCGGCACGTTCTTGTAGTTGACGCTCTGGTAAGGCTGAAGCAGCCCCATCTGGCCGGCTTGCTGGATGAACGGCGGCAGCGTGACGATCACGTCCGCCTTCGGCGAATTCTTTTCGATGTTCGCGCGGTTGACGACCTCGCCGCTACCCGCCGTCACGATGTTGACCTTCACGCCTTCCTTCTTCTCGAACGCAGGCAGCACATCGCGGTAGAGGTTCTCCAGACCGTCCGCCGTGTACAGCACGACCGCATTCGCCGCATGCGCGGGCATCGACGCGGCTTGAAGCAGACCGGCGGCGCAAGCGGCCAGCGCGAACTTCAGGAACGCGCCGCGAGCGGCGCGCGAGGAATTCTGCAGTGTCATCTCACTTCTCCGTAGGCGGAACACCAAGCGGCCGGGGCACGATCCGGCTCCTTCCAGTCGGACAAGCCGCGAACCGGCCTGCCTCGCTGCCGCGCTGCAGGTGGCTTCGCGCGGCAACCGAAGGATCACAGCGTTCGATGACAACCCCGTGACGACTGCCACAATTGCCACAAAATGACATATTTTGCCAATATCCTGCAAGTCGCACAGGCTGCTGTCCCGGAATTTCTCCCGCCCTTTCCTGAGGAAAAACATGCCCGACCCGATTCTGCTCACGCCCGGTCCGCTCGCCACGACCGCCACAACACGCAACGCAATGCAACATGACTGGGGCTCGTGGGACGCCGCTTTCAATCAATTGACGGCCGGCGTCTGCGCGGATCTCGTCGCGATCGCGCACGGCGGCAACGAATACGTGTGCGTGCCGATGCAGGGTAGCGGCACGTTTTCCGTCGAGGCCGCGCTGGGCACGCTGGTGCCGCGCGACGGCGTCGTGCTGGTGCCGGACAACGGCGCGTATTGCGCGCGCATCCTGAAGATCCTCGGCCGGCTCGGCATCGACGCGATCGCACTGCCGTTCGGCGAGGACACGGCGGTCGACCCGGCCGCGGTCGACGCCACGCTCGCGCGCGAGCCGCGCATCACGCACGTCGCGCTCGTGCATCTGGAAACGAGCGCCGGCATCCTGAACCCGCTCGACGCGATCGCCGCCGTGTGCCGGCGGCACGGCAAGCGGCTGATCGTCGATGCAATGAGTTCGTTCGGCGCGGTGCCGATCGCGCTGGAGGACAGCGGCATCGACGCGCTGATCTCGGCGAGCGGCAAGTGCCTGGAAGGCGTGCCGGGGATGGGTTTCGCGATCGTGCGGCGCGACGCGCTCGACGCGTGCGCAGGCAACTCGCCGTCGCTCGCGCTGGACCTGCACGATCAGTACGCGTACCTGCGCAAGACCGGCCAGTGGCGCTTCACGCCGCCGACGCACGTCGTCGCCGCGCTGCGCGCCGCACTCGACCAGTACCTTGCCGACGGCGGCCAGCCGGCGCGCGGCGCGCGTTATGCGCAGAACTGCCGCACGCTCGTCGACTCGATGTGCGCGCTCGGCTTCGTGCCGTTCCTCGATGCCGCCGTGCAGGCGCCGGTGATCGTCACGTTTCACGCGCCGGATCATCCGGACTACGATTTCCGCCGCTTCTACGACGCGGTGCGCGATGCGGGATTCATTCTTTATCCGGGCAAGCTGACGCAGGTGGAAACGTTTCGCGTCGGCTGCATCGGCGCCATCGATGCCGACGTCATCCGGCGCGCGGTAGCAGCGATCGCAGGGGCGGTCGAATCGCTCGGGATTACGGTGCAACGCGCATGACTGCACGCGCATAAACCGGCCCGCGACCGGGCCCGCAAACAAAAACGCCCGGCGACCCACGGGCCGCCGGGCGAACGCACCGAGAGTGCGTGGAGCCGATGCTTAAAGCTCGATCCGCTTGATGTCGCCGACCACGAAGATGTAAGACAGCGCACCGATCAGGGCGATCACGCCGATGAACACCAGCGCGCCGACGAACGAACCCGTGGATGCGACGATAAAGCCGACGACGAGCGGCGTGATGATCCCCGCGAGGTTCGCCGCGAAGTTGAAGATGCCGCCCGTCACGCCGAGCAGGCCGTCCGGCGCGATGTCGGACACGAGCGTCCAGCCGAGCGCGGCCATCCCTTGCGCGAAGAACGCCACCGACATGATCGCGATCACCGCTTCGTTGCTCTGCACGTAGTTCGCGAGAATGATCGTCGACGCGAGCAGCAGGCCCGCAATGATCGGCAGCTTGCGCGCGAGGTTCGCCGACTTGCCGCGACGCAGCAGCCAGTCCGAGAAAATGCCGCCGAACATCACACCGACCGACGCGGCAATGAACGGCATCACCGCGAAGAAGCCGATCTTCAGCCAGCCCATGTGGCGCTCGGTCGCGAGATAGGTCGGGAACCAGGTCAGGAAGAACACGAGCGTCGAGTTGCCGGCGAACTGGCCGAGGCAAATACCCGCGAGCTGACGCTTCTTCACCAGCCGGCCAACCATCGACCAGCTGAACTTGGCCTGCGCCGACCTGGCGCCCGCGTCGCCGTGCTTGCGCGCACCATGAACGAGGCCGCCGCCTGCTTCGATGTACGCAAGCTCCTCCGAGTTCGCGGCCGGATGATTGCGCGGCTCGTGATAAAGCTTCCACCAGACCAGGCCGAACACGATGCCGACTGCGCCGACCACCCAGAACAGCGAGCGCCAGCCGAACGCGCCCATCAACGCGAACAGCACGGGGCTGAAGAACGCAAGGCCGATGTACTCGCCGACGGTATACGTGCCCGTCGCCATCGCGCGCTCGTTCTGCGGGAACCAGGTCGCGACCACGCGGCTATTGGTCGGAAAGCACGGCGCCTCGGTCACGCCGAGGCCGAGCCGGCACGCGAGCAGCGTTGCGACACCGGGCACGAAGCCTTGCAGGAACGTGCACAGCGACCACAGCGTCATCGACCAGTAATAGGTGACCTTGCTGCCGAAGCGGTCGAGAAACAGACCGCCGGGCACCTGCATCGCGACGTACGTCCACGAGAACGCGGAAAACATGATGCCCATCACCGCCGCATTGATGCCGAGCTCCTTGGTGAGCTGCGGCGCAGCCACCCCCAGCACCGTACGGTCGAGGTAGTTGATCATCGTGCCGATCGCGAGCAGCGCAAGGATCTTGTAGCGCGCCGATGTCCGCCGGACCGTGCCGGCCGCCTGCGCCGGCGCGGCGTTGGTATGGGTGGTGTGCTGCATGGTTGTCTCCTGGTCTCTTTTTCGAGCTAGTAGGTAGAAAGGTCAGCGCGCGACGAGCGACTGAAAGTGTTCGAACATCCGCTCGTCGTCGGGCGTGCGGCCGGTGAAGATTTCGAACGCATCGACGGCCTGGTACACGGCCATCCCGCCGCCCGGCAGCGTTGCGCAGCCAGCCGCGCGCGCCGCGCGGAGCAGTTCCGTTTCGAGCGGGAAGTACACGATGTCGGCGACCCACATTCCGGCGTGAAGCTGTTCGGCGGGCAGCGGCAAGCCCGGATGCTTGATCATGCCGGTCGGCGTTGCGTGGATCAGCCCGGTTGCGGCTTTCACCGCGGCCGCGAGGTCGTCGCCGGCCGTGACTCGCGCGGCCGGGAAGCGTTGCTGCAGTTCGCCCGCGAGCGTGACCGCACGCGTGCGGTCGACATCGAAAATCGTCAGTTCGGCCGCACCCATTTGCAGCGCCGCATGCGCGACGGCTGCACCCGCACCGCCCGCGCCGAGTTGCACGACACGCTCGAGCGACGCGGACGGCAGCCCGCGGCGGAACGATTTCGCGAAACCGGACCAGTCGGTGTTGTGGCCGATCCGCTTGCCGTCCCTGAACAACACGGTGTTCACCGCGCCGAGGGCGCGCGCGTCGTCCGACAATTCGTCGAGATGCTCGATCACGCGCTGCTTGCACGGATGCGTGATGTTCAGGCCGTTGTAGCCCATCCGCTGCGCGGCGTCGAGCAATTCGGGCAGCGCGTCGGCGGTCAGCCCGAGCACGTCGAGATCGATGCGGCGATAGACGTAGCCGAAACCCTGGCGGAATCCCTCTTCCTCATGCATCGCGGGCGACAACGAACCGCCGATGCCCTGGCCGATCAGGCCGATCAGAAAGGACGGGCGGCTCATTGCGCGGCTCGCTGGGCAAAAAGGGTCGACAGGCGCTGCAGCGCGAACACGTAGCCTTCGGTACCGCACCCGCAGATCACCGCTTCGGCAATGGCCGCTATATATGAGTGGTGACGGAATGCCTCACGGCGGTGCACGTTGGAAATGTGCACCTCGATCACGGGCTTCGCGATCGCGGACAGCGCATCGGCCAGCGCGACCGACGTATGCGTATAGGCAGCCGGGTTGATCACGATGCCGTGCGTGTCGTGACGCGCTGCATGCAGCCAGTCGATCAGCTGGTGCTCGGCGTTCGACTGGCGGAAGTCGATCTCCAGACCGAGGCCTTCGGCGGCGCTACGGCAACGCTGCTCGACGTCCGCAAGGGTCTCGGCGCCGTAGATATGCGGCTCGCGGGTGCCCAGCAGATTCAGGTTCGGGCCGTTCAGCACCAGCACCTTGTGCTTGCTCATGACGATTTCTGCTCCAAAAACGGGGGCGGAACGTTATCCGATCCGCCCCGTGACAATCAGGATGTGGCGCTAGTGTGCGCCGGCGCGAGCCCGCTGTCTTTTCGGGTTTTCGCTTATTTGTACCATCTAGTTAGTTTGTATAATCTACGTCACTTCCCTAGTAAATTGGGGATATGGCATCCGCAACGAATTCAACGACTGGTTCATTCCCGCCCCATTCGGCCGACGCCACATCCCGCTCACCCGCAGGATTCGCCCATGCAGCGCTCGATCGCCACGGTGTCACTGTCCGGCACGCTCGCCGAGAAGCTCGCAGCCATCAAGGCCGCCGGTTTCGACGGTGTCGAAATCTTCGAGAACGACCTCGTGTACTTCGACGGATCGCCCGCCGACGTGCGGCGCATGGCCGCCGATCTCGGCCTGGACATCGTGCTGTTCCAGCCCTTTCGCGACTTCGAGGGCGTGAGCGCGGCGCAGCTCGCGCGCAATCTCGACCGCATCCGTCGCAAGTTCGACGTGATGCACGCGCTCGGCACCGATCGCATCCTGGTATGCAGCAGCGTGTCGCCCGACGCGATCGCGGACGACGCGCTGCTGGTCGACCAGCTCGGCACGCTCGCCGAAGCGGCGCGGCAGGCCGGCGTGGTGGCCGCGTACGAGGCGCTCGCGTGGGGCAGCGTCGTGAAACGGTACGGTCACGCGTGGCAGCTCGTGAATGCGGTCAACAGCCCGCACCTCGGCCTCGCGCTCGACAGCTTCCATACGCTGTCGCTCGACGACTCGCCTGACGCGATCGCCGACATTCCGGGCGACCGGATCGCATTCGTTCAGATTGCCGATGCGCCCAAGCTCGCGATGGACGTGCTCGAATGGAGCCGCCACTACCGCTCGTTCCCCGGCCAGGGCGACTTCGACCTGGCGCGCTTCACGGCCCGCGTGATCGAGTCCGGTTATACGGGGCCGCTGTCGCTGGAGATCTTCAACGACGGCTTCCGCGCCGCGCCGACCGCGATCACGGCCGCCGACGGCCACCGCTCGCTGCTCTATCTGGAAGAACTGACGCGCGCGCGACTCGCGCAGGACGGCCGCACGCCGTCCGCCGGGCAACCGCTGTTCGCACCGCCGGCGCCGCCCGCGCACGTGGGGTTCCAGTTCATCGAATTCGCGGTCGACGCGCAGGCAGCGGCCACCGTCGGCGAATGGCTCGGCCGTATGCGGTTCCGGCTCGCGGGTCGCCACCGGTCGAAGGACGTGACACTCTTCCAGCACGGCGCGGCGTCGATCGTGCTGAACGCCGAGCGCGATTCGTTCGCCGATGCGTTCTTCCAGCAGCACGGGTTGTCGCTGTGCGCGTCGGCGTTCCGCGTCGACGACGCGAATGTCGCGTTCGAACGCGCGGCCGGCTTCGGCTATGCGCCGTTTTCCGGGCGCGTCGGCCCGAACGAGCGCGTGCTGCCGAGCGTGAAGGCGCCGGACGGCAGCCTCGAATACTTCGTCGACGAAGCGCCGAACGCGCCGACGCTGTACGAATCGGATTTCGTGCTCACCGACATCGACGGCCCGACCGAGGTCGGCCCGCTGACGGGTATCGATCATGTCTGCCTCGCGCTGCCGGCCGACGCGCTCGATACCTGGATCCTGTTCTTCAAGACCGCTTTCGGCTTCGAGGCAGAGCGCAGCTGGCTCGTACCGGATCCGTACGGCCTGATGCGCAGCCGCGCGGTGCGCAGCGCCGACGGCTCGGTGCGAATTGCACTGAATGCATCGGTCGACCGTCATACGGCCGTTGCCGAATCGCTCGACCGCTATCACGGCACGGGGCTGAATCACGTCGCGTTCCGCACCGACGACATCGTGAAGACGGTCGCCGCGTTCGCGGCCGACGGCGTGCCGTTCCTGCGGATTCCGCCGAACTACTACGACGATCTGGCCGCACGCTACGCACTGCCCGACGAGATGATCGACACGCTGAGCGCGCACCATCTGCTGTACGACCGCGACGAGAGCGGCGGCGAATTCCTGCACGCATACACGGAACTGGTCGACGGCCGGTTCTCGCT
Source organism: Burkholderia sp. AU19243 (assembly GCF_018148075.1). Lineage (NCBI taxonomy): Bacteria > Pseudomonadati > Pseudomonadota > Betaproteobacteria > Burkholderiales > Burkholderiaceae > Burkholderia > Burkholderia sp. AU19243. The sequence continues at coordinate 13,959 of NZ_JAGSTV010000008.1, forward strand.
GGAAATCGTCGAGCGGCGCGGCGGTTACGACGGCTACGGCGCGGCGAACGCGGCCGTGCGCCTCGCCGCGCAGGCGCAGCGCAAGAAATAAGAGGGGTATGAATCGGATCGGGCGCAGGCGGAACCGGAACACCGGCAGACGCCACACCGCGCGGCGGGCAGACGCACCATCGTGCGCAACGCCGCCGCAGAGAGCCGCCCGGCAAGGCTCGGCGCGCGGGCGCGCGGAACGCGCCCCGCGCCGGCGTTACATCCGGTAACGGACGCCGCACCGCACCATTGGCCTGCCCGCCGCGCGTTTAAGAATCGCTTAAGTCTTCGACGGCACCATCCGGAACCAACCACCCGATGGATATCCCGAAAAGGAGGACAGCGATGAGCGCCGTAGATGCACCCGCGGGCCGCCCGGCCGCCCCCCCTGCGAAAAAGACGATGCTGCGCCGCTTGCTCAGCCATCACGAGATCGCGACGCTGCTCGTGCTGCTGCACGCACCGATCGGCGCGAATGCGAAGCCCGAATTGCCCGCGCTGCAGGAAGCCGGACTCGTCGAGATGATCAAGCTCGACGCCGACACCTCGCCGAGCTTCCGCCTGACGGAAGACGGCACGGCCGTCTTGAAAGGCCTCGGCTACCGCTGAGCCATCGCTTCCCCGTTCCCGCACCACCCCGATCATCCGATGCGCCGGCCCCAGGCCGGCGCATCGCGTCAACCTGCCCGATCCTGCAGCATCAGCCGGTATTCGGTCGGCGTCACGCCGACCGTCGCCTTGAACTGGCGCGTGAACGCGCTGTGATCCGTATAGCCGCATAGCGCCGCGACGTCCGTTACCTTGTCGTGCGTGACGAGCAGCGCCGTAGCCGCCTCGAGCCGCGTCTTCAGCAGCACCTGGCGCGGCGTCAGGTGAAACACCTTGTGGAAGTAGCGCTCGAGCTGCGCGACCGACATCCCCGCCATCTGCGCGAGGTGCTTCAGGTTCAGCGGCTGCACGTAGTGATCCTGGATGTGCTGCACGACGTCGGCAAGCTTGCTGTATGCCGGATGCGAACCCTCGTGCGCCTTCAGGTCGCGCGAGATCCCCGCGAGGCCGACCACCTTGCCGGCCGCGTCGCGCAGCGGCTCCTTGCAGGTCAGGCACCAGCCCGGCTGACGGCCCGGATACAGGTGCAGCTCAAGCTGATCCATCAACTGCTGGCCGGCATTGATCGTCGCCATGTCCTGCTCGAAATAAGTCCGGCCGAAGCGGCGCGGAAACACTTCGTCGGTCGTCTTGCCGAGCAGGTCGCGCTTGTCCTTGTAGCCGCAGCGCATTGCGAGCGTGCGATTGACGAGTGCGTAGCGGCCGTTCGCATCCTTCACGAAAAACGCGACGTCGGGCAGCGCGTCGAACACCGGCTCGAGCAGGCGGAAATGCGCAAGCATCGCACCAAGATCGGTGTTGTCGGGCTGGTAGCGCAACGTTTCGGACAGGGTCATGGGCGGTGCGGCAAGGAAGGTCGTCATCCCGGCGTGTGCGGAGGGAGTGGCTGATGGCGTCGATTATAGAAGCGCCCCGCGGACGCGGCGCGGCGTTCGTCGGAACGCGATCGGGTGCAGCGGGTAACGCCGCTCACGCTATCGCGCGGCCCGACGATCGTGCAATACGAGCGCTGCGCAGCCGATGGGCGATGCTCTGCTCCGTGCATACGGCGGTGCGCGATGTGCGCGCCGCCTTGCGGTTGCGCGCGCAACGACCGCAGTGCGCGTGTCCGGCGGGACGGCGTCGCGTCCGGCCGCCGCCTGTCACGCGCCTGGGCGGCCACGACGGCGTATCGCGCCGGCATCGCCATCGTCACGCCACGCCAGGCGCTCGGACCCGCCATCGTAAAAATGCCGCCGCGCCGCGTCTTGGCGGGTTTGCGCATTCAGGATGACGATTTGAGCACATATCAGGGTTATCGACGATATGCCGAAATCGTCGCCACCCGCGCACCGAACGCGCAAGACGCGCGTATTTTCGTTGCCTAGACTTCGCTCAACGGTCACGAGACGACATCCCGCCGCCGCCACGCACGCGGATTCCGGCACAACCCGCACGGCGCGCGGCACATGCGGCCCGGCTTCTGCGGGCGCCGCACAAGCGATACGTCTCGCCCGGTTTACCGCAGCGGCCCGCTGGCCGGCCGCGGCCCAACCACGCCATCAAGGGGAAGTGAAAGTGAAGCTGAAGGTATCGCACGTCGCGCTGGCTGCTGCCTGCGCACTGTCGGGCGCACACGCCATCGCCGCGGACGTCGTCAAGATCGGTTTCGCCGCACCGCTAACGGGGCCGCAGTCGAACTACGGCACGGACATGCAAAAGGGCGTACAGCTCGCGATCGCCGATTTCAACGCGACGCATCCGACGATCGGCGGCAAACCGGTCACGTTCCAGCTCGACTCGCAGGACGACCAGGCCGACCCGCGCACCGGCACGACGGTCGCACAGCGGCTGATCGACGACAACGTCAGCGGGATCATCGGCCACTTCAACTCGGGCACGAGCATCCCGGCGTCCGACCTGTACGATCGCGCAGGGCTGCCGCAGATCTCGATGGCGACGTCGCCGCAGTACACCGCGCGCGGCTACAAGACGACCTACCGGCTGCTGACGAGCGACGCGCAGGCCGGCCGCATCGTCGGCACGTACGCGGTGAAGACGCTGCATTTCAAGCGCATCGCGATCATCGACGACCGCACCGCCTATGGGCAGGGCATCGCCGACGAATTCGCGAAAGCCGTGCAGGCCGCGGGCGGCACGATCGTGAAGCGTGACTTCACGAACGACAAGGCGCTCGACTTCTCGGCGATCCTGACCAACCTGAAGGGCATCAATCCCGACGCGATCTTCTACGGCGGCGGAGACGCACAGTCTTCGCCGATGATCCGCAAGATGCGCCAGCTCGGGATGAAATCGGCGTTCGTGACCGGCGAGATGTCGCGTTCGCCGACGTTCCTGAAGGTCGGCGGCGAAGCGGCCGAAGGCGCGATCGTCTACATGGGCGGGCTGCCGAAGGAAAAGATGCCGGGCTACGCCGGCTACGCATCCCGCTACAAGGCGCGCTTCAACGAAGACGTGATCACGTATTCGCCTTATTCGTACGACGGCACGATCGCACTGCTCACCGCGATGAAGCAGGCGAACTCGACCGACCCGAAAGTCTATACGCCGTATCTCGGCAAGGTATCGATCAAGGGCGTGTCGGCGCCGAGCATCGCGTACGACGCGAAGGGCGACCTGAAGGATGCGCCGGTGACGATCTACAAGGTCGAGCGCGGCACGTTCAAGCCCGTCGACACGATCGCCGGCAACTGATTACGTCGCACCCCTGCCACGCGGCGCGGCATGCGGTTTCTCCGCCTGCCGCGCCGCGTCCGCATTGCGCGCGGCGAAGCGCCGAAGCTTTCCCCGGCCGCCTGCCGCATGCGCGCATTTCGCGCTCCTGTAGAATCCTCCCACCCGCTTCGACGCATCGTCTCCGTCGCGCCCCATCCTGGTGCGACGGCGCCTGTAACGTATTCCATCCGATACGCGACCCACGCTCGACGACGCAAGCCGCGCCTTGCCAGCCATGCCGAAAAGCGGGCCCTGGAGACGCAGCACCGACAACTACATTCGAAAACCGATCGTCCTGACCATGCAAGCTTCCGAATTGAGCGGCGTGCCTCGCGCCGCCGAACGCGCGCTCACGCGCAGCGATTACAAAACTCTTGGCCTTGCCGCACTCGGCGGCGCGCTCGAGTTCTACGACTTCATCATCTTCGTGTTCTTCGCGCCCGCGATCGGACAGCTGTTCTTCCCGCACGACATCCCCGACTGGCTGCGCCAGCTGCAGACGTTCGGCATCTTCGCGGCCGGCTATCTCGCCCGCCCGCTCGGCGGCGTGATCATGGCGCATTTCGGCGACCTGTTCGGCCGCAAGCGGATGTTCACGCTCAGCGTGCTGATGATGTCGGTGCCGACGCTGCTGATGGGGCTGCTGCCGACCTACGACACGATCGGCATCCTTGCGCCGGTGTTGCTGCTGCTGTTCCGCGTGCTGCAGGGCGCGGCGGTCGGCGGCGAAGTGCCGGGCGCATGGGTGTTCGTGTCAGAACATGTGCCGTCGCGCCACATCGGCTACGCATGCGGCACGCTGACCGCGGGACTCACGGCCGGCATCCTGCTCGGCTCGCTGGTTGCCGCCGGCATCAACAGCCGTTACTCGGGCGCCGAAGTCACCGCATTCGCGTGGCGCATTCCGTTCCTGCTCGGCGGCGTGTTCGGCCTGTTCTCCGTGTACCTGCGCCGCTGGCTGCATGAAACGCCGGTGTTCGCGGAGATGAAGGCGAAGAAGGCGCTCGCGGCCGAGATTCCGCTGAAGGCCGTGTTGCGCGACCACGGGCGCGCGGTGATCGTATCGATGCTGCTTACGTGGATGCTGTCGGCAGCGATCGTCGTCGTGATCCTGATGACGCCCGCGCTGCTGCAAAAGCAGTTCCACCTGACGCCCGCGACCACGCTGTTCGCGAACAGCATCGCGACGCTGTGCCTCACGGCCGGCTGCATCACCGCCGGCTCGCTCGCGGGCTGGATCGGCGCGAAACGCGTGCTCGGCATCGGCGGCCTCGTGCTCGCCGCATGCTACTACCTGCTGTTCGCGCAGGTGGCGGCCGACGCATCGACGCTGCCGCTGTATTACGGGATCGCCGGCTTCGCGGTCGGCACGATCGGCGCGGTGCCGTTCGTGATGGTGCGCAGCTTTCCGGCCGTCGTGCGCTTCTCGGGCATCTCGTTCTCGTACAACGTCGCTTACGCAATCTTCGGCGGCCTTACGCCGGTGATCGTGTCGCTGATGATGAAGTCGAATCCGCTCGCGCCGGTCGTGTACGTCGCCGCGATCTGCGTGCTCGGCGCGATCGCCGTGCAGTTCGCAAAGGACGCGAAAGACCTGAAGGACGCACGCTGAACGACGGCGCGCACGCGCCGGCCGGATGAACGAAGGGCCGAATTCCGCCGCGTGCGGGTTCGGCCCTTTTGCTTTGCGTCAGTGTCGCGGCGCGCGTGCGGCGCTTCGGTCGACTCGGTTCGACTCGGTTCGACTCGGTTCGACTCGGTTCGACTCGGTTCGACTCGGTTCGACTCGGCGAATCGCTGTTCGACTCAGCGCAGCACGCCGTACGACGAACTCGGCCGGCGCAGTGCGTCGATGCTCGCGCCGCCGGCACCGGTCACGAACAGCAGCAGGAACCCGCCGGCGATCGCGATGTTCTTCCAGAAGTGGATCACCATGTCGTGCTGGACCGCTGCGTCAGTCGCGTCCCAGAAATTGTGGCCAACCATTGCGGTCGCGACCGTATAGACCGCCATCAGCAATGCGAGCGGCTTCACCTTGTAGCCGACGATCAGCAGCAGCCCGCCCAGCGCCTCGATCGTGACGACGACCGGCCCCATCACCTGCGGATACGGGACGTTCACCCCGTGCAGATAGCCGATGAACTCGCCGTAGCCGAGCAGCTTCATCACGCCGCCCCACAGAAACAACGCCGCCAGCGCCAGGCGTGCGAAAAAAATGACGCCGGAATCGACGGAACGCGTCATGCCTCTCTCCTCGTATGCAAGTCGGCCGCCCGCGCGGGACGCTGCCCGTACGGTTCGTGCCGCGCGGCCCGGCGGGCGCGGCGGCAAATGGGCCAGCATAGAAGGACTTCGCGCAGCGTCCAAGAAAAAGGTTGTAGCAAATCTTTACACTGCGACGATGGCGACGCGCGACGGCGCCGCAGCGAGCCCGGCGCCCGCATCCGCGAAAAATAATGGGAACCGGCCCTAGCCCGCATCGGCCAGCAGCACGCCTTTCTTGAAGACGAAGCACCCGTAGCCGCGCAGTTCGCCGGTGACGATCACCGCATACGCTTGCTGCGCCCGCTCGTAAAACGCAAAGCGATCGATGCCCGCGAGCGGCACCGCGCGCCCTTCCGCGCGATCGATCTCCGCCTGCACTTCGCGTTGCACCGGCGGCACGGCGGCGGGATCGCCGACCACTTCCATCCGCCACACAGGCGTTTCGACGAACGTATCGAGGGGCAGCACGGACAGCACCGCGCGCGCGACTCGCGCCGAGCCGGCGCCGTCGATGCGTAGTGCCCGGCCGACGACCGTATGCTCAGCGACGGATTCCGCCGGAAAATTCGCATCGCAGATCACCACTTCATCTCCGTGGCCCATCGCGCGCAGCGCGTGCAGGATGTCGGCGTGCAGCAGCGGATCGAGGTTCTTCAACATGTCGGCAAGTCTCCGGGATCGGGAACGAACTGCGTAACGTTACCCGATCCCGGACGCCTGCGGTTGTGCGCGGCTCGCGTCACGACGCCGCTGCCGGCATTTCGTCGATGAAGCCCGTGACGGACTTCAGCCGGCCCGACGCATCTACGGTGCCGAAATCCGCGCCCCGCACGATCGCCGCGCCGTCGGGCGATACGAGCGCCCACGAGAAGCGCAGATGCTGGCCGAATCCGTCGACATCGGTCGTACGGTGAAAGCGATACGCGGGGAAGCGTTCCTGCACGGCCGCGATCATCGTGTCGATGCCCGCGTGGCCGTCGCCGGCCATCAGCGGATCGCGATAAGCGGCGTCGCTCGCGTAGACGGCCTCGATCAGCGCGCGCCGCGCGGCGGCATCCGGTTCGTTCCATGCGTCGAAATAGCGGTCGATCAGCTCGGCGTGGGCGGACGAGGCGGTTTGAGCGGTATTCATGCGAGGCTCCTTGGTTGGATTGACGGAAGACCATGCCGCGAACGTTTCGGGTTCGCGTGACGCTATCGTCGCCGGCCCCGCACCGCCGGTCGATTACGTGCGAGGTAAGCAGATCGCACCGCCCAACGAAAAGCGGGCGCCCGAAGGCGCCCGCGTCGCATGCCGTCGCGTGTTGCGGATCAGGTCACCGGCGCCGGATTGAACAGCGTCAGCGCATTCGCGAGCTTCCATTGCTCGGCCCACGTGCGGCGCTTGCCGCTCGCGACGTCGAGCATCAGGCGGAACAGTTCCCAGCCCACGTCCTCGATCGTCGCCGCGCCGGTCGCGATCCGCCCCGCGTCGAGATCCATCAGATCGTGCCAGCGGCGCGCGAGATCGCTGCGCGTCGCGACCTTGATCACCGGCACCTGCGCGAGGCCGTAAGGGGTGCCGCGGCCGGTTGTGAATACGTGCAGGTTCATCCCCGCCGCGAGCTGCAGCGTGCCGCAGATGAAGTCGCTCGCGGGCGTCGCCGCATACAGCAGCCCCTTCTGTCGCGCCCGGTCGCCGGGCCGCACGACGCCGGCGATCGGCGCACTGCCCGACTTCACGATCGAGCCCATCGCCTTCTCGACGATGTTCGACAGGCCGCCCTTCTTGTTGCCGGGCGTCGTGTTCGCGCTGCGGTCGACGCGGCCGCGCTGCAGGTAGCGGTCGTACCAGTCCATCTCGCGGATGATCTCGCGGGCGACGTCCTCGCTCGCCGCGCGCGACGTGAGCTGCGCGACGCCGTCCCGCACTTCGGTCACTTCCGAAAACATGATCGTCGCGCCCGCACGCACGAGCAGGTCGGCCGCGAAGCCGACCGCCGGGTTCGCGGTCAATCCGGAAAACGCGTCGCTGCCGCCGCACTGCACGCCGACGACGAGATCCGACGCCGGGCAGGTTTCGCGACGGCGGCGGTTCAGCCGCTCGAGATGCGCTTCGGCCATCTTCATGATCGAGTCGATCATCGAGTGGAAGCCGACGTGCGCAGCATCCTGCAAGCACACGACGCCGCCGTTGTCCGTCACGCCGGCGGCCGCAACGGGAATCGAGCCCGGCGGCAGCAGACGCTCGGGCTGCAGCTTCTCGCAGCCGAGGCTCACCGTCATCACCTCGCCGCCGAAATTCGGGTTCAGGCTGATGTTGCGCAGCGTGCGGATCGGGATGTCGGCGTCCGGCGCATCGATCGCAACGCCGCAGCCATACGTGTGCTCGAGCCCGACCACGTCGTCGACGTTCGGGTAGCGCGGCAGCAATTCTTCCTTGATCCGCTTCACCGCATGTTCGACGACGCCGGACACGCACTGCACGGTCGTCGTGATCGCGAGGATGTTGCGCGTGCCGACCGAGCCGTCGGGATTGCGGAAACCTTCGAACGTATAGCCTTCGAGCGGCGCCAGCGGCGGCGCGGCACGCGTCGCGAGCGGCAGATCGTCGAGGCCCGGCGGCTCGGGCATGCGCATCGTGCGTTCGTTGACCCAGCTGCCGCGGCGCAGCTCGGTGAGCGCGTAGCCAATCACCACGTTGTAGCGGACGATCGGGTCGCCGGCCGCGAGGTCGACCAGCGCGACCTTGTGACCCTGCGGCACGCCTTCGCGCAACGTCAGGCCGTCGGCGAACGTCGCGCCCTCCGGCAGGCCGCCGTCGTTGACGACGATCGCGACGTTGTCGTCCGGATGCACGCGAATGTAGAGAGGAGAAGCAGTCATCGGGATTCCTGGAGGCCCATCGTCAAATCGTTAGTCATCATACGACATTCGACGCTATCGTGCGACGCGCCGTAAACCCTGATCCGGAAAGACCCTACCCTCGGCCGACCCGCAAACCGCTTGCATCGCTCAACCTCGCGTTGTACGATGACATACAACGACATCGCCAATGTGGCCCGGATGCCGTGCCCGACGAACCCAGCACTCGCGCTAGACGGACGACCCAACCATGACCTCACCGCAAGAACTCAAACAGATCATTTCCGAAGGCCTTCTGTCGTTTCCGCTGACGGATTTCGACGCGGACGGCAGCTTCCGCCCGGCCACTTATGCCGAACGCCTCGAATGGCTGGCGCCGTATGGCGCGACCGCACTGTTCGCGGCCGGCGGCACCGGCGAATTCTTCTCGCTGACGCAGCGCGAGTATTCGGACGTGATTCGCGTCGCGACTGAAACCTGCAAGGGCAAGGTGCCGATCCTCGCAGGCGCCGGCGGCGCGACGCGCGTCGCGATCGAATATGCGCAAGAGGCCGAGCGCCTCGGCGCGAGCGGCGTGCTGCTGATGCCGCACTATCTGACCGAAGCGAGCCAGGAAGGCATTGCGGAGCACGTCGAGCAGGTGTGCCGCTCGCTGAAGATCGGCGTCGTGGTGTACAACCGTGCGAATTCGAAGCTGAACGCCGACATGCTCGAGCGCCTGGCCGATCGTTGCCCGAACCTGATCGGCTTCAAGGACGGCGTCGGCGAAATCGAAAGCATGGTCACGATCCGCCGCCGCCTCGGCGATCGCTTTGCCTATCTCGGCGGCCTGCCGACGGCCGAAGTCTACGCAGCCGCGTACAAGGCGCTCGGCGTGCCGGTGTACTCGTCGGCGGTGTTCAATTTCATCCCGAAGACGGCGATGGCATTCTACGAAGCGATCGCGAAGGACGACCACGCGACGGTCGGCCGCCTGATCGACGAGTTCTTCCTGCCGTACCTGCAAATCCGCAACCGGCGCGCCGGTTACGCGGTCAGCATCGTGAAGGCGGGCGCGAAGCTCGTCGGCCACGACGCGGGCCCGGTGCGCGCGCCGCTCGTCGACCTGACCGAAGCCGAACTCGCCGAACTCGACGTGCTGATCAGGAAGATGGGCCCGCAGTAAGCGAACGCGCAGCGGGCGCGGCATTCAGCCGGGCCGCCCGCCGTCGGCCGTTCGCGTTGTGATCGCTCGCGCATGCCGCGAGCGTTTTCATTTGCGCGCAACCACGCGCACATCCGCAGCGATGCATGCATGGTCTATCACGGCGCGGCTTCCTGCCACGCCGTTCCACGCGGCCGCCGTCACATCTGCGCGATGATCCCGACGATCCGGTGACGCACGATACCGAGCCTGATCCGCGTCGACTCGACCTGCACTTGCGTGCCAGCCCGTGCCCGTGCGGTCGATGCACCGTCGAGAATCTGCGCGAGCACGTCGCGATCGACGACCGCATCGAAGAACCGGCCGACCGTGATCGTCGCGGATTGCTTGGCGATGGTGAGCTGATTGTTCGCCTGCGTCAGTGCTTCGGTGCGCGCGCGCTGATCGTGTTCGTCGATGTCGCGGCGATATTTCAGCGCGTACACCAGTGCTTCCATGTCCTGCCGGAAGCGGCGAACGGCGTGGCCGAATGCGAGCGAATGCGCATCGGAATCGGTGACGACGCGCCCCTGGTTGATCGTGATGTCGAATTCGCTGCCGCCCAGGTCGCGCCGCAATTCGACAAGCGTGTCGGCGAGCACGCGCCCTTCGCTGTATTCGCCGATCTGGGTACGAACGGATTGGGCGACGTCGCCGATCGCCTTCCATAATCCGGCGGCGAACAGATGGTCGCCGCGCTTGCTGATGTTCATCGGATGGTTCCTTGTTGGATTTTTTCGTGCTCTCAGGCTCGCCAGCGGACCGGGCGGTCCGAGGCCTCGCTACTGTAGGAGAAATTCGGGAAACGGGGAAGCCGGAGCCGACACCTCATGGCTCATCCGCTTGCCTCGGCCAGGCTGGCCGCCGGCAGCAAGCGGTGGACTCGCGATCGGCGCGTGCTGGACGCACCCGAGCAGCTGCAACGCGTCGCGCCCCCTCGCCGGCCGCACGACAAGGGCGGCTCGACAGCCTGCCATCGACGAAAAACGGCGGACGCGCCCGTGGGCACCGTCCGCCGCCGTGTTCCAACGTACCGCAACGCGCCTCTGCCGGCGCGCGCCTTTAGCCGTTTCTCACCGTTACTCCGCCTTCCCGTCGCGCAATCGCGGAATGGCGAGCGGATTGCTTTCCTGCAACCCTTCCGGCAGCAGGTCGTCCGGGAAGTCCTGATAGCACACCGGCCGCAGGAAGCGGTCGATCGCGGTGGCGCCGACCGACGTCACCGCCGGGTTCGACGTCGCCGGGAACGGACCGCCGTGCACCATCGCATCGCATACCTCGACTCCGGTCGGGAAGCCGTTGACGAGCAGGCGGCCGGCCTTGCGCTCGAGGATCGGCAGCAGGCGGCGCGCGAGCGGCTTGTCGTCGGCGTCCATCTGCAGCGTGGCCGTCAGCTGGCCCTCGAGCGCGTCGAGCACGCGCGCAACTTCGTCGAGATCGCGGCAGCGCACGATCAGCGACGCCGGCCCGAACACTTCGTGGCCGAACGCCGGCTCGGACAGGAACGCCTGCGCGGCGACTTCATACAACGCGCCGCCTGCCTGGCATTCGGTCTGCGCCGCCTCGCCCGCGCCGATTTCACGCACGCCGGGCAGTTCGGCCAGCTTGCCGCGGCCGTTGCGATACGCGTCGGCGATGCCGCGCGTCAGCATCACGCCGGCCGGCTTCTTCGCGAGCGCCTGCGCGGCAGCCGCCTCGAAACGGTCGAGATCGGGGCCGTCGACGGCCAGCACGAGGCCCGGGTTCGTGCAGAACTGACCGGTGCCGAGCGTCAGCGAATCGACGAAGCCGGTCGCGATCGCGTCGGCACGTGCGGCCAGCGCGGCCGGGAACAGCACGACCGGATTGATGCTGCTCATTTCCGCATAGACCGGAATCGGCTGCGGACGCGCATTCGCAAGCTGCACGAGCGCCATCCCGCCCTGCCGCGATCCGGTGAAACCGACGGCCTGGATCGCCGGATGGCTGACGAGCGCGGCACCGATTACGCGACCGGGCCCGATCAGCAACGAGAACACGCCGGCCGGCATCCCGCATTTGGCGACCGCCGCCCGAATCGCGCGGCCGACCAGCTCGGACGTGCCGAGATGCGCCTCGTGAGCCTTCACGATCACCGGGCAGCCGGCCGCCAGCGCCGACGCGGTATCGCCTCCGGCCACCGAGAACGCGAGCGGGAAGTTGCTCGCGCCGAACACGACGACGGGCCCGAGCCCGATCTTCTGCAGCCGCAGGTCCGCGCGCGGCAGCGGCGTGCGCGCGGGCTGCGCGGGATCGATCGACGCGGCGAGGAAACGGCCGTCGCGCACGACGCGCGCGAACAGCCGGAGCTGGCCGACCGTGCGGCCGCGCTCGCCCTGCAGCCGCGCGACGGGCAGCCCCGTTTCCGCATGCGCACGTTCGATCAGGGTGTCGCCGAGCGCGACGATTTCATCGGCGATCGCTTCGAGAAACGCCGCGCGGGCCGAAAGCGGCTGCGTGCGATACGCGTCGAAGGCGTCGCGCGCGAGCGCGCACGCGCGCTCGACGTCGCCCTGCGTGCCGACGCCGAACGCCGGTTCGTCGATCGGCGCGCCTTTCGTCGGGTCGAACGCGCGCAACGCGCCGGCCGAGCCGGTCACCGCGTCGGCGCCGATCAGCATCTGTCCAGTCAGTTGCATGGGAATGCTCCGTGGGTCGGGAAGGGTCCGCACATTGTAGCTGAACAGATACGATGTCTGCCGACAGACTTGCACATTTATGCCGGCGCTATCGTTGCACGCGCCTTACCCTCCACCCCTTATTTGTCGGCATTTTCCGCGATGCTAGTGCATCGCCCCACGCCTTCACACCGAAAAGCCGAGGCTTCTGCTGGGCGACATTGCCTGTAAAATCCCATCTTATGTCATACGACAACATATGTTATAGCAAGTGACCGAATCCACCCGAATACCGCCTCGGCGGGGGCGAACGCTCGCGCACAAAATGCCGATCGCGGGGAAATGCTGCCGTCGGTGGGCGTCATCGGCGGCAATTGCGCCGACAGCGACGTGCTCGTGATCGTGCCGATGGCGTGGCGTTCTTCGGCAAGGCTCCGGGAGCAGGCGGGAAGACGACGGCGGCCGCGCATGAGCGGCCGCCCCCTTTTCACATCGCTCAGGCCGCCGAATGCGCGACGCGCAGCATGTCGTGCACGCCGGACGTCATCAGCGCGAGAAACGCGAGCAGGCCGACGTAGCACAGCGCGTAGGTCGTTTTCGTCTCGACCGACGTCGTGTAGTACGCGCGGTTCTCCGGCGCGTCGGGATCGTAGCGCCACGCGCGCTTCAACTGCGGCAGCGCGAGGATCGCCATCACGATCAGCAGCGGGCTCGGTCGGTACGCGAACAGCGCGATCAGCACGGGCACGCCCGCGAACCAGATGCGCGGCGACAGCACCGCCGTGATGCGTCCGCCATCGAACGGCGACAGCGGAATCATGTTGAACAGGTTCAGGAAGAAACCCGTATAGGCGAGTGCAAGCAGCAGGTTGCTGTCGTAGTGCCGCGCGGCCGCGTAGCAGGCCAGCGCGCCGAGCGTGCCGACGAACGGCCCGGCCAGCCCGACGTATGCTTCGGTTTCGGCGTCGTGCGGCATCTCCTTCAGCTGGATCCATGCGCCGACGAACGGGATGAACGTCGGCAGCCCCACATCGAGCCCGCGCCGCTGCGCGGCCACGTAGTGGCCGGCTTCGTGGACCAGCAGCAGCGCGACGAAGCCGGCCGCGAAGCGCCACCCGTAGAACAGCGCGTAGACCGCGATCGACGCCAGCATGGTGCCCGCCGACATCAGCACCTTGCCGAGCTTCAGGCCGCCGAAGATCAGCAACAGCAGCTTCGTCATTCCTTGCGCTCCGTGCCGGACACGGCGGCAGCGTCGGCGACGACCGGCACGGCCGCCGGCTTCGGCTTACGCCCGAAGAAGCGCTTTAGCGCCGCGCCGCCCGCCAGCAACGCGACCGCCCCGATCTTGAAGAACTTCACGGCGAATGCGCCGATCAGCGCGAGCAGCCCGAGCTTCTTCGCGCCGACGCCGACGATCAGCGCCGCAAGCCCGTACTCGGCAACGTGGTCGGTCGACTTGTTGAAATCGGCGTAGCGCTTGCCGTCGTTGAAGCGGATGTTCGCGAGCAGGTCGTCGGCCGATGCCTTGTACTTCGGCAGATCGGCGAGCGTGGATGCCATCGTCAGCGACAGGTAGCCGTCGCGGCCGAGCACGAGCGTCCGGTAGTTCACGCCGTCGCTCTGCGGATTCGCGGGCGCGCCCTTGTCGCGGATGATCGCTGACCACACGAGTCGGTGCGTGGCGGCGTCGTACGCGGGCGGCTGCGCCCAGCCGACCACCTCCGTCTCGGGCAGCCCGCGTTCCTTGCGCGCCGGGTTGTTTTCCTCGGTGCCGGCCTGCAGGCTCTTCAGCAATTCGTCGCGTTTCCAGTCCTTCGCGTCGTCGTCGCGGATGTAGCCGCTCGGCTCGAACGACACGACCGAGATCCAGTCGGCGTCCGGGTCCTGGGGCAGCACGAGGCCGACCAGCTTCGATTCGTCGATCGAGTTGCCCATCGAACGCAGGTAGCGGCCGGCTTCGGCGGCCGGCACGAACGACTCCCCGGCCTTCAGCTTCAGCACGGCTTCGCGCTTGACGTCGATATCGGCGGGACCGTTCACGACGGCCTTGTTGGCGGCCGCGGCGGCCGCTCTCATTTCGACCTGCGCGGCTTCGGTTTGCGCGTGGCTGCTGGTCGCGGCGAGCGCGAGCATCGCCACGCATGCGACGCGGACGGCGAGTTTTTTCATTGTTGGATTCCCCCGGAATGCCTTGTTGTGAATGTGCGCGGCATACGGCCCGGGCGCTGCGGTCGCGGGTCCGATGTCGCCTCTCAGGTGGCACGGGGGTTATGGTAACGCAGCGTCGGTCCGCATCCGGGAACGAAATGCGGGGGCGCAACGGAGCGTCGCGCGGCACCGGCGACGCCCGCCGATCCGGAATGCTTACCTCGCAGGTAATGCCCGATGCGCGCGGGATTGCCTATCATCCTCGTCATGAACTCGACCGCCACCCTTCAATCGCTTCCCCCGTCCGCCGGCCGCGTGTCCGGTATCGGCTCCCTGTTGCGCACGTGGCGTCAACGCCGGCGCCTGAGCCAGATGGCCCTCGCACTGGAAGCCGAGGTGTCAGCGCGACACCTGAGCTTCGTCGAATCGGGGCGCGCGCAGCCGAGCCGGGAGATGGTGCTGCATCTGGCCGAGCGCCTCGACGTGCCGCTGCGCGAGCGCAATGCGCTACTGGTCGCCGCAGGCTATGCGCCGCTGTTTCGCGAGCGCCCCTTTTCCGATCCTCAACTCGATGCGGCGCGGCACGCGGTCGAAGCCGTGCTGCGCGGCCACGAACCGTACCCGGCACTCGCGGTGGATCGCCACTGGACGCTGCTCGCGTCGAACCGGATGCTCGGCGCGCTGGTCGCGCAGGCCGATCCGGCGCTCTTGCAGCCGCCCGTCAACGTGCTGCGCCTGAGCCTGCATCCCGACGGCCTCGCGCCGCAGATCGTCAACTGGCACGAATGGCGTGCGCATATCCTGCACCGGCTGCAACGACAAATCGACGCGAGCGGCGACCGCGCGCTGCATGCGCTGCGCGACGAACTCGCTGCCTATCCGGCACCGGGCGGCCGGTCCGACGACACGCACGCACGCGCCGACTACGCGGACATCGCGGTGCCGCTGCGGCTGCGCACGGCCGCCGGCGAACTGACGTTCTTCAGCACGACGACCGTGTTCGGTACGCCGGTCGACGTCACGCTGTCGGAACTCGCGATCGAGGCGTTTTTCCCGGCGAACCCGGAAACGGCGGACGCGATGCGCACGCTGGCGGAGACGATGCCGGCGCAGTGAACATGATCAGCGACGCTCGAACGCCAGCTTCACGCCCAGCGCGAGAAGCACCGCGCCGCTCACACGGTGCATGCGGGTCAGGATGCGCGGATTGCGCCGGATCGACGTCGAAAGCAGGCCGGCGAACAGCGCGACCGGCCCCTTGACGAGAAACGTCAGGCAGGCAAACGTCGTGCCGAGCACGAACAGCGACAGCATCGGACGTGCGGCGCCCGCCGGGACGAATTGCGGCAGAAACGCGAGATAGAACAGCGCGACCTTCGGATTCGACACGTTGGACAGGCATGCGCTCGAGCAAACGGAACCGGCCGGCACGCCCACGGTAAGCGACACCGGGCCGCGCAGCGTCGCCGGACAATTTGCCGACGCTACGTATACAGCGACGCCTGCGGCAATTCCCCCGTCAACGCGAACCGGCCCACATCGCGCAGCCGATAGTCGAGGGGATCGTGCAGCGTATGCGTGCGCGCGTTGCGCCAGAAGCGGTCGAGGCCGAGCGACGCAGCCGTCGCTCTCGCGCCGCACGCATCGAACAGCGCCTCGCCGTTGTCGAGTGCCGCGCGCTGCGCGACGATCTTCGCATCCGACACCGCGAGCGCGGCCTGCGCACGCTCCTCGGCCGTCAGCGCGTCGCGCCGCGACCACGCGCGCTGCAACGCCGCGGCCGCACGATCGGCGAGCGATGCGGCGGCCACCGCTTGCACGCGCATGTCGCCGAAGCGCTGCAGCGTATAAGGATCGTCGCTCGCCTGTGCCACACCAGCAGCGATCCACGGCCGCCCGTGCTTCAGCACGTAGTCGCGAGCCTCGGCCAGTGCGCCTTCGGCGAGCCCGACGAACAGGTTCGTCAGCACGAGCTGCGACACGAGCGTGCGCAGCGTCGCGCGCGGCGTCGGCGGTGTCTCCGACCGGTGCAGCACTTCGTCGGGTGCAAGGATCACGCCGTCGAAACGCACGCTGCCGCTGTCGGTCTGGCGCTGACCGATCGGATCCCAGTCGTCGTTGACCGTGATCCCGTCGCGATCGGTCGGCACCACGCCGAACACCGCGCGGCCGGTTTCCGGGTCGTGCGCGGACACGGTCATCCGCTGCGAGCCGCGCGTACCCGAGCAGAAGCCCTTCACGCCATCGAGCCGGTAGCCGCCGTCCGGCGTCGCGGTCGCCGCGACGCGCGTGTCGAGCGGGTTCACCGCATTGCCCCACCACCAGCGATGCTCGACGGTGCCGCGCAAGTAGCGCTCGCGCTGCGCCGCGTTGCCCCACACATCGACGCTCACGACCTGCAGCGCCTGAAACCCGACCAGATGCGCGAGCGCGCTGTCGACCCGTGCGATGCGCCGGATCGCGTCATAGACCGTCGGCCACGCCGCTTCCTGCCCGCCGAATTCGCGCGGCACCGCGAGCGTGAGCAGGCCCGCATCGGCGAGCCACTGCTTCTCGGCCGCTGCATGACCGCCCTTGCGATCGCGTTCGGCAGCCGTCGCGCGGAGTGCGTCGATCGCGCGCGCGAGCGCGTCGTCCGTGGCGGCCGGCGCATCCGTATCCGGCACCAGCGTTGCCGGCCCGCGGGGATCGTTCATGCGACCGCTTCCCGTGTAACCGCTTCCCGCGCGATCGTTGCGTGCTCAACGACTTGGCCCGACAGCGGCACCAGCGCATCGAGCTGCCGGCCGGTCAGCGCCGACAGCATCTCGCGCCGCCAATCGTCGTAGATCGCGCGGTATTCGGCGATGTCCGCGCCAAAGACATGCGCGGTGTGCGCGTACTCGTCGTGCAGATAGCCGTCGAGCCGTGCCTGAGTTTCCTCGTCGGCCGCGATCACGCGGTCGATCAGCGCGTCGCGCTCCACGGCCGGCAGCACGTTCAACGTGTCGAACCACCACTGGACGATTTGCACGCGATGCCATTCCTCGTCCGGGCGAATCCGGTTCTCGCCGTGCTCGCGCATCGCGCCGTCGGCGATGCTGCCGGTCTTGCGCTGGATCCACAGCTTCGCGAGGATGTGCAGCTCATAGTGCCATTCGAATGCGAGGAAGCCGGCGACGTCGCGCACCGCGATGTCGCCGATCCGCTCCCAGTGCGCGGCGACGAGCCGCTCGATTTCCGGCAGCGGATCGCGGCCCGTCAGTTCGGTCACGCGTTCGCGACCGATCACCGCGTGGGCGCCGTCATCGCCGAGTTGCCGCGACAGGATCAGCTGGAAATGCGGGTCGTCGCGAAACAGCGTGTCGATCGCCTTCGCGACGACCTGCACGATGAACAGGTCGTGCGACGCCATCTTCGTGTAGTAGTCCGCGACGGCGGCGAGCTCGTGTGCGCCGCGCGGCTCTCGCGGCGGCGTTGCGAGCTTGGCCGGAAAGCCGGGACGATGACGCCGCGCGACGTCCAGAAACAGCGCTTCCTCGAATTGTCCGTTCCACTCGCGCTGTGCGCCGATGGGCAAGGTCATGGGTATCGTTCTCTCAGGTCTTCAATGAAAAAGAGCCGGCGCTCGTGGCGCCGCTCAGGTACGCCGGGTCACGCGTCGGACCAGGCGGTCGCCCGTGATTTGCACGGCCGAAACGAGTGCGATCAGGATCACGATCACGGTCGCCATGACGGTCGTGTCGAAGCGCTGATAACCGTAGCGGATCGCGAGATCGCCGAGTCCGCCCGCGCCGACGGCGCCCGCCATCGCGGTCGAGCCGATCAGCGCGACGACGGTGATCGTAAAGCCGCCCAGCATGCCGGGCAGCGCTTCCGGCAGCAGCACGTGCCATACGATGTGGCGTCGTTTCGCCCCCATCGCGAGCGCGGCCTCGATCAATCCGCGATCGACTTCGCGCAGGCTCACTTCGGCGATCCGCGCGAAGAACGGAATCGCGGCGATCGACAGCGGCACGACGGCCGCCCATACGCCGATCGTCGTGCCGATCAGGATGCGCGTGAACGGCAGCAGCGCGACGAGCAGGATGATGAACGGCGTCGAGCGGAACACATTGACGAGCGCGCCGAGCACCGTGTTCACGCCGCGCCGTTCGTAGATGCCGCCGGGCGCGGTCGTCACGAGAATCACCGCGAGCGGGATGCCGAGCAGCGCGGCAATCGCCGCGGATGCGGCAACCATCGACAGCGTGTCGCGGATCGCGTCGAGCAGTTCCGGCCACCAGAGCTCAAACATAGCCGAGCACCTCCGCACGGTTCGCATGCCGGCGCGCGCGTTCGAGCAATGCCGCAACGGCGCCGCGTGCATGCTCTGCACCGCCTGCGCTCGCGGCGGGCGCGGCCGCGATCACGAGACGCCCCTGCGCATGCCCCTGAATCCGTTCGATTCCGCCGTGCAGGAATCGCACCGAGCCGCCGAGCGCCGCGGCAAGCGCGCCGACGTCCGGCTCGCCGCCGCTTTCGCCCGTATAACGCACGTCGAGCACGACATGCGCGCCGTCGGGCAGCGGCGCGTGCTCGGGCAGCGGCTGCACGCGTGCGGCAAGTTCCGCAGGCAGATCGTGCACGAGCGTGCTCAGCAGCGCGCGCGTCGCACCATGACGCGGATCGCCGAAAACGCGCCACACCGGGCCCGTTTCGACGACTTCACCTTGTTCGATCACCGCAACCGTGTCGCACACCGCGCGAATCACTTCCATCTCGTGCGTGATCAGCACGATCGTCAGCCCGAGGCGGCGATTGATGTCGGCGAGCAGCGCGAGGATCGACTGCGTCGTCTCGGGATCGAGCGCCGACGTCGCCTCGTCGCATAGCAGCACCTCCGGGTCGTGCACCAGCGCGCGTGCGATGCCGACGCGCTGCTTCTGGCCGCCGGACAGGCTTGCCGGATACGCATCGCGCTTCGCGGCGAGTCCGACGAGATCGAGCAGCGCATCGACCTTGCGCGTGCGCTCGGCCTTCGGGACGCCCGCGATCTTCAGCGGCAATGCGACGTTCTCGAACACCGTTTTCGCGTGCAGCAGGTTGAAATGCTGGAACACCATGCCGGTGCGGCGACGCAGTGCGACGAGCCCGTTCTCGTCTAACGTGCCGACATCGATGCCGTGCACGCGCACGCTGCCCGAGCTCGGTCGCTCGAGGCCGTTGACGAGCCGCAGCAGCGTCGACTTGCCGGCACCGCTGCGGCCGATGATGCCGAACACCTCGCCGCGCCGCACGTCGAGCGTCACGTCGCGCAGCGCGGCGGCCTGCCCGTGCGGCGTCGCGAATACCTTGCCGACGTGCGCGAACGACACGGCGGCGGCGCCGTCGGCGCGCGCGGCCGCTTCGTCATGTGCCGCCGGCGCGCCGGCGTCCACGGCCGCGCCGACCCGCACGGCCGATGCGTCGACGAAACCCAGCGTATCGAACAATTGCGTCATCGCTTCGCTCCGTCACGTTCACGCATGCGCAGGGTGCGCACGCTCGGTCGCCGACGCGGCAGTCGGCCGATGCTGCGCGCCCGTATGCCAGGCCGGCAACCGCGCGCCGGCGCCGAACAGCTTCTCGCGCAACGTCGGCGCGGCGTCGTAGTCTTCCTTGTAGACGCCACGGTTCTGCAGTTCGGGCACGACCCAGTCGACGAAATCCTCGAACGACTCGGGCATCACGGTGCGTGTCAGGTTGAAGCCGTCGATGCCCGTTTCATCGATCCACGACTGCAGTTCGTCCGCGACCTGCGACGGCGAACCGACGATCGGCGCATAGCGGCCGCCAAGCGACATCTGTTCGAGCATCCGGCGCACGGTCCACGTGCCGGTCGTGCTCTTCTTCGAAATCGCGTCGACGGCCGACTGGATCGAATCGGTCTTCACGTACGAGATCGGCTCGTCGAGGCCGTACTTCGCGAAGTCGATGCCGGTCGAGCTCGCGAAATGCGCGAGGCCCGCTTCCGGGCTTGCATGGCGCCGGTATTCGTCGAACTTCTCGCGCGCGAGCGTTTCGGTCTCGGCGGTCACGACGCTCACGCCGGCGAAGATCCTGATCGACGCCGGGTCGCGCCCCTGCCGCGCGGCGGCGGCCCGAATGTCGAGCACGGCCGCGCGCGCGGCGGCCTTGCTCTGCCCGTTGACGAACACACATTCCGCATGACGCGCCGCGAATTCGACGCCGCGCGCCGACGAACCGGCCTGGTACAGCACCGGCGTGCGCTGCAGCGAGGGTTCGCTCAGGTGGATCGCGTCTACCGAATAGAACGGCCCGTCGTGCTTCACGCGCCGCACCTTGCCCGGCTGCGCGAACACGCGCGCGCGCGCGTCGCGGATCACCGCATCGTCGTCCCAGCTCTGTTCCCACAGCTTGTAGACGACGTCCATATAGTCGTCCGCGCGTTCGTAGCGGTCGTCGTGGCCGATCTGCTGCGCGAGGCCCATCCCGCGCGCGGCGCTGTCGAGATAACCGGTCACGATGTTCCAGCCGACGCGCCCCTTCGTCAGATGATCGAGCGTCGACATCCGGCGTGCGAACAGATACGGCGGCTCGTACGTCAGGTTCGCGGTCACGCCGAAGCCGAGATGCCGTGTGACCTGCGCCATCGCGGGCACGAGCAGCAGCGGATCGTTGACGGGCACCTGCACCGATTCGCGCAGCGCGACGTCAGGGCCGCCGCCGAACACGTCGTACACGCCGACGATGTCCGCCAGAAAGATGCCGTCGAACTTGCCGCGCTCCAGCGTCCTTGCGAGATCGGCCCAGTAATCGAGATCGGTGTAATGCGCGGAGCGGTCGCGCGGATGCGTCCACAGCCCGTGATTGATGTGCCCGACGCAGTTCATGTTGAACGCGTTGAGCAGGATTTTCTTGCGGTTTGCGGTCGTCATGTCGCCCCCCGTCACCACGCGATCGCGTACAGCGACCCGAACGCGTTGTCGAGTGCACGGCGCACCGCCGGCGAGTGCTGGTAGATCGAAATGAACTTGCGGATGCGCGGATCGTTCGCGCTCTCCGGCCGCACGACCCACTGGATCGCAAAGTTCTTGTTCTCCGTGCCGTCGAACAGCAGCGCGCTGTTCGGATCGGTCGTGCCGGCGAGCTTGATGAAGCTCGGATAGCCCTGCGCGAGGTCGACGTCGTCGAGCGAGCGCGCAAGCTGCGACGCCTCGAGCGCGATGATCTTCAGGTGCTTCGGGTTGGACACGATGTCGTGCGTCGTCGCGCGATAATCGGCGCCCGGCGTCAGCGTGATGAGTCCCGCGCGCTGCAGCAGCAACAGCCCCCGACCGCCGTTCACCGGATCGTTCGCGATCGCGACGCGCGCGCCGTCCTTCAGCTCGGCAAAGCTCTTCACCTTCTTCGAATAGAGGCCGATCTTCATGATCGTGCCCGGCGCGATCGAGATGAAGTTGTAGCCGCCCTGCTTCTTCGCGTTCTCGAGAAACGGAATGTGCTGAAAGTAGTTGACGTCGATGTCCCTGTTCGCGAGCGCGGCGTTCGGCGTATTCCAGTCGGTGAACTCGACGATCTTCACGTCGAGCCCCTGCTCCTTCGCCTCCTTCGCGGCGATCTTCAGCGCGTCGATCTGCGGGCTGGTCGAGATGCCGACCTTCAGCGGCGCGGTGTCGGCGCGCGCGGCGTTCAGCAGCGCGACGCCGAGCAGCGTGGCCGCCAGTACGCGCGCGAGCGTCGCGAACCGGCGGAGCGAAAAGCGGGCGGAAAAAACGGGATGCAGCATCGGAACCACTCTCCTGTCCAAAGACGGTATCGACGGATGAGCGACGCCGCGGCGAACGCGCGGGCGTTCTCCGGACAGTCGTCATCGCATCGGAAAAGGATCAGCCGATGATAGTGAGCGGCGGCAGGGCGGTCTACGAAGCGATTGTGCGAAGAAAATCGCGTGCGGCGATATGGCGCGCGGATCAGTGCAGGGACGGTGCGACGGCCGGCGGCCAGGCCGAAATCTCGGCCTGGCCGCCGCGCGAATTCCGAAATCTCGGCCTGCCGCCCGCGGCAACCTTTTCCGCAGACGAAACAAATCCGTTATGAATCAATGCACTAAAAATATTCCGGCTGGCCGGATTTCTGGCATGGGGGTTGCGTAATAGACGGCACACGATGCCGCGAAGCGATGCAGGCATTCCATACATCAGGAGACACGTCTTGCAGACCTCTATCCATACCCCAACCCGACCCGAGGCCGTTGCAGAAGCCGGTCCAGTCGCGCGCGAACGATTCTGGCCGCACGGCTGGTGGAAGCTGATGGAAATCCGCATCGGCATCATTCCGTTGCCGGTCTACGTGATCCTGTTCGGGCTGATCGTCGGGTTTGCCGTTACGGGCAAGGTGCCCGGCGAGATCTCGATGGCGATCGCGGTGCTCGCATTCTTCGGCTTCACGTGCGCGGAACTCGGCAAGCGCCTGCCGCTCCTGCGCAACATCGGCGCGGCCGCGATCTTCGCGACCTTCGTGCCGTCCGCGCTGACTTACTACCACGTGCTGCCGAAGCCGGTGCTGAACCTGACGGTCGAGTTCACGAAGTCGACGAACTTCCTGTACCTGTTCATCGCGTCGATCATCGTCGGCAGCATCCTGAGCATGGACCGTCGCGTGCTGATCCAGGGCTTCGTGAAGATCTTCATTCCGCTCGCCGCCGGATCGGTCGCGGCCGCGATCGTCGGCACCGCGGTCGGCACCGCGCTCGGCCTCGGCGCGCGCCACACGCTGCTGTACATCGTCGTGCCGATCATGGCCGGCGGTGTCGGCGAAGGCGCGATTCCGCTGTCGATCGGCTATTCGGAACTGATGCACCTGCCGCAGGGCGAGATGTTCGCGATGGTGCTGCCGCCGGTGATGCTCGGCAGCCTGACCGCGATCATCCTGTCGGGCGCGCTCGACATGCTCGGCAAGCGCCTGCCGCATCTGACCGGCAACGGCCGCCTGCAGGTCGGCGAAAGCGGCGACATGGCGCCGGAAAGCGAGGAAATCCGCGGCCACGTCGACGTCACGCACATCGCCGGCGCCGGCATCACGGCGATCACGCTGTACCTCGTCGGCCTGATGGCGCACAAGCTGTTCGGCCTTCCCGCGCCGGTCGCAATGCTGTTCCTCGCGGTGCTCGTGAAGCTCGCACGGGCGGTGTCGCCGCCGCTGCAGGAAGGCGCGTTCGTCGTCTACAAGTTCTTCTCGACGGCCGTCACGTATCCGCTGCTGTTTGCGATCGGTGTCGCGATGACGCCGTGGGACAAGCTGACCGCCGCATTCACGATCGTCAACGTGGTCACGATCGTGTCGACCGTCGCGACGCTGATGGGCACCGGTTTCGTGGTCGGCCGCCTGCTGAAGATGTACCCTATCGACACCGCAATCGTGAACGCCTGCCACAGTGGCCAGGGCGGCACCGGAGACGTCGCGATCCTGACCGCCGCGAACCGGATGCAGCTGATGCCGTTCGCGCAGATCGCCACCCGCATCGGCGGCGCGATCGTCGTCACGGTGACGCTGATCCTGGTCGCGCACTTCGGATAACGCACGGCCGCACGCATCGTCGCGCACGCTGCTTCGCACGCGCCGCCCCCGGTTCAGCCGGTGCGCGGCGCGTGTCGTTGCGGCGCGCGGTGGCTGACGGGTTGCGGTGGCTCACCGGCCGCGCGGACGGCCCGTAGCGGCGGGAGATGGCGGCCGGCCGATAGCGGGCTTCGATGAGGGCGAACGTGCAGAAGAGCTTCAAGGGAATCCCGTGGTGGGGTTGGGCGGCAGCGGCCGTGCTGTATGTCGGCGTGGCCGGCGCGGCCGTCGATTTCGCGTGGGAGCGAGCGATCGATGCGCTCGAGGAAACCGGCGCGCACCGGCTCGACCTGTATGCGTCGAGCCTGAAAAGCGAGCTCGGGCGCTTTGAGATCCTGCCCGGCCTGGTCGCGCGGCAGGACAGCGTGCGCGCATTGCTGAAGGCCGCGCCGCACGACGCACCCGAACTCGTGCATTCGGTCGATACCTATCTGGAAGCCGTGAACCGCGACGCCGGCAGCGGCGCGGTCGACGTGATCGACCTGCACGGCGAAGTGATCGCCGCGAGCAACTGGAACGAGACGATCAGCTTCGTCGGCACCAACGTGTCGTACCGTCCGTATTTCAAGGACGCGCTCGCGCACGGCAGCGGCCGCTTCTTCGGAATCGGCACCAACACGGGCGTGCCCGGCGTCTATTTCGCGAGCGCGGTGCGCGACGACGGCGTGCCGGTCGGCGCGGCCGCGGTGAAAATCAGCGTCGATCCGCTGGAATCCGCTTGGCGCGCGCCGGGCGTCGCCGCGATGGTGGTCGACAGCAACGGCGTGATCGTGATCTCGACCGAGCCCGCGTGGAAGTTCACCGCGCTGCGGCCGATCACCGCGCAGCAGCAGCGCGACATCCAGGCGTCGCGCCAGTATGCGGGCCGCACGGTGGACGTGCTGCCGTATCGCCGCATCGGCGATCGCGGCGCCGCCGCGTGGTTCGGCACGTTCCCGGATACGCGCCACGCGGGTCGCAGCACACGCTATCTGGTGATGTCGCGCCCCGCGCCGCAGGCCGGCGATTCGCTGATGGTGCTGCTCGACATCGCCGGCGCGCGGCGCCAGCAGCAGACCGCGTTCGTGTTCGTCACCGGCGCGTTCCTGATTGCCGCGCTGCTGGTCGGCTACGCGATCCAGCGCCGCCGGGCGATCGTCGCGCGGCTGAACGCGCAGGACGCGCTGCGCCGCGCGAACGACCGGCTCGAGCTGACCGTCGCGCAGCGCACGGCCGCGCTGACCGCCGCGAACGAGCGGATGCAACGCGAGATCGTCGAGCGCGAACGCACCGAGCAACGGCTGCGCGATTCGCAGCAGGAAGTCGTGCACGCGGGCAAGCTCGCGGTGCTCGGGCAGATGGCAGCCGGTCTCACGCACGAGCTGAACCAGCCGCTCGTCGCGATCCGCACGCTGTGCGACAACGCGCGCACGTTCTTCGAGCGCGGGCAGCCGGCGCCGGCGTACGCGAATCTCGAACGGATCGGCAAGCTCGTCGACAGCATGGCCGTGCTCACCGGCGAGCTGAAGACGTTTGCACGCAAGCCCGACGTCGAGCGCGTCGCGGTATCGCTGAACGAAGCCGTCGCGCACGCGCGGCTCATCTACGATGCGCGCATCCGCGACGAAGGCGTGCAGCTCGACGTGAACATCGCGCCCGGCACGACAGTGTCCGCGGAATCGAGCCAGCTGCAGCAGGTGATCGTGAACCTGCTCGGCAACGCGCTCGACGCGGTGCACGACGCGCCGCTGCGGCGCATCGTCATCGAGGCGGCCGACGCCGACGAAACCGGCCGCATACGCTTGAGCGTCGCAGACAGCGGCGCCGGCATCGCGCCCGACGTGCTGCCGCACCTGTTCGAGCCGTTCGTGACCACCAAGCCGCGCGGCCAGGGGCTCGGGCTCGGCCTCGCGATCACGTCGCGCATCGTCGAGGCGTTCGGCGCGAAGATCGCCGCGACGAACCGTGACGAAGGCGGCGCGGAGTTCACCATCGAATTCGCGGCGGCGACGCCGCAACAAAGGACAGAGCATGGAAGATGAGATTCGGGTGCTGGTCGTCGAGGACGATGAAAACGTCCGGATCGGCGTCGAGCAGGCCGTCGCCCTCGCCGGATTTCCGGTCGACGCATTCGCGTCCGCGTCCGACGCGCTCGCGCACGTCGCGCCCGGCGCGCCCGTCGTGATCGTGTCGGACGTGCGGATGCCGGGCATCGACGGGCTGCAGTTGCTCGAACGGGTGATGGCCGTCGATCCGCAGATCCCGGTCGTGCTGATCAGCGGGCACGCGGATATTTCGACGGCCGTCGGCGCGATGCACGACGGTGCGTACGACTTCATCGAGAAGCCGTTTTCGTCGGACGTAATCGCCGGCCGCGTCGCGCGCGCCGTCGAGAAGCGCCGGCTGACGCTCGAGGTTCAGGGGCTGCGCGCGGCCCTGAACAACTGGCATGGCATCGACGCGTTCGTGCTCGGCAAGTCGCCCGCGATGGCCGACGTGCGCAAGAAGATCCTGCGTCTCGCCGATACGTCGGTGTCGGTGCTGATCACCGGCGAGACGGGCACCGGCAAGGAGCTGATCGCGCGCAGCCTGCACGATTTCGGCGGCCGGCGCGATGCCCACTTCGTCGCGCTGAACTGCGGCGGCCTGCCTGAACAGGTGTTCGAGAGCGAGCTGTTCGGCCACGAGGCCGGCGCGTTCACCGGCGCGATCAAGAAACGGATCGGCAAGATCGAATGGGCGCACGGCGGCACGCTGTTCCTCGACGAAATCGAGACGATGCCGGTTTCGCTGCAGATCAAGATGCTGCGCGTGCTGCAGGAGCGTGTGGTCGAGCGGCTCGGCGCGAACGAGCTGATTCCGGTCGACTGTCGCGTGGTGGCCGCGTCGAAGGCCGATCTGGCGGAACTCGCGGCCGAAGGGCGGTTCCGCGCGGACTTGCTGTATCGGCTCAACGTCGCGCAGATCGAGCTGCCGCCGCTGCGCGAGCGGCGCGAGGACGTGCCGCTGCTGTTCGAGCATTTCGTGCTCGCGGCCGCACGGCGCTTCGGGCAGCCGGCGCCGGTCGCCACGGCTGCGCAGGTATCCGAACTGATGACGCACGCGTGGCCCGGCAACGTGCGCGAACTGCAGAACGTGGCCGACCGCTTCGTGCTCGGGCTGACCGGCGACAGCCTGCTGTCGTCGGGCGGCACGGCGACGGCCGGCGGCACGCTCGCGGAACAGCTCGCGTATTTCGAGCGGATGCTGATCGAGGACATGCTGCGGCGTCACAACGGCAACGTTGCGGACGCAAGCGTTGCACTCGGCATGCCGAAGAAGACGCTGTATCACAAGCTGCGCCACCTGCGGATTCCCGCGCGCGGCGACACGGCCGCCGACGGCGGCGAATGACGCGAACGAGAACACGCATACCGGCATGGATCGCATCGACATCACCGAACGCGGCCGCATCGACGGCCACCTGATCCGCGGCGTCACGCGCGCGCAGAAGACCTTCCGCCCGAGCGACTGGCCCGAACGGCTCGCGGGCGTGATCACGCTGTTCGTCGGCGAACGCCGGCCCGGCTATCCGTGTGCGCTGTCGCGGCTCGCAATGCCGGTCGTCGACGGCGGCGTCAAATGCCTGTTCGTGTCCGACGAACTGCGCGAAGTCTGTGCCGATGCGTTCGATTTCGCGATGCAGTTCGCGGCCGACAACGATCTTGCGGTCGAGCTTCGGACCGCGCCGGCGCTCGCGGTGCGGTAATGCGCCGGCCGCGCTCGGCGGCCGCCCCTTCGCCTTTTCCCGCTTCCCCGCCGCTTCGACGCGCGATTGCGCGGGTGTCCGCCCGTGCCGTACGTCGCACCATCAATCGTCAGACGATTGAAAGACTCGCCCGGTCGCCTCGCCACGACAAGGCTTTCCGGCCGATCCATCAATAAAATTGATCGTCACGATGAAAATTATGCGTTTTCCTCGCAGCTCGCCGTCAGGCATAGTTGCGGCGTGATGACGCACCCAATGAGTTTTCAGTCATGAACATGCGAATCGAGCCTTCGGTGCTCGCGAACCCCGACCTGCAATTTGCGACGCTTTCGTCAGGCATCAGCCTGCCGTATGTCGAGCGGGGCAGCGGCGCGCCGATGGTGTTCGTGCACGGGTCGTTGTGCGATTACCGCTACTGGGATCCGCAACTCGCATCGCTGTCGGATCACTACCGCTGCATCGCGCCGAGCCTCAGCCACTACTGGCCGGCGGTCGAAGCAGGCATCCAGGACGAGTTCAGCTGGCAAAACCACGTCGACGAACTCGCTGAATTCATCGACGCACTCGATCTCGGCCCCGTGCATCTCGTCGGCCATTCGCGCGGCGGCAACGTCGCGTTCAACGTCGCGCGCCAGCATCCGCACCTCGTCGACACGCTGACGCTCGCCGATCCGGGCGGCCCGCTGCAACAGCCGGGCGTGCGCGAAGCCGCGCTGCCGGCCGCCGCGATCGCGCTGCGCACGAAGGCCGTGGACCTGATCGATCGGGGCGACGTCGAAGCGGGCCTCGAAATGTTCGTCGACTCGGTAAGCCTGCCGGGCGCGTGGAAAAAGAGCACGTCCCGCTTCCGCACGATGGCGATCGACAACGCAAGCACGCTGCCGAAGCAACTGCGCGATCCGCTGCCCGCGTATTCGCAGCAGGCCGCGGCGGATATCGCATGCCGCACGCTGCTGATCGACGGCCAGCGCAGCCCGAAGATGTTCCGCCACAACGTCGATACGTTGTCGCAGTGGATCGGCGACGCGCAACGGCAGACCGTAGCAGGCGCATCGCACGGGATGAACGCGGCGAGCCCCGCGGTGTTCAACCGTTACGTGCACGAGTTCGTCGCTGCGTAACGTTCGCGGGCGGCATGCGCACCGCCCGTTACCGCAATTCCCTTTTCTGCACGATGCGATACGCGGTGGTGTTCGCGGAGCGCGCCACCGAACATCCTGAGTTTCCTCCGGAGTCGCACACGTAAAAAACCCCGATCCGCGTCGCCACGGATCGGGGTTCTTCCGGCTTCGATCTTTCTTCGTCGATCGAGCGCGGCGCCGGCACGCCGACGCCCGCCGATCTCTCACCGCACGGCGACGTCCTGCTTGCCCGCCGCCGCATCGCCAACCGCGGCCGACGCCGGCGCATCGCCCCATCCGCCGCCGAGCGCACGAATCAGGTTCACGGTCGATACCGCCTGCGCACCGGTCAACTGGTTCGCTTGCAACTGCGACTGCAGCACCGATCGCTCGCTGTCGATCACGTCGAGATATGCGACCTCGCCTTCCTGATACTGCGTGCGCGACAGCGTTGCCGAGCGACGCGACGCGTTGACGGCCGCCTCCTGCGCGCGGATCTGGTCGTCGAGCAGGCGCAGATCGGCGAGATTGTCCTCGACCTCGCGGAACGCGACGAGCACCTGCTGCCGGTAATTCGCGACCTGCTCGTCGTACTGCGCGCGCGCCTGCTGCACGCCGGCCGCACGACGGCCGCCGTCGAACAGCGGCAACGTCAGCGCGGTGCCGGCGAACGGCCCGAGCAGGAACGTGCGGCTCGACCACAGGAACAGGTTGCCGAGCGTCGACGCTTCATACCCGAACGCGCCGGTGATATCGAGCTTCGGGAAATACGCGGACTTCGCGAGCCCGATCCGCGCATTCGCGGCGGCCATCGCTCGCTCGGCCGCCGATACGTCCGGACGGCGTTCGAGCAGCGCGGACGGCAGGCCCGGCGGAATCTTCACCGCGACCGGCACGATCGGCGTTTCCTTGAACGCGAAGTCCGCGGGCGCCTTGCCCAGCAGGATCGCGAGCGCATGCTCGGACGCCGCGCGCCGGCGTGCGACGCCGACCGCATCGGCCTGCGCGCTCGCCAGTTCGTTCTTCGCGCGCGCCACGTCGAGCTCGCTGATGTCGCCTTCGTTGAAGCGGCGCTGCACGAGCTTGAGCGCCTCTTCACGCAGTTCGACCGTACGGCGGTACAGATCCTGGTCCGAATCGAGCTGACGCAGTTCGAAGTAGTTCTGCGCGACGTCGGCCTGCAGCGCGAGCTGCACCGAACGGAACAGTGCTTCGCTCTGCGCCTGGTCGGCGCGCGACGCTTCGACGTTGCGGCTCACGCGGCCGAACAGGTCGGCCTCGTACGACACCGTGCCCTGTGCGCGCCACAGCGTCGCGGTGGTCGGGCCCGTGCCCTGCGGCTGGAACTGCGACGCCGACGACACCCCTTCGCGCGTCGGCCCGAACCCCACGCCGACCTGCGGGAACCATTGCGAACGCGCGGTGCGGGTTGCCGCACGCGCTTCCTCGACACGCGCGGCCGCGGCCTTCAGGTTCTGGTTCGCTGCGAGCGCCTGCGCTTCGAGCGAATCGAGCACGGGGTCGCCGAACACCTTCCACCATTCGCCGCGATGCTCGCCGTCCGCCGGCTCGGCCGTCTTCCACGTGCCGGCCTGTTCGCCGGGCGCGAGCGTCGGCGCTTCCTTGAACGCCGCGGGCGTCGACACGTCCGGGCGCTTGTAGTCGGGCCCCACCGCGCACGCGGCGAGCAGCGTCGCGAGCAGGGTGCTCGCGGCCGCCACCTTCGCGAAGCGCATCAGGCCATTCGAGTTGTGCATGTTGTCCATCTTCTTGTCCTCAAGCATCCGAAGCCGACGCATTCGGCGGCGATACGCCATAACCGGCCGAATCCTTGCCCGCGACGTGAATCTTGCCGCCCGCGAGCGTACGCAGCACGACGTAGAACACCGGCGTCAGCATCAGTCCGAACAGCGTCACGCCGAGCATCCCGAAGAACACCGCGACGCCCATCGCATGCCGCATCTCCGAGCCCGCGCCCGTCGACGTGACGAGCGGCACGACGCCCATGATGAACGCAATCGACGTCATCAGAATCGGACGCAGCCGCAGCCGGCTCGCCTCGATCGCGGCCTCGAGCGGCGTCCTGCCGTCGTGCTCCAGCTCGCGTGCGAATTCCACGATCAGGATCGCGTTCTTCGCGGACAGCCCCACCAGCACCATCAGGCCGATCTGCGTGAAGATGTTGTTGTCGCCCTGCGTGAGCCACACGCCCGTCAGCGCCGACAAAATGCTCATCGGCACGATCAGGATCACCGCGAGCGGCAGCGTCAGGCTTTCATACAGCGCAGCGAGCACGAGGAACACGAGCAGCACGCTGATCGGGAACACGTACATCGCCGAATCGCCCGCAAGGATCTGCTGGTACGTGAGGTCGGTCCATTCAAACCGCACGCCGCGCGGCAGCGTTTCATGCGCGATGCGCTCGATCGCGGCCTGCGCCTGCCCCGACGAGAAGCCAGGTGCGGGGCCGCCGTTGATGTCGGCCGCCGTGTAGCCGTTGTAGCGCACGACCATTTCCGGGCCGAACGTCGGCGTCACCGTCACCAGCGACGACAGCGGCACCATCTCGCCCTTGTCGTTGCGGGTCTTCAACTGCAGGATGTCGTCCGCGCGCTGGCGGAACGGCGCATCGGCCTGCACGCGCACCTGGTACACGCGTCCGAAGCGGTTGAAGTCGTTCACGTACAGCGAGCCGAGATACACCTGCATCGTATTGAACACGTCGGTCACCGGCACGCCCAGTTGCTTCGCCTTCACGCGGTCGAGATCGACGTTCAGCTGCGGCACGTTGATCTGGTAGCTCGTGAAGAGCGGGCCGAGTTCCGGCGCCTGCTGCGCGCGCTTGATGAAGTCGTTGGTCGCATCCGACAGCTTCGCGTAGCCAACCGCGCCGCGATCCTCGATCTGCATCTTGAACCCGCCCAGCGTACCGAGGCCGAGCACCGGCGGCGGCGGGAACACCGCGACGAACGAATCCTTGATCGCGCCATACTGCTGGTTCAGCGCACCGGCGATCGCACCGGCCGACAGCGCCTTGCCGTGCCGCTCCGCGAACGGCTTCAGCGTGACGAACACGATGCCCGCGCTCGAGCTGTTCGTGAAGCCGTTCACCGACAGACCCGGGAACGCGACCGCGCTCTCGACGCCCGGCTGCTTCAGCGCGATCGAGCCCATGTCGCGGATCACCTTCTCGGTGCGATCGAGCGACGCGCCGTTCGGCAGTTGCGCGAACGCAATCAGGTATTCCTTGTCCTGCGCGGGCACGAAGCCGCCGGGCACGATCTTCGACACGAGGACCGTCGCACCGACCAGCACGAGGTACACCCCCAGCATCAGCGTCTTGCGCGACAGCACGCCGCGCACGCCGCGGCCGTAGTTCTCCGCGCCGCGATGGAACACCTTGTTGAAGCGCTTGAAGAAGCCGCCGAGCACGCGGTTCATCACGCGCGTGAGCCAGTCCTCCTTGTCGCCGTGGCCTTTGAGCAGGATCGCGGACAGCGCCGGCGACAGCGTCAGCGAGTTGAACGCCGAGATCACCGTCGAGATCGCGATCGTCATCGCGAACTGCTTGTAGAACTGGCCGGTCAGGCCCGACATGAACGCGAGCGGCACGAACACGGCGACGAGCGTCAGCGCGATCGCGATGATCGGCCCGCTCACTTCCTGCATCGCCTTGTAGGTCGCCTGGCGCGCGTTCATCCCGCTTTCGATGTTGCGCTCGACGTTCTCGACGACCACGATCGCATCGTCGACGACGATCCCGATCGCGAGCACCATCCCGAACAGCGACAACGCGTTGATCGAATACCCGAACGCGAGCAACAGCGAGAACGTGCCGACGATCGACACCGGCACCGCGATCAGCGGAATGATCGATGCGCGCCACGTCTGCAGGAACACGATCACGACGATCACGACCAGCGCGATCGCCTCGAGCAGCGTGTGCACGACGGCCTTGATCGACGAACGCACGAACTGCGTCGGGTCATAGACGATCTTGTAGTCGACGCCGGCCGGCATGTCCTGCTTCAGCTCGGCCATCGTCTTGCGCACTTCGTCCGAGATCTGCAGCGAGTTCGCGCCCGGCGACTGGTTGATCGCCATCGCGACGGCGGGCTTGTTGTCCAGCAGCGAGCGCAGCCCGTATTCGGATGCGTCGAGCTCGATTCGCGCGATGTCGCGCAAGTGCGTGACGCCGCCGTCCGGCGTCGTCTTCACGACGATGTCGCCGAACTCGTCTTCCGTCTGCAAGCGGCCGCGCGCGTTCACCGACAGCTGCAGCGGCGTACCGGGCAGCGACGGCGATGCGCCGATCACGCCGGCCGCGACCTGCACGTTCTGCTCGCGGATCGCCTGCACGACGTCCTCGGCCGACAGCCCGCGCTGCGCGACCTTCTGCGGATCGAGCCACACGCGCATCGCGTAGTCGCCCGAACCCCACAGCTGCACCTGGCCGACGCCCTGGATCCGCGACAGGCGATCCTTCACGTTGATCAGCGCGTAGTTGCGCAGGTAGGTCATGTCGTAGCGGTTGTCCGGCGAGATCAGGTGGACCACCATCGTCAGCGTCGGCGAGCTCTTCACCGTCGTGATGCCGAGCCGCTGCACGTCTTCCGGCAGGCGCGGCAGCGCCTGGTTCACGCGGTTCTGCACGAGCTGCGTGGCCTTGTCCGGATCGGTGCCCAGCTTGAACGTGACGGTGATCGTCATGTTGCCGTCGCTGTTCGCCTGCGACTGCATGTAGAGCATGTCCTCGACGCCGTTGATCTGCTCTTCGAGTGGCGACGCGACCGTCTCGGCGATCACTTTCGGGTTCGCGCCCGGATACTGCGCCTTCACGATCACCGAAGGCGGCACGACTTCCGGATATTCCGAAATCGGCAGCAGGAACATCGCGATCACCCCGCCGAGCAGGATGACCACCGATAGGACTCCTGCAAAGATCGGTCGGTCGATAAAGAATTTGGAAATGTTCATCTGTAGCTCTGTCTGGTTGAACGCGGAAATCGAAGCGGCACGCCGCTTACGATTCCGCCTTCGCCGATGCGGCCGGCTTCGCTTCGTTCGCGAGCGGCGCTGACGGCTCGTCGCCGCCCGTCATCGGGACCATGTGCGGCTTCACTTGCTCGCCGGGGCGCACGCGCTGCGTGCCGTTCACGATCACGCGATCGCCGGCGGCCAGGCCGCTCACGATCACGCGCCGGTTGCCGTGCTGCATGCCCGGCTGCACCTCGCGATACGACACGCGACCCTGCTGGTCGACAACGAACACGAACTTCTTGTCCTGGTCGGTGTTGATCGCCGCATCGTCGACGAGCAATGCCGGGTGCGGCGCGCTGCCGCCCACCTTCACGCGCGCGTAGAGGCCGGGGACCAGCGTGCCGTCCGCGTTGTCGAAGCGCGCGCGCACGCGGATCGTGCCCGACGACGTGTCGAGCCGGTTGTCGACCGAATCGATTTCGCCGCTGCGCGAATAGCCGGTTTCGTTCGCGAGGCCGAGCTCGACCGGCACCTTGCGGCCGTTGCGTGCGCCGTTGATGTATTGCAGGTAGGTCTGCTCGTCCGCGTCGAACGATGCGTAGATCGGCGACACCGACACCAGCGTCGTCAGCGGCGCGGCCGACGCGCCGGCCGATACGACGTTGCCGAGCGTGATTTCCGCACGCGACACGCGGCCCGATACCGGCGCGGTGATCCGCGTATAGCCGAGATTGATGCGCGCCGTTTCAAGCGCGGCTTCAGCCGCCTTGAGATTCGCGCTCGCTTCGCGCGCGGCATTCTGCTTCTCGTCGTAATCGCGCTTCGCGATCGCGTTGTCGCCGATCAGCCGCTGCGCGCGCTGCCAGTCGCTCTGCGCGTAGCCGTTGCGGGCCTGCGCGGCTGCGAGCTGCGCGGCCGCGCGGTCCACTTCCGCC
Organism: Burkholderia sp. AU19243; assembly: GCF_018148075.1. Classification (NCBI taxonomy): domain Bacteria; kingdom Pseudomonadati; phylum Pseudomonadota; class Betaproteobacteria; order Burkholderiales; family Burkholderiaceae; genus Burkholderia; species Burkholderia sp. AU19243. The sequence goes on from NZ_JAGSTV010000008.1 coordinate 48,734, forward strand.
TGGTACGGACGCGGATCGATCACGAACAGCACGTCGCCCTTCTTCACGAGCGCGCCGTCCTTGAAGTTCACTGCGACGATCGTGCCCGACACCTGCGGGCGCACGTCGACTTTCTCGACCGCCTCGAGGCGGCCCGAATAGCTTTGCCAGTCGGTGACGGTCTGCGGGACGACGGTCGCGACGTCCACTTCAGGCAGCGGCGCAGCCGCCTTCTCGGGCGCGTTCGCGTTCACGCGCATCGCGCCGAACGTGCCGAGACCGATGACGGCGAGCGTCGCGATCGCCGCGGTCGCAATTCGTGAACGGGTGGTGCGTAGGATGGCCATGTAGATCTCCGGTAAGCGTGGCGTGGTCTGGTTATTCGGATCGATTCGGCTGGCGCGCCTGGAAACGGCACTGGAAGAAGCGCACGGCTTCCTCCAGCGCGGCCTCGTGCGTCGCGAGCGCCGCATGCGTGACGTCGGGGTAGCGGATCACCTGCGTGAGCACGCCCGATGAAATCAGGCAGCCCGCATATTTCTCCGCCTCGACGTGCAGCACGTCGTTCTGTGCGGTGACAACCAGCGTCGGCGGCAAGCCCGCGAGGCGCACCGATTCGAGCGGGGCCGCATACGGGTGCATGCGCTGCGCCGCCTGCGGCAGGTACGCGCGATAACAGGCCGCGCATTCGCGCGCGGTGATGTCCGACGAAAGGCGTTCGGCGTCGCCGATGCGCGTCATGCTCGGGTCGAGCATCGGCCCGAACAGCGCCTGCGCGGCGATCGGCACTTCGCCGCGATCGCGCGCGATGAACGCGAGACAATTCGCGAGCTGGCCGCCCGCGTCATGACCCGCGACGCCGATCTTCTTCGGATTGCCGCCGAACGAGCGGGCGCGCGTCGCGGCCCATACGGCGGCGCGATACGCATCCTCCGGCGCGGCCGGAAACGGAAAGGCCGGTGCGAGCGAATAATCGACCGACACTACGAGAGCTGGTAAGCGTTCTGCTAAAAAGCGCGCGGCGAAGTCGGCGTCGTCGAGCGTTCCGCGCACGAAACCGCCGCCGTGGAAATAAAGCACTACCGGCAATCCGGTCTTGTCCGCGCGCCGATAGAGACGCAGCGCAATGTCCTGCGCGTAGCCGGGGATTTCCACCTCCGCGACCGTCAACGCCGCGCCGGCTCTGGCTTCGGCGGGCAATGCGGCTTTCAGGAATTTGCTGAATTCAGAAGCGTCCATGACGATGCAGCATCCATTTCGAGATGGAACGAATTCTGGGTCCGGCAGACATCCGGATAAATGCCTATAATCCGGCAACACAATTCAACGCCCCCGAACAATCCCAGGCTGCGCTTACCCATCAGGTAGCGCAGCCTCTTTGTTCGGGGGCTCATTAGATTGCGGAGGTTGTGATGGACCGGCTTCAGGCCATGCAGGTGTTTACTCGCGTCGTCGATACAAGCAGCTTCACCAAGGCAGCAGAAACGCTCGGCCTGCCGCGGGCATCCGTCACGACGATCATCCAGAATCTGGAAGCATTCCTCGGCGTGCGGCTGATGCACCGGACGACGCGCCGGCTGTCGCTCACGCCTGACGGCGCAGCGTACTACGAACGATGCGTGCGGATCCTCGCCGACGTCGAGGAAACCGAAGCAAGCTTCCAGGCCAACAACCGGAAGCCGCACGGAAAGTTGCGTATAGACATGCCGGGGTCGATCGGCCGGCTCCTCGTGATTCCGTCTCTGTGTGAATTCCATACGCGCTACCCGGACATCGATCTGCAACTCGGCCTGTCGGACCGGCCGGTCGATCTGCTGCAGGAAGGCGTCGACTGCGTGATCCGCGTCGGGGCGCTGCAGGATTCGTCGCTCGTCGCGCGCCGCGTCGGCCTGTTCGAGTGCGTGTCGGTCGCCGCGCCCGCGTATCTGGAGAAGTATGGCGAACCGCACACGATCGAGGAACTGAGCGATCACAAGGCGGTGAACTATTTCTCGAGCCGCACGGGCCGCACGATCGACTGGACGTTCCTGACCGACGGCAAGGAAGTCGAGGTCAAGATGAACGCGATCGTGTCGGTCAACGACGCCGATGCATACGTGACCTGCGGGCTCGAAGGTTTCGGGCTGATTCAGCCGCCGCTGTTCATGGTGCTGCCGCACTTGCGCGACGGCCGGCTCAAGGAAGTGCTGCCCGGCCTGAAGCCGCTGCCGATGCCGATCTCGGTGGTATATCCGCACAGCCGGCACCTGTCGCCGAAGGTGCGCGTGTTCGTCGACTGGATCGCCGAAGTGTTCGACCGCTGCCCGCTGCTGAGCGGCAAGGGCAGCCTCGACGCGACGTGCAGCAAGCGCACGTTCGAGGAAGCCGAGCGCGCGCCGGCGCTCGACACGCCGGTCATCAACGAATGGGTCGCATAATCGTCTGATTCGCGGCGCGCGGGCTGTTCTGCCCGCGCGCCGTCCTGCCTTCGCGCCGCTTCGGTGTCACTTCGCGTGACCGCTGCCGCCACACGCTGTCTTTCCCGAATCCGCATCACACCTTTGCACCACGCGCGGCAATCGCCCGGTCGCGGCGTCGCGCGCACCGCCCCGCATCGCCGCGAGCCCCGCTGCACGCCGCTGTGCGCGAGGGTCGAATAACCCTGATGAAGGTACGTATCGCGATTGTTCCTCCATCGCGACAATTCAATTCGCATCGGCGGCATTTATCGAGCCGGCACGGACACCTAGAGTAAACCCTGTCGCGCACCTCGTTGCGCATCGAATAGCCCCGCTTGACGGGACCGGAGCGAGCGCCCACGCGCCAACTCCGACCAACACAGGAGTTACGTCATGAACCGCCGCCATCTTCTCTCCGCCGTCGCCGTCGCACTCGCCGTGTCCGCACCGGCCTTCGCCGATACGACCACCCCGCACGCCGGCGACTACGGCAACACGTCGTGGTACACGCAGCACAACAACGGCCCGCGCACGCGCGCCGAAGTCAGCGCCGAAGTCGAACAGGCACGCCGCGACGGCACGCTCGCATGGCTGCGCAAGGCGAATTCGTATCCGCAAGGGCTCGAACTCGCGCAAGGCCCGTATCGCTCGATGCCGGAGAGCAATCAGCTCGCAGGCGGCGCGCGATAAACGTCGGTAAACGAGCAACGCCGCGCAGAGCATGATCGTCTGCGCGGCGTCGCGATACCGCCGTCGAACACTCGATTAGTTAGTTAGTTGCAGGAGTCTGTGATGAACGACCAACTTCCTTCGCCGCTCGATCATTGGGACGACACCACGCCGGTGTGGACGCCGTTCCGTTCCGCGCCGCAATCGCATTGACCTTCGCGGCGACGTGTCGCCGACAGCGGTCGGCCGTCAGCGGCGCGGCACCCCGTCGCGCCATTCGCCCCAGTGCGTGACGATGTCCTGCACGAGCGGATCGCCGGCGCGGTACAGGTTTTCCGTCGCCGGCGCGAAGCCGCCCTGATCCGCGTAGTTCAGCAGGTTGTCGGCGCTCGTCTGCCCGGCGTACGGGCGGTCGAAATCTGAGCCCGTGCGCAGCACCGCGACACGCGACAAGTCGACGCGCTTCACGCTCGCCGCGCGCTTCAGCGCTTCATATGTCGCATTGTCTTCCTGCGCGGTCATGCAATAGGTGCCCTTGCCGTCGGTGAGGATCTTCGTCCACTGGCGCGCGCGCTCGCCTATCAGCGTGCCAGAGAACCACGTGTTCCCCGACGACGTGTCGCACTGGATCACGGTCGGCGGCCGGTTCGCCGGCGCGTACGTGAACTTCGCGCGCGCCGCCTGCGCCTGTGCGCTGTCCGCGAGTACGACGTTGCGTGACAGCGCGTACGCGGCGTCGGCCAGCTGCGGGTTCAGCTGGAACACTTCGGTGCGGTAGTCGAGCGGCGGCTTGTCGTTCGGGCTCTTCGTGTTGATGCCGAGGAAGCCGGTGTTCCAGCCGGCCGGAATCTCGCGCGCATCGAGTTCCCACTGCAGGCTGAAATCGACCAAATATTTCGACCAAGCGGCCGAGCCGACCGTGCCTTGTGCCGGGTCGACGCCTGCAATGCCGGAAACCAGGAAATACGTGCGACGCAGATCGAAGCGCGACGAGAACGTGAGCGCCATGATCGTCGCGGACGCGTTCGCGTAGCCCATGCCGGTCGTCACCACGCATACGTCCTGCTTGTTGCAGTGAACGGCCGGATAATCGGGCGACAGGCCGGGCACAGTGATGTCGCGCCACGGGCCGAGCCGGTCGAGCCATGCCTGGCCTTCCGGCCCGAACATCGTGATGATCATGACCTTGACCGGGCGGCCATGTGAGCCGGCCTCGGCGAATGCCGCGTTGACCGCGTCGCTGCCCGGGTTGTCCTGCGCGATCGACGGCGCGGTTGCACAGGCTGCGAGCGAAAATGCGGCGGCGGAAAGAATGGAGCGAGTCAGCATCGGCGTTCCTTGTTTCGGTGAGTGAGTGAGAACGGCTGTCGGAGACTGCGCGACGGAGTATAGAACGCGCGGGCGCGGGCGGGAACCCGACTACGAAACGGCCGGGACTGCTCGAGCGCGCGTCTGTGGACATCGAACGCACGGCAACACGACGCGCATGTCTCGTTACAACGTCAGGAATGCTATTCGTTTTAGCCGGCACTCACGCCGGCCACGATGCGGACCATGCAACGCGAACCAAGACAAGTGTGGCCTGGTTCGCACTCCATTCGCCGAACAGAAGAACGGTCATCGATCATCGATGCCGGCGAGTACCGGCATCGACTCCCGCGACAGTCAGCGATCGGCGCGGGAGAAAGCCGCATCAGCCCACATCGACGCGTGCCGGCCCGTCCACCATCTCGCCGATCACGGCGGCACGGTCGAAACCGTCGGCGCGGAAGCAAGCGAGCACGTCGTCGACTGCGTCCGGCGCGCATGCGACCAGCAGGCCGCCGGATGTCTGCGGATCGGTCAGCAGCGCCTGCGCGACCGGCGGCAGCCCGTCGGCGAGCCGCACGTCGGCGCCATACGCGGCCCAGTTGCGGCCCGATGCGCCGGTGAACACGCCGTCGGCGACGAACGCCTCGACGCCCGCCAGCCACGGCAGCGACGCGTAATGCACGCGCGCGGTGAGATTCGCGCCGCGCGCAAGCTCGAGCGTATGGCCGAGCAGCCCGAAGCCCGTGACGTCGGTCAGCGCATGCACGCCCGGCAGCGCCGCGAGTTCGGCGCCCGGCCGGTTCAGCTTCGTGGTCGTCGCAACCATCTGCGCATAGCCATCGGCATCGAGCTGGTTTTTCTTCAACGCGGCCGACAGTACGCCGACGCCAAGCGGCTTGCCGAGCACGAGCACGTCGCCCGCACGCGCGGCCGCGTTGCGCTTCACGCGCGACGGATGCACGACGCCGATCGCCGCGAGTCCGTAGATCGGCTCGACCGAATCGATCGAATGGCCGCCAGCAACCGGAATGCCGGCGTCCGCACACACCGACTCGCCGCCGCGCAGCACGGCCGCGATCGTCTCGTGCGGCAACACGTTGATCGGCATTCCAACCAGCGCGAGCGCGAGAATCGGCTTGCCGCCCATCGCGTAGACATCGGACAGCGCGTTCGTGGCCGCGATCCGGCCGAAGTCGAATGGATCGTCGACGATCGGCATGAAGAAATCGGTGGTCGCGACGATCGCCTGCTCGTCGTTGAGCCGGTAGACCGCCGCGTCGTCGGAGGTTTCGGTGCCAACCAGCAGATCGGGAAACAACGCCGGCGGCGTCGCGCGTTTCAGCAGTTCGGACAGCACGCCCGGCGCGATCTTGCAGCCGCAGCCGCCGCCGTGCGACAGGCTCGTGAGGCGTGGAACGGCGGGCGGGGTAAGGGTGGCTTCGGTCATCGTCGGCATCCGGTGAATAACAACGTTCCATTATCGACAATTCCGCGCGAGCGCGCCCGATACCCATGCAAGCGACAGCGCGTGCCAGCCCTCGCTCGCGACCTTTGCGATCGTGATCTTCGCGTACCGGCGCCTGCCGGACGCGACCGTGTCCGCACTGCGCGAACGCATCCGATCTTTGCGATCGCAATCGGCCGGTTCGCGATGCGCGAGCAGAGCCGGCGCGGGCGGCCCGGCACGCAGCGGCTTGTCTCATACGCACGGGTAGTGCCCGGCGCCGCGTTGATCAAAGCGCGAACAGCCAGCTTGCCCGCGGCACCGCGCGCGCCGTTACGCCGCCGCCACGACCTTGTCGAACGCGCGCTCGTCGATTGCCTCGGCGAGCGTCGAGAACGCAGCCGGAATCTCGTCCTCCGGCACGCACGCGTAGCCGAGCAGCAAACCCGACGCCGCGCGCTCGCGCTCCGCGTAATACCCGGACAGCGGCCGCACGACGATGTTGCGTTCGAGCGCGGCCTGCGCGACCGCGCGATCGTCGACACCATCCGGCAACCGCGTGACGAGATGCAACCCCGCATCGCTGCCGAGCGCGTGCAGCGTATCGCCGTAGCGGCGCGCGACCGCATCGAGCAGCACCTCGCGGCGCTGCCCGTACAGCGTGCGCATCTTGCGGATATGCGACACGAAGTGTCCTTCCGCGATGAACTCGGCGAGCACCGCCTGCTGCAGCAGCTGACCTTCGCGGTACAGCTCGGCGCTCGCGGTCGCGAAGCTCTCCGCGAGCGGCTCCGGCGCAACGAGGTAGCCGACCCGCAGCCCCGGGAACAGCGTCTTGCCGAAACTGCCGACGTAGATCACCTGCCCGGCGGTGTCGAGCCCCTGCAACGATGCGAGCGGCCGGCTGCCGTAGCGGAACTCGCTGTCGTAATCGTCCTCGATGATCCAGCAGCCGTGCTGGCGCGCGTATTCGAGCAGCATCCGGCGGCGCGCGAGGCTCATCACCATCCCGAGCGGATATTGATGCGACGGCGTGACGAGCATCAGCTTCGGCGGCTCGGCGAGATCGGCGGCCGACGGCGCGATCCCTTCGTCGTCGACCGGAATCGGCCGCGTGGTCAGCCCCGACACGTTCAGCACACTGCGCACGCCCCAGTAGCACGGATCTTCTGTCCAGATCGCGTCGCCCGGATCGGTCAGCAGCCGCACCGCGAGGTCGATCGACTGGTGGATGCCCGTCGTGATCACGATCTGCTCGGGCGTGCAGCGCACCGAGCGCGACGTGCGCAAGTAGTCGGCGAGTGCCTCGCGCAGCAGCGCGAGCCCGCCGCCAGGCGCGTAGGTCAGCAGATCCGGGCGCAGACGCCGCCAGTACTTGTTGTGCAGCCGCGTCCACACGCGCGCCGGAAAACGGGACACATCGGGCACGCCCGGCATGAACGCGCCGCCCTGTCGCTTCGACACACCCGCGCCGTCGACAAGCCGCGTACCGCGCTCGGACAGCCGCCGCGCGGGCGACTGCACGACCGCCGGCCCGGCCGCCGGATCGGCCGGCGCACCGACGATCTCGTCCGGCGCGCTGTCCGCGACGAACGTGCCGCGGCCCGTCGCCGAGTTCACATAGCCTTCGAGCGCCAGTTGTTCGTAAACCTGCGTGACCGTGTTGCGCGCGATCCCGAGCTCGGCTGCGAGCAGCCGCGACGACGGCACGCGCGTGCCGGCCGGCAGTTCGCGCGACAGGATCGCCTGCTGCAGCAGCCGGTGCAGCTGCCGGTAGATCGGCTGATTGCCGCCGCGCACGAGGCGCTGCGCCAGCCAGTCCGACAACACGCTTGCGCGCATGATTGGCTCCTGAATATTTATTGAAATGGCTCTGATTGTCGGAGCCAAATGTGATTATAGTCGCCTCCATGGGCTGCCAACGCGGCCGTTTTTATCCCACCGGACAGAACATCAAGGAGATGACCGTGAAGAATGCCGACCTGCAGGCCCGCAAGAACGCCGCCACCCCGCGCGGCGTCGGCGTGATGTGCGATTTCTACGCAGCCCGCGCCGAGAACGCGGAGCTGTGGGATGTCGAAGGCCGCCGCTTCATCGATTTCGCCGCCGGGATCGCGGTGCTGAACACGGGCCACCGCCACCCGAAGATCGTCAAGGCGATCTCGGATCAGCTGAACAGCTTCACGCACACCGCTTACCAGATCGTCCCGTACGCGTCGTACGTCGAGCTCGCGGAAAAGATCAACGCGCGCGCGCCGGGCGACTACCCGAAGAAGACCGCGTTCTTCACGACCGGCGCCGAAGCCGTCGAAAACGCGATCAAGATCGCACGCGCGGCGACGGGCCGTCCGGGCGTCATCGCGTTCTCGGGCGGCTTCCACGGCCGCACGATGATGGGCATGGCGCTGACCGGCAAGGTCGCGCCGTACAAGCTGAACTTCGGCCCGTTCCCGGGCGACGTGTTCCACGCACCGTATCCGAATGCGCTGCACGGCGTGACGACGGCCGACTCGATCAAGGCGATCGAGATGCTGTTCAAGGCCGACATCGATCCGAAGCGTGTCGCCGCGATCATTTTCGAACCGGTCCAGGGCGAAGGCGGCTTCAACCCGGCGCCGGCCGAATTCGTGCGCGCGCTGCGCAAGATCTGTAACGAGCATGGCATCCTGCTGATCGCCGACGAAGTGCAGACCGGCTTCGCGCGCACCGGCAAGCTGTTCGCGATGCAGCACTACGACGTGCTGGCCGACCTGATCACGATGGCGAAGAGCCTCGCGGGCGGCATGCCGCTGTCGGGCGTCGTCGGCCGTGCGGACCTGATGGACGCGGCCGCTCCCGGCGGCCTCGGCGGCACCTACGCGGGCAACCCGCTGGCCGTGGCATCGGCGCACGCGGTGCTCGAGATCATCGACGAAGAGAAGCTGTGCGAGCGCGCGACGCAACTCGGCGACGTGCTGAAGGCGAAGCTGAACGCGCTGCAGGCGGACGTGCCGCAGATCGCCGACGTGCGCGGTCCGGGCGCGATGATCGCGGTCGAATTCCTGAAGCCGGGCACGGGCGAGCCGGACGCCGACTTCACGAAGCGCGTGCAGGCGCGTGCGCTCGAGCGCGGGCTGCTGCTGCTCGTGTGCGGCGTGTACTCGAACGTCGTGCGCTTCCTGTTCCCGCTGACGATCCCGCAAGCCGTGTTCGACGAAGCGCTCGTGATCCTCGAGGAAGTGCTGAAGGAAACGGTCGGCGTGCCGGCCTGAGTTCCCGTCCACTGCGGCTGAATGCGCCGCCGCCGTCTTCACGACGGCGGCGGCGTTCATCTGTCCTTACCCGTCCTTTTCGAAGCAGGCGATTCATATGAGCACCGTTCAGGAAACCCTGGCACTGAAAGATCCGTCGCTGTTCCGCCAGCACGCGTACGTCAACGGCGAATGGCAACGCGCGGCGAACGGCGAGTCGTTCGAGGTCCGCAACCCGGCCACCGGCGGACTGCTCGGCACCGTGCCGGCGATGGGCGCGGCCGAGACGCGTCACGCGATCGAGGCCGCGAACGCCGCGTGGCCGGCGTGGCGCAAGAAGACCGCGAAGGAACGCGCGACGATCCTGCGCAAGTGGCACGACCTGATGATCGAGAACGCCGACGATCTCGCGCTGATCCTGACCACCGAGCAGGGCAAGTCGCTGGCAGAAGCAAAAGGCGAGATCGGCTATGCGGCATCGTTCCTCGAATGGTTCGCGGAAGAAGGCAAGCGCGTGTACGGCGATACGATCCCGACGCCGGCAAGCGACAAGCGCATCGTCGTGACGAAGGAAGCGATCGGCGTGTGCGCGGCGATCACGCCGTGGAACTTCCCGGCGGCGATGATCACGCGCAAGGTCGGCCCGGCGCTCGCGGCGGGCTGCCCGATCGTCGTGAAGCCGGCCGAGGCGACGCCGTTCTCGGCGCTCGCGATGGCCGTGCTGGCCGAGCGCGCGGGCGTGCCGGCCGGCGTGTTCAGCGTCGTCACGGGCGACCCGAAGGCGATCGGCGGCGAACTGACGTCGAACCCGATCGTGCGCAAGCTGTCGTTCACGGGCTCGACGCCGGTCGGCCGGCTGCTGATGTCGCAGTGCGCGGCAACGGTGAAGAAGGTCTCGCTGGAGCTGGGCGGCAACGCGCCGTTCATCGTGTTCGACGACGCCGACCTCGACGCGGCCGTGCAGGGCGCGATCGCGTCGAAGTATCGCAACAGCGGCCAGACATGCGTGTGCACGAACCGCTTCTACGTCCACGAAGCCGTGTACGACCAGTTTGCGCAGAAGCTCGCGGCGGCGGTCGGCCAGTTGAAGGTCGGCCGCGGCACGGAGCCGGGCGTCACGCAAGGGCCGCTGATCAACGAAGCGGCGGTGCTGAAGGTCGAGGCGCACATCGAAGATGCGCTCGCGAAGGGCGCGACCGTCGTGACGGGCGGCAAGCGCCATGCGCTCGGCCACGGCTTCTTCGAGCCGACCGTGCTGACGGGCGTCACGCCGGCGATGAAGGTTGCGAAGGAAGAGACGTTCGGGCCGCTCGCGCCGCTGTTCAAATTCGGCAGCGATGACGAGGTGATCCGCCTCGCGAACGACACCGAATTCGGTCTCGCCGCGTATTTCTACAGCCGCGACATCGGCCGCGTGTGGAAGGTCGCCGAAGCGCTCGAATACGGGATGGTCGGCATCAACACGGGCCTGATCTCGAACGAAGTCGCCCCGTTCGGCGGCGTCAAGCAGTCGGGCCTCGGCCGCGAAGGCTCGCATTACGGCATCGACGACTACGTCGTGATCAAGTACCTCTGTCTGGCCGTCTGACGGCTCGGGGCCGGTCGCGTGAGCGGCAGGCCCTGACCGCCCGGCCGGAACCGGGCGGTCACGACGCGGGCCGGCGCCCCTCTCCGCCGCGCCCGCGTCATCTCCGTCTTCAGCGAAACACGTTCACCGCATCCACGAGCCGCGTCGCCTGCTGCTTCAGGCTTTCCGACGCCGCCGCGCTTTGCTCGACCAGCGCCGCGTTCTGCTGCGTGATGTTGTCCAGATGCACCACCGCCTGGTCGACCTGCGCGACGCCCGTGCTTTGCTCCGCCGTCGACGAGCTGATCTCCGCGATCAGGTCCGATACGCGTTTCACCTGCGTGACGATCTCCTCCATCGTCTTGCCCGCGCCATCGACGATTCGCGCTCCGGATTCGACCCGCTCGACGCTCGCGCCGATCAGCGTCTTGATTTCCTTCGCCGCGTTCGCGCTGCGCTGCGCGAGCGCACGCACCTCGCCCGCGACCACCGCGAAACCGCGTCCCTGATCGCCCGCGCGCGCGGCTTCGACCGCCGCATTCAGCGCGAGAATGTTGGTCTGGAACGCGATCCCGTCGATTACGCCGATGATGTCCGAGATCTTCCGGGAGCTGGCCGTGATGTCGTTCATCGTCGTGACGACTTCGCTCACCGCGTGCCCGCCGCGTTCGGCCGCTTCGCTCGCCGACACCGACAACTGATTCGCCTGCAGCGCGGTCTCCGCATTGCTCGATACGGTCGCCGTCATTTCGGCCATCGACGCGGCCGTCTGCTGCACGCTGGTGGATGCCTGTTCGGTGCGCGCGCTCAGGTCGTTGTTGCCCTGGGCGATCTCGTTGCTCGCACGCTGCACGTTGAGCACCTGCTCGCTGACGTCGTCGACGAGCCAGCGGAACATCAACCCGAGCTGGTTGATCGTGCGCAGCGTCATGCCGATCTCGTCGACGCGGTTCATCGCGACACCGGTGCGGCTCTCGCCGGTCGCAACGCGCAACGCCTGGTCGCGCAGCTGCATCAGCGGACGCGCGATCTGTGCATCGAGCCACAGGCCGGCGGCCACCGACACGCCCGCGGTCGCAGCCGCGAACGCGGCGAGCGCGCCGCCGGCGAGCCCGCACGCCCAGCCCGCGCCGACGACGGCCGGCGCGAGCACGCACAGCGTCGAATGCAGCCGCGCGCGCACCGACATCGTCTGAAACAGCGACGCGACGCGCATCAGTCCGGTCCGGACGATCAGCCCCTTGTAGAAACGGCGGTTGCCTGCCTTGCCTTCGCGGAAGGCGCGGTACAGCGCATCGGCGGCAGCGATCTCGTCGCGCGTCGCCTTCGTGCGCACCGACATGTAACCCGTCGGCTGTCCGTTGCGCATCACCGGCACCGTGTTCGAACGCACCCAGTAGTGATCGCCGTTCTTGCGGCGATTCTTCACGAGCGCGGTCCACGGTTCGCCGTTCTTCAGCGTCGTCCACATGTCGGCGAACGCCTCTTTGGGCATGTCCGGATGGCGCACGACGTTGTGCGGCTGACCTTCGATTTCCTCCGGCGAGAATCCGCTGACCTGGATAAAGGCGGCGTTCGCGTACGCGATGTAACTGTTCGCGTCGGTAGTCGACATCAGCGTCGCGTCGTCGGGAAATTCGAATTCGCGTTGCGTGACAGGCTGGTTATTGCGCATGGTGTGGAGTTCCTGGTTGCAGATCTTGCGTCCGCTTGGTGACTGGATCGGGACCGCCCGCATCGCGGTCGGCCCGCATGCGTTCGATCCCACTCCTGCGCTTTCGGCAAAACTTCGGAAAACATTATGCCGGGCGCGGATAAATATGCACTAAATTTGCATCAACCTGCTTTAGCCGAACATTTTGTTTATACGTGAATAAAAACGCCTTTTTATCAATGACTTGAAACACATTCGTCTGATAATTCGGCGCGCCGCCACTACCCGGATTAACGACGAGGTTAAGAAATCCCGACCGCGAATGCGCATCGTTCGCCGCGTGCATATCGAAACGGAAACGCAAACGCGTCGCCTCGCGTCGGGCATGGCCCACGCGCAAGCGTGCGCCGCAATCGTTATCGAAATACGTTCACCGCATCCACGAGCCGCGTCGCCTGCTGCTTCAAACTTTCCGACGCCGCCGCGCTTTGCTCGACCAGCGCCGCGTTCTGCTGCGTGATGTTGTCCAGATGCACCACCGCCTGGTCGACCTGCGCGACGCCGGTGCTTTGCTCCGCCGTCGACGAGCTGATCTCCGCGATCAGGTCCGACACGCGCTTCACCTGCGCGACGATGTCCTCCATCGTTCTGCCCGCATCGTCGACTCGCCGCGCGCCGGACTCGACCCGCTCGACGCTCGCGCCGATCAGCGTCTTGATTTCCTTCGCCGCGTTCGCGCTGCGTTGCGCGAGCGCGCGCACCTCGCCCGCGACCACCGCGAAACCGCGTCCCTGTTCGCCCGCGCGCGCGGCTTCGACCGCCGCATTCAGCGCGAGAATGTTGGTCTGGAACGCGATCCCGTCGATCACGCCGATGATGTCGGCGATCCTGCGCGAACTGTCGGTGATGTCGCGCATCGTCGTGACGATCTCGTTCACCGCCTGCCCGCCACGCTCGGCCGCATCGCTCGCGGACATCGCGAGCCGGTTCGCCTGCAGCGCGGTCTCCGCATTGCTGTCGACGGTGGCCGTCATCTCGGCCATCGACGCGGCCGTCTGCTGCACGCTGGACGCAGCCTGTTCGGTGCGCGCGCTCAGGTCGTTGTTGCCCTGCGCGATCTCGTTACTCGCGCGCTGCACGTTGTGCACCTGTTCGCTGACGTCGTCCACGAGCCAGCGGAACATCAACCCGAGCTGGTTGATCGTGCGCAGCGTCATGCCGATCTCGTCGACGCGGTTCATTCTCACGCCGCGGCGGCTTTCGCCGGTCGCGACGTTCAGCGCCTGATCGTGCAGCCGCTTCAGCGGACGCACGATCTGCGCATCGAGCCACAAACCCGCCGCCGCCGACACGCCCACCGTCGCCGCCGCGAACGCGGCGAGCGTGCCGCCGGCGAGCCCGCAGGCCCAGCCGGCACCGACGACGGTCGGCGCCAGCACGCACAGCGCAGCGTGGACGCGTGTGCGCACCGACATTGTCTGCGGCAGCGACAGGATGCGCATCAGCCCGGTGCGCACGACCAGTCCCTTGTAAAATCGGCGGCCGCCTGCCTTGCCCGCGCGGAACGCGCGGTACAGCGCATCCGCGGCCGCGACCTCGTCGCGCGACGCGCGCGTGCGCACCGACATGTAGCCATGCGGCGCGCCGTTGCGCATCACCGGCACCGCGTTCGCGCGCACCCAGTAATGGTCGCCGTTCTTGCGGCGGTTCTTCACGAGCGCGGTCCACGGCTCGCCGTTCTTCAGCGTCGCCCACATGTCGGCGAACGCCTCCTTCGGCATGTCCGGATGGCGCACGACGTTGTGCGGCTGGCCAACGAGTTCGTCGGCCGGGAAACCGCTCACGTGCGCAAACGTCGTGTTCGCGTACGTGATGATGCTGTCGGCATCGGTGGTCGACATCAACGTGACGTCGTCGGGAAACTCGAATTCCTGTTGGGTGACTGGCTGGTTGTTGCGCATGCAAGGCTCCGATAGGCGGTTCCGGATGCGGAATCCGCGCAGCGCTGAAATCGCGCTCAGTAGCCGAAAAACGGTTTATCGCTTTACGACGGTCTCGTCCTTGCTGTCGGCACGTTCCGGAAAAACCTTAATCCGAACGCGCATAAATTCCCGAATTCGTCCATCGGGATGATTTCGATCAAATAATCCCGCGATAATCTCAGCCGGCGCTTCTCGAATAATGCGCGATGCTTTACGGGATAACATCGGCGCACACACCAATCCGGCCAGCCATTGCAGACGACGAAACGACTCATCCGGATCGGTCTTTCGACCGGCATTCGATCGCGAAAATGCGGCAGCCTGATGCATGGCTGACGACGAACATTATTAGCTGCCTGTTCTGGAAGCCGCGATGCGGCGCGTTTTGCGAAAATGCGCGCGAGGCTCACGGCACCGCAACGGGCACCACGGCAAGCACATGACAACCTACCCCGCCCGCGGCAACCGCATGACGCGCCGCACCGCCGCCGAACGCGACGCACTGTCGTCCCGCGAGCTCGCTCGCGACGAGATTCCGCTCGTGTGGACCATCGACCGGCGCGAGATCATTCATCATTTGTACGTGCTGCGCGACGGCGAACTGCGGCTCGTTCCCGACTTTTACGACGTGCGCAGCTGGCCGGACGGCGAAGCCGAGCACTACACGCCGATCCTGCTCGACTGCCACGATCGCGGTGGCTGGTGTGTCGGAATGTTCGACGGCGCGACGCTCGTCGCGGCCGTCATCGTCGACAGCGATCGGCTCGGCCCGCGACGCGACATGCTGCAACTGAAATTCCTGCATGTGAGCCATGACTGGCGCGGCTGCGGGCTCGGCGAGCGGCTCTATCGCGCGGCCCGCGCGCAGGCCCGGGCGATGGGCGCGGAACGGCTGTACGTGTCGGCGACGCCGTCGCAGCGCACGATCGACTTCTATCTGCGTCTCGGCTTCCGCGTCAGCCCGTCGCCCGATCCGGCGCTGTATGCGCTGGAGCCGGAAGACATCCATCTGGAAGCGCCGACGGCCTGACACGCGCACGCGCCCGCGTCCGTAGAATTTCCGCTTGCCCTAACCCGCCTTCACGGAGAACGCCCATGCAAAACGCGGCGCGGCAGTCAGCCCTGGCGAAGATCCTCGTCAGCATGTGCGTGCTCGGCCACCCGGTCCGCTACAACGGCTCGGCGAAAACCGCCGCACATGACGCGCTCGCGCGGTGGCAGCGCGAAGGGCGGCTGGTGCCCGTGTGTCCGGAACTTGCGGGAGGATTGAGCGTGCCGCGCCCGCCCGCCGAAATCGCGGACGGTGCAACAGGGCAACGCGTGCTGACGGGCGCCGCGCGCATCGTCGACGTGCACGGCGCCGACGTGACCGCGCAATTCGTCGACGGCGCACAGGCGGCGCTCGCGCTCGCGCGTGCACACGATTGCCGCTTCGCGATCCTCGCGGACGGCAGCCCATCGTGTGGAAGCCGTTTCATCCACGACGGAAGTTTCACGGGCCGGCGCCATGCCGGCGCGGGCGTGACGGCGGCGCTGCTGCGCCAGCATGGTGTCGAGGTATTCGCGGACACCGAGATCGACGCGCTTGCCGCGCGGGTCGCGCAATATTCGCAGGCCGAATGACGATGTGGCCGCCACGACGATCTCTCGTGGCGGCCACATCGTTTTGGAAAGAACATGCGGCGAAGCGGCGCGCGCACTGCGCACACGCGTCGCCGCATCGCGCTGTCACACGCGTTCGATCGCGATCGCGATGCCCTGGCCGACGCCGATGCACATCGTGCACAGCGCGAAGCGGCCGTTGGTGCGATGCAGCTGGTACATCGCGGTCGTCACGAGGCGCGCACCCGATGCGCCGAGCGGATGGCCGAGCGCGATCGCACCGCCGTTCGGGTTCACGCGGGGATCGTCGTCGGCGACGCCGAGCATGCGCAGCACCGCGAGCCCCTGCGACGCGAACGCTTCGTTCAGCTCGATCACGTCGAACTGGCCGATCGTCATCCCGAGCCGCGCAAGCAGCTTCTGCGTCGCCGGCGCCGGGCCGATGCCCATCACACGGGGCGCGACGCCGGCTGTCGCGATGCCCAGCACGCGTGCGCGCGGGGTCAAGCCGAAGCGCTTCGCGGCGGCTTCGTTAGCGAGCAGCAACGCGGCCGCGCCGTCGTTGACGCCCGACGCGTTGCCGGCCGTGACGGAGCCGTCCGGGCGCACGACGCCCTTCAGCTTCGCGAGCGCGTCGAGCGACGTCTCGCGCGGATGTTCGTCGCGCGAAAACACGACAGGATCGCCCTTCTTTTGCGGAATCGTGACCGGCACGATTTCCTCGGCAAGCGTGCCGTCCTGCTGCGCGCGCGCGGCCTTCTGCTGGCTGCGCAGCGCGAACAGATCCTGGTCGGCGCGGCTGATGTTGTAATCGACCGCGACGTTCTCGGCGGTCTCCGGCATCGAGTCGACGCCGTGCAGCTGTTTCATCAGCGGATTGACGAAGCGCCAGCCGATCGTCGTGTCGTAGATGTCGGCCTGGCGCGCGAACGCGCTGGCGGCCTTGCCCATCACGAACGGTGCGCGCGTCATGCTTTCGACGCCGCCGGCCACCATCAGCGCAGCCTCGCCCGACTTGATCGCGCGCGCGGCCACGCCGACCGCGTCCATCCCGGAACCGCACAGGCGATTGATCGTCGAACCCGGCACGCCTTCCGGCAAGCCCGCGAGGAGCGCGGACATGCGCGCGACGTTGCGGTTGTCTTCGCCGGCCTGGTTCGCGCAGCCGTAGATCACATCGTCGATCGCCGTCCAGTCGACGTCGCGGTTGCGCTCGACGAGCGCCTTCAGCGGCACTGCGCCGAGGTCGTCGGCGCGCACGCCGGACAGCGCGCCGCCGTAACGGCCGATCGGGGTACGGATCGCATCACACAGAAAAGCTTCGGTCATCGGTGTCTCCGGTCTCATGCAAGGCTGGTAAGTGAATCAAACGCGCCCCTTGCATTGCCCGCCGGGATGCGCTTAAATGTTCTATATACGAACATAAGATCGTGTATCGAACGTTCAACGCATCATAGGGAGTGCGGGGACGACCTGTCAAGCGCGCGGTCCGTCGCGCGGTTGGCGTGCCGGGCCCCATGCGCTATCTTCTCGGCTGCACGACAATCCGACCGTTCATGACCATCGAAGACATCCAGACCAAACCGGGCGACTCCTACGTACAGTCGTTCGCGCGCGGCCTTGCGGTAATCCGCGCATTCGACGCGCAACGCCCGGAGCAGACGCTCACCGAGGTCGCGTCGGCCACCGGGCTCACGCGCGCGGGCGCGCGCCGGATCCTGCTGACGCTGCAGACGCTCGGCTACGTCGAAGCCGACGGCCGGCTGTTCCGCCTCACGCCGAAGATCCTCGAGCTCGGCTTCGCATACCTGACGTCGATGCCGTTCTGGAATCTTGCCGATCCGGTGATGGAGCAACTGTCCGCGCAGATCCACGAAAGCTGCTCGGCCGCCGTGCTGGACCGCACCGAGATCGTGTACGTGCTGCGTGTGCCGACCCGCAAGATCATGACGATCAACCTGTCGATCGGCAGCCGGCTGCCCGCGTACTGCACGTCGATGGGCCGCGTGCTGCTGTCCGCGCTCGACGATGCGGCGCTCGACGAAACGCTCGCGCAAAGCGGCATTCGCGCGCACACGCCGCGCACGATCACCGATATCGGCGAATTGAAGGCGACGATCGCGCAGGTGCGCCAGCAAGGCTGGGCCGTGGTCGATCAGGAACTCGAAGTGGGCCTGATGTCGATCTCCGCGCCGATCCGCAACCGGCGCGGGCAGGTGATCGCCGCGATGAACATCAGCGGCAACGCGCAGCGGCATACCGCGAAGCAGATGGTGAAGGAGTTTCTGGGGCCGCTGCAGCAGGCCGCGCAGACGGTGTCGGAACTCGTCGCTCGGCGAGGGTGAGCGGTTGCTTCGCTCGCCGGACGGGCCGCACACGACCGTTCGCGGATTGCGCGGACAAAAAGACGGGCGGCAGGAGCCGCCCGCTCAACTCTCTGACTCTGCTTGCAACTTGCTTCGTGCGGAACACTGGGCGCGCTCCGCATCGGCAAACTTAGGGATGCGCCAAAACACCGTCAATTTGACGAGAACGAAATTGCGCCGCATCGCTCTGACACACGGCCATCCCGCCGATCGCGCATCCTGCAGCATCCCGTTTCGCATCGGCATCGTGCCCGTGATGCGCTCAACCGGGGCGCCGGCAGCCGCCCGCATCGCGCATCAGTCCATCGACTCGCGCGCCGTCTCGCGCAGCATCGCGACCGCGACCAGCGACAGCACCACGCACGCGGCCACATAGCCTGCCGGCGCGAGTTTGCTGCCGGTGATCTTCACGAGCCATGTCGCGATCAGCTGTGCGGTGCCGCCGAAGATCGTCACCGCGAGCGCGTACGCGATCGAGATGCCGGTCGCGCGCACGTGGCGCGGCAGCGACTCGCACATCAACGCCATTTCGGATGCCGACCCGAGCGAATAGAACAGCAGCATCAGCGCGGTAAGCGGCAGGATCACCGACAGCGTCGGATGATGGTTCATCAGCCAGAACGCCGGAAACAGCAGCAGCACGAGCACGCCGCGCCCGACGAAGATCGGCATGCGCCGGCTGCCGAGACGATCCGACAGCCAGCCGAACAGCGGACACGTCACCAGCATCACGCAACCCGACGCGACGCCGACGAACATCGACAGCTTCATCGGCAGCCCGAGCGTATGAATCGCGTAGGTCGGCATGTAGAAAGTCAGGATGTAGGTCGACACCGTGCCGCCCATCACCGTCAGCATCAACAGCAGCACCGTGCGCGTGTGCTTCGAGAACAGCTCGCGCAGCACGCCGCGTTCGATCGCGTGATGGTTGTCGCCGGGCGCATCATCCGCGAGCCGGCGCCGCAAAATCATCCCAACCGGCGCGATCAGCACGCCCACGAGGAACGGCAGACGCCAGCCCCAGCCTTCGAGCGCATCCTTCGTCAGCGTGTTGGACAGCAGCGCCGCGAAACCCGAACCCATCAGCGCCGCGCCGCCCTGCGTCGCGAGCTGCCAGCTCGCGCGGTACGCGCGGCGCGACGTGCCGCCCTGCTCGATCAGCGTCGACGTCGCCGCGCCGAATTCGCCGCCCTGCGAAAAGCCCTGCATCAGCCGCGCGCAGACCACCAACAGCGGCGCGGCCACGCCGATCTGCGCGTAGGTCGGCGCGATCGCGATCAGGCCGGTGCCGAGCGCCATCAGCATGATCGTCAGGTTCAGCGCGGCCTTGCGGCCCTTCCGGTCCGCATAGACGCCGAGCACGACGCTGCCGAGCGGCCGCGTGAAGAAACCGGCGGCAAACGTTGCGACGGACAGCAGCAGCGACGTGGTCGCGTCGCTCGACGGGAAGAACAGCTTGCCGATCAGCACCGCGAAGAAGCCGTACACGGTGAAATCGAAGAACTCCAGCCAGTTGCCGATCACGGCCGCCGCGATCGCGCCGCGTTTCGTGACGGCCGGCGCGGCGCGCGTACCGGTTTCGACGGCGTCCGCCGACACGGGGTGCAGTGCGAGATGGTCCTTCTGCATCGCTCGAATCTCCTGTCAATGCGGCCGGAAACGCCGGCCTGCCGTCGCCCGTCGCGACGGATCGTCACTGCGCCAGGTAACGTTCGACGAGGCGCGTCCAGTACGCCGCGCCAATCGGCAGGTTGCGGTCGTTGAAGTCGTACTTCGGGTTGTGCACCATGCAGCCGTCCTCGCCTTCGCCGTTGCCCAGCCGTACGAACGAGCCGGGCCGCTGCTGCAGCATGAACGCAAAATCCTCGCTGCCCATCAGCAGGTCGGCCTGCTCGACCACGTGCGCGTCGCCGACGAGTTCGCGCGCGACCTGCGCGGCAAAATCCGTTTCGGCATCCGTATTGACGACGACCGGATAGCCTTCGATGTATTCGACGTTCGCGGTTGCGCCGTAGCTCGCGGCTTGCGACTCCGCGAGCTCGACGATGCGGCGCTTGAGCAGCGCACGGACTTCGGGGCTGAACGAGCGCACGCTGAGTTCGAGGCGTGCACCGTTCGGAATCACGTTGTTTGCGGTGCCCGCGTGCATCGAGCCGACCGTGACGACCGCCGGTTGCGACGGGTCGACGTTGCGCGCGACGATCGTCTGCAGCGCCATCACGATGCTTGCGGCAACCACCACCGGATCGACCGTCAGGTGTGGACGCGCCGCGTGGCCGCCCACGCCCTCGATCGAGATGACCGCCTTGTCGCCGGCCGACATGAACGGGCCGCGGCGCGTGAGGAATACACCGGGCGCCGCGCCCGGATGGTTGTGCATTCCGAACACCGCATCGCACGGAAAGCGTTCGAACAGGCCGTCGTCGATCATCTTCTTCGCGCCGCTGTCGACGCCGTGCTCTTCCGCCGGCTGGAAATACAGATGCACGGTGCCGGAGAAGTTGCGCGTCCTGGCGAGGTGCTGCGCGGCGCCGAGCAGCATCGTCGTGTGTCCGTCGTGCCCGCACGCGTGCATCTTGCCGTGCGTGCCGCTCGCGTACGGCAGCCCGGTGGCCTCGACGATCGGCAGTGCGTCCATGTCCGCGCGGATGCCGATGCTGCGCTTGCCGTCGCCGACGCGCAGCGTGCCGACCACGCCCGTCTTGCCGACGCCGCGCGTGACCTGCCAGCCCCATTGCTCGAGTTTGTCCGCGACGAGCGCCGCGGTTTCGTGCTCCTCGTACGCGAGTTCCGGGTGATGGTGAATGTGATGGCGAATCTCGCGCAGCGCGCCGGCGGCGGGCATCAGATCGTCGATTTCGGTAAATCGGGCGGCGGTGGTCATCAAGCGGCTCCTGCTGGTCGGCGGTCAGCCGCACGCGGCGATTGCGTGCGGGAAAGCGAGCCACTATAGCTAGCCGATATCGGTTCAATAAGATGCGGAATTTTTCACCGCGATAAGATTTTTTAATCAGGGTTAATACGGGTGAACCTGGCATCGGCCGCGGTCGTTCGCTCGACCGTCAACGCGGGGCTTGATTTTAGAGACGAACGGTCTATTATTCGCGAATGGACATTCGCACCACTCCGCCGCGCCGCCGCGGGCGGCCGCCCAAGCAGCACGAAGACCTCGTCGCCACCCGAGACATGCTGTTGCGCACCGGGCTGGAAGCGCTCACCGAAAAGGGCTTTTCGGCCACGGGGCTCGACGAGATCCTCGGCCGCGCCGGCGTGCCGAAGGGCTCGTTCTATCACTACTTCGACAGCAAGGAAGCGTTCGGCCTCGAACTGATCGATCGCTACGCCGAGTTCTTCGCGCGCAAGCTCGATCGCCATTTGAGCCGGACCGATGCGCCGCCGCTGGCACGCGTGCGCGCGTTCGTCGACGATGCGCGCGACGGCATGGCCCGTTACGAATACGCGCGCGGCTGCCTGATCGGCAATCTCGGCCAGGAAATGAGCGCGCTGCCCGAGAGTTTCCGTGCGCGGCTGCGTGCGACGTTCGACGACTGGCAGCGCCGGCTGGCCGACTGCCTCGTCGCCGCTCAACAGGCCGGCGAGCTGGCCGACGCGGCCGATCCCGCCGCTATCGCCGCGTTCTTCTGGATCGGCTGGGAAGGCGCCGTGCTGCGCGCGAAGCTCGAACGCAGCGACGCACCGCTCGCACTGTTCGCCGAGTTTTTCTTCAACGGACTACCGCGCCGCTGAATTTTTTTGCAATTGACTAGACGATCGGTCTAAAAAGGAGGACGCATGTTCCAGGGCATCGTGATCGACAAGGACGAAACCGGCCAGCACGCGCGGTTGCAGACGCTGGACGACACGCAACTGCCGCCGGGCAACGTGACGATCCGCGTCGGCTATTCGACGCTGAATTACAAGGACGGACTCGCGATCACGGGCAAGGGCCCGGTGGTGCGCAAGTTCCCGATGGTGCCGGGCATCGATCTCGTCGGCGAGGTCGAGCACAGCACGCATCCGGATTACCGCGCCGGCGATTGCGTCGTGCTCAACGGCTGGGGCGTCGGCGAGACGCACTGGGGCGGCCTCGCGCAAAAGGCGCGCGTCGACGGCGACTGGCTCGTGCCGCTGCCATCCGAGTTCTCGCCGCGCCAGGCGATGGCGATCGGCACGGCCGGCTATACCGCGATGCTGTGCGTGATGGCGCTCGAACGGCACGGCGTGCGCCCGGGCGACGGGGAGATCGTCGTGACCGGTGCGGCGGGCGGCGTCGGCAGCGTCGCCACGGCGATCCTCGCGCGGCTCGGCTATCGCGTCGTTGCCGTGACCGGCCGCCCCGCCGATGCCGACTACCTGCGGCAGCTCGGCGCGTCGGAAATCCTCGACCGGTCGCAATTCAGCACCCCCGGCAAGCCGCTCGGCAAGGAACGATGGGCGGGCGCCGTCGACGTCGCCGGCAGCCACGTGCTTGCGAACGTATGCGCGACGACGCGCTATCGCGGCGTGGTGACGGCCTGCGGCCTCGCTGCGGGCATGGACTTCCCTGCGACCGTCGCGCCGTTCATCCTGCGCGGCGTGACGCTCGTCGGCATCGATAGCGTGATGTGTCCGCGTGCCGAGCGACTCGAAGCATGGCGCCGCCTCGCGTCCGATCTGGACGTGGAGAAGCTCGGTACGATCGGCCACCAGGTCGGCCTCGGCGACGCGATTCCGCTCGCCGGCGAGTTGATCGGCGGGAAGGTGCGCGGCCGCATCGTCGTCGACGTCAACGCATGAGCCGGCAACGGCAATGCGTCGTTTGTTTATCGACGGGCGGCCCGCGCGTCGGAACCGCCCGCAACGCTTTATTCAGGAGACCCCATGACTGCCGCAGACAACGCCCCCGTCAGCCGCTTCCCGGTGCCGGCACTCGAAGAACTGCCCGACGACATTCGAGAACGGATCGCGGCCGTGCAGGAAAAATCGGGCTTCATCCCGAACGTGTTCCTCACGCTCGCGCATCGCCCGGACGAGTTTCGCGCGTTCATCGCGTATCACGACGCGCTGATGGACAAGCCCGGCAACCTCACGAAGGCCGAACGCGAAATGATCGTCGTGGCGACCAGCAGCGCGAACCAGTGCCAGTACTGCGTAATCGCACACGGCGCGATCCTGCGCATTCGCGCGAAGGATCCGCTGATCGCCGACCAGGTCGCGACCAACTACCGCAAGGCCGACATCACGGTGCGCCAGAAAGCGATGCTCGACTTCGCGATGAAGGTGTCGCAGTCCGCGCATCTGGTCGGCGAGGCAGACTTCGACACGCTGAAGTCGCATGGCTTCACCGAGGAAGACGCGTGGGACATCGCAGCGATCTCGGCATTCTTCGGGATGTCGAATCGCATCGCGAACGTGACGAACATGCGGCCGAACGCGGAGTTTTACACGCTGGGGCGGTAACCGGGCATCGGCGGCGCCGGCCGCGCAAGCCGGGCGAGCGCATGCCGCCCGTCTCCGGCTTGCGCTCGCGCGCCGCGCCAGCGGCGACCGCCGCGCCGCTCACCGAACCCGCGACACCGCCGCTGCGTGTTCAACCGGCCTTCTTCAGCGCCTGCAGCCCGTCCGGCAGCTTCGCATCCGGGAACATCGTCGACAACGTCGTGTCCCGCCACCGCGCCGCCTCGTCCGCACGCTGCGTCTCCGCCTGCTCGCACACGAACAGCGCATCGCCGCCGAGCAGCAGCCGCATCGGCACGTCGTCGCGGCGCGACAACCCGACGATCAGCGCCGCGATCCGTACGGGATCGCCGACTTCGTTGCCGCCGTACGAGCCCAGCAGGTCGAGCATTTTCCCGACCGACGGCCGATAGTCGGGCAACAGCCCGTCGACTTCGCGCTTCGCTTGCGCGGCCCAGTCGGTCCGCATCCCGCCCGGCTCGAGCGTGCACACACGGACGCCGAACGGCGCGACCTCCTTCGACAGCACGTCGCTGAATCCGCCGACCGCCCATTTCGCGGCCTGATATGCGGACAGCCCCGGTGTGGACGTGCGCCCGCCGACCGACGATACCTGGAAGATGTGGCCCGCGCGCTGCGCGCGCATCGTCGGTAACACCGCGCGCGTGAGGTTGACCACGCCGAAGAAATTCGTTTCGATCTGAGCGCGGAAGTCGTCGCCACCCATTTGCTCGAACGGCGCCGTGTGACCGTAGCCGGCGTTGTTCACCAGCACGTCGATGCGGCCGAACGCGTCGCGAGCCGCCGTCACCGCGTGCGCGGCCGCTGCTTCGTCGGTCACGTCGAGCGCGACCGGGAGCACGCGCTCGCCGTACCGTTCCACCAGATCCGCAAGCCGCTCAGGATCGCGCGCGCCGGCCACCAGGCGGTCGCCCGCCGCCAGCACCGCTTCCGCGATCGAACGCCCCAGGCCGCGTGCGGCCCCCGTTACCAGCCAGACTTTCGACATATCCCGCTCCTCGACAAGGTTGAAACCAAAATGAATGATTACTCACTCATTAACATGACGCGATCAAACAGTCGTTCGACCGTGACTCGCCCATCCTGAAACCACGTCCCGCCCATTCCCGGCGGCAGCCCGGTGCGTGCAACGGCTGCCGATGCCGCGTTCAGGCCTGGCGCTCTTGCGCCCGTCGGCCCGTCACCGCTTCGCTCACACCGCGTGCAACACAGCCCACAACGCGCGGAAACCCGCTTCCCGGTAACCTTCGGCCTGGGCCGGATCCCGGGCGATCGAGTCCATCGCCGTTTCCGCGATCGACGTGAACAGCGCCGCGCAGAACGCATGCGCATCATCGGCCTTCAGCCCGCGAGCCGCGGCGGCATGCTCGCGCAGCAGCGCACGGACCGCACCGAAACCTTCGGCTCCGGCCGCGCGGTGCGCGTCGTCGATGCGGCCGCTCACGCCCAGCTGTTGCAGCGCTCGCCGGCCGTCCGGATTCTCGATGCCCCACGTCACGTACCCATTCCACGCATGCCGCATCGCCTGCTCGGCCGGCGCGTGCTCCGGAAACCCGGTCATCATCGCGTCGCGCATGCCGGCCTTCAGGCTCAGGTACAACGCGTTCAGCAACACGTCCTTGGTCTCGAAATAGGTGAATACCGTGCCTTCGGCAACGCCGGCGAGCCGCGCGATCCGAGCCGTGGTCGCGCCCGCGCCGTCCTCCGCAAGCGCGCGCGCGGCCGCAGAAAGGATCGCTTCGTGCTTGTCGGGACTACGCGGTCGGGCCACGTCGACGCTCCTTTAATGAGTGAGTGCTCAATCATAATCGGACTTTCGGCTGGAATGCAAGCGCCGTTACATCGGGGACCCATCCGCAATTCGTCAAAACCGTGCACTATTAGCGTTTTCACGTACTGGCACGCCAACCCACCAGCGGCCGGCGCGTCGGCGTCCGTTCCACGCTCACCCGTTCCCAGACCGCGAATCACTCATGACGAACAAGCCCAACCAGACCGAAGCCGAGCAGCCCGTCGACATGATCATCTTCGGCGGCGGCGGCGACCTGGCCGCCCGCAAGCTGCTGCCCGCGCTGTACATGGCGCATCTGCACTGCAACCTGCCGCCGGACACGCGGATCATCGCGGTCGGCCGGCGCGACTGGGGCATCGACGGCTACCGCAAGTTCATGGACGAGCAGTCGCGCCCGTTCATCGACGAGAAGGCGTTCGACGCCGAAGCCTGGGCCCGCTTCCTCGACCTGTTCAAATACGTGCTGATCGACGTGAACGCGCCGCAGGACTACGCACGGCTCGCCGAAGCGGCGCGCGGCGACGCGATCCGCGTGTTCTACCTGTCGACGTCGCCGGAACTGTTCACGACGATCTGCGACAACCTGTCGGCAGCGCATCTCGTCGATGCGCGCTCGCGCGTCGTCCTCGAAAAGCCGCTCGGCCACGATCTCGCGTCGGCGAAAGCGATCAACGATGCGGTCGGCAAGCATTTTGAGGAATCGCAGATCTACCGGATCGACCATTACCTCGGCAAGGAAACCGTACAGAACCTGATGGTGCTGCGCTTCGGCAACCCGATCTTCGGGCCGCTGTGGCAGGCGCCGAGCATCCGCAGCGTGCAGATCACGGTCGCGGAGACGGTCGGCGTCGGCAGCCGCGCGGGCTTCTACGACCACACCGGCGCGCTGCGCGACATGGTGCAGAACCACCTGCTGCAACTGCTGTGCATCGTCGCGATGGAGCCGCCGGTGTCGCTCGACCCGGACGCGGTGCGCGACGAAAAGCTGAAGGTGCTGCGCTCGCTGCGGCCGATGGCGCTGTCGGATGTCGCGCGCGACACGGTGCGCGGCCAGTACACGGCGGGCGCGGTGGACGGCCAGCCGGTCAAGGGTTATCTCGAAGAAGACAACGTGCCGGCGGACAGCCACGCGGAGACGTTCGTCGCGCTGCGTGCGTACGTCAACAACTGGCGCTGGGCGAACGTGCCGTTCTTCCTGCGCACCGGCAAGCGGCTGCAACGCCGCCAGTCGGAGATCGTGATCGAGTTCGCGGACATGCCGTTCTCGATCATCCCGAGCGGCCCGCGCCACTACAGCAACCGCCTCGTGATCCAGCTGCAGCCGGAAGAATCGATCCAGCTGCAAATGCTCGCGAAGGAACCGGGCAGCGGGATGAAGATGGTGCCGGTGAGCCTGAACCTCGATTTGCAGCAGGCGATTCCGGAGCGACGCGCGGAAGCGTACGAGCGGCTGCTGATCGACGTGATCCGCGGTCGCCTTACGCACTTCATGCGGCGCGACGAGCTCGAAGCCGCCTGGTCGTGGGTCGAGCCGATCCTCGACGGCTGGAAACAGCTCGGCGACCGCCCTCGCCTCTACACGGCCGGCACGTTCGGGCCCGCCGCATCGTCGGCGCTGCTCGCGCGCGACAACATGTCGTGGGCCGAAGAGGCGTAACGGATCGCGCAACCGGCGCAAGGGCACGAGAAGCGCTTCATGTGAACGCATGCGGGCGGCGCGAGCGCCGTCGGCATGCGCGCACAGCAGGGTGAGCGGCGCACGCGTGCGCCGCCGTCAAATCCGGCGCAGGCAAATCATGCAAATCCGGCGGGCCCCCACGTGCGGGAACGGCGCCGGGCCCCGCCACACGGCGTCCGCTACGCGTGCCCCAGCCACGCGGCCTTGCGCCGCGCCGGCGCATCGCCACTGGTTCCGCCACCCAGCGCCTCGATCATGTAATCGACGAACGACGCAATCCGCGACGAAATTGCGGTGTTCCGGTAATACACCGCGTTAATCGGCTGCTCGACGTCGAGCGTCTGCCGCGCGAGCACCTGCACGAGCCTGCCGGTGTCGCGATCCTGCGCGGTCATGAAATCCGACAGGCACACGATGCCCGCACCTTCGAGCGCGAGCTGCCGCAGCGTCTCGCCGCTCGACGACCAGATGCCGGGCTCGATACGGCAAGGCTCGCCGTCCGTGCCAAGGATCGGCCACAGGTTCAGCGACTCGGGCTGCGTGAAGCCGAGCAGCGTGTGTTTCGCGAGATCCTCCACCTTGCGCGGCTGGCCGTGCGCATCGAGATACGCGGGGCTTGCGAGGATACGCAGCCTGCTGTTGCCGATCCGCCGGCTGTGCAGCGTCGAATCCTTGAGCCGCCCGATCCGGATCGCGACGTCGGTGCGCCGCTCCAGCAAGTCGATGATTCCCTCGTTGCTGTTCAGTTCCAGGTCGACCTTCGGAAAGCGTTCGCGGTAGCCGCGCACGAGCGGCACGATCACGTGCAGCATGAACGGCGTCGCGGCGTCGACGCGCAGCCGCCCCGACGGCATCTCGCGCCGCGCGAGCATCTGCTCCTCGGCATTCTCGACCGACTCGATG
This sequence comes from Burkholderia sp. AU19243, assembly GCF_018148075.1. Taxonomy (NCBI): domain Bacteria; kingdom Pseudomonadati; phylum Pseudomonadota; class Betaproteobacteria; order Burkholderiales; family Burkholderiaceae; genus Burkholderia; species Burkholderia sp. AU19243. The sequence continues at coordinate 76,806 of NZ_JAGSTV010000008.1, forward strand.
ATCGCGCGCGCATCCTGCAGGAATGCGCGCCCCTCTTCGGTCAGTTCGAGCCGGCGCGTGGTCCGGCGCAGCAGCGTGGTCTTCAGCTTTTCCTCGAGCCGCGCGAGCGTGCGGCTCGCGGCCGACACGGTCAGGTCGAGCTGCTGCGCGGCAGCAGTGATCGAACCGGTATCGACCACGGCGGCAAAGGCCTGGAGTTCGTCGAGCGTGATTTTCATTGTTGATCTGAAATCAAAACAATTTGGTTTATAGACCAGTTTTTCCGCAAAAGTAAAGGCGGCACACTGCGATCCATCCTTACTGGACCCTGGATCCCATCATGCCTCTCGCCCTGCTTGCGCTGACCATCAGCGCGTTTGCCATCGGCACGACCGAGTTCGTGATCGTCGGGCTGATTCCGACGATCGGCGCCGACCTCGGCGTCAGCCTGCCGTCGGCCGGCCTGCTCGTCAGTCTCTACGCACTGAGCGTCGCGATCGGCGCGCCGCTCCTCACCGCGCTCACCGGCCGCGTGCCGCGCAAAACGCTGCTTGCCGCGCTGATGGCACTGTTCACCGTCGGCAACCTCGTCGCGTGGCAGGCGCCGAGCTATGAATCGCTGATCGTCGCGCGCGTGCTCACCGGCCTCGCGCACGGCGTGTTCTTCTCGGTCGGCTCGATCATCGCGACGACGCTCGTGACGAAGGACAAGGCTGCGAGCGCGATCGCGACCATGTTCAGCGGCATGACCGTCGCGTTCGTCGCCGGCATTCCGCTCGGCACCTTCATCGGCCAGCACTTCGGCTGGCGTGCGACGTTCCTGATCGTCGCGCTGTTCGGCCTCGTCGCGTTCGTCGGCGCGGTCGCGTTCGTGCCGCGCGGCCTGCCGCAAACGCCGCCGGCGCCGCTCGCCCGCCAGTTCCGCGTGCTCGCGCAACCGCGCCTGCTGCTCGTCTATGCGATGACGGCGGTCGGCTACGGCGGCTCGCTGATCGCGTTCACGTACATGGCGCCGCTGCTCGAACAGATCGCCGGCTTCACGCCGTCGCAGGTCAGCCTCGTGCTCGTCGGCTATGGCGTGTCGGTCGCCTTCGGCAACGTGTGGGGCGGCAAGCTCGCCGACCGCGTCGGACCGGTCAAGGCGCTCAAGCGAATTTTCGTGTTGCTGGCGATCGTGCTGCTCGCGCTGACCTTCACGGTGCAGGTGAAGTGGCTCGCGGTGGTGACGATGCTCGCCTGGGGCGCCGTTGCGTTCGGCAACGTGCCGGGGCTGCAGGTGTACGTCGTCAAGCAGGCGCGCCACTTCGCGCCCGACGCCACCGACGTCGCATCGGGCTTCAACATCGCCGCGTTCAACCTCGGCGTCGCGGGCGGCTCGTCGCTCGGCGGCCTGATCGTCGCGAACGTCGGTCTCGGCCATACGCCGTGGATCGCTGCCGTCGTCACGCTCGGCGCATTCACGCTGACCGCACTCAGCGGCCGCCTCGATCGCGGTCAGGGCCTGCCGGAACGCACGGCCGAACCCGTCGAACTCGCCCATTGAACGTCATCTTCTGGCAGGAGCCACACACCATGACTGCACCGACCCAACGTCCACCTTTTGCCGGCAAGACCTTCGAAGTCCGCTACGACGGCCTCACCGCGCTCAACGCGTATGACGAAGACGGCCGCCACATGCGCTACGAGATCACCGAAGGCCCGTACGCGGGTGCGAAAGGCGAAGTCGCATACACGTGGCAGCCCGTCGCCGGCGACACCTACGCGATCTCGTGGCAGGAAGCCGACCGTGCGACCGTCGTGCATATCGATGATTTCGCCGCCGGCACGTCGCGCTCGTTCTTCACCGCGGCGTCGCTCGATTTTCATCGCCTCGAAGGCAGCCTGCGCGCGGTCTGAACGGAGCCGATCATGCCCACTTCGCTCGACACACTCGCCGACGGCGGTTTCAGCATCGGCGTCGAACTGCCGCTCGACAACGACTGGACGCCGGCCGGCAACGCCAAACGCCAGCATGACGGCCGCCACCCCGGCGTGCCCGACATGGAGATCCACGCGGAGCTCGCGCAACTCGCCGACACGCTCGGTTTCCGCGCGCTCTGGGTGCGCGACGTGCCGGTGTACGACCCGTCGTTCGGCGACGCCGCGCAGGTGTTCGAGACGTTCTCGTATCTCGGGTATCTCGCCGGCATCACGCGTGACATCCTGCTCGGCACGGCGGCGGTCGTGCTGCCGCTGCGCGAGCCCCTGCTCACGCTGAAATCGGCCGCGACGATCCAGGAACTGAGCCGCGGCCGTCTGCTGCTCGGCGTCGCGAGCGGCGACCGGCCGGTCGAATATCCGCTGTTCGGCCGCGACTTCGCCACGCGCGGCGCAACGTTCCGCGACCAGATCGCGGTGCTGCGCGACGGCGCGCGCCGACAGCTGCCGCCCGGCCTCGACGTGCTGCCTGCCGCACGCTCGCCGGTCCCGCTGCTCGTCGCCGGCCTCGCGCAGCAAACGCCCGAATGGATCGGCGAACACATGGACGGCTGCCTCGCGTATCCGGGCACGCCGGCCGATCACGTGCGGCGCGTCGCGAACTGGCGTGCGGTGGCCGGCAGCAAGCCATACGTGAGCTTCATCCATCTCGATCTCGCCGACGATCCGCACGAACCGCTGCAGCGCCACCGCTTCGGCGCGCGCGCCGGCCGCATCGCGCTCACGGAAGAACTCGCGGCGATGCGCGATGCGGGCGTGCAGCATATCGGCCTGCATTTTCGCCGCAACCGGCGTCCGCTCGACGAGACGATGTGCGAGATCGCATCGGACGTGCTGCCGGCGTTCCATGCGAACGCGCCGGCCAGCGTCGCATAAGGGCGGCGCACGCAGACGCCGCGGAAGTAATGCACGTCGATATTTGATTTCAGATCAAATATTTTTGACGTCTGAAGGCGTTTATCTCACCAGTCCCAAGCGTCAGAATGACTTCCATACCGCAATCGCCCCCCTTCCAGGAGCACATGATGAGCAACATTCCCGCATTCGGCCTCGGCACGTTTCGCCTGCAAGGCCAGGTCGTCATCGACTCCGTTCGCAGCGGGCTCGAGCTCGGTTACCGAGCGATCGACACCGCACAGATCTACGGCAACGAGGCCGAAGTCGGCGACGCAATCGCCGCATCGGGCGTGCGCCGCGAAGACCTTTTTCTCACGACCAAGATCTGGGTCGACAACTACGCACCGGAAAAGCTCGCCGCGAGCCTCGAGGAAAGTCTGCGCAAGCTGCGCACCGACTATGTCGACCTGACGCTGATCCACTGGCCGGCACCGGACAACGGCGTGCCGCTCGCCGCGTTCATGACCGCGCTGGCCGACGCGAAGGCGAAGGGCCTTACGCGCCAGATCGGCATCTCGAACTTCAACATCGAACTGACGAAGGAAGCGATCGCCGTGGTGGGCAAGGATGCGATCGCGACGAACCAGATCGAACTGAGCCCGTATCTGCAGAACCGCAAGCTGGTCGAATTCCTGCAACGCGAAGGCATACACGTGACGTCGTACATGACGCTCGCGTACGGCAAGGTGCTCGGCGACCCGGTGATCGGCGCGATCGCGCAGCGCCACGACGCGACGCCGGCGCAGGTCGCGCTCGCGTGGGCGCTGCAGCTCGGCTATTCGGTGATTCCGTCGTCGACCAAACGCGAGAACCTCGCGAGCAACCTGCTCGCGCAGACGCTGCGCCTGACCGACGAAGACCTCGTGCAGATCGCCGCGCTCGAGCGCAACGGCCGCGAGGTCGACCCGGCCGGTCTCGCACCGAAGTGGGATTGAGCGCGCCCCGCACGCTCCTCCAAACGACCCGCCCGCGGCCAGCCGGCTGCGGCACCGACAGGACACCACCATGACTCAACAGGATCCGCTGTTCCAACCGCTGCAACTCGGCGCGCTGACGCTGCCGAACCGCATCGTGATGCCGCCGATGACACGCTCGCGCGCGAGTCAGCCTGGCGACGAAGCCAACGAATTGATGGCCGCGTATTACGCGCAGCGCGCGAGTGCGGGGCTGATTGTCAGCGAAGGCACGTACATCGCGCCGCTCGGCAAAGGCTACGCATGGACGCCCGGCATCCACACGCCGTCGCAGGTAGCCGGCTGGCGCAAGGTGACGGACGCCGTCCACGCGGCGCACGGCCGCATCTTCGCGCAGCTGTGGCACGTCGGCCGGCTGAGCCATACGAGCCTGCTCGGCGGCCGCCAACCCGTGTCGTCGTCGCCGCTGCAGGCGAAGGGCGTGAACGTGTTCGTCGCCAGCGACGACGGCAGCACGCCGGGCTTCGTGCAGGCGTCCGAGCCGCGCGCGCTGTCGGTCGATGAAATCGGCGAGATCGTCGACCAATACCGCGCCGCCGCCCGCAACGCGATCGAAGCCGGCTTCGACGGCGTCGAGCTGCACGGTGCGAACGGCTATCTCGTGAACCAGTTCATCGACTCGAACGCAAACACGCGCACCGACGCATACGGCGGCTCGCTGGACAACCGGTTGCGCTTCCTGCGCGAAGTCGCGCAGGCGCTGATCGAAGGCACCGGCGACGCGTCGCGCGTCGGCATCCGGCTCGCGCCGTTGACCACGCTGAACGGCTGTGTCGACGACGATCCGGAAACCACCTATCTCGCCGCCGCGAAGCTGCTTGGCGAACTCGGCGTCGGCTATCTGCACATCGCGGAAGCCGACTGGGACGACGCGCCGCTGATGCCGGTCGCATTCAAGCAGCAGTTGCGTGCCGCGTACCCGGGCGTGCTGATCTACGCCGGCGCGTACACCGCCGAGCGTGCGCGCGATGCGATCGCCGCCGGCTGGGCCGACCTCGTCGCGTTCGGCCGTCCGTTCGTCGCGAACCCCGACTTGCCCGAGCGCCTGCGCACCGGCGCCCCGCTCGCGCAGCACGACCGCAACACGCTGTTCGGCGGCGGCGCGCGCGGCCTGACCGACTACCCGACGCTCGCACAAACCGCAGCGTAACGACAGAAGCTCGGCGGCCAACGTCAATCCGGTCGCGATCCGCGGATCCGCATCGACAGCTCGACGTCGCCGCCGAACGGCACCGACAGAAAGCCGTTGCGCGGCTCGCGCACGTACGCGAGGTACTCGGGGCTGTACTGCGCGTTGTCGGCGACGACAAACGCACCCGGCCGCAGGCGCGGCTCGACCCGCGCGAGTATCTCCGAATACAGCGCCTTCGCGCCGTCGAGCAGCAGCAGGTCGACGGTATCCGGCAGATCCACGGCCAGCGTGCTCAGCGCATCGCCTTCGCGGATCTCGACCAGATCGGCCAATCCCGCCGCCGTGAGGTTCGCACGCGCCCGCGCGACCTTCGACGCTTCGAACTCGCTCGTGATCACGCGGCCGCCGCCGTTGTCGCGCAACGCGGCGGCGAGGTGCAGTGTCGAGATGCCGAACGACGTTCCGAATTCGACGATCGAACGCGCGCCGCAGCTGCGCGCGAGCATGTACAGAAGCGTGCTCGTCTCGCGCGACACCGCGAGCGGGTAGTCCTTCAGGCGTGCATAGAAGTCCGCGTAGCCGGTCTTGCTGCGCATCAGCCGCGCTTGCTCGTCGCGCGTCAAGTCGGCGAAGTCCGGGTTCGACGCGGGCGACGACGCGTCGGCTTCGTCGAACAGGCGCTCCAGCAGCGACGCGAGCGGGTCTTGAATCAGGGTGGTCATGCGAATCTCCGGTGTCAGGTTGAATGCGTCAGTGCGCCCGACTAGAATATGACGAACTATTCAGGTTTTACTATTCGCATTGGCAGGCCCGTCATGACCCAGCGTCGCAACGCCCCGATCGCCTCGCGCCGACAGCCTCGGCAGGCCCGCTCGACCCAACTCGTCGACGACGTGCTCGAGGCCGCTATTCAGGTTTTGGCTGCCGAAGGCGCACAGCGCTTCACGATGGCGCGCGTCGCCGAGCGCGCCGGCGTGAGCGTCGGCTCGCTATACCAGTACTTTCCGAACAAGGCGGCCGTGCTGTTCCGGCTCCAGCACGACGAATGGCGGCAGACGTCGGGAATGCTGTGCGAGATGCTGCAGGACACGAGCAAGACGCCGCCCGAGCGGCTGCGCACCGCCGTCCACGCGTTTATCCGTTCCGAATGCGACGAGGCGCCGATGCGCATCGCGCTCGACGACGCCGCGCCCCTCTATCGCGACGCCCCCGAGGCCCAGGCAGTGAAGGCCGAGGGCAACCGCGTGTTCAGCGCGTTCATGCGCGAAGCGCTGCCCGGCGTATCCGACGCCGAACATGCGCTCGCGTGCACGCTCGTCATGACGACGCTCACGTCCGGCGGCAAGGCGTTCTCCGAAACCGCGCGCACGCCCGCGGAGATCGCCGCGTTCTCGGACGCGATGGCCGACATGTTCGACGCGTACCTTGCACATCTGTCGCGCGGTTGACGGGCGGTCGAAATGCGGCGGCAGCTGCACGGCTCACGCGCCGCGGCGGCATCGTCCGGATGCGGGCTGCGCGCGGCGGCGTCCGTGCCGCCGTACGCGGCCGATGAAAGACGCGCGTAAGATTCGACGCATCACCCGCCATCCGCGCGGCGCGCCGGTCCGGCATTCAAATAGTCGCCTTAACGGATTCCATCTAGGCGTATACACGCGTTCCGCGCCGACAAAGCCCCGTTCCACGCCGATATAAGCGTTGCGACATGCGCTGCATGCACGTCCCCCAATGGGACGTGATGACCCGTTCGCCTAACCTTCGCTACGGCAAAGCACACGTGACGGGTCGACCCCACCATGCGTCGCACGACGCGCCATCCGCGCGCCCTTCGGAGCGCGCACGACGACACGCACCACGCGTGACGCGTCATGCGCGCCCACGACGTTGCCGATAACTTCAACCAGATACGAGACACCCTGACGACGGTCCGCCACGGCCCGTTTCAGCACGCTGATAAAGGAGCAAGCTCATGAGTGATACCCCGGTGCAACCGACGGTCGGCGTCGGCGCGCAAGAAACTGACCTCCGCACCACGGGGCTCATCGACCGGTACTTCGGCATTTCGTCGCGCGGCAGCACGCAACGTCGCGAAATCGTCGCGGGCGTGACCACCTTCCTCGCGATGGTGTATTCCGTATTCGTCGTGCCCGGCATGTTCGGCAAAGCCGGCTTCGACACGAGCGCCGTGTTCGTCGCGGTCTGCCTGACCACCGCGTTCGGTTCGCTGCTGATGGGCCTGTGGGCGAAGCTGCCGATCGCGATCGGCTGCGCGATTTCGCTGACCGCCTTCACCGCGTTCGGCCTCGTGCTCGGCAAGGGACTGCACCCGAGCGTCGCGCTCGGCGCCGTCTTCCTGATGGGTGTCGTGTTCACCGGCATCTCGGTCACCGGCGTGCGTTCGTGGATCCTGCGCAACTTGCCGGCAGGCGTCGCCCACGGCACCGGCATCGGCATCGGCCTGTTCCTGCTGCTGATCGCGTCGAACGACGTCGGCCTCGTGATCAAGAATCCGGGCGCCGGCCTGCCGGTGTCGCTCGGGCAAATCAGCGCGTTCCCCGTCATCATGTCGGTCATCGGCCTCGCCGCGATCTTCGGGCTCGAAAAGCGGCGCGTACCGGGCGGCATCCTGCTCGTCGTCGTCGCGATCTCGCTGATCGGCCTCGCGTTCGATCCGGCGGTGAAGTACCGCGGCGTCTTCGCGCTGCCGTCGCTGAGCGCGCCGGGCCATGCGTCGCTGATCGGTGCGATGGACATCAAGGGCGCGCTGTCGATGGCCGTGTTGCCGAGCGTGCTCGCGCTCGTGATGACGGCCGTGTTCGACGCGACCGGCACGATTCGCGCGGTCGCCGGCCAGGCAGGGCAGCTCGACGACAACGGCCGCATCGTCAACGGCGGCCGCGCACTGACCGCGGATTCGGTCAGTTCGATCTTCTCCGGCTTCCTCGGCGGCGCGCCGGCGGCGGCCTATATCGAGTCGAGCGTCGGCGTGGCCGCCGGCGCGAAGACGGGCCTTGCAGCCGCGGTCGTCGGCCTGCTGTTCCTCGTCGTGATGTTCTTCTCGCCGCTCGCGGGCCTCGTGCCCTCGTATGCGACGGCGCCCGCGCTGATGTACGTCGGCCTGCTGATGCTCGGCAGCGTGAGCAAGCTGCACATGGACGACATGGTCGACGCGATGTCGGGCCTCGTATGCGCGGTGTTCATCGTGCTGACCGCGAATATCGTGACGGGGATCATGCTCGGCTTCTCGACGCTCGTGATCGGCCGCCTCGCCAGCGGCGAATTTCGCAAGCTCAACGTCGGCACCGTGCTCATCGCGGCCGTGCTCGTCACGTTCTATCTCGGCGGCTGGGCCATCTGAGCGCAGATCGTGCGCGACGCCGCTCGCAAAAAGGCCGCGCGCATCGGGACGACAACGTCTCCTCCACCATCGTCGTCGATGGCCTCATGGCCTGGAAGCGTTCGTTTCCAGGCCTTTTTTGCGGATGCGCGGCAGCGTGTCGCGCTGCGCGAAAACGGCGCGACGCTCATTCGCGCCCGATGCTACGATCGCGTTTTGCCTTCAGGAGTCGCGATGAATTCACTCGGCATCGTCTCCGAATCGAGCACCCGGACCTCGGCGCGCAAGCCGCCATTCATTCCATCGTTCGGCTTCCACGAAGTGCACGAATCGCAGCCGATCGGCGCGCCGCCCGCGCGCATCATCGATGTCGTCGCATCGCTCGACATGCGCGCCGATCCCGTCATCGACGCGCTGCTGACGGTGCGCGAACTCCCGGCCGCGATCGCCGGCACGCTGCGCAACGCGCCGGCTGCCCCGGAACGCGCGCGCTTCGGCCTGGACGCCTTCACACCGCTTCATCGCGACGACACGTCGCTGTCGCTCGGTCTCATCGGGCGCTTCTGGCGCCCGACGCCCGACATGCGTTCCATCGCCGACGCCGACGCGTTCGTCCGGCACAACGACCCGCGCGACGCAAAGCTGGTGCTCCGGTTCGAGGTGATCGGACTCGCCGCCGGCGCGCACATCCTGCGCACCGAAACCTTCGTTCACTGCCCGAGCGCACGCACGCGCTGGCTGTTCGCGCCGTACTGGCTCGCTATCCGGCTGGGCAGCGGCTGGATCCGGCGTCGTACGTTAGCGGCCGTCGAGATCGCGCTGGCCTGATTCGCCGCGTCAGAACGGTTTGATCACGGCGAGTCCGACGACGAACGCCATTGCAACGATCACCGCACCGGCCGCCTGCCCGAGCCACGGCACAGGCACGACGACGAGATCGTCGCGCTCCATGCGCCGCAGCGTGCCGCTCAGGATCCCGTGCAGCGCCGACAGCGCGACGACGATCGCGAGCTTCACCGACAGCCACGCGCTGCCGAACCAGTGACCGCTCAGCGCGAGCGCGACACCCGCGCCCCAGACGATCGCGAGCGCGGGCGCCGTCACCGTGCGATCCCAGCGCCGCACCGCGCGATGCACGGCCAGGTTCGCGATGCGGACCGCGACCGACGACAACAACAGCCCGCCGACGAACGTGACGACGGCGACCAGATGCACGGCCTTCAGTATCAGGTAGATCATCGCGCGTGCCGCCTGCGCGCGATCCACGCGGCGCTCGCCAGCCCCACGAACGGCACGACGGCCGACAGCACGAGCCGCGCGACTTCGCCCCTGTTCCACAGCCCGCTCGACGCGGTGCCGACCACCGCCCACACGTACAGCACGAACGCGATGCCGTGCACCGGGCCCACGATCGACACCGCGACCGGATAACCCGCGAGGTGCTTGAGCGGCACGCACATCAGCACGATGAGGGTGGTCGCCTCCACCAGCGACAGGTATTGCAGGTTCCGCAACGCGTTGCGATCGTCTTGTTTCATCGGCAGGCCTCCGGATGGTCCGCGGCGATTGTCGCGCGCGGTGCGGGTTCGAGCCATTGGCTAGAATGACATCTTTCAACGGATTCTGGCCACGGCCGCGGACGCCATGCATACGGTCGCCGTTCTCGCTTTGCCCGATGTCGTCCCGTTCGATCTGGGCGTGGCGTGCGACACATTCGCGCGCGTGCGTGCGCCCCACGTCGCGCAGGCGTACCGCGTCCGTGTATGCAGCGATCGGCCGCGCGTCGGCGGCGACCTGTTCGAGCTGCGCCCGCCGTTTCGCCTCGATGCGCTAGCCGACGCCGACACGATCATGGTCCCCGGCACGTCGGTGCCGCTCGCGCCGACGTCGCGCCGCGTGCTCGACGCGCTGCGCGCGGCGGCCGCGTGCGGCTGCCGGATCGCGTCGATCTGCAGCGGCGCGTTCGTGCTCGCGGAAGCCGGGCTGCTCGACGGCCTGCGCGCGACGACGCACTGGCTCGCGGCCGCCGAACTCGCGCGCCGCTATCCGGACGTCGACGTCGATCCGAACGTGCTGTTCGTCGACAACGGCCGGATTCTGACGTCGGCCGGCGCGGCGGCCGGCCTCGATCTGTGCCTGCACATGATCCAGGCAGACTATGGCGCTGCGGTCGCGGTCGACGCCGCCCGCAGCGCGGTGGCGCCGCGCGTGCGCGAAGGCGGGCAGGCGCAGTTCATCGCACCCGAATGGCCGGCCGGCGGCGACGGACTGCACGACCTGATGGACTGGCTTCAGGCGAACCTGCGCAAGCCGCTGACGCTCGACGCGATCGCGCGCAAGGCGTCGACGAGCGTGCGCACGCTGACGCGGCGCTTCCACGAGCAGACGGGCACGTCGCCGGGACAATGGCTGCAGACCGCGCGCGTGCGTCATGCGCAACAGTTGCTGGAGGTGACCGAATTGTCGATCGAACACGTGGCGACGGAAGCCGGTTTCGGTTCGGTAGGCGCATTTCGCGAACGCTTCGCGCGTATTGTCGGCACGTCGCCGCAGCGCTATCGGCAGGCGTTCCGCGCACGCGCCGATGCGTGACCTTCATCCGGATCGACACCTGAAGCACGCAGCAACAGCCCCCTTTCGCGCCAACCGGACCCGATCGATGACCCGCATCCGCAATCACCTGAACATCGCGCAGCTCCACGCGTTCGTCTCCGCCGCGCATCACAAGAGCCTGCGCGCCGCCGCGCGCGAGCTCGGCGTCACGCAGCCCGCGATCACGCATACGATCCGCGAACTCGAAACGGCGCTGAACGCCGAGCTGCTCGTGCGCAGCGTGCGCGGCGTCGAGTTGACCGCGTGCGGGCACGCGCTGCTGCCGCGCGCGGAACAGCTGCTCGGCGACGTGCGCCGCACCGTCGAGGCCGTCGAACAGGTGAAAGGCGAAATGTCGGGGCGCGTCGCGGTCGGCACGATGCCGTCGATCGCGCTGACCGCGCTGCCGCATGCGGTCACGGCGTTTCGCCGGTCGATGCCGAACGTGAGCCTGCATCTCGAGGAAGTGACGGTGCCCGACGCGCTCGCGCAGCTGCGCAACGGCACGCTCGACATCGCTGCGATGCACCATGTGCCCGCGCTCGACCGCGATTTCACGCAAGTGCCGCTGCTGTCGACCGAATTCACGGTCGTGATGCGCGACGGCCACCCGCTCGCGCACGCGCGCCGGTTAGAGGATTTGCTCGAAGCCGAGTGGATCGTGACCGTCGGCGCCGAACAGTTTCCGCACAGCGTGATGATCGCGATGTTCGAGGCGCGCGGGCTGCCGCTGCCGAAGCGACTGTTGCGCTCGCCGATGTCGTTCGCGGTGACGCTCGGGCTCGTCGCGCGCTCCGACGTGATCGGCTGCTTCACGCGCCCGCTGGCCGCAATGGTGGCGCCGCTCGGCATCCGCACGGCCGCGCTCGACGAAAGCATGCCGCGCTTCGACCTGTCGATCATCGCGCGCCGCGACCTGCTGCCGACGCCCGCCGTATCGCAATTCGTCACGTGCCTGCAGCGCGCGGTCAACGAAACGCTCGGTTGAATCGTTCCTTGGTCTGAAACGGTCGCGCGGCGCATGCGCGGCCGTCGGTCCGGTATCGGGGCATGTACTAGGCGCCCTGCCGGTATTTTGTCTTGATAATCTTGCGCACGTCGCGCGCCCGCATCGGGCAGGCGAAACGGACAGTCCGGCACGAAACCGCGCCGGGCCGAAGGCTTACGGCGCGGCACAACCGCGCACCCATCGAACAAAACGAGGAGTCACCGAGTGAAAAAGATTCTTGCGGCTGTGACCGTAGCCCTGCTCGCCGTATCGGCCGGCACTGCCTACGCGAAGGACTGGTCGACCGTGCGCTTCGGCGTCGACGCAAGCTACCCGCCTTTCGAGTCGAAAGGCGCTGACGGCAAAGTGGTCGGTTTCGACGTCGATCTCGGCAACGAAATCTGCCGCCGCATCAACGCGAAGTGCGTGTGGATCGAGAACGACTTCGACGGGATGATCCCGGCGCTGAAGGCGCGCAAGTTCGACGGCGTGCTGTCGTCGATGTCGATGACCCCGGCGCGCCAGGAACAGATCGCGTTCTCGTCGAAGCTGTTCAACACGCCGACGCGCCTCGTCACGAAGAAGGGCGCGGGCCTGATGCCGACGGCCGAATCGCTGAAGGGCAAGTCGATCGGCGTCGAGCAAGGCACGATCCAGGAAACCTACGCGAAGACGTACTGGGCGCCGAAGGGTGTCACGGTCGTGCCGTACCAGAACCAGGACCAGGTCTACGCCGACCTGATCTCGGGCCGTCTGGACGGCGCGCTGCAGGACGCGGTGCAGGCTGAAATCGGCTTCCTGAAGACGCCGCGCGGCGCGAACTTCGATTTCGCCGGCAAGGACATCGACGATCCGAAGACGCTCGGCAACGGCGCCGGCATCGGCCTGCGCAAGGAAGACACCGACCTGAAGACGAAGATCGACGGCGCGATCGCCGCGATGCGCAAGGACGGCACGTACCAGAAGATTGCGAAGAAGTACTTCGATTTCGACGTGTACGGCAAGTAATACCGCGTAAAAGCGCGCTTCTCATCCGCGCACACGGGCTCCGCAAGGAGCCCGTTTTTTTTGCGCCCGCGCGCCGCGAAGCGCGCCGATGCGCGTCGGGGAACGGCCGCGCCCGCGTTATTTTTTACGCGTCAACCCGATGATTCGAAAAGGAAAATGACGCGCCCGGGAACCGGTTTGATAGGTTCGCGCAAGGCAACGTACAATCGATCTTCCACGCATACCGGATCACTCGCGGCTGCGCCGCCCTCCCCTCATCATGCAAACGCAGACCCATCCGCTGATTTCGCCCGCCATCGGCACCCAACGCCAGATCACCAGCTTTCACTACGGCCCGCGCGGCGGCAAGAAGGTCTACATCCAGTCGTCGCTGCACGCGGACGAGCTGCCCGGCATGCTGGTCGCCGCGCTGTTGCGTCGCAAGATCGCCGCGCTCGAGACGGCCGGCAAGCTGCGCGGCGAAGTGGTGATCGTGCCGGTGCCGAATCCGATCGGTCTGTCGCAGCATGTGTTCGGCGATCACCTTGGCCGCTTCGAGCTCGGCTCGATGCAGAACTTCAACCGCAATTTCCACGATCTCGCGGCGCTCGTGCTGCCGCGCATCGAAAGCCGGCTGACGAACGACGCGCAGCGCAACGTCGCCGCGGTACGCGCCGCGATGGGCGAGGCGCTCGACGAACAAAAGCCGCGCACCGAGCTCGAATCGCAGCGCCTCGCGCTGCAAAAGCTGTCGTTCGACGCCGACATCGTGCTCGACCTGCATTGCGACAACGACGCGGTGATGCATCTGTACACGAATCCCGACCTGTGGGAAGACGTCGAGCCGCTGGCCCGCTACCTCGATGCGCAGGCGTCGCTGCTCGCGCTGAACTCGGTCGGCAATCCGTTCGACGAGATCCACAGCTTCTGCTGGTCGGATCTGCGCAACCGCTTCGGCGACCGTTTCCCGATCCCGAACGGCGCGATTTCGGTCACGGTCGAACTGCGCAGCGAGCGCGACGTGTCGTACGAGTTCGCGGAAAAGGATTCGCAGGCGATCGTCGAATACCTGACCGAGCGCGGCGTGATCGACGGCACGCCCGCCCCGCTGCCGCCGCTCGCGCATCCGGCCACGCCGCTCGCGGGCACCGATCCTCTCGTTGCGCCGGTCTCCGGCGTGATCGTGTTCCGCACGCCGGTCGGCGCGTGGATCGAGGCCGGCCAGGAAGTGGCCGACATCGTCGATCCGCTCAGCGATCGCGTAATCTCGCTGAAGAGCAGCGTATCCGGCGTGCTGTACGCGCGCCAGGTCGTGCGCTTCGCGACGGCCGGGATGGAAGTCGCGCGCATCGCCGGTGCGACGCCGATCCGCACCGGGTCGCTGCTGTCGGCCTGAGCAAGCGCCGGGCTCCTTCGGCCGCCGGCCGTGCGCGGCATCGCCGCGCGCACCAATGAAATCGCCCGCTTGCGCGGGCGATTTGCATTTCGGTTTCGCGCGATGCGCGATGCCTGGCGGCATGGCGGCCGCGGGCGCGGCTCGCGTGGGGGCTGCCGGCGTTCAGAACGCCGGCACGATCGCGCCGCCGAATTTCTGGTCGATGAACTTGCGCACGTCGTCCGATTCATAGGCCGCGACGAGCTTCTTCACCCAGGGCTTGTCCTTGTCCTGCGCGCGCACGGCGATCAGGTTCGCGTACGGCCCGCGCAGGTCCTCGATCGCGATCGCATCCTTCACCGGCGTGAGCCCGGCCTTCACCGCGTAGTCGGTGTTGATCGACGCGGCATCGAGATCCGGCAGCGCGCGCGGCAATTGCGCGGCGTCGAGCTCGACGATCCGGATTTTCTTCGGATTCTCGGCGACGTCGAGCGGCGTCGCGTTCACGCCGTTCGTGCCGACACCCGGCTTCAGCTTGATCACCCCGTATTTCTGCAACAGCAGCAGCGCACGGTTGCCGTTCGACGGATCGTTCTGGATCCCGACCTTCGCGCCCGCCGGCAAATCCTTCAGCGACTTCAGCTTCTTCGAATAGAAGCCCATCGGCGCCGTATACGTCAGCCCGACATTGACGATCTTGTAGCCGCGCTGCTTGATCTGGCTGTCGAGAAACGGCTGGTGCTGGAAACCGTTCGCGTCGAGGTCGCCCGCGTCCAGCGCCGCATTCGGCTGCACGTAGTCGTTGAATTCGATGACCTTGATCGCGAGGCCTTCGCGTGCGGCGACTTTCGTCACCTCGGTCCAGATCTGCGCGTCGGGGCCGCTCATCGTGCCGATCTTCAGCGTCTGCGAATCGGCGTGCGCGCCGGGCGCGGCAAAGGCCAGCGCGGCGGCAAGCGCGCCGAGGCCGGTCAGGATCGAACGTCGCATGGTGTCCTCTTGTCCCGTGTCGTTGTTGAAGCGCGCATCGTGGCACGGCGCCGCAGCGGCACCAACCAAGCTTATTTCATGTGCATATTCCGGACCCCGATCGAATCTCAGGCGGAATCGGTATAACTCCCCGCTGTACAACCGGGGCAAAATCCAGTGTCGCATCGGCACCACACATTCGTCATATGACAGTCGCTGTCATATTCATTACGTGGCCCGCCGATAAAGTTGCGACCGGTCCGTGAAAGCGCCCATAGAGAGCGCCGGAACCGCAACTGGACACGCCATTCATTCGCTCGGAGAATCCTTTGAACAAGAAACTGTTGACCATCGCCATCCTCGCAGCAACGGCCGGCGCGGCACACGCACAAAGCAGCGTCACCCTGTACGGCGTGATCGACGCCGGTATCAGCTACGTGAACCACAGCAAGACCGCCAACGGCGGCAGCGGCAAGCTGTTCAAGTACGACGACGGCGTGGCCCAGGGCAGCCGTTGGGGCCTGCGCGGCACCGAGGACCTCGGTGGCGGCCTGAAGGCGATCTTCGTGCTCGAAAACGGCTTCAACAGCGGCAACGGCACGATCGGCCAGGGCGGCGCGATCTTCGGCCGTCAGGCTTACGTCGGCCTGAGCCAGGCGCAATACGGCACGGTCACGTTCGGCCGCCAGTACTCGTTCTCGACCGACATCCTCGGTTCGAACTACTCGACGGGCGGCAACACGGTCGCGGGCAACTACGCTTACCACGTGAACGACATCGACCAGCTGACGTCGAGCCGCATCAACAACTCGGTGAAGTTCCAGAGCGCGAACTACGCCGGCTTCACGTTCGGCGCGTTGTACGGCTTCTCGAACTCGACCGACTTCGCCGGCGCACCGGCGACGACGACGGGCACCACGACGACGGCCGGTTCGTCGCGCGCATACAGCTTCGGCCTGAACTACGCGAACGGCCCGTTCGCGCTCGGCGCCGCCTACACGGACATCCGCTTCCCGAGCCAGTCGACGCCGGCATTCTCGACGTCGATCGCGAACATCGCGCTGACGAACATCCGCGACCTGCGCACGTACGGCGTCGGCGGCCGCTACATCTTCGGCCCGGCAACGGCATGGCTGCTGTGGACGCGCACGCAGTTCACGCCGATCGCCTCGGGCGCATCGGGCACGTTCTACAACGCATACGAAGCAGGCGTGAAGTATGCGATCACGCCGGCGCTGTCGGCAGCAGCGGGCTACACGTACACGAACGCAACGCAAAGCGGCAGCTCGGCGCACTGGAACCAGGGCAACCTGGGCCTGGACTACGCGCTCAGCAAGCGTACCGACGTGTACGGCCTGGTCGTGTACCAGAAGGCATCGGGCAACAACGTGCAGGCGCAGATCGGCTCGAGCACGAGCTACTTCAACACGTCGGGCAACGGTTCGTCGAACCAGCTGGCCGCTCGTGTCGGTATCCGTCACAAGTTCTAAAGCATTCGCCTGACTGGCCGCTCCTCACGCGGATCACGACGGTAACAGGCGCCCCGCTCCGGCGGGGCGCTTTTTTATGGGCTTTTAAGTTTCGCTTAATTCTGGGCTGAGAGGATGCTCTCACCCCCCCTGTTGGCCGCCTGAGCACCGGCGGCTTTTTTTTTGAGACCCTCTACGGCACCGCCATCAGATTGCCTACAAGCCAGGATCGGAGGCCACGATGATCGAAGATTCCGTTTTCAGCCATCTGCACGCGATTCTGACGCGCCAGCATTCGCTTCCCGTCCAGAGCTGCCGCGTGTCGGTGGAAATGCAGCGCCCGTGGGGCCGCCCGTACCGGCTCGTCGAATGGACGATGCATCTCGACGCGCCCGCGCGGCGCCAGATCGTGCCGGCAGAATCGACCGACGAAGAAATCGCCGAGGTCGTCGCATCGCACGTGCCGGGCCGCCTGTACGGCGACGGCCGGCTGCAGTTCTGACGCCCCGCTTTCCGCCGCCGTGCGCGGCCCGCACGCATCGTGCGGCACTCGGTCTCGTTTGACGCGGCAACGAAGTCTGCTACGCTGCGCGTTTTCGTCCACGCACCACACGATGGAAAACGCATTCAACGAACGCGGCGTGATGGTCACGCGCAACGGCCTGTCGGCCGCCGGGCAAGTCTTCCCACTGCGTGACATCCGCGACGTCGACGTCGTCAAGATCCCGAAGAATCGTCTCGTGCCGTCGCTGATCTCGCTGATCGGCGTGGCCACCGCCATCGCCGGCGGCATCGGCGCATCGAGCGCCGCGCTCGTCGTCGGCGTGATGCTCGCCGTCGTCGGCTACCTTGCCTGGACCACGCAGGACGTCACGTACCGGCTGATGGTCGAAATGCCGGACGGCAAGCGCGAAGCGCTGTCGAGCGTCGACGCCGCGTTCGTCGAACGTGTCGCGCAGGTCGTGCGCGACGCCCGTTCCACCACGTCCGCCGGCTGATTTCCGCTCGGCGCGCCGACCGCCTACCATGAAATGAGCGGCCCGCCGCCGCATCGTTCGAGGAGGTCGGCATGAACGCCCAATCGCTGTCCGGCATGCTGCGCGCGCAGGAACTGCTGCTCGTCTCGATGATCCGCACGCTGCCGCCCGACGGGCGCCGCGCGCTCGTCGACCTCTACGCCGAACAGCTCGCATTCGCCGAGCAGGCCGGCTTCGAAGGCCACGGCGATCGCGCGACGCACGACGCATTCATCGCCCACGCACGCAATCTGCTGATTCGCATCGAATCCCTCGCCTGACGGCCCCATTCTCCTTGGTCGGCTTCCTGCGCGAATCGCCCGAGCCGCGCCGGTCGCGCGCGTCCGTGCACTCGCCGCCTTTCGTTCTTGTACTGATAATCATTCTCATTTAGACTGCTGCAGTTATCAGTTGCCTTTCAATTCGCCGTTCGTCGCGTGTCGCGCGCGAACGGGCCAGCCAGGTGAACGCGTCACCCAGCCAGCCTTCGGGCTAGTCATCATTAATGGGAGACCACCTGTGCATTGCTATCCGCTGGCGCGGCGGCCGATCTGCGCCGCGCTGTTCGGCGCGTTCGGCCTGTCCGCCGCCCCGGCTTGCGCCGATTCGTCGGCTCAACACGCCAACCAGCCCTCCACCGCCGCCGTTGCCGCGTCCCCGCGCGGCGGCGCGGCGCTGCTCGACCCCGTCACCGTCACGGCAACCCGCACCGCCACCGCGACGAGCCGCACGGCCGCGTCCGTGTCGGTCATCACCGACGACGATCTGGACGAACAGCAGGCCGCCAACATCAAGGACGCGCTGCGCTACGAGCCCGGCGTCACGGTGCGCCGCACCGCGTACCGCCCCGGCAGCGCCGCGCTCGGCGGCGGCCGGGACGGCGATTCGAGCATCAACATCCGCGGCCTCGAGGGCAATCGCGTGCTGCTGATGGAAGACGGCATTCGCCTGCCGAGCGCATTTTCGTTCGGCCCGCTCGAAGCCGGGCGTGGCGACTACGCCGATCTGGACACGCTCAAGCGCATCGAGATCCTGCGCGGGCCGGCGTCGGCGCTGTACGGCAGCGACGGGCTGACCGGTGCGGTGAACTTCATCACGAAGGATCCGCGCGACCTGCTGTCGGTCTACGGCAAGCCCCGCTACTTCGCGTTCCGGCCGAGCTACGACTCGGCCGACCGCAGCGTCGGCGCGACCGTGACGGCCGCCGCCGGCAACGATCGCGTGCAGGGAATGATCATCGCCGACGGGCGGCGCGGCCACGAAATCGACACGCGCGGCAGCAACAACTCGGCGGACACGCTGCGCACGACATCGAATCCTCAGGACGTCTATTCGGAATCACTGCTCGGCAAGCTGGTGCTGACGCCCACCGCGCGCGACACGATCAGGTTCACCGCCGAAACCGTGCAGCGGCGCGTGAGCACCGACGTGCTGTCGGCGCTCAATCCGCCGAACACGCTCGGCCTCACGACTCGCGATCGGATCGAACGCAACCGCTTCAGCGTCGATTACGACCTCCGCGACGATGCACTCCGCTGGTTCCAGAACGCGCACGTGCAGTTCTACTACCAGGACGCGAAGCAGGATCAATACGCGTTCGAGACGCGCGGCGCGCCGCTGAAATCGCGTTCGCGCGACAACCAGTACAAGGAGCGCACGTTCGGCGGCTCCGCATTCGCCGAAAGCGGCTTCTCGACCGGCCCGTTCGCGCACAAGCTGCTGTACGGTGTCGACGGCAGCTTGTCGCGCGTGACGAACCTGCGCGACGGCACGGTGCCGGGCGTTGGCGAAGCGTTCCCGAACAAGGCGTTTCCCGATACCGATTACACGCTGTTCGGCGCATTCGTGCAGGACCGGATCGGCTACGGCCGCCTGCTCGTCACGCCGGGCCTGCGCTTCGACACGTACCGGCTGAGCCCGACCGGAAACGATCCGCTGTTCACCGGCAAGGCCGTGTCGACCAGCGCGAACGAAGTGTCGCCGCGCGTCGCGGTGCTGTACGAAATCACGCCCGCGCTGATTCCGTACGTGCAGTATGCGCACGGCTTCCGCGCGCCGACGCCCGATCAGGTGAACAGCAGCTTCTCCAATCCGGTGCACGGCTACACGTCGATCGGCAACCCGAGTCTGAAGCCGGAGACGAGCGACACGTTCGAAGCGGGCCTGCGCGGCAACGCCGGCACCAGTTACGGCGTCGTGCGCTACAGCGCGGCCGCGTTCACCGGCCGCTACCGCAACTTCATCTCGCGCACGACGATCGCGGGCAGCGGCCGACCGGCCGACCCGTTCGTATTCCAGTACGTGAACTTCGCCGACGCGCGGATCCACGGCCTCGAGGGCCGCGCCGAATGGGTGATGCCGAACGGCGTCACGCTGAAGACGGCGATGGCGTTCACGAAGGGCTCGACGCAGAACAATGGCGCGGCGAGCCAGCCGCTCAACACCGTCAACCCGTTCTCCGCCGTGTTCGGCGTGCGCTATGAGCCGACCGAGCGCTGGATCGTGCAGAGCGACCTGCTGTTCCAGGCCGCGAAACGCGACAACGACATCGACAAGTCCGACTGCTCGAACAAGACGTGCTTCGCACCGCCGTCGTCGTTCGTCGTCGACCTGCGCGCCGGCTACCGCTTCAACAAGCACGTGAGCGCGACGATCGGCATTCGCAACCTGTTCGACCGCAAGTACTGGAACTGGTCCGACGTACGCGGAATCGCGGCCGATTCGCAAGTGCTCGACGCGTACACGTCGCCCGGCCGCACCGTGGCCGTCAGCATGAAGGTGGATTTCTGATGCTCGTTCCGATGTTCCGATGCGCGCCGTCACGCGTTCCTGCCCCAACCGTTACCTGAAGGAGTCCGACATGATGCATTCCGCCCTTCCCGGTCAGCCGGCCGCGCCGGCCCGCGCGGCCGCCGCGCTGCGCGACGCGTTCGTCAGGCTGAAAGCCGAACGCCAGCTGCGCAACCGCGACGTCGCGCACGCGCTCGGCGTAAGCGAAGGCGAAGCGCTCGCCGCGTTCGTCGGCGAACACGTGGTGCGGCTCGACGCACGATTTCCGGCGATGTTCGAGGAAATGCCGCGCCTCGGCCGCGTGATGGCGCTCACGCGCAACGACGCGGCCGTCCACGAAAAGGACGGCGCATATGCGCAGATGAGCCATGACGGCCCCGTCGGCCTCGCGCTCGGCGACATCGATCTGCGCATTTTCTATCGTCACTGGGCGTCCGCGTTCGCGGTGCGCGACGAAACCGCGCACGGTGCACTGAAGAGTCTGCAGTTCTTCGACGCACATGGTCATGCGATCCACAAGGTCTACCTGCGCGCGCACAGCGATCACGCCGCGTACGATGCGTTCGTCGAGCGCTGGCGCGCGGCATCGCAAGAGCCGGGGCTCGACGTCGCGCCCGCCGCGCGGAAAACGCCCGAGCGGGCAGACACCGAGATCGACGTCGCGGGCTTTCGCGCCGCGTGGGACGCAATGACCGACACGCACCAGTTCTTCGGCATCACGCGGCGCTTCGGCGTGAGCCGCATGCAGGCGCTGCGTCTCGCCGATCCGCGGTATGCATATCCGGTCGAAGCCGCGCGTGCGCTGCGGCACGTGCTCGAACAGGCCGCGCGCAGCGGCCAGCCGATCATGGTGTTCGTCGGCAATGCGGGGATGATTCAGATCCACACGGGCGCCGTCGCGAACGTGCGCGAGGTCGGCGCGTGGATCAACGTGCTCGACCCCGGCTTCAACCTGCACGTGCGCGAAGACCTGATCGCCGCCGCATGGGTCGTAAAGAAGCCGACGAGCGACGGTATTGTCACGTCGCTCGAACTGTTCGATCGCCAAGGCGACCACGTTGCGCTGCTGTTCGGCGAACGCGAGCCGGGTCACGCCGAACGCGACGACTGGCGCGGGCTCGTCGCGACGTTGCCGTCCGCGGTGCGCGGAGGTGCACGGTGAGCGCGCGATCGTTCGTGCCGCGACGCCGCATCGTGCTCGCGAGCGCGGTCGCCGGTGCGCTCACGGGTGCGCTGGCCGGCCGAGCGCTAGCGCAAGCCGCGCCGAAGCGCGTGGTCGTGATCGGCGGTGCGCTTGCGGAAACCGCGTTCGCGCTCGGTGGCGGCGACACGCGCGGCTTCCGGCTCGTCGGCACCGACACGACTTGCACGTACCCGGATGCCGCGAAGCGTCTGCCGAAGGTCGGCTACCAGCGCGCACTATCGGCCGAGGGACTGTTGTCGCTGCGTCCCGATCTGGTGCTCGCGTCGGCGGAAGCCGGGCCGCCCGCCGCGATCGCGCAGGTAAGAAGCGCGGGCGTCGCGGTGACCATGTTCGACGAACGCCACGACGTCGAATCGGTGCGCGCGAAGATCACGGGCGTCGCGCGGGCGCTCGACGCCCGTGATGCGGGCGCCGCGCTACTGGAACGCTTCGATCGAGACTGGCAAGCTGCGCGCGAAGCGGTCGCCGCACGACCGCCGGGCAGTGCCGCGCAGCAGCAGCGCGTGCTGTTCATGCTGAATCACACCGGCAATCAGGCGCTCGCCGCCGGCCAGCGCACGGCCGCCGACGCAATGATTCGCTACGCCGGTGCGCGCAACGCGATGCAAGGCTTCGATCACTACAAGCCGCTGACGACCGAAGCGCTCGCCGCCGCGGCGCCCGATGTCGTACTGATCTCCGACGAAGGGCTCGCAGCCGTCGGCGGGCGCGCCGCGCTGCTCGCCTCGCCGGGGTTCGGCGCGACGCCGGCCGGCCGCGCGCAACGCGTCGTGTCGCTGGATGCGCTGCTTCTGCTCGGGTTCGGCCCGCGCCTGCCGCTCGCGGTCACGACCCTGCACCGACGGCTGTCGGATGCGCTCGCCTGATTCCGGAGTCGCGTCGATGGGTGCCGATGCTTCGACTTTCAACGCGCCGTCGCCAGCCTCCCGTGCTTGTGCCAATGCCGGTCTTGGTGCTGGTGGTGCTGGTGGTGCTGGTGCTGGTGCTGGTGGTGGTGCTGGTGGTGGTGCCGGTGCTCGTGCCAGTGCTGCCATTGCTGCCAGTGCTGCCGCCGATGCCGGTGCAACCACCACCGCCGGTGCAACCACCACCGCCGGTGCTGCCGCCGCTGCTGGTGCTGGTGCTGGTGCTGGTGCTGGTGCCGGTGCTGGTGCCGGTGCTAGTGCTGGCGCCGCGGCCGGTGCTGCCACCGCTGCCGGTGCTGCCACCACTGCTGGTGCTGCCACCGCTGCCGCCGCTGGCGCCGCCCGTGTCGCCACTTCGCGCCGCGTTGCGCCGTTCGCGCTCGCGGCACTCGCCCTCCTCGTGTGTGTCATGTCCGCCGTCGCGCTGTGCGTGGGCGCGTACCGCATTCCGTTCGCGCAAGCGTGGGCCGCGCTTGCCGGCGATCCGTCGGCACAACAAGCGCGCACGGTGCTGCTCGACATCCGCGCACCGCGTGTCGCGCTCGCGTTGCTCGTCGGCGGCGGCTTCGGCGCGGCCGGCGCCGCGATGCAGGCGCTGTTTCGCAATCCGCTCGCCGATCCCGGGCTCGTCGGCGTGTCGAGCGGCGCGGCGCTCGGCGCAACCGCGACGATCGTGCTCGGCCCAGCACTGTTCGCCGCGCACGCAAGCGCGACCGTCCTGCCTGTTGCCGCGTTCGCGGGCGCGCTTGCGGTGGCGGCGCTCGTCTACCGGCTCGCGGCGTCGCGCGGCCGGCTCGCGCTTCCGCTGCTGCTTCTCGCCGGCATCGCGATCAACGCGCTCGTCGGCGCGGCGATCGGCTTGCTCACGTTCGTCGCCGACGACGCGCAATTGCGTTCGCTGACCTTCTGGAGCCTCGGCAACCTCGGCGGCGCGCAATGGTCCGCGCTCGCGGCCGTCGCACCGTGTGTCGCGATCGGCTGCGTGCTGCTCGCGCGCGACCGTGATGCGCTGAATGCATTGCAACTCGGCGAAACGGAGGCGTTGCACCTCGGCGTGCCCGTGCAGCGGCTCAAGCGGCGCGTGCTCGTCGCGGTCGCGCTTGCGGTCGGCGCGCTCGTGTCGTGCGCGGGAATCATCGGGTTCATCGGGCTCGTCGCGCCGCACTGCGTGCGTCTCGCGTGCGGCCCCGATCAGCGCACCGTGCTGCCCGGCGCCGCGCTGCTCGGCGCGCTGCTGACGCTCACCGCCGATCTCGCCGCGCGCACCGTCGCGGCGCCGGCCGAGATTCCGCTCGGCGTGCTGACCGCGCTGCTCGGTGCACCTTTCTTTCTCGCGCTTCTGTGGAAAAGCCGCGGCGCCCTCGGTGGCTGACCCGTGCTCCATTCATCATGCTGACCGCCCATCATCTTGACGTCGCCCGCCGGCATCGCGCCGTTCTGCGCGACCTGTCGCTGTCGATCGAACCCGGCCGCGTGACCGCGCTGCTCGGCCGCAACGGTGCGGGCAAGAGCACGCTGCTGAAGGCCCTGGCGGGCGAACTGACCGGCCGCATCGCGGCCAATAGCGTGCACGTGAGCGGCGACATCACGCTGAACGGCGAACCGCTCGCACGCATCGACGCGCCGCGGCTCGCGTGCCTGCGCGCGGTGCTCCCGCAAGCTGCACAGCCGGCGTTTCCGTTCAGCGTCGACGAAATCGTGCTGCTCGGCCGCTATCCGCATGCGCGGCCAAGCGGCGCGACGCACGCGATCGCGCGCCGCGATCGGGACCGCGACATCGCATGGCAGGCGCTCGAACGCGCCGGCGCCGATACGCTCGTCGGCCGCGACGTGACGACGCTGTCGGGCGGCGAACTCGCCCGCGTGCAGTTCGCGCGAGTGCTCGCGCAGCTGTGGCCCGACGAAGACGCGAAGGACACACAGCCGCGCTATCTGCTGCTCGACGAGCCGACTGCGGCACTCGACCTCGCGCATCAGCATCGTTTGCTCGATACCGTGCGCTCGGTCGCGCGCGAATGGACGCTCGGCGTGCTCGCGATCGTTCACGATCCGAACCTCGCCGCGCGGCACGCCGATACGATCGCGCTGCTTGCCGACGGCACGATCGTCGCGCACGGAGCGCCGCGCGACGTGATGACGCCCGCGCATATCGCGCACTGCTACGGCTTCGCGGTGAAGATCGTGGAAACCGGCGATGGCGCGCCGCCGGTCATGGTGCCGGCGTAGCGCGCGTGAATTACCGTATCCGGCCGCCGACGCCGCTCAGCGTTCGACATCCGCGACACCGAACGTGCGCATCTTCCACCCGAGCCGCACGGCCAGCATCCGCATCGAGAAGCCAGCCGTCAACGCGGCTGCCGTCGCGATACCCGAGCCGATGCCGAGATGCTGGATGCCCACATAGAGCGTGCCCGTGAAGAACGCAACGCTCGCATACAGTTCGTCGCGCAGAATCAGCGGCATCTCGTTGCACAGCAGGTCGCGCAGCATCCCGCCGCACACGCCGGTGATCGCGCCGGCCAGCACGACGATGATCGGCGCGGTGCCCGCCGCCGCGCCGATGTCGCAGCCGATGATCGTGAACGCCGCAAGGCCGACCGCATCCACGGTGACGAACAGCGTCTTCATCCGTGCGACGTGCCGCGCGGCCCACGATGCGACGGTCGCCGCGACAAGCGTGATTACCAGATACTCCGGATGCGCGATCCAGCCGAGCGGATAGTGGCCGAGCAGCACGTCGCGCACGGTGCCGCCGCCGAGCGCCGTCACCGCGCCGACGAGCGCGAGCCCGAAGCGATCCATTCCGCGCCGCATGCCCATCAGCGCACCCGACATCGCTTCCGCGACGATCGCAATCAGATAAAGCGTATGCATCGCGCGCCTCAGTCGTCGATACGGAACAGGTCGAGCACGCGCTCGCGCTCGGCCGCGTCGACGGCGGCTGGCATCGGCTCGTCGCGCTCGTTGCGCTCGTTGCGTTTGCCGCGGTCGGCCGCGGCGTCAGGCGCATCGACGGCCGCCGCACCGCCGCAGGCGAAGCGGCTGCGGATATACGCCGGCACGTCCGCCGTGCACGCGCCGCGCGTGTATTCGGCATAGACGAAATCGCCGTCGACGAGCGCGACGTCCTGCGGCGGCGTCGCCGCGACAGGCGTACGTCCGTCGACGGCCGTCTTCATGTAGTCGAGCCAGACCGGCAGTGCGAGCGTCGCGCCGGTTGCGCGTCCCATCGGGCGTGGCGTGTCGTAGCCGAGCCATGCGACCGCGACGATCCCCGACGAATAGCCGGCGAACCACACGTCCTTCGACCCGTTCGACGTGCCGGTCTTGCCGGCCGCGTCGTCACGACGCAGCGCGAGTGCGCCGCGCGCGGTACCGCTGCGCACGACATCGCGCAGCATGCTGTCCATCACGAACGCGTTGCGCGCGGACACGACGCGCTCGCCCGCAGGCGCCGATGCGTCGTACAGCGCGCCGCCATGACGCTGCTTCACCGACACGATCAACCGGGGCACCATCCGCATCCCGCCGTTCGCGAACACGCCGTACGCGCTCGCGAGTTCGAGCGGCGTCACGGCGCCCGCACCGAGCGCGAGCGGCAGTGACGCCGGATTGCGCTGCGCATCGAAACCGAAGCGGATCGCGTGCTGCTGCACGTACCGTGCATCCGCTGCCTGCATCAGGTTGACCGCGACGAGGTTCTTCGAGCGCACGAGCCCGCGCCGCACCGGGATGAAGCCTTCGTAACGGTTGCCGTAATTGCGCGGACGCCACGGCCGTGCGCCGGTTTCCGCATGTGTGAGCGTGCGCTGCGTGTCGTCCACGAGCACCCCCGGGAAATAGCCCTTCTCCAGCGCCGCCGAATAGACGAACGGCTTGAAGCTCGATCCCGGCTGGCGATACGCCTGCAACGCGTGATCGAACACGTTGCGGTGGAAGTCCGCGCCGCCGACGAGCGCAAGCATGTCGCCCGTCGCGGCATCGAGCGACACGAGCGCACCGTCGAGGCCGTGGCGCGTATCGCGCGTCGCGCGCGACTGGCGGCTCAGCGTGCGCTCGAGCGCGGCTTCGGCCGCGCGTTGGTCGCGCATCGAGATCGTCGTGGTCACGTCGAGGCCGAGCGTATACGCGTCGTCGTGGAAGCGCTCGACCATGATCCGGCGCGCGCGCTCCGCCGCGTACGGTGCGGCGACGATGCCGGGCGGCGGCGTGCTCGCCAGGACGATCGGCGCGTCGAGCGCCGCGCGGTAGGCCGCATCGTCGAGTTCGCCGAGCGCATGCATGCGGCCGAGCACGTAATTGCGTCGCGCGGTCGCGCGCGCCGGATTCACGACCGGGTTGAATGCGGACGGCGCCTTCGGCAGCCCGGCGAGCACGGCCGCTTCGCCGGCGCTCAACGCGTCGAGCGGCTTGCCGAAATACACGTTCGCGGCGGCTGCGAACCCGTATGCGCGCTCGCCGAGATAGATCTGGTTCATGTACAGCTCGAGCAGCTTGTCCTTGCCGTATTCGCGCTCGAGCTTGATCGCCATCAGGATCTCGGCGAGCTTGCGGCTCAGCACCTTGTCGCGCGTGAGGTAGAAGTTGCGCGCGACCTGCATCGTGATCGTGCTGCCGCCCTGCCCTGGCTGCCCGGTCACGACGTTCGCGAACGTCGCGCGCGCAAGCCCGCCGATATCGACGGCGCCATGCTGGTAGAACTTCGCGTCCTCGGCCGCGAGCAGCGCGCGCCGCATCAACGGCGGAATCCGTTCGAGCGGCACGAATTCGCGACGCTCGACGCCGTATTCCGCCAGCAGTTCGCCATCCCGCGAGAAGATCCGCAGCGGCAGCGCGGGACGGTACACGGCCAGGTGTTCGACGGACGGCAATTGCGTCCAGATCCGGTCGATCGTCCATGCACCGATGCCCGCACATGCAATCGTCAAGCCGAGCAGCGCACCGGCGAACACGCGCCACATGCGGCGGCGCGGCGACGCGGGCGGCGGAGCCGACGGCGGTTCAGAAGGCGGCGGGTTGGCGGTGCGGTCGGTCATGCTGGCTCCTTCTTCGATGCGGCGTCAGACGAGCGACGAAGTAACGCTCGTCGATCGCGGAAAGGCGCGCATTGTCGAAGGGATGCCCGAATACCGGAACATTCTTTAGCCAAAGTTTGGCTGGCTAAATTTTCTTTAGGAAAGACGGGCGGCCCTGTTCACGCCGCGCGTGCGGACTCCCGCACGCCGTCACGACGGGTCGACCGGCACGTGAGCCGGATTGCTCGTACCAGCGTCTGATGTTCGATCGATACCGCGACCGGCGGAGCCTCGTTCCCGACGGCAGCCCGATCCTGAACGGGCGCCGCGGCGTGCTGCCCGTCGTCAGGCACGCGCGGGCCGCGATGTCGAGGGCCGCGCTGCCGACCGCGTAGCGCGGCCCCTGCGCTACGCGTCTCCCGCATCGAACCGCATCGCCAATAAAAAACCGCCGGCATCGACCGGCGGTTTTTCGTGCCCGACGCTCGCGACGCTCAGCGCGCCGGATTCAGCGTCAGGTTCATGTGACGGTTCACATCCTTGTACAGCAGGTAACGGAAGCGGCCGGGGCCACCCGAATAGCATGCCTGCGGGCAGAATGCGCGCAGCCACATGAAGTCGCCCGCTTCCACCTCGACCCAGTCCTGGTTCAGACGGTAGACGGCCTTGCCTTCGAGCACGTACAGCCCGTGCTCCATCACGTGCGTCTCGGCGAACGGAATCACGCCGCCCGGCTCGAACGTGACGATGTTCACGTGCATGTCGTGACGCATGTCGCTCATGTCGACGAAGCGCGTGGTCACCCATGCGCCGTTGGTGCCCGGCATCGGGATCGGCTCGACGTCCTGCTCGTTGGTCACGAATGCGTCCGGCAGCGGAATGCCGTCGACGGCCTGGTAGTGCTTGCGGATCCAGTGGAAACGCACGGCGGCATCGCTGACGTTGTGCAGCGTCCAGTCGGCGCCGGGCGGAATGAATGCGTAGCCGCCCGGCTTCAGCGTGTGCTTGTTGCCTTGCAGCGTCAGCTCTGCCTCGCCTTCGACGACGAACAGTACGGCTTCGGCGTTCTTGTCCTGCTCGGGCTTGTCGCTGCCACCGCCCGGATTCACTTCGACGATGTACTGCGAGAAAGTCTCGGCGAAGCCCGACAGCGGACGCGCGATCACCCACAGGCGAGTGTTCGTCCAGAACGGCAGCCAGCTCGTGACGATGTCGCGCATCACTCCCTTCGGAATGACCGCGTACGCCTCGGTGAACATCGCGCGATCGGTCAGCAGATCGGTTTGCGGCGGGTGGCCGCCATGCGGCGCGTAATACGTTGTCTTAGACATAAAGCATCCAGGCAATGGGGTTGGTCCGGCCCCGGGCCGCAACGGCACGCGCGGCATGCGCGTGGGGCACGCATGCGGCGGCGGGACATCGTTGCCGGGGTGGCTTGAAAGCGCGGGCGCCTTCGTTCGGTCGGCCAAGCTTCGCGACGGGCCACCGATTCGGCGGACGTGGCGGCCGATGCCAGTGAGTCCAGCGGCCAGGCCGCGGACACGTTCGGTGGTGCGGCGAGGCACGGGGACGGCACGGTTCGATTCCGTACGCGGGCAGCGTTGACGATAGCGAAGTCGATCCGGATCGACCAATTAAATGTTGCGATGGCGCTCATTCGATTTCGCACTACCTGGCGCCGCCCGCGGCGGGCCGGTCAACACGTGCGACGGACGCCGCGCCCGTCAGGGAAATCCTGATGACGGTCGCCGCGCGAGCGCGGGACCTTGCGGCAGCGACATGCACAAGCGTTTGTGCGCATGTCGGTGGTGGAGCAAACTCCCGATCGAGTCGTCATGCAGGTCGAGAGAGGTGCGGACCGACGGCAAGCGCACGCCGAAGAACCGCTGAGCGGGATGCGAACCGCCAGGGCGCGGCCTTGCGCTCGACGCGTCGCGATATCGCGCGGTATCCGGCCGGAGTTGGCCGCGTGCAGGTCGATGTACGTCGTGGTGGCTTCTACGAGCGGGGAAGATACAGCGGCGGAGGCAGCGTGCGACAGCGTCGGACGGGGCCGGCAGGAACTGAGGAGGGGGAAAAAGGAGGCAGGTGTTGCGGCGATGTCGGCCCGGCTGAGGCCGCCGGGCCGTTTGTCCGATCGTCGCGCCGGATCGCCGCATCGGGCGCCGACGGATCGGGCGCGCCGGTGCGCCGGCTAGCCGCGCACCGTGTCGCGCTCGCGACGATCAGTCCCAATCGCGGTGATGACGATGCTTGCGGTGACGATAGCCGCGATCGCCGTGATCGCGTTCGTACGAGCTGCGCGACAGGTTGCCGCCCAGCGCCGCGCCTGCGCCGCCGCCGACGGCCGCGCCCAGCAGGCCGCCCGTGCGGCCGCCCATCGCGTTGCCGGCTGCGGTGCCCGCGCCGCCGCCGAGGGCGCCGCCGATGATTGCGCCGGTGCGCTCGCGACGGTTCGACGTCACTGCGCCGCCTGCGCCGCCGCCGATGGCGCCGCCGATGACGGAGCCCGTGCTGCCGCCGACCGCGCCACCGACCGCTGCGCCGGCAACCCCGCCGAGCGCGCCGCCGAGCGCGTTGTTCAAGTCACCGGCCATTGCCGGCAGTGCCGTCGCGCCGGTCAACGCGGCGACGACGAGAGCGGGGGCGATTTTCTTCCACATTCCCGTATTCTTCCTTGTTCGCAATCTGGTTATCGAAGGTCCGCTCGTGATGACGATCTGAATCGATCGACGTCGATTTCGGCATTGTGCCGAATCCCGGACCAATTCATTTCAATGAGCTTGCGGCGAAGAATAGCACCGGTCGAGCGTCCTTGCTGTCGACATTCTGGTAACAAGTTGTTTACCGGAACACGACCGGAAAAGCTTGCCGAAATCACGGAAAACCCGCGCCGGGCGGCCGTCTGCGCCGATCAAGCCCCGTTTATGAGCGAACCGCGACGCGTCCGCTACGCCGGTTCAGACACACGTGGCAACACATCGGGGATACCGCGCAAGCCGGCCGCACTCGCCCGCGCTCCGGCAACCAACGAGGGTCAGTACACACCGGGAACCAGCCGCCACGAGCGCGCGCAGTATGCGTCGTATTCGGCGCCGAATTGCGCGCGCAGCAGCGCTTCCTCGGCGCGAATGCGCGCCACCAGCGGCACCATGGTCAGCGCGACGAGCAGCAGCCCGACGCCCGAGCGGAACGCAAGGGCCCAGCCCGTCGCATTGACGAGCAGCCCGAGATAGCTTGGATTGCGGATTCGTCGATAGATGCCGTCCGTCACCAGCGCATGGCCGGGCTGGATCGCGACGAGCCCGCTGAAGCGCTTGCCGAGCACGAACACCGGCCAGAGGCGCAGCGCTCCTCCGGCGACATACAGCGCGACGCCGACCCAGCGCAGCGTGTTGCCGCCGAACGTCCATATGCCGAGCCGGTCGGTCAGCGCGGGCAGATAAGCGAGCAGGAACCCGCTTGCTGCAAAGCCCGCGAGCACCCAGCGATTGTCGCGGTCCTCGCGCTCGCCGGTGCTCAGATTGCCCTCGGTGAACAGCGCGGCGACGCCCAGCGCGAGCGTCGCGACGGCGACGGCGGCCAGTTGCGGGCGGGAGAAGAAGGCGGCAAACCCGCCGAAGCCGAACACGGCGAGCCCCAGATAGACGAGCGTGGAGACGCTCGACACGATTGCGACCTTGCGCGTCACGGCCATCGGTGCCTCGCCGGGCAGGTTCCTCCCGTGAAGTATAGGAATACGGGCGAGCGATACGCACGCGCCGCGTCGTGCGGCGCGCGTAGTCGTGCAACGAAGTGGCGACGGAGCGAACGAAGGCGCTGACGGATGCGCGGACGATGCCCGACGCCGCCGCGTCAGCGAATCCTGAAGCTGCCGCCGATCCCGACACTGACCGGCGGCGCGTAATACGCCGGCGCATAGCCGTAGTAGACCGGTGCGGGCGCGTAGCCGTACGGCGGCGCGACGTAGCAGCCGGACAGGCCGGCGATCAGCACAAACGTGATGAGCACTCTGTACATGGTTCGATTCCCGGCGAAGAGGACACATGGCGCCTCGCGAGCGCCGTACCGCCGCACGCTGCGGCGGCCGGCACGAAGGTGCGGATCGGCCCTTCCTGTCGCTCGATGAAGCAATGCGCGGAGTCTAGCGCCGGGGCCGCCGGAACGCGTTTCGCTGGCGGTTACACGTGTTACTTGGCGTGACCGCTGAAACAGGCGCGCGGCGGGAAGGCCCGCGGTCGGTTGCCGCCGTCCGCGGCAACCGCTATGCCATGACCATGACCTTCGACGACGCGACGACGGCGGCGATCGACGCGTTTGCGCATCTGGATTTCCACACGGCCGTGCAGGCGATGCGCGCCGAGGCGGATTACGACCGCGAACCGGACCAGTGCATCGGGCACGCGTTACACGAAGTGCGCGCGGATACGTTGCGCGACCGATTCGAGCGCGGCCGAGTCGGCGACGTCGCGCGCATGCATCCGCAGCTCGGCGCCTTCCCAGCGTGGGATCACGTGGAAATGCACGTGCGGGACCGTCTGGCCCGCCGCCGCGCCGTTGAACTGGCCGATGAACATGCCGTCCGGTCCAAGCGCCGCGCGCACGGCCGCCGCGACGCGCTGCGTCATGCGGATGCCGGCCGCGGCCGCGTCAGCGGACAGCTCGAAGATCTGCGCGGCCGGCTCCTTCGGGATCACCAGCACGTGGCCGTCGGCCTGCGGCATCAGATCCATGATCGCGAGGGTCGCGTCGTCTTCGGCGACTTTCACGCACGGGAGTTCGCCGCGCAGGATGCGCGCGAACGGGTTGTTGTTGTCGTAGGACATGGCGTGTTCCGATATTTCCGATTGCGGTTGGAGTGGGAGCGCTGCCGGACGATTATCGGCCTGCGGCCGGCCGGAGTTCAACCGGTTGTCCGCCCCTGCCCGACGCTGCTGCTGGCGCCGTCGGCAGCCGGACGCGCACGGCAACGAAGCACGCGCGCGGCGCGGCGTTCGTCATGCCGCCGCGATTGCACCGCATCGCCCGAACCTGCGACACTGCCGGATCGTTGCCGGCCGGCACGCCACCGAGGACGCTCGCGCATGACGATCCCCTTCAAATCGCTGATCCTGCGCGGCGCAGCAGTCGCGCTCGTCGCCGCGCTCGGCTACACCGGCTACATGCTGTCGCGGCTCGCGCCGATCGCGACCGGCTATGCGGCGAAAGCGCTGTGCTCAGGGGTGTTCGTGTCGGGGCGGCCCGCCGCATCGGTGATCGACGTCGACATCATGGCCGGCGTGCATCCGCTGCTGAAACTGGTGCGGCCGTCGATCGATCCCGCCCGTCATCGCGCAGTCGCCACTTTCGCCGGTTTCGCGCAGCGCGAAGCGGATTTCCGGCCCGGCCTCGGCTGCACGCTCGCGCTCGGGCCGTCGCGCGACGTGCTGCCGGCCGCGCTGCCCCCGGTCGCGGATCCGTCGGCCGGGCACGCGATGCCGGTCGCGCTGGGCACCGCGGCCGCCGGCATCGACGCGCGCAAGCTGCGCGCTGCGCTCGACCGCGCGTTCGACGAACCCGATCCGGCGCGGCCGCGACGCACGCGCGCGGTCGTCGTGATGTGGCGCGGCCGGATCGTCGCCGAACGCTATGCGCCCGGCTTCACGGCCGACACGCCACTGCCCGGCTGGTCGATGACGAAGACCGTGACGGCCGCGCTCGCCGGCATGCTCGTCGCGCAACACAAGCTCGCGCCGGACGCGTCGGCGCTGCTCCCTGAGTGGCGGGGCCACGCCGATCCGCGCGCGGCGATCACGCTCGACCAGCTCCTGCGGATGACGAGCGGCCTGGCATTCAACGAGGACTACGACGACCCGTTGTCCGACGTCGCCGTGATGCTTTTCACGCAGCCGGATACCGCGCGCTACGCGTCGGCCAAGCCGCTCGCCGCGGCGCCCGGCACGCAGTGGGCCTACTCGAGCGGCACGAGCGCGATCGTTGCGCGCGTGATGCGCGTTGCGATGGGCGGCACCGAGGACGACTACCTCGCGTTTCCGCGCCGTGCGTTGTTCGCGCCGCTCGGGATGCGCAGCGCGGTGTTCGAGCCCGATGCGGCGGGCACGCTCGGCAGCGCGTCGTTCATGTATGCGAGCGCGCGCGACTGGGCGCGCTTCGGGCAGCTTCTGCTGCAGGACGGCGTGTGGAACGGGCAGCGGCTGTTGCCGGAAGGCTGGGTACGATACCTGACGCGGGTCACGCCGCTGTCGACTCGGGAAGAATTCGGCGCACATCTCTGGGTGAGGGTGCCGGAGCCGTTCGACGATCGCGATACGCACGCGAGTCCGCTGCCGGCCGACGCGTTTCATGCGGTCGGCCATGAAGGCCAGTTTGTAAGCGTAGTGCCGAGCCGCGAGCTGGTGGTCGTGCGGCTCGGGCTGTCGCGCCCGGAATCCGCGTGGAATCATGGGGCATTCCTCGCGCGCGTGCTCGACGCCGTGCCGGCCCCCGGCAACTGACGGCAGCGGCCCGACGGCCGTCGGTGCGCCGCTGCGCGCCGAAGCGGGTGCGGCGCATTACGGGGCGCGTTACGGATTCGCGCTGCCCGCGTACCGCTTGAACCCGTCGCGCGTCGCGAGCCGGTCGATGTAGCGCTGCACCGCCGGGAAATCCGGATGCTCGAACGGCGTGCCGAACCAGCGGTTCACCGACAGGCCGATCGGAATGTCGGCGAGCGTGAAGCGATCGCCGGCCACGAACGCGTCGGTCGACTCCAATTGCGCGTTCAGCACCTGCATGTGTCTGGTCCAGCCCGCGATCGACTGCGCGATCGCTGCGGGATCCTGATGGTCGGGCGACTTGCGCACGAGGCCAAGGAACGCGCCGACCCAGGACCGGTTCAGGTCCGACGCCTGCCAGTCGATCCACTGGTCGACTCGCGCACGCGCACGCGGCTCGGCCGGATAGAGCGCGTCGCCACCGTAGCGGTTCGCGAGATAACGGACGATCGTGTTCGACTCCCACAGCACGAAGTCGTCGTCCTTGACGACCGGCACGAGGCCGTTCGGATTCAGCGCGAGATAGGCCGGGTCGTTGGTGGTGCGGAATCCCGCACCCCAGTCTTCCTGTTCGAACGGCAGATCGAGTTCGGTGCACAGCCACAGCACCTTGCGGACGTTGATGGACGGAATCTTGCCGAGGACATGCAGCATGCGGGCTCCTGGTGAGGTCGGATGCGGGTCGTCCGGGGCGCACGACACGGCCCGAACGCGGTCACGTCGAAGTTATACACGACCCCGGGGAAAACGGCGGGCCGCATGCGCGAAATCGATGTGCGGCCGCCTCGTCGGGTCGCGCAGCGCGTGCTCGCCCGTCGGAATGCAGAACGTGAATCCGTGCTGAAGCAGCCGCGCCGGCATCGCGCGCTGCCCGTCCAGCAGCGGCTCGCCCATCGCGGCGCGCAGCGACGCGGCCGGCACGCGCAGGAACGCCGGCTTTCCGCGACGCATAACCGACATCGCCGTCGAAGTAGAGAACCCACTCCGCCGATCTCATGCTTTGCGCTCCTGCTTTTGGCGCGAGCATCACGAATCGATCGATTGACTGCGCTTGCGCCGCCGCTCCCGCACGCCGGCAACAGGCTCACATCGGCTTGAGCACCATCAGGAAATGGACGGTCAGCATCGCGAAGAACGCCGGGCAGCCGAGCCATTCCCAGCGATTCGCGTGGCGCCAGTAGCGCTGCGGCAGAGCGGCATCGCCGTTCGCATGCGCGAGCTTCGCCATCGCTGCCAGCTCGACCGGCAGCCGCGCCACCGGTGCCCGCTTCCATTACAATGCGCGGGATTTTTCCGATTTCAGGCCGTCCCCGCCTTTCCGATTAGACAGAGGTTTTCATGATCATCAAACCGCGCGTGCGTGGCTTCATCTGCGTGACGACTCATCCGGTCGGCTGCGAAGCCAACGTCAAGGAACAGATCGACTACGTGACTTCGCACGGCCCGATCGCCAACGGCCCGAAGAAGGTGCTCGTGATCGGCGCGTCGACCGGCTACGGCCTCGCCGCCCGGATCTCGGCCGCATTCGGCTCGGGTGCGGACACGCTCGGCGTGTTCTTCGAGCGTGCCGGCAGCGAAACGAAGCCGGGCACGGCCGGCTGGTACAACAGCGCCGCATTCGAAAAATTCGCCGCCGAAAAGGGGCTCTATGCGCGCAGCATCAACGGCGACGCGTTCTCCGACAAGGTCAAGCAGATCACGATCGACACGATCAAGCAGGATCTCGGCAAGGTCGACCTGGTCGTCTACAGCCTCGCTGCGCCGCGCCGCACGCATCCGAAGACGGGCGAAACGATCAGCTCGACGCTGAAGCCGGTCGGCAAGGCGGTCACGTTCCGCGGCCTCGACACCGACAAGGAAGTGATCCGCGAAGTGTCGCTCGAACCGGCGACGCAGGAAGAGATCGACGGCACCGTCGCCGTGATGGGCGGCGAGGACTGGCAGATGTGGATCGACGCGCTCGATGAAGCCGGCGTGCTCGCCGACGGCGCGAAGACGACCGCGTTCACCTATCTCGGCGAACAGATCACGCACGACATCTACTGGAACGGCTCGATCGGCGAAGCGAAGAAGGATCTCGACAAGAAGGTGCTGTCGATTCGCGACAAGCTGGCTGCGCACGGCGGCGATGCACGCGTATCGGTGCTGAAGGCCGTCGTCACGCAGGCGAGCTCCGCGATTCCGATGATGCCGCTCTACCTGTCGCTGCTGTTCAAGGTGATGAAGGAAAAGGGCACGCACGAAGGCTGCATCGAGCAGGTCTACGGGCTGCTGAAGGACAGCCTGTACGGCGCGACGCCGCACATCGACGAAGAAGGCCGGCTGCGCGCGGACTACAAGGAACTCGATCCGCAAGTGCAGAATCAGGTCGTCGCGATGTGGGACAAGGTCACGAACGACAACCTGTACGAGATGACCGACTTCGCAGGCTACAAGACCGAGTTCCTGCGCCTGTTCGGCTTCGAGATCGCCGGCGTCGACTACGACGCGGACGTGAACCCGGACGTGAAGATCCCGGGCATCATCGACACGACGGTTTGACACGCCCCGCCGGCCGCACCCTCGCGGCGCGGGCGGCGGGTTCGCATTGCCGGCTGCGTCAACGCGGCGCCGGTTCTTCCAGATAAACGCCAGACGACAACGCAGCCTTCACCTGTCGCGTGAACTCGTCGGTGGACACCTCCTCCGCACCGGACTCGATCGCGTCGTACGCCTGGCGTACGACGTCGGACGGCGTCGCCTTCGGCACGTCGAAGCCGCGCGTGAGGTCCGTATCGATGAACCCGGCATGCAGCCCGACCACCTGCGTGCGCTGCTCGCGCAGCGAATGCCGCAATCCGTTGGTCAGTGCCCACGCGGCCGACTTCGATACGCCGTAGCCCGACAGGATCGGCCGGTTCACCCAGCTCGCGATCGACAACACGTTCAGGATCGCGCCGCCGCCGTTGCCGGCGAGGGTCGGCGCAAATGCGCGGGACATCGCCAGCATTCCGAACACGTTGGTTTCGAAATGATCGCGCAACGCGTCCACCGCGCCGTCGTCGACGAGGCTGCCGAGCCGCGCGATGCCCGCGTTGTTGATCAGCAGCGTGACGTCGCGGGCCGCATCGGCGGCTGCGGCGACGGCCGACGGATCCGTCACGTCGAGCCTCACCGGCACCACGCCCGGCAACGTGACGCTGGCCGGATCGCGCGCACCTGCATACACCCTCCGCGCTCCGCGTTCGAGCGCCTGCTTCGCGAATTCGAGACCCAGCCCGCGATTTGCGCCCGTGACGAAAACGACTGCACCCTCGATCCTCATGATCGTTCCTTTCGGATAGTCGACCCCAGTCGCGCCGGTTCGCCGCACGGCCGGGATCCTGTGAAATAACACGCTGCCTTCGCTTACCGAACCGTTGCTTCGCAGGTGCGGGAACGCCGCCTGAGCCGCCGGCCGCGCCCGCCCGCCCGCATCCAAGACCCGAGCGACGCCTTCGCGTGTCGCGCCGAGGGCTTCGCTTCGGTCGCGAAGTCGGCTACACTCGATGTCAATGGCGATCACCATTGTCTTTGCCGCGCATTGTGGCAGCGGGACGCGGACACGTCAATGGTGATCGCCATTGTGTTTTTCAATCGCTGCAATATGCAGGTATGACGGAGAGATCGATGGGTGTGTCGAGACAACAGGCGGCAGAAAACCGCAACGCGATCATCGCGGCGGCGGAGCGGCTGTTCCGGGTGCGCGGCGTCGATGCGGTCGGGTTGACCGAGCTGATGAAGGAAGCGGGCTTCACGCAAGGCGGCTTCTACAATCACTTCAAGTCGAAGGACGCGCTGGTGGCCGCGGTGATGGAAAAGGCGATGCAGGATCGCGCGGATTCGCCGAATGCCGGCAGCGTCGCGACGCAGGTGACGGCGTACCTGTCGAGCGCGCATCGCGACAACGTCGAAGCCGGCTGCCCGCTGTCCGGCTTCGCCGGCGACGCCCCGCGCGTCACCGACGCGGCGCGCGCCTGCTATGCGCACGGCGTGGCCGGTTATCTCGACCGGCTCGAGCGAACGATAGCCGCGGAAAACCCGGCGGCGACCGATGCACGCGCCGACGCAATTGCCCTCTTCAGCCAGATGATTGGCGCGCTGGTATTGTCGCGTGCGGTCGCCGGCGCCGATCCGGCGCTGGCCGACGAAATCCTCGACGCGAGCCGGCGCGCGCTCGTCGGGACGCCCGACGATCCGGCCGTCCGGGCGTAGCGGCACGGCGCCGCACACCGGTCGGGCGCGACCATTATTCCACCGCCTTCGCCGCCTCCCACAGCGGCTCGCGCCCCAACGCGGCATGCCATGCCGCGAACCGGGTGCGCCACGACTCGAACGGCTCCGTCAGCGGATGACGCGGATCGTCGCTGAGCGCATACGCCATCCCTTCGATCAGCCAGCGCGGCTTGGTCGCGACCGCGAAATTGCCGAGTACTTCGGCCTGGCGATGATGGATCAGTTCATGTGCGAGAAAGTAGGTCTGCCAGCCGCGCGGCGCGATGACCACCCCGAAATCGCCGAGCGTCAGTGCCGCGCGTTCGCCGAGACCGAACTTGTCCGCACATTCGCGCGTCGAGCAGAACACGACGCGCGGCGCCGCGCGGAACGCGCCCACTGCCGCCGCCGCGCGCGCGTACCCGTTGCGATAGAGCTGCTGCGCGTCGCCGAGCTTCGCGGGGTCGTCCGTGCAGATGTCCGCGCTCGGGCAGGACACGCCGGGCAGCAGCGCGGGCGCGACGACCCGCAGCGGCTTGACGAGCGCGTACGCGGCGATCGGCACTGCGACGAGCAGGCCCGTGAGGGCGAAAGCGACATGGGAGCGTTTCATCGACGCGGCGATTCCGTGGGCGATCCGGGGCAATTTCCAGCGCCACTATATCGGAGCGGCGCCGCCCATGGCGCGGCTTTTCGTGCTGTCGGGATCCCGCCGCCGACCGGGCCGGGCCCGGGCCGTCCGGCGGCAGCGTGCGCCGCGCCCCGCCGCGTGCGTGGCGAACAGCAGCGACGAGATTCACGGCGGCATGAAAGACCGACGTTCGCCGGCGCATCGTCGCGCCGCTGCACGCCTGCGTCGAAGCGGCCCGAACCGTTTTACCCGAGCTGCTTGTGAAAGTACGTGGTCGAGCACAACGAGCCGTCCGGCATCAGCGCATAGTTCGGCACGACGCCGACACGCTGCCAGCCGGCACGTTCGTACAGGCGCTCGGCATCGCCGCCCGTCACCGTATCGAGCACGAGCACGGTCTTGCCCGCATCGCGCGCCGCTTCGTCGGCCGCCGCCATCAGCCGCGCGGCAATCCCCTGCCTGCGTGCGTGGCGGGACACGAGCATCTTTGCGATGTCGGCGCGATGCGGCTGGTTCTCCGGCTGCGCGGTGACGATCTGTACGGTGCCGACGATGCGGCCGGCGGCATCCTCGGCGACGAGCAGAATCCGCTCGCCGCTCGCGACGCCTTCGGCGACGCCGGTCCAGAACGCGACGGCCGTCGAGCGCGCGATCGGCAGCATGAAACTGACGGACGCCCCGCCCTCGACGCAATCGATCAGCACGTCGGCCAGTGCGTCGATGCAGGCGCGTGCTTCGCTCGCGTCGACGCGGCGTACGGCAACAGCTTGAGTCATGCCCTCTCCGGTATCGATACGGACGCCATGCGCGCGATCGGCATGCGGCCGAATGTGACGTGACGCCGGCGGCCAACCGATGCGCGCCGCCGACGGCTGGCAACGCCGCACCCGGCGGCGGCCGGCTCACGTCACCCGCCGCTCATCCTACTCGACGAAAATTTCGATTGCATCGCCCGACATTCCGCCTACACTTAGCCGAATGGATAACTGTCAATCCGGTATCAGCGAAGTCTTCCACGCGCTTGCCGACCCGACGCGCTGCAGGATCGTCGGCGCGCTCCGCGACGGCGGCCGGACCGTGTCCGAACTGGCCGCGCCGTTCGACATGGCGCTGCCGTCGTTCATGAAGCACGTCGCGGTGCTGGAACGCAGCGGGCTCGTGCAGACCCGGAAAGCCGGCCGCTCGCGCACCTGCGAACTGGTCGGCAGCCGTCTCGCCGAAGCCGAGCAGTGGCTCGCCGCGCAGCGTGCGCTGTGGGAAGCGCGCTCGGATCGTCTCGTGGAATTCGTCGAACGCCAGCACCTGGAGGAACACACGCATGTCAGCCAGCCACGCCGAACCCGCCGAAGCCAATGATCTCGTAATCACGCGCACGCTGCGCGCGCCGCGCCGCGCGCTGTGGCGCGCGTGGACCGACCCCGACCTGCTGAAGGAATGGTGGTGCCCGCAACCGTGGACGACCGAAGTCCGCGCGTTCGACCTGCGCCCGGGCGGGGCCTTCCACACGTTCATGCGCGGCCCCGAAGGCGGCACGAGCGACAATCCCGGCTGCTTCCTCGAAATCGTGCCCGAAACGCGGATCGTGTTCACGTCGATGCTGGCCGGCGGGTGGCGGCCGCAAGCGCCGTGGCTCGGCTTCACGGCCATCGTCACGATGACCGACGCCGACGCAGGCTGCCGCTACGAGGCCCGCGTGATGCACCCCGACGCGGCGACGCGCGAACGCCACGACGCACTCGGTTTTTTCGAGGGCTGGAACACCTGCATCACGCAGCTCGACGAACTCGCGGGCGCGCTGCGCTGAAAACGCTGGACCCGGCCATTGCGTGCCGCGTTGTACGCGCCTAGCATTCCTGAACAACGCGTGACGACACGCCGGACGCCGGCGTGCACCGTCGCGCGCGTTCCGCAGGAGGCGACATGCTGCACATGCACACGCATTCGACCCGGGTCAGCCGGCACCTGAACGCACCGCGCGGGCGCGTCTATCGCGCGCTGCTCGATCCGCACGCGGTCGAACAATGGAAAGTGCCGGACGGCATGACATGCCGCGTGCACGCTTACGACACGCGCGAAGGCGGCGCGCTGCGCGTATCGCTGAGCTACGACGAACCGTCGGGCGATAGCGGGAAGACCACCGCGCACACCGACACCTATCACGGCCGCTTCGTGACGCTCGTGCCCGACGAGCGCATCGTCGAAATCGACGTGTTCGAAACCGACGATCCGATGCTGCGCGGCGCCATGACGGTCACGATCACGCTGCGCGACGAGGAAGGCGGCACGCGCGTCGACGCGGTGCATGACGGCGTGCCGCCCGGTGTGCCCGCCGCCGACAACGAAACCGGCTGGCGCATGGCGCTCGCGAAACTCGCGGCGCTGGTCGAGAAGGGCTGAACCGGCCGCCGGACGCGCGGCAGAGCGCCGGTCACAATCCAACCGATACACGAGCGTGCCGTGCCGGGGAAAAACGGGTCCCGCACGCCTGCGCAAGCGTGCGTGCTCGCGCCCTCGAACGCATTCCAGCCGTTCATGTACCAATACGCCGCTTTGTCGACCGGGAAATTGGTGCCGAACATGCTGCGCTCGACGCCGGATAAGGCGCCCATGCGACACTGGCCGCTGATGCGCGCGTCGCGCCGCCTGCCTGCGCCGCCCGCTCAACCGCCCGCCCATATGCACAACAGGAACCGACGATGACCACCGCGCGCACCGCCACCTGGTATTTCGATTTCGTTTCGCCGTTCGCCTATTTGCAGCAGGAACGGTTCGACCTGCTGCCCCCTGCCGCCGCGTACGAACCGAAGCCGATCGTGCTGGGCGCGCTGCTCGCGCACTGGGGGCAGAAAGCGCCGGCCGAGATCGCGGCGAAGCGCATCTTTACCTATCGCCACGCGCAATACCGCGCGGACAAGCTCGGCATTCCATTCCGGATGCCGCCCGCCCATCCGTTCAACCCGATCCGGCCGCTGCGCCTCGCGATCGCGATGGGAAACACGCCCGACGCGATCCGGCGGATCTTCCGGCACATCTGGCGCGACGGCCACGACGTGTCGACGCCGGACGGCTTCGCCGCGCTGTGCGAAGCGGTGGGTTTTCCGGAAGGCGTGACGGCGGTCGATGCGCAACCGGTGAAGGATGCGCTGCGCGCGAACACCGATCGGGCCATCGCGCACGGCGTGTTCGGCGTGCCGACCTTCGAACTCGACGGCGACTTGTTCTGGGGCGACGACGCGACCGACATGTTCGTCGACTGCGCGAGTTCGCGCGCGTGGCTCGACTCGCCCGAAGTGCGCCGCATCAGCGCGCTGCCCGAAGGCATCCGGCGCGGCTGACCGCGCGAGCCGACGCGCTAGATGTCGGGCCCTTCGACGAGCGGGGGCACGGCCTCGCGCATCATCGCAACGAAGCGCACGAGCCGCGACGGATAGAACTGCGCGTGCGGGTAAGTTAGGTACACCGGCAATGGCGCGGCCTGCCAGTCGGGCGCGAGATGCACGAGCTCGCCGCGCGCGAGGTTGTCGGCGAGCAGCCACGATGAGCCGACGCACGCGCCGATGCCCAGCAGCGCCGCGCTGCGCAGCGCGTACAGGTTCGCGGTCGTGATGCGCGGCCGGATCGCGATGCGGCGCGTGTCGCCCGTGACGGCATGTGTGAGCGTCAGCTCCGTCCGGTAATACGTGCGCAGCGCGAGCCACGGCAACGCGGCGAGCGCGTCCGGATCGGCCGGCACCTGCGCGCCGTTCAGC
This sequence comes from Burkholderia sp. AU19243, assembly GCF_018148075.1. Classification (NCBI taxonomy): domain Bacteria; kingdom Pseudomonadati; phylum Pseudomonadota; class Betaproteobacteria; order Burkholderiales; family Burkholderiaceae; genus Burkholderia; species Burkholderia sp. AU19243. Next base: position 119,558 of record NZ_JAGSTV010000008.1, read on the forward strand.
ACCGACGGCGCGGCCACCACGAAGCGCGGCACCCTCGACAACCGGATCGCGACGACCCCGGGATCGGTCGGCTCGCCGACCTGGATCGCGCAGTCGATCCCGCTGCCGACGAAATCGCGCACGTCGTCCTGCAGCAGCCATTCGACCGATACGCGCGGGTAATCGCGCAGAAACGTCGCAAGCGGCGCGACGAAGCGCTCCTGCCCGAACGCATGCGGCACCGCCACGCGCAGCAACCCGTCAGGCTCCTCCTGCGCGCCGCGCAGGTCGGCCTCGAATGCCGCCCAACTGGCAAGCAGCTCCTTTGCGCGCGTAAAGCAACGCTCGCCGTCGACGGTCAGCCGCATCGTATGCGTCGTCCGCTGCAGCAGGCGCATGCCAAGCGAGCGCTCGAGCGTCTGCAACCGCCGGCTGACGGTCGGTTGCGTCGTATGGAGTTGCACCGCAGCCGCCGACAGACTGCCAGCTTCCACTATGCGTACGAACGTTTCCATCAACTCGAAACGATAGCCGGCGCCGTCGACAGGCACCGTGTCGATGTGGGCAGAGCCGCCAACGGCGGGCGAAGCGGAGATTTTGTCGGTCATGCGCGCAGCGTATAACAAATCTGCACCGCGCGGCACTACCGTGGCTGCGGGCGCGTCGGCACACTGGCGTCCATCCGCTAACCGAACAAGGATGCACGCGATGTCCACTCCGACCCGTCTCGCTGCCGCGCCGCGCGCGGCTCATGCACCGGCCCACGCGGCCGCCTCGTCGACGCTCGATCGCCGGCTCGTGCTGCTGCTCGCCGCGGCCGCCGGTCTCGGCGTCGCGCCGCTGTACTACGCGCAGCCGATGCTCGCCGCGCTCGGCGCCGATCTCGGCGCGTCTGCCCGTGCGATCGGCTTCGTGCCGACGCTCACCCAGCTCGGCTACGCGCTCGGCATCCTGCTGCTCGCGCCGCTCGGCGATCGCTTCGACCGGCGCCGCGTGATCGTGACGAAAGCCGCGGCGCTGGTGGGCGCTTTGCTGCTCGCGGCGGTCGCGCCGTCGCTCGGGCTGATGCTGGCGGCAAGTTTCGCGATCGGGCTGACCGCGACGATGGCGCAGGACGTGGTGCCCGCCGCCGCGACGCTCGCACACGATACGCATCGCGGCCGCATCGTCGGCACGGTGATGACCGGGTTGTTGCTCGGCATTCTGCTGTCGCGCGTCGTTGCCGGCTTCGTCGCGGAAACGGCCGGCTGGCGCGCGATGTTCGCGCTCGCGGCCGCCAGCGTCGCCGCAATCGGCGTCGTAGCCGCACGCGGGCTGCCGCGCTTCGCGCCGACCACGCAGTTGTCGTACCGCGCGCTGATCGGATCGCTCGGCGAACTGTGGCGCCGTCACCCCGCACTGCGCCGCGCGGCGCTTGCACAGGGATTGCTCGCCGTCGGGTTCAGCGCGTTCTGGTCGACGCTCGCGGTGATGCTGCATGGCGCGCCGTTCCACCTCGGCAGCGCGGCCGCCGGCGCATTCGGACTCGCAGGCGCGGCCGGTGCGCTGGCTGCACCCATTGCCGGACGCCTCGCCGACCACCATGGCCCCGAGCGCGTCACGCGGATCGGCATCGCGATCTCGACGGTGTCGTTCGCGTCAATGGCCGCTGCGCCGCTGCTGACCCCGCATGCGCAACTCGTGCTGCTCGCCGCCGCGACGATCGGCTTCGATCTCGGCGTACAGGCCACGCTGATCGCGCACCAGTCGATCGTGTATCGAATCGATCCGGCATCGCGCAGCCGCCTCAACGCGGTGCTGTTCGTCGGCATGTTCATCGGGATGGCGGCCGGGGCGGCGGCGGGCAGTACATTGCTCGCGCAGTTGGGCTGGACCGCAGTGATCGTGCTGGCAGTGGCAACGTCGCTGGGTGCGCTGGCCGTGCGTATGTGGCGCCGGTAATTTGCGGCGCCGGGATGTGACGCGGGCAGGCCGCAGGGCTTGCCCGCCTTTTCTTTTCGATTTCGTTCGGCGCGGCGTCACACGGCGCGGCACGACAATTCGGCGCGAGCCGCGGGCCGCACTCGCGCATCCGGCGCAAGCTTGCCGACCACGCGCCGAATCGCGCAGTTCAACGGATTATTTTTTGGCCGCTCCGATCGGTGCGCGCGCAACCATCCGATGAATCGACATGACCGCAGCGCACGGCGCGCTCCAATCCGTCCCCACTACGACAGCGCGTTTTCTCAGGGGAATCCCGGTATTTTTTCCCATTTTCTTCGAAATTACCGATGACATACTTGCCCCCCATTGCGCCCCGGTGCGGGCGCGCTCTCTGATCCTGCCGGCCGCGCGGCGTGCGCGGGCGGCCGTCGGGGTCGCACGACATGAACAATTTCGACACCACGATCCAGACCTTTCTCACTCACATCACGTTCGGCCCGCTGATCAATCATGCAATCCGCGTGATCGCCGGCCTGTACACCTTCAAGGGCTTCGTGCTCATCCCGGTGCTGTGCTGGCTATGGTTCCAGCCCGGGCCGCAGCGCGAACGGCAACGCGAGCTCGTCGTCGCGACGGTCGCGAGCGGCCTCGTCGCGCTCGCGTTCGGCCGGTTGCTCGCGAAAGTCCTGCCGTTCCGCGTGCGGCCGATCTACAACCCGGACTTGCATCTGCACTTTCCGTCCGAGGAGTTGCGTGCGGCCACGCTGCAGGCGTGGAGTTCGTTTCCGAGCGATCACGCTATGCTTTGGATGGCGATCGCGACCGGCATCTTCATCATCTCGCGGCGCGCCGGCGTGCTCGCGCTGCTGTATGCGGTTTTGTTCATCTGCGTGCCGCGCGCGTATCTCGGCTATCACTATCCGACCGACCTGATCGCCGGTGCGGCGATCGGCATCGCGATCGCGTGGCTGCTGACGCGCGATGCGATTCGCGCGCGATTCGCGCCGCAAGTGCTGGAAGCGATCCGGCGCTTCCCCGCGCCCGCCTATACGTTCGCGTTCCTGCTCTGCTTCGAGCTGATCACGCAATTCGACGAACTGCTGACGCTCGCGCAGTCGGTCAGGCACACCGCGATGTAACGGGGCGGCGCCGTAATGCATCCGCTGCTGTCGTCACGCCGCCCGGGACCGCGCTGCCGGCCCGGCGCGCCGGCCGCCCGACATGCGCATGCCGCGGCCTGCGCGGCCGCGAACTCGCATGTCAGTCGCGATTGGGCGCACCGAGCGGGAAGAACGAACGGTACGGCCGCGCCTCGTCGACCGCACGCGCGAACGAGGGCCGCGCAAGCAGCCGCTTGCGGTACGCGATCACGTTCGAGAACGACGGATCGATCCGGTGCGTCCAGTCCGCGTAGAACAGGAACGGGGCCGCGCCGCAATCGGCGAGGCTGAAGCGGTCGCCGGCCGCCCATTCGCGATCGGCCATCGTGCGATCCAGCCATGCATACGACGTCTCCAGCATCGCGCGCGCGTCGGCCACGCCGCGCGCATCGCGCTCGTGCTCCGGCCGCAGCGCATCGAACACGACTTTCTGCTGCGGAGTAGCCACGTAGTTGTCGAAGAAGCGATCCATCGTCCGCACTTCCAGCGCCGCACGCCGGTCTTCCGGCACCAGCCGCACGGGGCCCGGATGGTAGAGATCGAGGTACTCGACGATGATCGTTGCCTCGATCACCGTGCGGCCCGCGTCGACCAGCACCGGGAAGCGTTTCATCGGCCATAGCGCAGCCAGTTCCTGCATCGGCTTCGGATCGTCGTGCGCGAGCACGCGGTATTCGAACGGCGTGGCGTTCTCGTACAGCGCGGTGAGTGCCTTCTGGCAGTACGACGAAAAGGGATGGGCATAGAGCGTCGGCGTCATCTCGGGTCTCTCAGGGTGTCGGCGCCGCGTCGTGCAGCGCCAGGTGGTCGGATACCTGGACGACGAACGGCGCGACGCCGATTCGACATCCGGCCGAGTTTTTTTCGTTGCGGGCGTCGTACCGCTACGACCGGCCGTCCATCACGACGCGCCCTTCGCCGCGCCAGCGGAGCATGCCGCCACCGAGATTTGCGACGGCGTCGAACCCGGCCTTGCGCAGGATCACCGTGGCCTGCGCCGAGCGTCCGCCCGCGCGGCACACGGTCACGATCGGCCGGTCGTGCGCGAGTTCAACGGTACGCGCGGCCAGTTCGCCGAGCGGGATCGGCGTTGCGCCGGGCAGATGGCCGAGCGGGCCGGTGAATTCGTCGGGCTCGCGCACGTCGACGATCTGCACCGCCGGCAGGTGATCCTCGAGCCACTGCGGATCGATTTCCCAGAACCCGGCGAACGTGTAGACGAGCGGCGCCCAGTCGGGCGCCGCCTGTGCATCGGGCGCGTTTGCGGCGACCCCGCATTGCAGGTTCGCGGGCACCGCGACGTCGATCTGGCGCGGATGCGCGAGCCCGAGATTGCGCATGTAGCCCGCGAAGTCGTCCTCGCTGAGATCGCCGCCGAGACGTGGATTGAAGCGCCGCTCCTCGCCGACGCTCGTCACCGTCAGCCCACGATAGTCGTGCGCCGGGTACAGCAGGCACGCGGCCGGCAGCGTGAACAGCCGGCCGTGCACCGCGCGATACAGCGCACGCGGGTCGCCCTGCTGGAAGTCGGTGCGTCCGGTGCCGCGAATCAGCAGGCAGTCGCCGGTAAACGCCATCGACTCGTCGTCGAGCACGAGGCTGATGCAGCCGCTCGTATGGCCGGGCGTCGCGCGCACGGTCAGGTAACGCGCGCCGAATGCGCAGCGATCGCCGTCGTTCAGATAGCGGTCGGCGCCGTGCGCGCCGCTCGCGGCCGAGATCGCGATCGCGCTGCCGGCGCGCTGTTTCAGCAGCCACGCGCCCGTCACGTGATCGGCATGCACGTGCGTGTCGACGGTCGCGACGAGCCGCAGCCCGAGCTCGTCGAGCAGCGCGGCGTCGCGGCGCACCTGCTCGAACACCGGATCGATCAGCAGCGCTTCGCGCGATGCGGGGTCGGCGAGCAGATAGGTGTAGGTCGACGATTGCGGGTCGAACAGTTGCCGGAAGATCATCGTGGGTTGCTCCGTCGTCTGGGCGGTTGCGCGGATCGGGATGCGAATCGCAACGGTGGCGCGACCTGCTCTGCGTGCGTCGTTACTGGCGCAGCGGCGTGTGTGTCCACACAGCGTAGTGCAAATCCCGCGTGCGTCGCCATCGCCGCATGCATCCGGGCGAACGCCGTCCCGCGCGCTGAGCCGTCGCGCGCGCTGCCTTACACTAGCGCCTGTTCTCGTCTTACGTTCACAGGAATTGCGCCGACATGTCGATGACGATCGATCCGAAGCAGGCCGCAGCGCTGCTGGCCGTCGCCGACACCGGCAGCTTCGAGCAGGCGGCCGTGCGGCTGCACGTGACCGCGTCCGCGATCACGCAGCGGGTGCGTGCGCTCGAAGCGAGCCTCGGCACGCCGCTCGTGCTGCGCACGCGCCCGTGCCGGCCGACGGTGGCCGGCCAGCGCGTGCTGCAGCATCTGCGCCGCGTCGCGCTGCTGCAGGCCGATCTGCAAAGCACGCTCGCGGCCGAGCGTGAATCGCCGATCTCGGTCACGATCGCGCTGAACTCCGACAGTCTCGGCACCTGGTTCCTGCCCGCGCTGACGTCGGTGCTCGCGGGCGAACGCATCCTGTTCGAGCTGATCGTCGAGGACCAGGATCACACGTTCGCACTGCTGGAGAGCGGGATGGCCGTCGGTTGCGTGACGACCGAGCCGAAGCCGATGCGAGGCTGCGTCGCGACGCCGCTCGGCACGATGCGCTACCGGCTGCTTGCCGCGGCCGCGTTCGCCGCTCGCTGGTTCCCGCGCGGCCTGAACCGCACGAGCGCGCGGGCCGCACCCGTCGTCGCGTATTCGCGGCGCGACACGCTGCAGTCCGCGTTCCTGAAAGAGAAATTCGGCTTGCCCGAACGCGCGTATCCGTGTCACTACGTGCCGGGCACGCACGCGCACTTCGCGGCGGTGCGGCATGGGCTCGGCTACGCGATGGTGCCGGAGCCGCTGATCGGCGGCGCGCCGCTCGACACGCAGGGGCTCGTCGATCTCGCGCCCGCGCATCCGACCGACGTCGCGCTGTACTGGCATGCATGGACCGTGCAATCGCCGACGATGGCGTCGCTGTCCGCGCGCGTGGTCGAAGCGGCGCGCCGGCTGCTCGCGCCGTTGCCGTAACCCGGCGCATCGCGTGCAGCGGATTGCCGGCCCTCTCCGCAACGAAGCACGTGCGGGACTGAACGCGAGCGTCGGCGGACGCGGTCGATCGACGCCGCGGGGGCGTGCGCGCCGCTCCCGGAAAGTCCGGCGCTGCCGCCTATACTTTTTGTCATCGGCTTCGCGAACGCGCCGCGCGGCCGATCATGCAAGTCCGGCCGTTCCCTTTCCCGTGAGGAGAACATCATGCCCCGCCGCTATATCGATTGCCGCGAGTTTCCCAGCGCGACGCATTGCTCGGTCGCCATTTCCGCCGATTCCGACAACGAACTGCTGGAAGCGGCCGTGCAACATGCGGTCTCGGTACACCAGCACACCGACAGCGCCGAACTGCGCACGCAGCTGAAATCGCTGTTCCACGACGGCACGCCGCCCGTCGACACGCCGCGGCAAGCGTAAGCCGCCGGCACGGCAATTATCGACACGCAACGCGCTGCGTGACCCGTCCCGATGTCTTGCGCGTTGCCGCATCGCGCCGGCCCGCGAAGGGTCGGGTCTGCGCGGCGCGGCGCGTTACGCGTTAAGCGCGACGCTTCGCGAAATATGCGCCGACCGCGTCGACGAACGTGTCGATGTCCGCGCGCGACACGTCGCAGTGCGTGACGAAGCGCGACGCGTACAGCATCTGCGTCAGAATCCCGCGTTCCTTGAGCCACGCCTCGAGCGGTGCGCAGTCGGCTTCGGGGAATTGCGCGAACACCATGTTCGTCGCGTGCGACAGCACCTTCACGGGCTCGATGCGCGCGAGGCCTGCCGCGAGATGTGCGGCGTTCGCGTGATCGTCGGCGAGCCGCTCGACGTTGCGATCGAGCGCATGGAGGCAGGCTGCCGCGAGAATGCCAGACTGCCGCATCCCGCCGCCCAGCACCTTGCGCCAGCGCTGCGCGCGCTCGATCAGCGCACGACTGCCGACCAGCACCGAGCCGACCGGCGCGCCGAGCCCTTTCGAGAAGCAGATCGAAATCGTGTCGAACGGCGCGCACAGCTCGGCAATCGTGCGCCCCGACGCGACGGCCGCATTGCACACGCGTGCGCCGTCGAGGTGCGCAGCCAGCCCGCGGCTGCGCGCGAGCGCGACGGCTTCCTGCACGTAACCTTCCGGCAACACCTGGCCGCCGATCGTGTTTTCCAGCGCGAGCAGCCGCGTGCGCGCGAAGTGGTTATCGATCGGCTTGATCGCCGCGGCGATCTTCGCGAGCGGCAACGTGCCGTCGGGCGCGTTCTCGATCGGCTGCGGCTGGATGCTGCCGAGCACGGCCGCGCCGCCGCCTTCGTACTTGTAGGTGTGCGCGAGCTGGCCGACGATGTATTCGTCGCCTCGCTCGCAGTGGGCCATCAGCGCGGCCAGGTTGCTCTGCGTGCCGCTCGGGAAGAACAGTCCGGCTTCCTTGCCGGCCCGCTCGGCCGCGACGGCCTGCAGGCGCAGCACGGTCGGGTCGTCGCCCCATACGTCGTCGCCGACTTCGGCGGCAGTCATCGCGGCCAGCATCGCCTGGCTCGGACGTGTCACGGTATCGCTGCGCAAATCGATCATCTTCGTGCCCTTGTGAACGCGGACCGGAACCGAGGCGCCCGGCCCTGCCGAAACGAGACTGAGAGTGTACGCAATTCGCGCGGCGCCCGCCCGAGGCCGGACGCACACCGATTGTCCTCGCAGGCCGCCGTTCGGATGATGCGACGCGCCATATTGCCGCACGTGCGGCAGACCGCCGCGCCGCACCAGCGCAGGCCGCGCAACGCGTTCTTGATGCGAATCAACGATTTAGCGCGAAAGCGGGCGCGGCGGGCTGGACATCTGCGACGAGTTGGCACATTTCGCGGCGCAACATCGCGATCCATACTCCAGCCAACCCCTGCCGCATCGCCGGCCCGGGTCCGCCGGCACCCGCCGGCGGGTATCGTCAAGCCTCGGTCAACTGGTATGGACACCGCATTTTCGGCCCTCGATCTGGCCCGCCTGCAATTCGCGTTCACCGTCTCCTTCCACATCGTCTTCCCGGCGCTGAGCATCGGCCTCGCCAGCTTCATCGCCGTGCTCGAATATCGCTGGCTGAAGACGGGCAAGCAGTACTACAAAACCCTCTGCCTGTTCTGGTCGAAGATTTTCGCGGTCGCGTTCGGGATGGGCGTCGTCTCCGGCGTCGTGATGAGCTATCAGTTCGGCACGAACTGGTCCGGCTTCTCGAGCTTCGCGGGTTCCGTCACCGGTCCGCTGCTGATGTACGAAGTGATGACCGCGTTCTTCCTCGAAGCCGGCTTCCTCGGCATCATGCTGTTCGGCTGGAATCGCGTGAGCCCGCGCGCGCACTTCGGCGCGACGCTGATGGTCGCGATCGGCACGCTGATCTCGACGTTCTGGATCCTCGCATCGAACAGCTGGATGCAGACGCCGCAAGGCTTCGAGATCGTCGACGGCCGCATCGTGCCGACCGACTGGTTCGCGATCGTGTTCAACCCGTCGTTCCCTTACCGCCTGTTCCACATGGCGATCGCCGCGTTCATCGTCGCCGCGCTCGTGGTAGCCGCGACGGGCGCATGGCACCTGCTGAAGGGCCGCCGCGACGAGGGCGTGAAGAAGATGTTCTCGATGGCGCTTTGGCTGCTGCTGGTGCTCGCGCCGCTGCAAGCCGTAATCGGCGACCAGCACGGGATCAACACGCTGAAGCACCAGCCGGCAAAGATCGCCGCGATCGAAGGTCTGTGGGAGACCGAAAAGGGCGGCACCGCGCTGAACCTGTTCGGCATTCCTGACATGCAGGCCGAAACGACCCGCTACGCGGTGAAGGTGCCGCACCTCGGCAGCCTGATCCTCACGCATAGCTGGGACGGCGAAATCCGCGGGCTGAAGGACTTCCCGCCGGAAGACCGGCCGAACTCGACGGTCGTGTTCTGGAGCTTCCGGATCATGGTCGGCCTGGGCTTCGCGATGATCGGTCTCGCCGCGCTCGCATGGCTGCTGCGCCGCCGCGGCGCCCTGTATGAATCGAAGGGGTTTCAGCGCTTCGCGCTCGCGATGGGGCCGACCGGGTTCGTGTCGCTGCTCGCGGGGTGGGTGACGACCGAAGCAGGCCGTCAGCCGTGGGTCGTGTATGGCGTGATGCGCACCGCGCAAGCCGTGTCGCCGCTGTCCGTACAGCAGGTCAGCCTGTCGATGATGACGTTCGTGATCGTGTACTTCCTCGTATTCGGCACCGGCGTGTACTACATGCTGAAGCTGATGAAGGCCGGCCCCGCGTTGCCCGACGTCAAGCATGACGACAAGCCGGACACGCGCCCCGATCACACCGGACGCCGGCCGATGTCGGCCGTCGACGAGTTGATCGAGACCGTCTGAGCCCACTCCTTTCGCATACGAGAAAACCTATGGACGTCACCGTAATCTGGGCCGCGATCATCGCATTGGGGCTCTTCATGTACGTCGTGCTCGACGGCTTCGACCTCGGCATCGGCATCGTCTTCCCGTTCTTCCCTGACGAGAAGGAACGCGACCTGATGATGAACACCGTCGCGCCCGTGTGGGACGGCAACGAGACGTGGCTCGTGCTCGGCGGCGCCGGGCTGTTCGCGGTGTTTCCCGTCGTCTATTCGACGGTGCTGTCCGCGCTGTACCTGCCGCTGATCTTCATGCTGGTGTGCCTGATCTTCCGCGGCGTGTCGTTCGAGATCCGCGCGAAGGCGCGGCGCACGAAGCAGCTGTGGGATCTCGCGTTCATCGGCGGCTCGGCCGGCGCGACGCTGTTCCAGGGAATCGCGCTCGGCGCGTTCCTGCAGGGCATCGACGTGAAGGACGGCGTATACGCCGGCGGCGCATTCGACTGGCTCACGCCGTTCAGCCTGCTGACGGGCCTCGGGCTGATCGTCACGTACGCGCTGCTCGGCTGCTGCTGGCTCGTCGCGAAGACGGAAGGCGACCTGCAACGGCGTCTGCATCGCGTCGTGTGGCCGCTGACCGTCGTGCTGCTCGGCTTCATTGCGATCGTCAGCCTGTGGACGCCGCTGCAGGATCCGGCCGTCGCGCAGCGGTGGTTCGATTCGGGGCTGTTCTGGCGCCTGCTGCCGGTGCCGTTCCTCGTCGCCGGGTGCGCGGCATGGATGCGCCGCGCGGTACGCGAACGGCACGACGTGACGCCGTTCGTGCTCGCGCTGGCGCTCGTGCTGCTCGGCTACGTCGGCCTGCTCGTCACGATGTTCCCGTACGCGATTCCGCAGACGATGACGATCTGGGAAGCGGCCGCGCCGCGTTCGAGCCAGACCTTCACGCTGGTCGGCGCAGCGGTTATCCTGCCGATCATCATCGCCTACACGACGATGGGTTACTGGGTATTCCGAGGCAAGGTGCGCCATGAAGACCAGCATTACTACCACCACTGATTCCCCCGCCGGCCAGGCCGGCGCGCCGCGGCCGCGGATGCGCGGCTGGATGTGGTTCGTCGTCCTGTGGGCCGGCGGCGTGCTCGGCGCCGTCACGCTCGGCTACGCGTTCAAGATCTTCATGAACCTGACGCTGTTTGCGGTGAAGTAGGCACATCGGCCGCTGCGATCGGATGACGATCGCAGCGGCCGTTTTCATATCGCGGGCCGGTTTGCAGCGTTCGCGCATCGCTCGAAGCGCGTCGCCGCGCCGCCGCGCCGCCTACCGCCGCCCGCGCAGCGCCGCGTCGATCTTTCTATCGGTCTTGTACTGGCTCAGCGCATAGACCGACCAGATCGCGGCCGGCAGCCAGCCGATGATCGTGAGTTGCAGGATCAGACAGACGATCCCGGCGATCGGACGGCCGATCGTGAAGAACTGGAACCACGGCAACAGCAGGGCAAGCAGCAGGCGCATCTGGAATCCTCGCGAAGCGTCGTTGAACGTCGATGCCCGAACAATATGGCGAGTCGCGCGCCGGTTTCAAGTCCGACGTCCGCAACGATGCCCGCCGCACGAGATGCCGCCGCCACCGCCTAAGCCGAATCGCTCAGCCACTGCGCGGCGCGCGCGACGAGCCGGTCCGGTTCGTCGAAGCACTCGACGCCCGCGACGTACGGCGCGTCGCAAATCGTGAACACCGGCTTGCCCCATTGCAGCCCGAGCGCGATCTCCGACAGCGTGCCGAGACCGCCGCCGACCGCGATCAGGCACAGCGATGCGCGCGCGACCAGCGCGTTGCGCGTGATGCCGAGCCCGGTCGGCAGCGCGACGCTCAGATACGGATTCGCGAGCGCCGCGTCGTCTTCGGGCAGCAATCCGATTGCACAGCCACCTGCCGCATGCGCGCCGCGCGCGGCAGCTTCCATCACACCCTGCTTGCCGCCGCCGACGAGCGCGACGCCCGCCGTCGCCAATGCGTGCGCGATCCGTTCCGCGACCCGCATCTGCTCGTCCGTCGCGTCGCGCGGGCCGATCAAGCCGACCGGCATTCGGTGCCGGTGCGTGCCGCGTTGCCGTTGCGCCAGTCGCGCGAGCGCGTCGCGTGCCGGCTCGGACCACGCGCATTCAATGACGTCGTTGGCGAACAAGGCCTTCCCCCAGTGCAAGAACGCAGGTGCAAATGGCCGTCAGCACGATCGACAGCACGGCCGCCTGCGAAAAATCGGTTTGCCCGTCCGACAGCTTCAGGTACATCAGCAGCGGCAGGATATTGATCTGCGTGCCGGCCAGCGCCAGTGCCGTGCCATACGTGCCGAGCGCGATCGCCGTCACGAGGCACCACGCGGACGCGATCGACGGCCACAGCTCGCGCCACGCAACGTCGAACCACGCGCGCCATGGCCGCGCGCCGAGCGTCAGCGCCGCTTCGAGCGGCCGCCGGTCGAGGTTCGCGAGGGTCGGATAGATCATCAGCGCGACGCGCGGGATCAGGTAATACGCATAGGCGACGGCGAGCCCGGGCATCGTGTAGATGGCGCCGCCGATCACGTTCGAATCCGCACCGAGCGCCGCCAGCAGCGTGGTGACGAAGCCCGCGCGGCCGAACGCGAGAATGAAGCCGTACGCGATCACCAGTCCGGAGAACGCCAGCGGCACGCCGAGCAGCGCGAGCGACCAGTGGCGGCGAGCAGGCGACTGCCCCGCCAGTGCGAAGGCGAGCGGCACGCCCACGCCAACCGACAACGTCCCGGCGCCGACGGCCAGCGCGACCGAGCGCGCGATCGCATCGGCGACGAGCGGGTCGCGCAGCACCGCCGCGAACGCGCGCCCGCCGCCCGCACATGCCGCGTCGACGAGCGCGGCGAGCGGCAGCACGAAGCACACCGCGAGCAACGCCGCCGCCGGAATCGCGCCGAAGCGGCGCAGCACGCCGCGTTCCGGTAACGAAGCCTGCATGCCGATCCCCTTAGTTGCCGAGCGTGGCCTGCGACCACAGCTGGTCGACTTCGGCCTTGCGCGCGGCCGCCTTCGCGACATCGAGCGGACGCACCTGCGGTGCGTTCGGCAGCTTCGCCGCGGTTTCCGGCGCCACCGGCGTGCCGGGCACGGCCGGACGCACATAGCCCTGCGCGAACAGCGCCTGGCCGACGTCGCTCATCACGAGGTTGAGCCACAGCTGCGCGGCGAACGGATTCGGGCCGTTCTTCACGAGACTCATCGCATACGGCGCCGACACGCTGCCGTCCTGCGGAATCACGACGTCGGCCGCGTCGCCCATGCGGTCCGTGTACTTCGCCTTGAGGCCGTCGTTTTCGTAGCCGATCAGGATCGGAATCTCGCCCTTCACGAACTTCGCATACGGCGTCGTGCCTTCGACACGCAGCACGTTGCCGGCCTGCTTCAGCTTGCCGAAGAAGTCGGCGCCCGGTTTCGGATTCTCGACGCTGCCGCCGTTCGCATAGGCGGCCGCGAACACCGCGACCTGGCCCTGCCCGGTCGAACGCGGGTCGAGATAAACCACCGCGTTGCGGTACTCGGGCTTGAGCAGATCGGACCAGCGCTGCGGTACGTTCTTCACGAGTTTCCGGTTGACGAGGAACGCGATGTTCAGCGAATGCACGGCGAACCAGCGCGCGTCGGTTGCACGGAACACGCCCGGCAGCCGGTCGAAGTTGACGGGCTTGAACGGCGCGACGACGTCCTTGCCCGCGGCGTCGAGCGCCGACGCCGCGAAGTAGTACGCGGTATCGGCCTGCGGACGGCGGCGCGACTTGTCGAGCGCGACGACGGTGGCCGCCGAGCCGATATCGTTGTACGTGATCTCGACCTTCGGATACCGCTTGCGGAACTCGGCGAACAGCGCCTTCCAGTTCGCCCATTCGGGGCCGGTGTCGAACGATACGACGAGGCCTTCGTCGGCGGCCTTCGCGTACAGCGCGTCCTCGCCCGGATACAACGGCGCGGCATGCGCCGCCGCGCAGAAAAGCGCGGCAAGCGCGCACAGCGCGAGCATGCGGGCGCGCACGGCCTTCACGAAAAGGGAACCTGCAGACATGGTGAATCTCCGTTGAACGAAAGGAATCAGTGCGCGTCCGGCAACGCCGGCAGCACGAGCAGATGGCGCGGGTCGATCGCGATGCTGCGCGCGGCGGGCTCGCGCCCTTCGCACAGCAGCGGGTCCGGCGATCCGTCCGGAATGAAGTCGTAGCGCTGCGTCGCGCCGAAGTACCGCACTTCGCCAAGACGGCCGTCGAGCCGGTTCGCGCTGTGCGCCGGCGGATCGGCCTGTACATGCTCGGGCCGCACCAGCACCGCGATTTCGGCGCCGGGCCGGTGTGCGCCCGTGTCCGCGCGCAGCATCGCGAAGCGCACGTCGATGGCGCCGTGCGTGAGCACGCGTCCGCGCAGCAGCGTCGAATGGCCGACGAAGCGTGCAACCTGCGCGCTCACGGGCCGCTCGTACAGGTCGCGCGGCGTGCCGGCCTGGAGCACGCGGCCGCCGTCGACGATCGCGACGCGGTCCGCCATGCTCAGTGCCTCGTCCTGGTCGTGCGTGACGAACAGCGTCGTCGCGCCGCACGCGCGTTGCAGCGCGCGGATCTCGTCGCGCAGCTGATGACGGATGCCGGCATCGAGCGCGGCCAGCGGCTCGTCGAGCAACAGCAGCTTCGGCTCGATCACGAGCGCGCGCGCCAGCGCGACGCGCTGTTGCTGTCCGCCCGACAGCATCGCGACGCCGCGCGTCGCATGTGCGGCCAGGCCGACCCGCTCGAGCATGTCCAGCGCGCGCCGACGCCGCACGCCGGCCGCGACGCCGCGCATCCGCAGCCCGTACGCGACGTTGTCGACGACCGACAGATTCGGAAACAACGCATAGTGCTGAAACACCATCCCGACTTCGCGGCGCCATACCGGCACGCCGGCCACGTCGTCGCCGCCGATCGCGATGCGCCCGTGCCAGCCGTCGAGCAGCCCGGCGGCAAGCCGCAGCAGCGTCGATTTGCCGGAGCCGCTGCGCCCCATCACCGCGAGCAGCTCGCCTGGCGCGGCGGACAGCGTGACGTCGTCGACGCCGTGACGCGCACCGGGATACTGAAAGCTGACGTGTTCGAATTCGACGCTCATGAAGGACTCATTTCAGACGTTGGACGGTGCCGACGGACACGAGCGTCGCGAGGACGGCGAGAACGAGCAGCACGACGGTCGCCGCGCATGCCGTCCCGGTCGCGCCGTAGAACGCCTGCAGCAGCACGATCGGATAATTCCGGTAGCGAAAACCGGCGATCAGGTTCGAGATCTGGAATTCGCCGATCGACAGCGCGACCACCATCACGAGGCCGGAGAACAGGCTGTGCCGCAGGTTCGGCAGCACGATCGTGAAGAACTGCCGCGACGGCGTTGCACCGAGCGTCGCCGCGCAGTCTTCGAGGCGCGCAAGATCGAGATGGCGCAGGTCTCCCAGCAGGGTCTGCAGCAGATACGGCAGCGTCAGCACCGCGTGGGCGGCGACCATCAGCGGCAGCGTGCCGAGCCACGGCAATATGTCGCCGCTGAAGATCGCGATGTAGCCGAAGCCGAGCGTGAGCGCCGGCACGGCGACCGGCATCAGCATCACGATGCGCGTCGCGAAGCCGCCGCCGGCCCGCGCGCGGTGATGCAGCGCATACGCGAGCGGCAGCCCGATCGTCGCGTTGAGCGCGCAGCAGGCCAATGCGACCATCAGGCTCACGCCGAACGCCCGCGTGAAGCTGCGGTTCGCGGCCAGATCGGCAAACCAGTGCGCGGTGAAGCCGGTGGGCAGTAACGTATTGGTCCACGATTCGCCGACCGAGCCGATCAACAGCAACGCGATCGGCAACAGCAGATAGAACCCGAACACCGCGACGAAGGCCTGCAGTATCAGCCGGCCGATGCGCGGGCGCGCGGCTCTGCTACGACGAATCGGAACACCGTCGGCCACGGCCGGGACGGATGACGGACGCATGACACACTCGCTGGCGATGAGGGAAGACCGCGCGCAATGCCCGCCGATTCAGGGGCTTGCGCATGGTCGGAACGAGCGCAGTGTGAGGATCCGACATGGCATCGTCATGAAAAAAACGTACAAAGTCCGCATCGATCCATGCGAGAACGGAACAACAGCAGCGGATGAAACACCTGTATCCGAACGTCGCGGAGCTGCACGCGTTCGTCGCCTCGGCGAAATACCTGAACTTCTCCTACGCGGCCCGCGAACTGGGCTTGACGCCGAGTGCGGTCAGCCGGCAGATCGCAAACCTCGAGGCGCTGTTCGGCGTGAAGCTGTTCGTGCGCGAGGGGCGCGGCCTGGCGCTGACGCGCGCGGGCCACGTGTATCACGCGCGCGTCGCCGGCCCGCTGCGCGAAATCGGCAACGCGTCGATCGAGCTGCTGAGCGCACGCGAGAACGGCGACCTGCTGACGATCGCAAGCGTGCCGACGTTCACGACCAAGTGGCTGTTGCCGCGACTCACGCGCTTTCTCGCCGCCGCGCCGGGTGTCACGCTGAGCTTTCGGCGTCATCTCGCGCCCGGTGACGTGTTTCCGTTCGGGCTCGACGCGGCGATCCGCTACGGCGACGGCGCATGGGACGGCGTGCGAAGCGACTATCTCGGCGGACGGACCTTCGTGCCCGTCTGCTCGCGCGAATTCGCCGACCGGCACGCGCTGCACGAGCCCGCCGATGCCGTGGCAGCGCCGCGCCTCGTGCACGAACAGGCAGAGATCGCATGGGCCGCATGGGCCGAGCGCCATCGCGCATCGCAAATGAACGCGCTGGCCGGACCCCGCTTCGAACAGTATTCGGTGCTGATCCAGGCTGCCCAGGCCGGGCTCGGGATCGCGCTGGTGCCGCGCTTCCTGATTCTCGACAATCTCGCGGCCGGCACGCTGGTCGAGCCGTTCGACGCGCCGGTCGACGTGGACGCGCAGGGTCACTATCTCTGCTACGCGCCGGAGCGTCTCGAAACCAGCGACGCGCTGCGGCGTTTCCGCGAATGGATGCTCGACGAGGCAACGGCTCGCTGACGGCGACGGCGGGCAACGGCGGTCGGCAAAAAACCCCTGGAATGACGGGACGCGCGCCGCCGCGCGTCCCGGGCCGGACGCCGCGCGACCGCGGCATCCGGCGCGCGCAACGTCAGTGATCGATACCGAGCCCCGGCAGCACGTGCGTGTTCTCCGCGACGACCGCGTGCAACAGCTGCGGATCGGCGCCCAACAGCCCGAGAATCGTCGGCGCGACCTGCTTCGTGCCGACGACGTCCGACACGGTGCGCGCGCGATGCAGGCCCGGATACGACACGAGCAGGCCGAGATGGCTGTCGTCCGGCGCGTTGCCGCCGTGCTCCTCGTCCTTCTTCGTGCTCGACGTGTAGATCACGCCCGGATTCGGCTGCACGATGATGTCCGGCGTGCGGCCGTTGGCCGGATCGCCGAATCGCTCGGCCAGCGCTTCGCCATACAGGACGTACGCCTGCGGGCCGTCCGCGCAGATCCCCGGCGCATTGCAGCCCAGGTTCGCCTTCAGCGTCTGCACCACGGCCGTGCGCTGGCTGCGGTCGCGCAGCCAGATCAGGCCGACGTCGTCGGTCTGCACGAAGCCCGTGCCGACCAGGCCCGAGCCGTCGTTCAGGTTGCCCGTCGTCGTGTTGTTCTGGCCGAAATTGCCGTTCGGGTCGAGATAGTTGTTCGCTTCGAGCAGCTTCGTCAGCGTGTCGCCGTTCTTCACGAGCTTCGTGTGATCGGTCGGCGACTGGCCGTGCTTCGCGGTGACGATCACGGCCGTCGACGTGTACAGGTTGTGCTGCTTGAGTTCGTTGACGATGCGCCCGATCGAGTTGTCGACGTACGTGATCGCATTCGCGACCTGGCCGTTCGGCGTGAAGTTCGCATCGAGGTAGCCGCCGCCCTTCGCGACCGGCGCCTTCTGCGCGACGCTGAGCGTCTGGAAGTTCGCGCCGAACAGCGTCGGCACCGGTGCGTTCTTCGCGCCGGTCGAATCGCGGCCGTCGATCTGGTTGATCAGCGCCTGCACGTGCAGATTGTCGAAGCGCGCGGTGTGCGAATAGACGTCGGTGTAGTCCGTACCCGTGGCCGGGTCGATCGAGTTGATCTCGGTACGCATCAAGTCGTCGACGCCGGTGCCCGACGGGCCGTTCAGCCAGTCGTAACCCCACGCGTGCTTGTCGGCCCACGCGGTGTATGCGTTCGGCACGCCAGCCTTCACGGCCTCGAACACGGTATTGGTCTTCACGTAGTTGTGCGGGTAGACCGGCACGCACCGGCCGTCGACCTTCGCATGCGGGATCGCCTGCGGATTGAATGCGCCGCCGCCGTCCAGATGCACGAGCGCGCCGCCGTTCTGCGCATCGATGCCCGTCGTCTCGTCGAACACGACGTTCCAGCCCTGCTTGCCCGAGCACGTCGTGTCGCTCGGCGCGTACAGGTTGCGGTCGTACGACACGTCGTAGAACAGGCCGGCCGTCTTCGGCGAGCCGCCCGTCACGAGCGCGGCCAAGCCCGGAAACGAGTCCGACAGGCCCGGCGTATACGCATTCGTGTACGTGACACCGCTCTGCGCGAGCACCGCGATGTTCGGACACGTGTTCGCGCCGATGCAGCGCGCGAGATCCTGCTCGTGCAGACCGTCCACGCTGATCAGCAGCACGTGCTTCACCACGCGCTGACCGTGACCGGCCGGCTGCACCGCATGCGCGCCGGCGCTTGCGAGCGCCAGCGCGCCCGCCACCATCGCCGCAATGTTTCGTTGCTTGACGAACCTGGAAATCATCACCCCACCTCATCGATTGACGTTGAACCGCATGACTTGCCCACAGGCGCGCAAAATATGGCCGCGCCGTGCGGCGGTCCGATGAAGCGGGGCTTTCTGTTCTCTATCAAACGTAACCAATCGCAAATGACATCGCGCCGTCGCAATGCGGTGCGTGCACGGGCGCAGCCGCATGACGCCGGATTTTTTTCCCGGTTGGCGCGCGACTATTGGCGTGCGATAAAGGGTTTTCCCTGACCCGGAGCACGAGTATGTCGACCCTGGAAGCCCTCCGGTTCGTGCTGGACGACGCACGCACCCCCGAAATCATTCGCCACCACGTCGTCGACGCGCTGCAGTACGCGTTGCGGAATTACGGACAAGTATTCACCGCGAAGGAAGTCGAATGGCTCGCGCAGTGGGACGATGCGCGCCTGCCGTTGGCCGCGAGGAAGGAACTGGACAAGCGCGAGCCGGAATTCACCGCGCGCTGACGGGAAACGACGAAGCGACGGAGCAACGAGGCGCGCCGCCGCGCGCGGTTCCAGCGTGGGCGCAACGGCGGCGGATGGCGGATGATGGCGGTAACGCTTACTGCAGGCCGAAATCGACGCGCGTCGTCGCGCCCTTGTCGTCGATCCCCTTCGCATCGAGCTTCGGCGCCACGACGAACATGCGGCTCGAATCGATCTTGCCGTCGAGGTACTGGCGCACGGCCTGCGCGCGCTGCTGCGCGAGCGCACGCAGCGCGTTGTCGTCGGCCGGCGCGTGATCGGCGAGCGCCTGCTTCATATCCGCGTCGGGCAACGTCTTCTGCAGGCCGATCAGGTTGCGCGGCTTCTTGAAGTCGGCGGCCTTGTACGCACGCGCGAGGTACTTGCCGTATTCGGCCTGATCGACCTTCACCGACATCGGATCGACGCTCTCGCCCTGGCCGATCACGTCCTTCAGCTTCTGCTGGCGAACGAGCCGGTCGACGTACGCGTCGCGCAGCCCCGGCGTGTCTTTCGCCGGATCGACGCGGCCGATCAGGTCGAGCCGGATCGACGGCTTCTCGGTCAGCATCTTCACGACGGTGTCGAGCTTCTTCTGCTGCGAGTCGGTCAACTGGTACGAACCGGGCGCGAATTCGACATAGCCGAGATCCTCGCCGCCGCTGCCGCCGAACGCATTCGCGAGCAGCGTGAACGGCGACGTGACGGCCTTCGCGATCAGGTTCAGCACCGCGCGCCAGATCAGCCCGCCGACGCTGAACTCCGGATTCGACAGCGAGCCCGACACCGGCAGGTTCACGTCGATCTGGCCGCGCGTGTTCTTCAGCAGCGAAATCGCGAGTTTCACCGGCAGCTTGGTCGCCGTGTCGTTCTCGACGTGATCGCCAAACGTCAGCTGGTCGATGAAGATGTGGTTGTTCGCAGACAGCTGATCGTTCGCGAGCTGGTAGTGCAGGTCGACGTTGAGCTTGCCCTTCGTGATCGGATAACCCGCGTATTTCGCCGAATACGGCGTCAGGTTGGTCAGCTCGATGTCGTGCGCGGTCGCCGTGAGGTCCAGCGCCGGTTTGTCGATCAGCGGGTTCACCGTGCCCTTGATCGTGATCGGCCCGTTGCCCGCGAGATTCGCGGCAACGTCGACCGGCGCCGACGTCGTCGAATCGGTGCCGAACGCGCCGACCGTCCCGTTGATCGCGACCAGGTTCGCGGTGTAGTTCGGCTTGATGAAGTTGTCCGTGTAGGTCACGCGGCCGCTCTGCAGCAGCAGCTCGCCGAAATGCATGCGCACCGGGTTCTGCGGCGGCGGCGCGGCCTTCACGACGACCGTCGCCGACGCGGCGGCCGGGCCGGACGCCTGTTGCGCGGCCGCGGCCGACGCGGCCTGTGCGGCCGCCGGCGGCGTCACGCCCGGCGACAGCGGCACCGGCTCGTTCTTGCTCGCGTCGCGCGTCAGCGATTGCGCGGGGCCCGTCTCCTTCGCGACCACGTCCTTCAGGTTCAGCCGGCCCTGCGCGTCGAGCAGCACGCGACCGTAGAAGTTCGAGAACGTCACGCGCGCGGCGTCGACGTCGGTGCCCTTTTCGTCGTAGTTCACCTTCAGGTTCGACAGCGCGAGCGACCGCCAGCCCGCGAACGGGTCGGACGTCGCCTTGTCGAGCATCCGCACGTCGACCAGCGCGACGTCGCCGCGGTACGCCGCGCGCGGCGTGTCCTTCACCTGCGCGAACGTCAGGTTGCCCTGCGCGTTGAGCAGCGCGCTCGCGATGGTCGCGTTCAGCGCGCTGCCGAAATACGGCTCGAACGCGGCCGCGTCGACGCGGTTGCCGTTGATCTTCAGCCCGAGCTTCAGCGGCTGCGCGGTCACGTCGCCCGACACGTTCACCGAACCCTTGCGGTTCAGCGTCGCCTTCAGTTGCACCGGCAGCGGCTTCGTCATGTCGTCGCTGAGCTTCTGCACCGACAGGTCGAGCGGCTTGATCGCAAGCTTCACCGGGCGCGGCGTCGACAGGTCCGTGAAGTTCGCGGACGACGCCTTCACGTTCAGCGCGTCGATCCGGTAGTGCCACGACGGCGCGGCAGCCTGCGCCTTGCGCGCGACCGTGCGCTGCGGCACCGCCGGCTGCGCGGGCTCGGCCAGCGCGGCGAGGTCGATCTTGCCGTCCTTCAGGCGCTTCACGTCGAGCGCGAGGCCGCTCGCGTCGACGCTCGAAATCTCCGCCGTGCGCGCGGCGACGTCGACCTTCGCGATCTGCGCGCGCGCGTCGGGCAGCACGATCGCAGGCGCTTTCGCGTCCGGCGTCGCGAGCTTCAGCGACTTCAGGCTCACCGTGCTGTCGGCGATCTGCGCGTCGAACGGCGTCTTGCCCCAGTCGGCCTTCGCGTTGACGGTCGCGCCGAGCGCCCCGTCGAGCACGCGCGCGCGGGTCGCTTCGCCGAGGTACGGCTGCAGCGCCGGCAGCGCGAGCGCATCGACCGTCAGCTTCGTATCGGCCTGCTTCGCCGCAAGGTTGAACGCGCCTTCGGCCTTCACGTCACCGCCGTGCGACAGCGACGTCGACACCGTGTACTTCGCCGGCGTCTTGCCGCGCAGGGTGAAACCGTCGAGCGTCGCGGCAAGTCTGGTCAGCGACATCGCGGTCGGCGTCGCCGGTACGCGGTCGTCGACATTGATCGTGCCGCCGTCGATCGAGAAATGACGGATCGTCAGGTCGAGCGGCGGCGCTTCCTTCGCGGCGGCTTCGGCGTTCGCGCCGCTCGCGGCAGTCGCGGCGCTGGCGCTGGCGCCCGCAGCAGTCGATGCGGCGGCACCCGGCGCAGCGGGCCGGGCGGCCGTCGTCTTCTGCGCGGCCGCAGGCTGGCCGGCGAGCTTCTCGACGTTCAGCACGCCGTGCTTGTCGCGCGCGAGATCGACGACCGGCTGGTCGAGCCGGATCTCGTCGAAATGCAGCGCATTGCGCAGCGGCTCAAGGCCGGCGGCCGCAACATGCACACCGCGCGCGGCGAACAGCGGCGCCGACGCGCGGTCCGTCACCTTTGCGTCGTGGAGATCGACGGTGCCGGACACGCGCAGCGTCGGCGTGTCGCCGCTCATCACGAAGTTCAGCGACAGGTCGCTGCTCAACAGGCCGCTCGCGACGATCACCGGCAACTGCGCCGGCGCATACGAAATCAGCTTCGGCACGTCGAGCCGGTCGAATTTCAGCGCGACTTCCGACTCGCGCGACTGTGCGAACGGCTTCGTCCTGCCGTCGATCGAGATCGGGCTGCCGTCGAACCGCGCGCGCAGCTTCGGCTGCACGAAGATGTCGGTCTTCGACGGCAGCGTCGCGATGAACGGAATGCCGAGCGTCCAGTTGTCGACCACGTGCTTCTCATTCAGCAGGCGGTCGTCGAAGTCGATGCGGCCGTCGTTGACCTGGATGTTCGACACCGAGAAATGCGTCGGCTTGCTGTCCGGGCTGGACGGCGTCGAAAACTTCTCGATCAGGTCGGTGAAGTTGAAGCGTTGCGCGTCGTAGCGGACGATATGGAAGCGCGGCGAATCGACGCGCACTTCGTTGACGATCGGCGCGCCGCGGAACAGCGACGACCACGACGGCCTCACGACGAGCTTGCCGATGTCGATGAAGTCGCCCTGGCCGCCGCGCTCGCCGACTCGCACGCCATCGGCTTCGAGATTCAGCGTGTACGGGTTCAGTGCGATGCGCTGGATCGTGGACGGCCGCCCGAGCTGCTGGCTCAATTGCTGTTCGGCGATATGGCGAATCAACGGCGGTGCCGCGAAGAAGCCGAGCAGTCCGAACAAAACCAGGAAAATCAGCACGCCGATGCCGATACGCCGGGTCCGGCGCGAGCGGGCAACGCCGCCGAGGGCATGGAGGGTCGAGGGTACGGTTTGTTTGTCTGCGCTTGACATGCGGGGATGCCTCGGAAATGGACGGCGGCCGCACCGGAAAACCGGCACGGCGGCGCACGCTATCCCGGAAGTATAGGCTGAGGCGGTGACGGAACGGCGTTCGGGCGCGGCCGCCGCGCCCGCGGGCCGGGCAGAGGCCGCGCCTATCCGATCACTTGCGGACCACTGCGGGCGGCATCCAGGAGCCGTCGCTTGCTTGCGGCTTCGGCGCGTACAAACGCAGTGCCAGCGCGAAGTCGGTGCGCGGCGCCGGCAGCCAGTTCGCCGCATGCGCGCCGCCCGGCGACGCAGACACGACCACGTCGATCGACCCGTCCCGGTTGCGGCGCATCCGGTCGCGGTCGCCGAGCGAGCGGCGCGCGGCGCCGACGTCGGGCAGCGCGCCGTTCGTCGTATAGGGCGTGAGCGTCCAGAATCCGCGCACCGGCGGCAGCGCACCCGGCGCGAAATGCAGCACGTACCGGTTCGCGCCGTTCAGCGGATGGCCGTCGCTGTCGACGCGCACGAGCGCGAGCGTCTCGTCGTCGCGCGTCGCGGTACCGAACTGCGTGTAGGCCGCGTACGCGCGCAGCGCGTAGTCCTGACCGTACTTGCCGGCCGTGTCGCCGATCCAGCTCCAGCCGTTCGCGTTCAGCAGATTGGACGGCGGCTCCGCGAGCCGCGCGCGCGCTTCGGCGACGCCGGCCGTCGCGGCAGTCAGGCGATCGCCCGTCCACAGCACCGGATAGCCGGCCGATACGCCGATGTCGTTCAGCAGTTCCTGCGCATGCGCGTCGTCGGCGGGCGGCGGGTTGTCCTGCAGCGCATGCGCGAAACGCGTGAAGAACGCCTTCGGGTCGAGCGCGGCAACCTGCTCGGCCGGCGTGCCGCCGCTCGCGGCCTCCGACGGCGCGCTGCCCGCATGGACCGCGACCGACGCACCGCGCGCCGCGCCCGTGTACACCGAAAGCGGCACCACGCGAATCGCGCGCTGCAGTTTTTTCACGTTCGTGAGGTCGCGGCCGCCGCTCGTTTGCAGCCGCACTTCGAGCCATGCATTGGCCGACGGCACGTCGACGCGCAACGCGCCCTTCGGCAGCGCGCCCTGCCAGTCCTTCGCGACGAAGGCAATCGTTTGCGATCGCGCGAGGCCGCGTGCGCCCCGTGCGCCCACGCTCGACGACGACCACAGTACGTTCGTCCACATGTCGAGCGCGCGGGCGTCCCAATAGCGGCCGCGGGTATCGGGCAGCGTGACGATGACGGGCTCGGCACCGACGTCGAGCCAGCCGGTCGAGTCGAGCGTGTCGACGCCGGGCAGCGGCGGGTTCACCGCGCCGACGGGCGGCAGCGCTTGCGCGTGGCGCAACGTGTTGAGCGGCGCCTGGCCCGGCTGCGCGCCGTCGCCGCCCGTGGCGGCTTCCTTCGCGACGTCCATCAGCACGAGCGGATACGCGTAGACGTAGGAGTCGGCCACTTCGGCGCGCATCCAGCCGGTTTTCCGCTGGATCGCGTCCGGTTGCGAGGCGCATCCCGCCAGCAGCGCCGCAACGGCCAGCGACACGCCTGCCGCGCGTCGCAGGGAAATTGTTTCTCGTCGATGTTCAATCATTGAATACTGGCCGAATTTCGTTCTTGTCAGTCAACGCCTTGTCCGACTCAATCGGTGAAAGCAAGGCACCCCAGCCTGCCCGTTCGCCGTCTCGCTACGGCGGGCGCTGATGTCAGGCCGGTATCATAGCGCCTACGGGCAATCCCCAATATGCCGAATAACGGGCAGAAGAACCGCCACGCGCTGCACGCGGCCGCCCGCCGGGCAGTGCCGGCCGAATTGGCGGGCATGCCGGCCGAGCGCGGCCTGCCTTTTTTGCATTCCGCCCCCAAACCCGAGCCACCGCCCCGGAGCCAGTACCACGCTCCTGCGCCAAATCGCCACCGCCTCTTGACCTTCCCATCATGGCAATGTTGATACTGACGTCATTCGCGGCTCGCGCCGCGCTTTTGGGGATTCGGACATGACTGAACCACTCGCCTCCGCCACGCTGCACACCGTCGAACTGGCGGTTGACGGCATGCATTGCGGCGGCTGCAGCGGCCGCGTCCAGCGGGCACTTGCCGCAGTGCCCGGCGTCGTCGACGCCACAGTCGATCTCGACGCGCACGCGGCAACGGTGACCGCGCACGATGCGGTCGCGCCCGCGCGGCTCGTCGATGCGGTCGAGGGCGCCGGCTACCGCGCGACGATACGCGAGCGGACCCGCGATACCGTTGAAACGGCGCAGGCGCGACATGCCGACGCGTCGCCTGCGTCGCACGCACCACCCTTCGCCACGACCGAGCTCGACATCGACGGAATGACCTGCGCGTCCTGCGTGTCGCGCGTCGAGAAGGCATTGGCGAAGGTACCGGGGGTCACGCGTGCGTCGGTCAATCTCGCCACCGAGCGTGCGACCGTCGATGCGGCGCCCGGCGTTTCCGCGTCGCAGCTGGCCGCAGCCGTGCAGCAGGCCGGCTATGACGCGACACCCGTCACCGCGACGCCGCCCGGCGCCGATGCCGCCGCTGCGCCGGCCGCCTCCACCGATCTCGAACTCGACATCGGCGGAATGACGTGCGCATCCTGCGCCGGCCGCGTCGAAAGAGCGCTGGCCGCGGTGCCGGGCGTTGCGCGTGCGTCGGTCAATCTCGCGACCGAGCGCGCCTCCGTGCATCGCGCCGCCACAGTCGGCGCCGACGCGCTGATCGCGGCGGTGACAGCAGCGGGCTACCGCGCGTCCGTCGCCGTCGCGCCGGAAGCCGCTGCCGCCGCGGCGACCGACGCCCGTGCCGCCGATCCGGCGCAAGCGCCGGACGTGCGCAAGCGTCGCGAAGCGATCCGGGAACGCAATCTCGTGATCGCGTCGGCCGTGCTTGGCGCACCGCTCGTCGCGCCGATGCTGGTCGGGCCGTTCGGCATCGACGCGATGCTGAACGGGTGGCTGCAGCTCGCGCTCGCGTCGATCGTCCAGTTCGGCTTCGGCGCGCGTTTCTATCGCGCCGCATGGCACGCGGTGAAGGCGCGCACCGGCAACATGGACCTGCTCGTCGCGCTCGGCACGTCGGCCGCGTTCGGCCTGAGCCTGTGGATGCTGCTGCGCGACCCGGCCCATCCGGGCCACCTGTACTTCGAGGCGTCCGCCGTCATCGTCACGCTGGTGCGCTTCGGCAAATGGCTCGAAGCGCGCGCGAAGCGGCAGACGACCGAAGCGATCCGCGCGCTGAACGCGCTGCGTCCCGACCGGGCGCGCGTCGTCGAGCACGGCGTGGAGCGCGACGTGCCGCTCGCGCAGGTGCGCGTCGGCACGACGGTCAGCATTCGTCCCGGCGAGCGCGTGCCGGTCGACGGCCGGATCGTGTCGGGCCGCTCGCACGTCGACGAATCGCTCATTACCGGCGAAAGCCTGCCGGTGCCGAAGGACGACGGCGATCTGGTGACCGCGGGCTCGATCAACGGCGAAGGCGCACTCGTCGTCGAAACCACCGCGATCGGCGCGGAGACGACACTCGCACGCATCATCCGCCTCGTCGAATCCGCTCAGGCGGAGAAGGCGCCGATCCAGCGGCTCGTCGATCGCGTCAGCGAAGTGTTCGTACCGGCGATCCTCGGCATCGCCGTGCTGACGCTGGCCGGCTGGCTCATTGCCGGCGCCGGCACCGAAACCGCGATCCTCAACGCGGTCGCCGTGCTGGTCATCGCATGCCCGTGCGCGCTCGGCCTCGCGACGCCTGCCGCGATCATGGCCGGCACCGGCGTCGCCGCGCGTCGCGGCGTGCTGATCAAGGACGCGCAGGCGCTCGAGCTTGCGCAGCGCACGACCGTGATCGCGTTCGACAAGACGGGCACGCTGACCGAAGGCAAGCCATCCGTGACGGCGTTCGACGCGGTCGGTATCCCGCGTGAGCAAGCGCTCGCTGTCGCGGCCGCGGTCCAGCGGCATAGCGATCATCCGCTCGCGCGGGCCGTGGTGGCCGCGTACGATGCCGACGTCGCCGCGCGTAACGGCGCCGCATCGGATTCAGCCAGCGCAGTCGTCGCGGCGGATGCGCGCGCGGTGGCCGGGCGCGGCGTCGAGGCACGCGTCGACGGACAGCTTCTCGCGCTCGGCAGCACGCGCTGGCGCGATGAACTCGGAATCGCCGTGCCGGCCGAACTCGACGCGCGCGCCGCGCAGCTCGAGCGCGCGGGCAACACGATCTCATGGCTGATGCGTGCCGATGCGCCGCGTGCGCCGCTCGCATTGATCGCGTTCGGCGACACCGTGAAAGCCGGCGCGCGCGACGCGATCGCGGCACTGGCGGCGCGCGGCGTCGCGAGCGTGCTGGTGACCGGCGACAACCGCGGCAGCGCGGCGGCCGTCGCGGCGTCACTCGGGATCGGCGAAGTGCATGCGCAGGTGCTGCCCGACGACAAGGCGCGCGTCGTGGCGGAACTGAAGCGCACGCACGGCGGCATCGTCGCGATGGTCGGCGACGGGATCAACGACGCGCCTGCGCTCGCCGCGGCCGATGTCGGTATCGCGATGGCGACCGGCACCGACGTCGCGATGCATACGGCCGGCATCACGCTGATGCGCGGCGATCCGGCGCTCGTAGCAGACGCGATCGACATCTCGAAACGGACTTACCGGAAGATCCAGCAGAACCTGTTCTGGGCGTTCGTGTACAACCTGGTAGGCGTGCCGCTCGCGGCGTTCGGCTTGCTGAACCCGGTCATCGCCGGGGCGGCGATGGCGTTCTCCAGCGTCAGCGTCGTGACGAATGCGTTGCTGTTGAGGAGATGGAAAGGCCGCGCGCAATGACGCGGCCCGATGCGGAAACGGGAGGGACGACACTCCGCCCGCTTCGCACCGCGCGGGGCGCGACGGCTTCGACGAATCCACCGACAATACGCGGCGGTCGCGACCGACATCGCGCCGCCCACGATACCCGGCAACGGAAGCGGGTTCGTCCACTTGTTCATGTCGGTGGCGCGCGCGCAGCAGGGCGGCCCACCGCCGCATGCGCAGTTGAGATCGATTGCGTTGAACGCCCGAACGGGCAGGATGGAAATCGGTAGCGCCACACCGGTCATGATCCGCAATGGGCGGTTCGCATGTCGGTATCGGATCTGCCGACGCGAAGCTGCCGAAGCGCCGATCCTGGCCGCTAGCCGTGAACGACGGGCTTGATCAGCGTCGTCGTGATCGGGACGAACCCGCACGCACGATAGAGCGCGCGCGCAGCCGTGTTGTGATTGAACACCGACAGCCCGATCTCCGTGACGCCACGACGGCGCGCGTCGGCCTCGAGCGCATCGAGCGCACGGGTGGCCCAGCCCTGGCGGCGCCGGGACGGGGCGATGTCGAGGTCGTAGATGAACAGCGTGCGGTTCGGCCCTTCGGCCACGATCGCGTACCAGAGGTCACCGACCGTATCGCCGGTGGCGGTGTCGATCAGTTCGACGAGCGTCTGGCCGGCGCTGAGCAGGCCGTCGGGCAGCAGCGTATCGAAGCATGCGCGGGCGCGAACGGCCGCATCGTCTATCGCGTTCTGCCCGGATGACACGAGATCGCGCGCGTAGCCGTCGATGGCGCGCGTGCGATATGCATGGAATTCGCTGGCCGTCATCGGCCGCATCTGCAGCATGGCCCGGGTGTCGAGGGAAGTCGGACTTCCAGTGTAGCGGGACGGTCGCACCGGCGCGCGATGCGGCGGCGGAAAACGGCAGGCAAGTGCGGCACGCGCCGCGCCGAATCAGCGAATCAGCGAATCAGCGAATCAGCGAATCAGCGAATCAGCGAATCAGCGAATCAGCGAATCAGCGAATCAGCGACGATACAGGACGATCGGCACGAGGTTTGCACGGCGCATACGCTCGACCTCGGCGTGACGCGCGGCGTACGAATAGTCCGTATCGAGCGGGAGATGCGGGGAGACGAACAGGTCGTCGATCTTTTGCAGCAGGGCGAAAATGAAGCTCATCTGAGACTCCTGACAGAGGGCGCTAGGGTTTTCCCTTAGATGGGTTCCATTCTAAGGGTTTTCCCTAAAGTCTGCCAGCACACCGCATCAGTTTGCCGCACCGGCGCCGCGCATCTCACAATGCCGCAACCCGTCCGCCCTTCCCTGACGGGCCTGCGAGATAGGGCCGGATCGTTTAGCGAGCGCGGCGCGCGCGCTTCGCGACCGCCGCCTCGCGATTCGCATTGCGCTGAAGCCGGTCGACCTGCGACAGTAGCGCCTCGTGGTGTTCGGCAAGCGTCATCAGGGTCGCCTGCTGTGTCGA
The DNA here is from genome assembly GCF_018148075.1 of Burkholderia sp. AU19243. Classification (NCBI taxonomy): domain Bacteria; kingdom Pseudomonadati; phylum Pseudomonadota; class Betaproteobacteria; order Burkholderiales; family Burkholderiaceae; genus Burkholderia; species Burkholderia sp. AU19243. Next base: position 148,604 of record NZ_JAGSTV010000008.1, read on the forward strand.
CAGATCGGCTGCCAATCGATCGATTCGCAGTTGCCGACTATCCAGTTCCTGTTTCAGCTGCGCGATTTGCCGGGTCTGCAGCACCAGCGCGACGAGCCCCGCGAACACGACGACCGCCAGCGCCAGCAGCAACCGATTGACGCGACGCATCTCGCGATCGGCCGCCTGCTTGATGCCGGCCGTGTCCGTCTGCAGCGTCGCGAGCCGATCGGCCAGCGGACGCAGATCGGTGTCGGGATCGAGTGCCGCCGAACCCGGCCCCGCCGGTTGCGCGCGATCGGACGACGGCTTCGTCACGAACGACGCCGCGGACGTCACCGGCTGCGCGGTCGGCGACGTCGGCGCGGCGGTGTGCGTGGGGTGGCCTGCGGTGGTCGTAATCGCGGCGGCGGTGAGATCGACCCGCGCAGCCGGCTCAACCGAGGCCTCGCGTTCAGTGGATTGCGCAGCGTAGTCGGTCGTCGCTGAAGCCGAGACCGAAGCCGGCTCGGCGTTCGCGGCGACCGCGTCGACTCGCGCCGTGCCACCGCTTGCCGCCGCTTCGCGAGCACCGTGCGCCACGCGCCGCTTGCCGCCCGACGCCGCGCGGCGTGCCTTGCTGGCCTCGCCTGGCGTGCGCGCTGCTTGATCGTGTTTGGCGGGCGCACCGCCCGCTTCCGCGTCGCTACCGGGTTTCGCGGGCCGAGCGTCACGGGCTGCACCGGCAACCGCAATCGCACTCGCCGTCGCCAACCCGGCAGCCGTTTCGGCATCGCCGGCAGTTTCCGGCATCCCGCCAGCCTTCGCCTGCGCATCGCCGGACGCCGGCTCGCCCATCGCACCGGCACCGGCACCAGCACCGGCGGGCTGCTGCAGGTCGGTCACCTTCGTTGCATCCGCATCGAACGTGCGCACGACAACCGCTTCACGCGCGGCGCCATGTCCCGCCGCCGGCGCCGATTCCGATCCCGTCGGCACGGCAACGTCGCCATCGCGCATCGCGGTTGCGCCGGGCGTACCGAATCCGTCGAGCGACGCCTGCCGGCCGGCGTCCTCGGTATCCGGCGTGGCCGCGGCCGGCTGCGCGTCCGCCAACGTATCGTCGCGCGCAACGGCCGCCGCCCGTGCAGCGGGCTCGAACACCGGATCGCCGAACAGATCGAGCGTGCGTTCATCCCGCGACGCGTCGCCTGCAGGCGCATTGCGAGGCCGCGCCGATGCATTGGCGGCGTTATCCGCGGCGGCCGCCGCCGAGCGCAAACGCGAGCGGGCCGGTGAATGGCGGGAACGGGAACGCGGGCGAGGCAGGGAAACGGATTCGGTCATGGAGTCGGATTACAGGCCCGCGCAAGCGGAACCGGATGTCGAACGGAATCGGTGACCGGCCATTGTCGCATGACAGATCGCCGATTCGGCCGGTCGGATGCCGTCTATTCGTCGCCCGGCACGCCGTTGCCTTCGTCGAAGCGCGTCACGCACGGCAGCGCGCGCAGCTTGTCGCAGATCGCGCGATATTCGAGGTCCGATACGCGCGCGAGTGCGATGCGCACCTCGTCGTGCTCGCCCGTGTCGTCGGCGCGCTGCACGATGAACTGCTTCACGCGTGCGCTGTCCGGGCCGAGCGCCGCGTGCAGCGAATCGAACGTCAGCGCGCCGCCGACCACGGTCAGCGTGAACTGGCGGCGCTGGCGCACCGTGAAGTAGCGTCGCTCGAGCGGCTTGATGCCGGCGAGGATGATGAGAATGATCACCGTCGCGGAAATCGACGCGACATAGAGACCGCCGCCCACCGCGAGGCCGATCGCGGCGACCGACCACAGGCTCGCAGCCGTCGTCAGCCCGCGCACGATCTCGCCGCGCAGCAGGATCGAGCCCGCGCCCAGGAAGCCGATGCCCGACACCACCTGCGCGGCAATCCGCGACGGATCGAGCACGACGTGATCGCTGCGGCCGAGCACGTCCGCGAAACCGAAGGCCGACACGATCATGATCAGCGTCGAGCCGACGCACACGAGCATGTGCGTACGCAGGCCGGCCGCCCACGACAGACGCTCGCGCTCGAAGCCGATGACGCTGCCAAGCGCCGCCGCGAGAACCAGCCGCATCACGAGTTCCAGATTGCTGAGCATCGGATTTATCTCCTTTTTTGGTGCCGGCGCCGCGGAATGTTTTATCCTTGGTCCGGCCGCGCCTATTGTCCGGGCCGCGCCGACACGTTCCGATTCAACCGTACAACTCCGCCATGTCCGTTTCCGACTCCGCTTCCGCCCAGGCCGCCCAGTTGCGCGACCATTTTGCGCACGTCATCTTGCCGATCTGGCAAGGTTCAGGGTTCGACCACACGCTGCGGCTACCGTTCGAGGCGGTCGATCCGGCCACTCACGCACCGCTGCCCGTCAGTCGTTATCGCGCGATGGCGTGCGCGCGCCAACTATTCGTGTTCGCGCAGGCCGGCCACACCGCGCACGCGGCCACGCTGTTCGATTCGCTGTGCAGCCGCTTCCGCGATCCGGTCCACGGCGGGTGGTTCTACAGCGTCGACGCGCATGGCGCGCCGCTCGACACGACGAAAGACCTCTACACGCACGCGTTCGTCGTGTTCGCGTGCGCCGCATGGCATGCCGCGTCGGGCGACGCCGCCGCCCGGACAGTCGCCGAGGACACCGCCGCACTGATCCAGGACCGCTTCGCGCCGCAGCGGGGCGATGCGCTGCTCGACGCCGCGCGTCACGCCGATTTCTCGTCGTCGGGCAGCGGCGCGCTGCAAAATCCGCTGATGCACCTGACCGAAGCGTGGCTCGCCGCCGCCGACGCGTTCGGCGACGCGGCCTTCGACGATGCGCTCGCGCGCACCGCGCAGGCCGTCGAGCACACGTTCGTCGATCCCGCGACCGGTTGCGTCGCCGAGTTGCCGCTGGGCGCGGCCGGCAACCGCTTCGAGCCGGGCCATCAGTTCGAATGGTTCTACCTGGTCGATGCGGCCGGCGCGCGGCTCGCGCAAACCGGGCTGCCACGCGCATTGGCGCGCGCATTCGCGTTCGCGGAACGGCACGGCATCGATTCGCAGACGGGCGCCGTGTGCGCGGCGCTCGACGCGCAAGGCGCGTGCATCGACACCACGCAGCGGATCTGGGCGCAGACTGAATACCTGCGCGCGCTCGCGACGCACGGCGGCACGCCGGCGTCCGCACCGCTTGCGCGGCAGATCGAGCGATTCGCCGCGCGCTTCCTGCATCCGCGCGGCTGGTTCGAGTGCAAGGCGGCGGATGGACAGGTGTCGCGCGCGGACATGCCGTCGACCACGCCCTACCACCTCGCGACCGCCTACGCCGCGCTGCCCGCCGCCTCGTAACCCGCGCCGGCGTCGGCAAACGACGACGCACGCGCATCGCGCGCCGTGCGTGCGTCGCCCAGTTCGAACACCGACACCGCCTGCATCAGGTGCGCGGTCTGCTCGTTCAGCGACGCGGCCGCCGCCGCGACTTCCTCCACCAGCGCCGCGTTCTGCTGTGTCAGCTGATCCATCTGCGTAACGGCCTGGTTCACCTGCTCGATGCCGACGCTCTGCTCGACCGACGCCGCCGTGATCTCCGACATCGTCTGCACGACGCGCGTGATCGATTCCGACACGGTCCGCATCGCATCGCCGGCGCGCTCGACGAGTTCCGAGCCTCCGTCGATCTGCGCGACCGATTCCTCGATCAGGGCCTTGATTTCCTTCGCCGATTGCGCGCTGCGCTGCGCGAGCGAGCGCACTTCTCCGGCGACCACCGCGAAGCCGCGGCCTTGCTCGCCGGCCCGCGCAGCTTCCACCGCTGCGTTCAGCGCGAGGATGTTGGTCTGGAACGCGATACCGTCGATCACCGAGATGATCTCGGCGATTCGCCCGGAGCTCTGCGCGATCCCGCGCATCCGGTCGATCACGCTGTCCACCACGCCGCCGCCATGACGCGTCGCGTCGAGCGCCGCGTCGGCCAGCGCGCTGGCTGCGCGCGCGCTGTCGGTGTTCTGGCGGACGGTCGCCGTCAGCTCTTCCATGCTCGCGGCCGTTTCCTCGAGCGACGCGGCCTGCGTGCCGGTGCGCGCGGACAGGTCCGCGTTGCCGCCGGCGATCTCGCCCGCACCGAGGTGGATCGCGTCGGACGCCTGACGCACGGTTCGCACGGTGTCGGCGATGCTCGCCTGCATCGCGGCGAGGCCGCGCAGCATCCGGTCGATTTCGAACACGCCGCCTGCTCGCACGGCTTCGTCGAGCCGACCTTGCGCGATCCGCTCGAAGTGGCGGCCGGCTTCGTCGAGCGGCGCGACCACCGCGCGCCGCGCGGCCGCGTAAATGGCCGCGCTCGCCGCGAGCATCGCCACCAGCAGCACGATGCCGACCCACTTGAACCACTGGATCCCGCCGTCGATCGTGTCGAGCGCGGCGCGGCTCGATGCGCCGCCGTAGTCGGCAAAACGGTGCAGTTCGGCGATGTACGCGTCCTGGAAACCCTGCGTCGGCTGGTCGAGGAATGCCTGGATGTTGCCGGCGTCGAGGAACTGCACGAGTTCGCCGAGCGCGCCCCGCAGTGCGCGATAGCGCTCGGTGAGCGCGGCGACGCGCGCGCGGTTGGTTTCGTCGACGGCGTGCGCGGCCGTCAGCGAAGCGAACGCCTTGTCCGCTTCGGCGAGCGATGCGCTGGCGTGGCGGATGATGTCGTCGGGCTTCGGGCCGCCGCGCACCATGCGCGTGCCGGCGCGCGACAGGTTCACGCGCGCGTCGAGCAGGCGCTCGGTGGCCTGGCTCGCCGCGTCGACCTGCGCGATCGCGACGTTCGACAGATCGTCGACGCCGCTGCGCGTCGACGCGAGTGCCCAGAAGCCGAGCGCCTCGATCGCGAACAGAAACAGGCAAAACACGGTCAACACGCCGAGCAGACCCGACGCGAGCTTGATTTTTCCGAACATGGGGAGATTTCCTGGAGAGCCGACGATGGAGCAATGACGCATGCCCCGGCATTAGCGGCATTTCTTCGTCGGACTTTAGGTGTGCGCGGGCAACGGGTGCGAAAAGGGGCGCAGGTATCCGTGCCGACGCGCCGTCATTCAGGTCGAATCGCCGTCAAACGCACGCAACTCTGCTGTTCGACGCAATAATCGACGCGCATCGCGTCCGCAATTGCACGAAAAGCGGATGAATTTCCTTGCTTATCCGCAGCCCCCTTCCTAGAGTTCAGCGCAAGCGGACACGCATTGCGAGGCAACTCGATGACGGATATCACGGACCACGCGCGCGGCGCATTGCGCGCGCAACCGTTCAGCATGTTGCTGGGCACGAAGCTGATGCATATCGGCGACAACGAGGTGTCGCTGTGCCTGCCTGTGCGGGACGAACTGCGGCAGCAGCACGGCTTCGTGCACGGCGGCGTGATCGGCTATCTCGCCGACAACGCGCTGACGTTCGCCGGCGCGCTCGTGCTCGGCCCGCGCGTGATCACCGCCGAATACAAGATCAACTATCTGCGGCCGGCCGTGAACGGCACGCTGGTCGCGCGCGCGAAGGTCGTGTACGCGGGGCGGCACCAGGCAACCTGCCAGTGTCACGTGTTCGTCATCGACGGCGATCACGAGCGGCTCGTCGCGATCGCGCAAGGCACGATCAATCGTGTCGGCGACGGGAAGATGCCGGATGCGCCGGAGGAAAAGGCTTGACGTGGTGTCGGGCCGCCGCGCCGGTGATCACGTGACGGGCCACAGGCAACGCGATGTCGCACCGGCCGGCCCGGTCGCTTCATGCCGACACGGGCCTATCCCGTTCCATCCGCCTTCAACGGCATAAATCGCGGCGCCACGCGCGCCCGGACGTTGCCGGCCGCATCGGTACGATAGATCCCGCGCGCCGCATTGTGCGGATGCGTCACCGCATCGGCCACGCTCAGCACCGGTGCGAAGCATGCGTCCGTCCCTTCGAGCAGCGCGCGCCAGTGCGCGGACGGCAGCTGCGCGAACACTTCGGCGAATCGCGCCTTCAGCGCCGGCCAGCGCGCGCGGTCGTACTGCGACGCCGGATCGACGTCGGTCAACCCGAGCCGCTCGATCAGCAGTGCATAGAACGGCGGCTCGAGCGCGCCGATCGTCACGTATTCGCCGTCGGCGCAGCGATACACGTCGTAGAACGGCGCATCGTGGAAGAGACTGGGCTGCGCGCCGTCGAGCTGCCCGTTCGCGCGTGCCCACAATGCGAGCGAGCCGAGCATCGACACGATGTCGACGATCGCGCCGTCGACCACACGCCCCGGTCCGCCGCCGCGCACGTCGAACAACGCGCAGACGATTCCGAACGCAAGCCCGAGCGCGCCGCCCGCGTCGCCGACGACGGTCGGCGGCACGCCGGGTCGTCCGTCGCGCGGCGCGGACAACGAAAGCAGCCCTGTCAGCGCCACGTAGTTGAGGTCGTGTCCGGCAGACGATGCGAGCGGGCCGTGCTGGCCCCAGCCGGTCATCCGTCCGTACACGAGCTTCGGATTCGCGCGTGCGCAATCGTCGGGACCGAGGCCGAGGCGCTCCATGACGCCGGGCCGCAGGCCTTCGATCAGCGCGTCGGCCTGCGCGATCAGCGCGAGCGCCGCGGCGTGGCCGGCCGCGGTTTTCAGATCGAGTTCGACGACGGTCTTGCCTTCGCGGAGCAGGTCGCCGTCGCGTCCGTGCAGCGCGGCGGGCGCGCTGGTGCGGCCGGCCGGTCGCGCGATCAGCGTGATGCGGGCGCCCATTCCGGCCAGCATCCATGCGGCGAGCGGGCCGGGGCCGAGGCCTTCGAATTCGACGATATGGACGCCGGAGAGCGGAACACCAAGCGACATACGATTCTCCTGTCGGCCTACGTTAGCGCTTTAGCGCTTACGTAGGCCCCATGCTTCGCGGTCGGCCTACGTTAGCGCTTTAGCGCTTACGTAGGCCCCATGCTTCGCGGTCGGCCTGCGCTAGCGCTTTGGCGCTTACGCAGGCCCCATGCTTCGCGGTCGGCCTGCGCTAGCGCTTTAGCGCTTACGTAGGCCCCATGCTTCGCGGTCGGCCTACGTTAGCGCTTTGGCGCTTACGTAGGACGCATCCTTCGCGGTCGGCCTGCGCTAGCGCTTTGGCGCTTACGTACGCCCCATGCTTCACAGTCGGCCTGCGCTAGCGCGCCAGCCCCGCCGCCTGCATCAACAAAAAATCCCTGCACAGCGCGGTTCGCCGTGCAGGGATCGATTACCGGTCGCCGCCGCTGCGTCGCGGGGGCGCCCGACGCGCGTCAGAACGCATCCCCCGGCACCCGCACCCAGCCTTCCATCAGCACGCGCGCGCTGCGGCTCATGATCGCCTTCGTCACCGTCCATTCGCCGTTCTCGAACCGCGCTTGCGCGCCGACGCGCAGCGTGCCCGACGGATGGCCGAAGCGCACCGCGTTGCGTTCGCCGCCGCCCGCCGCGAGGTTGACGAGCGTGCCGGGGATCGCTGCGGCCGTGCCGATCGCGACCGCCGCCGTGCCCATCATCGCGTGGTGGAGCTTGCCCATCGACATCGCCCGCACCAGCAAATCGACGTCGCCCGCGTTCACGCGCTTGCCGCTCGACGCGACATAGTCGGCCGGCTTCGCGACGAACGCGACCTTCGGCGTGTGCTGACGCGTCGCGATCTCGTCGAGCGTGTCGATCAGCCCCATGCGCAGCGCACCGTGCGCACGGATCGTCTCGAATTTCTCGAGCGCCTTCGGATCGCCGTTGATCGCATCCTGCAATTCCGTGCCGGTGTAGCCGATCGCTTCGGCTTCGACGAAGATGGTCGGAATCCCCGCGTTGATCATCGTCGCCTTCAACGTGCCGATGCCGGGCACCGCGAGATCGTCGACGAGATTGCCGGTCGGAAACATCGAGCCGCCCGCGCCTTCTTCTTCCGCGGCCGGGTCCATGAACTCGAGCTGCACTTCGGCGGCCGGGAACGTGACGCCGTCGAGCTCGAAGTCGCCCGTCTCCTGCACCGCGCCGTTCACGATCGGCACATGCGCGATGATCGTCTTGCCGATGTTCGCCTGCCAGATCCGCACGGTCGCGATACCGTCGCGCGGCACGCGCGACGCGTCGACGAGACCGCCGGCGATTGCGAACGGGCCGACTGCCGCCGACAGGTTCCCGCAATTGCCGGTCCAGTCGACGAACGCCTTGTCGATCGCGACCTGCCCGAACAGGTAATCGACGTCGTGGCCGGGCCGCGTGCTCTTCGACACGATCACGGTCTTGCTGGTGGACGACGTCGCGCCGCCCATCCCGTCGATCTGCTTGCCGTACGGATCGGGGCTGCCGATCACGCGCAGCAGCAGCGCGTCGCGCGCGGCGCCCGCTGTCTGCGCGGCATCCGGCAGATCCTGCAGCCGGAAAAACACGCCCTTGCTGGTGCCGCCGCGCATGTACGTCGCAGGAATCCTGATTTGAGGAATGTGAGCCATGTTTTGTGTTGTCCCTGTATGACCGGGTCAAGCCGCCTGCGACGATTCGAGGAAGTCCTGCGCGAAACGCTGCAGCACGCCGCCCGCTTCGTAAATCGACACTTCCTCGGCCGTATCGAGCCGGCACGTCACCGGCACTTCCACGCGTTCGCCGTTCTTGCGATGAATCACGAGCGTGAGATCGGCGCGCGGCGTACGCTCGCCGATCACGTCGAAGGTCTCGGTGCCGTCGATGCCGAGCGTCGTCCGGTTCGTGCCCGGCTTGAACTCGAGCGGCAGCACCCCCATCCCGATCAGGTTCGTCCGATGGATCCGCTCGAACCCTTCGGCGACGATCGCCTCGACGCCCGCGAGCCGCACGCCCTTCGCGGCCCAGTCGCGCGACGAGCCCTGACCGTAGTCCGCGCCGGCGATCACGATCAGCGGCTGCTTGCGATTCATGTACGTCTCGATCGCTTCCCACATCCGCATGACCTTGCCGTCCGGCTCGACGCGAGCGAGCGAGCCCTTCTTCACCGCGCCGTCGACGACGGCCATCTCGTTCACGAGCGTCGGGTTCGCGAAGGTCGCGCGCTGCGCGGTCAGGTGGTCGCCCCGGTGCGTCGCGTACGAGTTGAAGTCTTCCTCAGGCAGCCCCATTTTCGCGAGGTACTCGCCGGCCGCGCTGCTCGCGAGAATCGCGTTCGACGGCGACAGATGGTCGGTCGTGATGTTGTCGCCGAGCACCGCGAGCGGGCGCATGCCCTTCAGCGTGCGCGCGCCGGCCAACGCGCCTTCCCAGTACGGCGGACGGCGGATGTACGTGCTCTGCGGGCGCCAGTCATACAGCGGCGCCGCGCGCTCGAGCGCACCGGCCGGGCGCGCGAACATCGGTTCGTAGACCTTGCGGAACTGTTCCGGCTTCACGCTCGACGCGACGATCGCGTCGATCTCCTCGTCGGTCGGCCAGATGTCCTTCAGCGTGACGGGCGTGCCGTCCTGGTCGTGGCCGAGGACGTCCTTCTCGATGTCGAAGCGGATCGTGCCGGCGATCGCATACGCGACGACGAGCGGCGGCGACGCGAGGAACGCCTGCTTCGCATACGGATGGATGCGGCCGTCGAAGTTGCGGTTGCCCGACAGCACGGCGGTCGCGTACAGATCGCGCTCGACGATCTCCTGCTGGATCTTCGGATCGAGCGCGCCCGACATTCCGTTGCAGGTCGTGCACGCGAACGCGACGATGCCGAAGCCGAGCTTCTCCAGCTCCGGCAGCAGGTTCGCTTCCCGCAGATACAGTTCGACCGCCTTCGAGCCCGGCGCAAGCGAGCTCTTCACCCACGGCTTGCGCGTGAGGCCCTTCGCGTTCGCGTTGCGTGCAAGCAATGCAGCCGCGATCACGTTGCGCGGGTTGCTGGTATTCGTGCAGCTCGTGATCGCGGCGATGATCACCGCGCCATCGGGCATCTCGCCCGGCTTCTCCTCCCACTGGCCGGCGATCCCGCGTGCCGCGAGATCGGACGTCGGCAGCCGCTTGTGCGGGTTCGACGGGCCCGCCATGTTCCGCACCACGCTCGACAGATCGAACGTCAGCGTGCGTTCGTACTGCGCGTGCGTCAGCGTGTCGGCCCACAGGCCAGCCGTCTTCGCATACGCTTCGACCAGCTTCAGCTGCTCGTCGCTGCGGCCGGTGAGACGCAGGTAGTCGATCGTCTGGCCGTCGATGAAGAACATCGCGGCCGTCGCGCCGTACTCGGGCGCCATGTTCGAAATCGTCGCGCGGTCGCCGAGCGTCAGGCTCGCGGCCCCTTCGCCGCGGAATTCAAGATACGCGCCGACAACCTTCTCCTTGCGCAGGAACTCCGTCAGCGCCAGCACGATGTCGGTCGCGGTGATGCCGGGCTGGCGCTTGCCGGTCAGCTCGACGCCGACGATGTCGGGCAGCCGCATCCACGACGCGCGCCCGAGCATCACGTTCTCCGCCTCGAGCCCGCCGACGCCGATCGCGATCACGCCGAGCGCATCGACGTGCGGCGTGTGACTGTCGGTGCCGACGCAGGTATCCGGATACGCGACGCCGTCCTGCGCCTGGATCACCGGCGACATCTTCTCCAGATTGATCTGGTGCATGATGCCGTTGCCCGGCGGGATCACGTCGACGTTCTCGAACGACTGCTTCGTCCATTCGATGAAATGAAAACGATCCTCGTTGCGGCGATCTTCGATCGCGCGGTTCTTCGCGAACGCGTCCGGATCGAAGCCGCCGCATTCGACGGCGAGCGAGTGATCGACGATCAGCTGCACGGGCACGACCGGGTTGACCTTCGCCGGGTCGCCACCGCGCTCGGCGATCGCGTCGCGCAGGCCCGCGAGATCGACGAGCGCCGTCTGGCCGAGGATGTCGTGGCACACCACGCGCGCCGGAAACCACGGGAAGTCGCGTTCGCGCTTGCGCTCGATGATCTGCTTCAGCGAATCGGCGAGGATCGCCGGATCGCAGCGCCGCACGAGATTTTCGGCGAGCACGCGCGACGTGTACGGCAGCGTGTCGTACGCGCCGGGTGCGATCGCTTCGACCGCGGCGCGCGCGTCGAAGTAGTCCAGCGACGTGCCGGGCAGGGGTTTGCGGTAGGCGGTATTCATGATGTGGGGCGGAATTCGGGGTGAGACATGCCGCGCGCACCGGCCGCCCGCGTCACGGGCGCCGGCGCGCGCGGCGGGCGTTTCAGCGCTTCTCGATCGGCACGAACTGCAGGTCTTCAGGGCCGGTGTAGTTCGCGCTCGGACGAATGATCTTGTTGTCGATGCGCTGCTCGATGATGTGCGCGCTCCAGCCGGACGTGCGCGAGATCACGAACAGCGGCGTGAACATCGCGGTCGGCACGCCCATCATGTGATACGACACGGCGCTGAACCAGTCGAGGTTCGGGAACATCTTTTTCGCGTCCCACATCACCGATTCCAGGCGCTCGGCGATGCTGTACAGCTTCAGGTCGCCTGCTTCCTTCGACAGCTTGTGCGCGACGCCCTTGATCACCTTGTTGCGCGGATCGGAAATCGTGTAGACCGGATGACCGAAGCCGATCACGACTTCCTTGTTCTCGACGCGGCGGCGGATGTCGGCTTCGGCATCGTCCGGCGAGCTGTAGCGGCTCTGGATTTCATACGCGACTTCGTTCGCGCCGCCATGCTTCGGCCCGCGCAGCGCGCCGATCGCGCCGGTGATCGCCGAGTAGATGTCAGAGCCCGTGCCCGCGATCACGCGGCCCGTGAACGTCGATGCGTTGAATTCATGCTCCGCGTACAGGATCAGCGACGTGTGCATCGCGTCGACCCACGACTTCGACGGCGTCTTGCCGTGCAGCAGGTGCAGGAAGTGGCCGCCGATCGAATCGTCGTCGGTTTCGGTCTCGATGCGCTTGCCGTTGTGCGAGAAGTGGTACCAGTACAGCAGCATCGACCCGAGCGACGCCATCAGGCGGTCGGCGATATCGCGCGCGCCCGGCAGGTTGTGATCGTCCTTCTCCGGCAGCACGGTGCCGAGCACCGACACGCCCGTGCGCATCACGTCCATCGGATGAGCGGAAGCCGGGATCTGCTCGAGCGCAGCCTTCAGCGCGCTCGGCAGGCCGCGCAGCGCGCGCAGCTTGGTCTTGTACGCAGCGAGTTCGGTCAGGTTCGGCAGCGTGCCGTGCACCAGCAGGTGCGCGATTTCCTCGAACTCGCACGATTCGGCGACGTCGAGAATGTCGTAGCCGCGATAGTGCAGGTCGTTGCCGGTCTTGCCGACCGTGCACAGCGCCGTGTTGCCGGCCGTCACGCCCGACAGCGCCACCGACTTCTTCGGCTTGAATGCGCCTGCGGCGGCCGGTGCTGCTGCGTCTTTCGTCTCGCTCATGTTTCCGTTCTCCAATGGGGATCAATCTCCGCCGGGGCCGGCGCTGCAACGCGCGCCCCGGCTTCATGCAATGCGTTCCGGGAACCGCGTCCCGGCGCGCGGGCGCGTTACTTCTTGCCCTGCGCGAACAGCTCGTCGAGCTTTTGCTCGTATGCGTGATAGCCGAGGAAGTCGTACAGCTCGGCGCGCGTCTGCATCGTCGGCACCGCGGCCTTCTGCGTGCCGTCGCGGCGCAGCGTCTCGTAGAAATTCAGCGCGGCCTTGTTCATCGCGCGATAAGCGCCGCAGCAATACAACGCGATATCGACGTTCGCCTCGCGCAGTTCGTCGACCGTAAAGAGCGGCGTCGAACCGAACTCGGTCAGGTTCGCGAGAATCGGCACCTTCACCGCGGCCTTGAATCGGCGGTAGTCGTCGAGCGTCTTCATCGCTTCCGGGAAGATCATGTCCGCACCGGCTTCCACATATGCGATCGCGCGCTCGATCGCCGCGTCGATCCCTTCGGCGGCGGCCGCGTCGGTGCGGGCCATGATCACGAACTGGTCGTCGGTGCGCGCATCGACCGCGGCCTTCACGCGATCGACCATTTCCTCGGTCGGCACGACTTCCTTGCCCGGGCGGTGGCCGCAGCGCTTCTGGCCGACCTGGTCCTCGATGTGGACGGCCGCGACGCCCGCGTTGATGAACGAGCGGATCGTGCGCGCGATGTTGAACGCGCCGCCCCAGCCCGTATCGATGTCGACGAGCAGCGGCAGGTCGGTCGCGTTGGTGATCCGGTTCGCGTCGATCAGCACGTCTTCCATCGTGCTGATGCCGAGATCGGGGATCCCGAGCGAATTCGCGGCGACGCCGCCGCCCGACAGGTAGACGGCCTTGAAGCCGACGGCCTGCGCCATCTTGGCCGCGTACGCGGTGATCGCGCCGACCACCTGCAGCGGCTGCTCGGCCGCGACTGCCGCGCGAAACTTCGCGCCGGCGCTTTGAAGATGCGTGTTGCTCATGAACGGCCTCCTGAAGGAACGACCATCAACAGCAAGGACCGGGCCAGCGCATCAAACGCCGCTAACCCACTGATTCTTAAGCAACCGGCGCGCGAGTGGTTTCGTCCGGTGATTTCAATTCGGCAATTTCATGTTTCAAAAATGAAATCCCGCGCGCATAATCGGTCGCCATGGACCTTTCCTCGACCAAGCCCGTCGGCGTGGCCGACCGCACGGTGCGCCCGCGCATCTGGGCAATGGGCATCAGCCGCCTGCGCGACCTGTTTCGCGAGATCGCCGGCGAATTCGACGAGCGCGCCGACGTGCGCATCGTCACGCGCGCGTACGAAGACGCGCTGAGTGCGATCGCCGAGGCCGGCACCGCGCGGCCCGACGTGATCGTGGCGGCCGGCTCGAACGGCGGCTTCCTGAAAACGCGGGCGCCGGTGCCGGTCGTGGTCGTATCGCCGACCGGCTTCGACGTGATGCAGGCGCTCGCGCGCGCGCGGCGCGACGCATCGCGAATCGCGCTCGTCAGCGCCGGCGAGACGCCGCCGGAAGTGCGCCGCTTCGTCGCCGCGTACGGCCTCGACGTGCAGTTTGCGTCATATCAGTCCGCGCAGGAAGCGGAAGCCTGCGTGCACGACCTGCACGATCGCGGCATCGAGACGATCGTCGGCCCGGGCCTTGTCACCGATCTCGCGGCGAGCGCCGGCATGGGCGCGGTGTTCCTGTATTCGCATGCGTCGGTGCGCCAGGCGGTCGAGACGGCGCTCGAAGTCGCGTATGCGACGCACGCCGAGGCGTTTCGCCGCCAGCGGCTCGACAACCTGCTGCAGCATCTGCGCGACGGTGTGGTCGCGCTCGATGCGCGCGGCCGCGTCGAAGCGATCAACGAGCGGCTCGCGTCGGCGCTCGGGGTCGAACCGGCGGCGGCCGTCGGGCGCGCGCTCGTCGACCTGCGGCCCGAATTGCGCACGCTGCGCGGCGAGGACGGCGACGCGCTCGCGACCGTGCGCGGCGTGCGCTACGTCGTGCATCGCGGGCCGCTCGTCGATCGCGGCGTGACATCGGGCAGCGTGCTGACGTTCCAGGAGTCGCGCGCGGTCGAACGGCTCGATCGCGCGCTGCGCTCGCAGCCGAACACGCAGCAGTTCGCGGCGCGCTACGCGCTCGACGACGTGGTCGGCGCGTCCGCGCCGATGACGCGCGTGCGCGATCTGGTGCGCCGGTACGCGAAATCCGATGCAACCGTGCTCGTGCTCGGCGAAAGCGGCACCGGCAAGGAAATGATCGCGCAGAGCCTGCATGCGCTGTCCGCGCGAAGCAGCTATCCGTTCGTAGCCGTCAACTGCGGCGCGTTTCCGGAAGCGCTGCTCGAGAGCGAATTGTTCGGCTACGAGGAAGGCGCGTTTACCGGAGCGCGGCGCGGCGGCAAGACCGGGCTGTTCGAGGCCGCGCACCGCGGCACGCTCTTTCTCGACGAAATCGGCGAAATGCCGCCGTCGCTGCAAAGCCGGCTGCTGCGCGTGCTGCAGGAGCGCGAGGTGATCCGCCTCGGATCCACCGAGCCGATCCGCATCGACGTGCGCGTGATCGCCGCGACACACCGGCCGCTGCTCGCGGCCGTCGAGGCCGGTACGTTCCGTGCGGACCTGTATTACCGGCTCAACATCCTGAACATCGGCCTGCCGCCGCTGCGCGAGCGTGCCGCCGACATTCCCGCGCTCGCGGCCACGCTGCTCGTGCAGGCGGCACGGCGCGAGCCACGGCTCGCCGAGCGCGTGCGCGAGGTCGGCGATGCGATGCGCGTGCTCGACGCGGCGCGTGCGACGCTCGCGCGGTATCGCTGGCCGGGCAACGTGCGGGAACTGCAGAACGTCGTCGAGAGAATCGCCGTGGAACTGGCCGAGGAAGTCGACGACGGCGACCCGCACGCCGCGTGCCCCGTGCTCGCGGCCGATGCGCTGCAGGCGATCGCGCCCGAACTGTTCGCAGGAGCGGCTGGCGGGCGCGACACGGCCGAAGCCGCCGATGCGCACACGCTCCATGCGCGGCGCCGCCGCGCGGAAGCCGACGAGATCCGCGCGGTGCTCGACGCGTGCGGCGGCGACCGCGATCGTGCATGCGCGATGCTCGGCATCAGCAAAACGACGCTGTGGCGCAAACTCTCGGCGAAATAGATGCGGATTCGGCGCGCGCGATTCGGATGACGAGGATGTGACGCGCCGCACGCGCGTTGCGGTCAGCCGTCCTTGTGGTAATGGCGGTAAGCCTTCGCGCGATTCCCGCACGACGACATCGAGCACCAGCGCCGGCTCCCGTTCTTGCTGTCGTCGATGAACAGCCACTGACATGCGTCGTTCGCGCAGCGCTTCACCTTCGCAAGCCGCGCGCCGCCCAACAGATCCGTCGCCGACCACAGCACCGGGCTCAACAGCCGCGGCAGCGCTACCTCCCCCTGCGGGACTCGCCATGCATACGCGCCGTCGATCCGCGCGAGCGCGACGCGCGGCGCCGCTTCCGCGAGAAAACCGCCGAGCAGCACGAGATCGTCAGTCGCCGGCTCGCGCCGCTCGGCCTGCGCGTGAAAGAGCCGATACAGCGCTTCCCGCAATTCGAGCGCACGCGCCAGTATCGTGGGCTCATCCCGGCCAGCGCCCATGCCCTTTTCATATACGACGCACGCGTCGGCCACGCGCGTCGGCACGCCAGCCTGGTCGCGGCACCACCCGAACAGATCGTCGAGCGTGCCGAACGTTTCCGTCGGCGCGTCGGTGCCCCGCCAGTACAGCGTGTTCGCGAAATCGATGCTCAACGTTTCGGACGGTGCCGGAATGACGTAAGCCGGCGTGACGGAAGGTTGCGTTTTGGTCATTCCCCGATCGTATCTAACCACCATGCCGGTTGACAAGCGCCGAGGCCATTCCTAACATAACCAGCATGGTGGTTATGAAATTCTGCTACCGACACGCTTCCGCTTTCGGGCGGCACAGCAATACAAGCGGTTTTCGTGCGGAGTTGTCCACACTCGTCGCGGCACGCTCGGCATGACGCACGAAACGTGCTGGAACAGGTTTTGCGCTCACTCACCCTTTCAGTTCAAGGAGCCCCAGATGATCGATCACCTCTCCTTCGGCGTTGCCCACATCGATCGGAGCCGCACGTTCTACGACAACACGCTCGGTGCGCTGGGCTACAAGCGGCTGCACAGCGACGACGGATCGCTTGGCTACGGCACCAGCGAACCGGTGCTTTGGTTGCAGCACGCGAAGCGCCCGGTCGTCGCCGATCCCGAGTCGGGGCTGCACGTGTCGTTCCGCGCGGCGTCGCCGGTGGAAGTCGACGCGTTCTACCGGGCCGCGCTGCAGCATGGCGGACAGGACAATGGCGGGCCGGGCAAACGCGAGCAATACGGGCCGGGCTATTACGCGGCGTTCGTCGTCGATCCCGACGGGTATCGGCTCGAAGCCCATTGCGAGCTGGACAACGTGGTCTGATCGCGACGGGCGAATGCGGATCGATAACGAGAGCCCGATTCCGCGTCGCGCGGAAGCGGGCTTTTGTTTTTTGGTGGACAGCTGGTCAGAGCGCGACGGTCGCCACCGCGACTCGTCCGGCGCGATCGCGGCGCTCGTGCGGCGGCGCGGCGGGCAGCCGGATCGCCGCCGGTTTCACGTGCCGCTCCCGGCTTGAACGCGCAGGCCCTTACTGCGCGTCGCGCGTGCTCTGCAGTTGCTCGCCAAGGCCCTCTATGCCGAGCCGCACCGTCTGGCCGGCCTTCAGGAACACCGGCGCCGGCTTGATGCCCATTCCGACGCCCGGGGGCGTGCCGGTCGTGATCACGTCGCCCGGTTGCAGCGTCATGCAGCGCGACAGATACGCGATCAATTGCGCGACGGTGAACACCATCGTGCGCGTGTTGCCGCTCTGATAACGGCGCCCGTCAACCTCGAGCCAGAGGTCAAGGCGCTGCGGGTCGGGCACTTCGTCGCGCGTCACGAGCCAAGGGCCGATCGGCCCAAACGTGTCGAAGCCCTTGCCTTTGTCCCACTGGCCGCCGCGCTCGATCTGCCATTCACGCTCGGACACGTCGTTCACGACGCAGTAGCCGGCGACGCAATCGAGCGCGCGCGCTTCGTCGACGTCCTTGCAGGTCGTGCCGATCACGACGCCAAGCTCGACCTCCCAGTCAGTCTTGACCGAGCCCTTCGGGATCTCGATGCCGTCGTTCGGGCCGCAGATCGAACTCGTCCATTTGCCGAACACCACCGGCTCCTTCGGCACCGGCATGCCGGCCTCGGCCGCATGGTCCGCATAGTTCAGACCAATGCCGATGAATTTGCCGACGCGACCGACGCACGCGCCGATGCGCGGCTCGCCCGACACCAGCGGCAGCGTGGCCGGATCGATCGCGCGCACGCGCGCAAGACCGGCGTCCGACAGCGCGTCGCCGGCAAGATCCGCCAAGTGCGCGGACAGGTCGCGAATCCGGCCGTCCGCGTCGAGAATGCCGGGCTTTTCCTGGCCGGAAGGGCCATAGCGAAGCAGTTTCATCGTGCTCAACCTCTGTTGTCGAATGTGACTGGATACCGGCCGATGCAGCCGCTTGCGGCCACGCGCCGGATTGGATGCCGATCGTCGATGACGCGCGTCGGCGCCGTATCAGGCAGCCATTCGACACGCGACGCACGCGCAGGCGCAGCGATCGCGGCGTCGCACCGACGTGCGACGCGCATCGAACGGGCGGCCGCCGGTCTGCGCATCGGCGACGACGGTTCGGCGTTTGCGCAACGTGCCGGCCTCTGCCAGCCGGCTGCGTGCGCGGCCGCGCCGTCGTGGGCCCGCTGCTCTTTGTACCATTGCCGGCGCGCCGTGAATTGGCACGCCACGGATACCGACTATTGGTGCGCGTGCGGGCGTTGCATCGCAGCACCGGGATGGCACGCACGAATCGCGCGATGCCGCATTGCGTCGATCGTCGACCACGGAACGTGAATAAACAGTATTCGTTGTGACCCTGTCATCGAAAATGCCAGCTGATCCGTTCTTGCTCGGTAATGATCGGCAAAAGGACGCTGCATTGCACACTGAACATTGGTTGTCGGGCTCGCGCGGATATCGTTCCCCTCGCGCGTGGGCGTTGCCGGCCAGCGTGCAGGAAAGTCAGCGTGCGTCGCCACCGATCGGCCCTTCCCGAACCTCATACCCATGATGCAATCGACCAATATCCCCGTTCCCGTCAGCGACGCACGGGAACCGCTGAGCGCAGCCGACCGCTATCGCGCGCCCGCGCTCGACAAGGGTCTCGATATCCTCGAACTCCTGTCGGAGCAGAAGGAAGGACTCACCCGCACCGAAATCACCAAGGAACTCGGCCGCAATGCGAGCGAAATCTACCGGATGCTCGAACGGCTGGTTGCGCGCCGCTACGTCATGCGCTCGAGCGGCGGCGACCGTTACACGCTCAGCCTGAAACTGTTCGCGCTTGCGCACCGGCATCCGCCGATGAACCGGCTGATCGCCGAAGCGCTGCCGCTGATGCAGCGCTTTGCCGATGCCGCCGAACAGTCGTGCCATCTGTGCGTCTACGATCGCGGCAACTTGCTCGTGATCGCGCAGGTCGACGGACCGGGCCCGTGGGGCGTGTCGGTGCGGCTCGGCGCGCGCGTCGCACTTGTCGACACCGCATCGGGCCGCGTGATGCTGTCGTTCCAGAGCGCGGAGCAGCGTGCGCACATGCTCGCCGAGCATCGCAAGGTCAAGGGCGAAACGCCGATGAACGAGCAGGAACTCGCGCACGCATGCCAGTCGATCCGCCAGTCGGGCTACCTGCGCCAGGACAGCCGGCAGGCGTACGGCGTCACCGATCTCAGCGCGCCGATCCTCGGCCCGGCCGGCCACGCGATCGCGGTGCTGACCTGCCCGTACATGCGCCGGATCGATGCGCATATGGCGCCGTCGGCCGACGTCGCCGTCGCCGCGCTGCGCGATACGGCAGGCCAGTTGTCGATGTGCCGCGCGGAAGCCTGCTGACCCCGGTGCGGCGCTGCGCGGCCGCCGCGCGATCCGCCACCGTAGCGAATGCGGCCCGCCAAGAATCTGCCGGTCCGCAAAGCCTGGGGGTGCCGCCGCGGTATGCGAGCTGCCGCGGCCTCGCGTGTGCTCGCGTCCGCGAGTGACGTCTCGCTCGGCGGCCGGCTCGCGGGTGCGCAATCGCCGCGACTGCGGCGCTACGCTAGAATAGCGGCCCTCTCAAAAACTACGGCGGCCGGCTGTCGCGACCGTCGTATCCGATGGATGTCATGGCCAAACTTCTGAACGATCAAGAATTCCAGCGTTTCTCCGAACTTCAGCAGAAGCAGGCAAGCTTCACGATCACGCCCGAAGAAGCGGACGAACTGCGCGACATCGTCGCGCGCGCGCAGAAGAAGCGCGACGATCGTGCCGCGGCGATGCTCGCGATCGAGAACTACATCGAGCAGTTCGACATCACACCCGACGAACTCTTTTCGCCTGAACAAATCGGCGACGCCGCACGCACCTACGGCCTCATCACGGCTACCAAGAAGGAGCGCACGCTGCCGCCGTCGATCACGTTCAACGGCAAGCCGTACCAATGGACCAAGACGCTTCCGGACGAGGTCCGCGGCGCGCTGTTCGACGCGTTCACGTCAGGCGAATCGGTCAAGCGCTTCATTGCGATGCCGAAAGACACCGCACGTTGCGCGCTGACGATCGCGCGACTCGAGCGCGAAACCGGCGGCGTTTATGCGGACGCACACCTGGAGGAACTCGCGATTTCGCGCGAACAGGTAAACGACGCAGCGGCGAAACTCGCGGCGTAAAACCTGCAACGGGCGCGCTTCATGCGTGCCCGTATTGGCGCGGACGCCAGCAAACGCGTGTGCCGCACCTGTCGGGAAACGCCGTCTCCAGGCTCCCGAAAAATCTCACCGATGCGTCCTGGAAGCGCTCACCAGCACCTCCCGAAAAAGCTCACCTGAAGCGTCAAGCGGCACTCCCCGAAGCCTCCCGAACGTCCTCACCTACCCATCCCGCAGACACTCACCGCGCGTTCCCGCAAGGGCTCACCAGCACCTCCCGTAACGGCTCACCCGCGGTTCCCGGGAAGGCTCACCGATCGGTCCCGTATCGGCTCACCATTGCGCTCCCGAAAGCACTCACCTGCGGCTCCCGAAATACCTCACCTTTGTGTCGCGTCGGTGCCCGGGTTCGAAATTCGTGTGTCTGCACGGGCGAATCGTCCGCTGGTTCTGCCGACACGGGGAGCCGTGCATCTGTACGTCACGCCTCGTCGCGTATGCGACGTTGCAGGCACGTATCGCCTGCCGCCGGCCTCAGCGCGTTCTCGCGCTACATGTACTCGTCCCATGCAACTTGATTTGCATACCGAAGCGCCACGATGGCGCGTCGCCAGCGGCGCGCGCATACACGGGCATGCGGCTATGGTTGCAACTTCATCCTGAACCCCACGACGCCGGGCTCGTCGGTCGCCGACACCGCGAACCCGCACGACTTCGCCAACGCGATCATCGCCGTGTTCTCACGCAACGCCTCGCCGACCATCCATGCCGTACCGCGCGATCGCGCATATTCGATGATGCGGGTCATCATCAGCCGCCCGAGCCCCTTGCCCTTCTGATCGGGCCGCACCGCGATCGCGAACTCCGCCACCTCGTTGTCGGGGTCGGCAACCGCGCGCGCCACTGCGAGCGTGTGCGCGCGGCCCGCGCCGTCGGTAAACGACACGATGAAGGCCATCTCGCGGTCGTAGTCGATCTGCGTCATGCGCGCCACTTGCGAATGGTCGAAGCTGCGCACCGCGCCGAAGAAACGCATCCGCAGATCGTCCGGTGTCATCGCGCCCAGCAGCTCGTTGTGCGCTTCCTCGTCTTCCGGACGGATCGGACGGATCGTCACGGTCTCGCCGCGCCATTCGAGCGTCTGCTCGAGATGGCGCGGATACGGCATGATCGCGAGGCGGCTGCGTCCCGCGGCCAGCGTGATGCGCGGCGCGACGACGTAGGCCCGGTCGGACAGCACGCGCAGCGTGATCGACATCGCGACGACCTCGCGAACGTCGCATATGACTTGCGACAATGCCGTCAGCGCATCGAGCGTGGGTTCCACCGGCGCGCGGCGCGCATACGGCGAACGTTCCATCACCGCGCGGGCGAGCACCGTATTCAGCGGCGGCAGCCCGTATACGACGAACGGCGCCGATACGCCGTCCGCCGGCGGCACGACATAACGGAACACCGGACCGAAGTTCGAATCGTCGAACATCTCGACCGTGACGTCGACGACCCGCGCACTCGCAGACACATCGGCCGGCTCGCCGTATAGACCGAAGTGAGCGAGCCAGCGCAACGCCGCTTCGCCGGCCAGTTCGTGCTCGTCGGCGTCGACCATGCGGCGCGCCTCCGCCTGAGCGGATGCAACGCACTCAGCCGGTTGCGGCGGCGTACCTTCAGGCGTCTGCATCAGCAACTGGCGGCCAAGGTTGTAGTCGACGAGCCGTGCATAGGCGCGCGCGAGCCGCTGCGGCGTCGTATGCACCGGAATGCCGTTTGCGTGCAGTGCGTCGCGTGTTGCCGCATCCACGGCGCCGAAGAAACACGCAAGGATGCCGCGGTACGCATACCGCTTCGATTCGATCAGCGTGCGCGCGACCGCATCCGCCGGCGCACTGTGGGAGGTCGAATGCACGACGAATAGCGTGCCCGTTTGCGGGAACGGCGCAAGCGCCTCGATGGCCGCGCCGAAATGCTCGGGACGCGCGTTATCGCCGAGCGTCAGCGGATTGCCCGGCACGGCGAGATGGGGCAGCGCGGCCGCTACGGCCGACGTTGCGGCGGCCGGCCAGTCGGCCAGCACGTCGCGCACTTCCGCAACCGCATCGACCGCGAGTTTCGCGACGCCGGCGTCGCTCGTCACGAGCGTCGCCGCGCCGCGCGCGGCGACACGCCCCACGCCGAGCGTCTCGATCTCGTCGAGCAGATCGTCGAGCGCATCGACGCGCACCATTCCCGCGCGCTGGAACGCCGCGGTATAAAGCGCGTCGCCGGGATCCGCGCGCCCGGTGCGCAACGCGAGCACCGGCTTGTTCCGGGCCGCCGCGCGCGCCGCCGACATGAACTTGCGCGCGGCGCATACGGTGTCGAGTTCGAGCAGGATCGCGCGCGTACCGGGATCGCTGGCGAGGTAGTCGAGCACGTCGCCCGCGTCGACGTCGGCTTCGCCGCCGAGCGCGACGACATGCGAAAAACCGAGGCCGCGCGCATCGGCCCAGCCAAGCACGGCGTTCGTCAGCGCGTTCGACTGCGACACCCATGCGACGCCGCCCGATCGCACCGTATAGGCCGGCGCACCGAAGTGCGCACGCCGCGCGGGCGACATCACGCCAAGACTGCCGGGCCCGACGATACGGAGCACGAACGGCTTCGCGGCCTTGAGCGCGCGCTCGAGCGCGGCGCGATCGGCGTCGGTCCGCGCCTCGCCGACGATCACCGCGACGCGCGTGCCCAGTTCGCCGAGCTTGCGCACGATGCCGGCCCACGTGGCAGGCGGCGTGCAGATCACTGCGACCGACGGCGGCGCCGCAAGCCGGGCGACGTCGGGCACGACCGCGTGCCCGTTCAGCTCGCGATACTTCGGATTGACGGGCCATATCGGCCCTTCGAACGCGCCGTCGAGCACGCGCGCCCACACCATCGCTCCGATACTTCCCGCGCGCGACGACGCGCCGACGATCGCAACGGACCTGGGCTGGAACAACGCATCGAGATGTCGAACGGTCACATCGGCTCCCTACGGTATCGGAAAGACGGGCTGCCCCGCACATGGCCGGGTCAGGCGTGCACGGGGCGACGCGAACTCCAAGCATAGGCGAACCGGATCCGGCTGCCTATATGCCGAACGGCCGACTGTGCGACGCGCGTCAACGCCGTCAACATGGGCTCGTCATCCACGCCCTCGCACATTGCAACAGGCGAACGCGACACGATGCGACGCTCGAGTCGCCCGTTCAAAGGTGAGGATTTACAGGAGCCATGGTGAGTGTTTTCGGGAATCGCCCGGCACACGGGTGCGATGCGCGAAAAGTGATTGCGGCAGGCAATCCGCCCGCACCGCGAAAACGGCGAATGCCGATACACGCGTCCCGCGCAATTGCCGGGCTGTTTACCGCAATTCGCGGCGATATGCGGGCGAATGGCAGCGAATTCGCGAAGCGGTATCCGTTAATCGCGCGCCGTTGTCATTCAATTCGCGATTCGGCATCGTGCCGCGGCCGCCCAAAAACAAAACGGTGCGACGGCCGCATGGCCGTTCGCACCGTCAGTGAGCGCACGAAAGGTGAGTATTTTCGGGAGTCAGTCCTTGATCAGGAAACGCGCGCGATTCTTGCCGAGCCATGCCGGCGCCCGCCCGCGGCCGCTCCACGTTTCGCCCGTCTTCGGGTTGCGGTATTTCGGCGGCAACGGGCGCTTCGGTTTGGCTGCAGCGGCCTTGCCCGCCGGGAGAAAACCGAGCTCTTCGGCCGTAATGTCGAATTCCTCGATTTTCGCCCGAATGGTGGCAATTGCATCGGCAATCGCCTTTTCGCGTTCCTTGTCGATCTTTTGCTGAAGTCTTTCGAGCTGCGCTGTCAGTTGCCTGTAGGTCGCCATATGGATGGGACTCCGTGAGTGTTATTCATGAAAAATAGCCGACTCCCAGCGAATAGAAAAGCGCTTCACCCGATCATGGTCTTCTCACCCGGTCATGTCGGGATCAATAACCGCTTTTCTTCTTGCATGCGAAGAGAAGATTTCGCACGGCGTCATCGGTCGATTGCTGGAGGACTTCGAATTCCCCGTTGCAGATGGCTCGCGCGTTGTCCGTGCAATTGCTCCAGTCGCTACCGGTGCACTGCACCTGCGTGGTCGGGCGCCCGTCCGACGTGAACAGCGGGGCCCCGCCACCGCACCCGCCGAGCCCCGCAATCAGGGCCAACAATCCGGCCCGACGCCAATGCGTTCGAGGCCACCGACAGACCGACGCAAGCATGTGTTTCATTGTTCTTTCCGTCAACCAATTTTTTAATGTCGCGAGTATGCCATGCGCTGTCCTCCCGCGTTCAGTCGGACGGGCGGTCGGGCGTGCGCTCCGGCCGGCCGCGCGTCTTGTACGGCAACGTGCGATGCGGATCGTCGGTGATGCGAACGAACACCTGCTCGACATCCGGCAGCGCGCCGAGTTCGCGCGCCAGCGCCTGCCGGTCGAACGCCGGATCCGCGCACCCTTCGACGTAAATGAAGCGGCGCTGCACGGTGATCCACAGGCTCGTGCGCTGCAGGCGGTCGGCGCCCGCGAAATGCGCTTTCGCGGCCGCGGCGATCGGCGCGTCATACATATAGGAATTCGGCTTCGTGCAGCGATGGGCGAGCCAGCACGTAGTGCCGCGCTCGACGCGGTAATGCGCATCGTCTTCCATCTCGGCGCGCGTCATCCACGGGCCGAGCGGCAACGGGCATCCCGCGAAGTCCTGCGACAGCGCGACAAACGGATCGTTGTACCAGTTGCGCCGCGCCGCGGGCGCGTCCGCAGGGTCGGACTGCGCGAACGAGGACGTCGTCATCAGTACGGCCAGCCACCCGGCGATGCGGAGTCGCGTCATCGTAGTCTCCTGTCAGGCACTTCACCGGCGGCGTGCGTCGCGTCCCGCCTCCTCCGTCGCACCGCGCTATCGGTCGATGCCCAGTGCGCTCATTTTCTTGTACAGCGTTGCGCGCCCGATGCCGATGCGAGCCGCGGCCTCGGTCACTTTTCCGTCGCAGGCCGCCAGCGCGTCGATCAGGAATCGGCGCTCCCAGGCAGCCAATGCGTCGACATACGGCACGATCGGCGTACCCGCCGCATTCGGCGTGCCGCCGGTGTCTCGGCCAACCGGCGACGCAGCAGCGCGCGTGCCCGCAGGCACGCTGTCCGGCCCCATGCGCACCGGGCCGAGGAATGGCGCGAGCGCATCCGCATCGATGACCGCGCGATCCGACAGCATCAGCGCGCGCTCGAGCGTGTTGCGCAACTCGCGCACATTCCCCGGCCACGGGTATGCGCACAGCATCCGCAACGCATCGTCGGTCAGCTCGCAGTGCGCGGCGCGGCCGTGCTGCGCCGCCAGCTCCTCGAGCGTTGCGTAGACGAGCGCCGCGATGTCCGACGCACGCTCGCGCAGCGGCGGTGCGTGAATCGTCAGCACATTGAGCCGGTAGTACAGATCCGCGCGGAAGCGGCCGGCCTCGACCAGCGCCGGCAGATCGGCGGACGTGGCCGCGATGATGCGCACGTCCGCACGCACGATCCGGTTCGAGCCGACCGGTTCGAACTCCTTGTCCTGCAGCACGCGGAGCAGCTTGCCCTGCAGCGGCAGCGGCATGTCGCCGATCTCGTCGAGAAACAGCGTGCCGCGATCGGCCAGCTCGAACTTGCCCACGCGCCCTTTGCGATCGGCGCCGGTATACGCGCCCGGCGCGGCGCCGAAGAATTCGGTTTCAAGCAGCGTGTCGGGTATCGCCGCGACGTTGACCGTCACGAGCGGCTGGAGCGCGCGCGCCGATGCCGCGTGGATCGCATGCGCGAGCAGTTCCTTGCCGGTGCCCGTCTCGCCGAGCAGCAGAACCGGCGAATCGACCTGCGCGGCGCGGCGCGCCTGCCGCTTCGTTTCAAGGCTTGCCGCGCTCGTGCCGACGAAGCTCGCGAACGTGTATTTCGCGCGGCGCGCCTGCGCGAGCGAACGCTGCGTCGCGATCAGCTGCTGCTGAAGCTGCGCGTAACGGGAAAAGATCGGCGTGAGCGTCTTCAACTGGTCGAACAGCGCGAAGCCAATCGCGCCGACGGTCTCGCCCGCCTCGTTCTTCAGCGGCAGCCGCGTGACGACGAGCGGCTCGCGGCCCGTCTCCATGATGTCGAGCAGGATCGGCTGTCCGGTCGATACGACCTCGCGCATCAGGCTGTTCGGAATCACCGCCTCGCAGTCGAGCCCGACCGCCTGCTGCGGATCGGCGAAGCCGAAGCGCGCCGCATAACGTTCGTTCATCCACACGACCCGCGCGTCGCGATCGACGACCACCGTGCCCGCACTCGAATCCTCGAACGTGCGAAACAGCGATTCGGCCGCGCGCCGCAGCACGTCGCCGTAATTCACGGGCAGGCGGGCCCAGTCGTTCATCATCGTGTCGTCGTCTCCGCGTATGCTTGGCCGAATGTCTCTGGAACGAGACGAAGTATCTCACTTTGGAGACATGCCGCAACGCCTTGTCGGGGAAAGCCCTGCTCGCTTCGGGCTGCCGTCCTGACGGCCAATTCGTCTCCAGATGGAGACGATTTATGTAGAATCGTCAGACATTGGCCGGCGCGGGCCGCCCGGCCGGCGCCGGAACCACGTCCGGCGGCGCAGTCCAGCCGATGGCACGAAACCTGCACGACCCCGAACCGGTCCGCGGCGCGCTCCGCGATCGAACAACAACCAAAGCCATTCCAAGCTTTTAGGAGACTCCCTTGTCTTTCGTGATCGTCCTCGCCGCGCTGGCGTTCCTGATGTTTGCCGCGTATCGCGGCTACAGCGTGATCCTGTTCGCGCCCATCGCCGCACTAGGCGCCGTCCTGCTGACCGAACCCGCCGCCGTCGCCCCGGTCTTCTCCGGCATCTTCATGGAGAAGATGGTCGGCTTCGTCAAACTCTATTTCCCGGTGTTCATGCTCGGCGCCGTGTTCGGCAAGGTGATCGAGCTGTCCGGGTTCTCCGAGTCGATCGTCCATGCGGCCATCCGATATATCGGCCGCTCGCGCGCGAATGCGGTGATCGTCGCGGTGTGCGCGCTGCTCACCTATGGCGGCGTATCGCTGTTCGTCGTGGTGTTTGCCGTCTATCCGTTCGCGGCCGAGCTCTATCGCCAGAGCAACATTCCGAAGCGGCTGATGCCGGGCGCGATCGCGCTGGGCGCGTTCTCGTTCACGATGGACTCGCTGCCGGGCACGCCGCAGATCCAGAACATCATCCCGACCACGTTCTTCAAGACGACCGCATGGGCCGCGCCGGTGCTCGGCACGATCGGCTCGCTGTTCATCATCGTCGTCGGTCTTACGTATCTGGAATGGCGCCGCCGTTCGGCGATGGCGAAGGGCGAAGGCTACGGCACGTCGCTCGTCAACGAGCCGGAGCGCGTCGAGGCGAAGTCGCTGCCGCATCCGGCGCTGGCGATCCTGCCGCTGATCCTCGTCGGCGTGTCGAACTTCGCGTTCACGAAGCTGATCCCGCAGTGGTACGGCGCCGCGTCGTACACGGTCGCGCCGGAAGTGCTGCCCGGCGTGCATGCGCCCGTCACGACGTCGATCAAGACGGTTGTCGCGATCTGGTCGGTCGAAGCCGCGTTGCTGCTCGGGATCGTGCTGGTCATCCTGACCGCGTTCAAGCGCGTCAGCGGCCGCTTCGCCGCGGGCTCGAAAGCCGCCGTTGCCGGCGCGCTGCTCGCCGCGATGAACACCGCGTCGGAATACGGCTTCGGCGGCGTGATCGCCGCGCTGCCGGGCTTTCTCGTCGTCAGCGATGCGCTGAAGAGCATTCCGAACCCGCTCGTGAACGCGGCGGTGTCGGTCAGTTCGCTCGCGGGCATCACGGGTTCGGCGTCAGGCGGCATGAGCATCGCGCTCGCGGCGATGTCGGACCTGTTCATCAAGGGCGCGCAGGCGGCCAACATTCCACTGGACGTGCTGCACCGCGTCGTCGCGATGGCCAGCGGCGGCATGGACACGCTGCCGCACAACGGCGCGGTGATCACGCTGCTCGCGGTCACCGGCCTCACGCACCGCGAGTCGTACCGCGACATTTTCGCGGTCACGCTGATCAAGACGGTCGCCGTCTTCTTCGTGATCGCCGTGTACTACACGACGGGCCTGGTTTAATTCGCAGCACCGGGCGGCGTTCCGACGAACCCGCCCTGCGCCGGCCGCATCGACGCGGCCGGCGCACGGTTCCTCCCGCCTTTCCCAGTTCGTCCGACTGTTCGCCCATTCCCCCCATTGTTGCCGGCAGCAGAACACTGCGTTGGGAGCGATCGCATTTTTCCCGCGCGTGGCCGGGCCTACACTGGTTTCACCCGCTGCCGCTTCGTCGCGCGAACAAGTCGAATGAAGGCCGGCCGCCCCGACGGACACATGGAGGTTCTCGATCATGAAGCGCCTGATCCCAGCAATTGCCATCGCCGTGGCCGTGTCGGCGCCGCTCGCCGCGCACGCGCAATCGAACCCGCCGCTGACGCGCGCGCAGGTCCATGCCGAAGTAAAGGCGCTCAAGCAAGCCGGCTTCCAGCCGAGCGACTGGTTCTATCCGGCCAGCATCGTGTCCGCCGAGGCAAAGATCGCCCGCCAGCAAAACAGCGGATACGGCAACGATCGCGGCGCATCGTCCGAATCGAGCCAGTAAGCGATAGCAATAACGCCGCGGCGGCCACCCGCGGCGCCGCGTCACCCAGTCACGCCTTTACCGGCTGAATCAGTTTCTCGCATGCCGCTGCCTGCGGGTCCCCCGCCGGCAGCTTGGTGCAAACCGCGTCGAACTGCTTCACGACCGACCTGACCGACGCATCATGCGCGCCCGCGCCGCGCCAGCGGTTCAGTTGCGTGACGACCTTGGTCAGCGCGCGAAGGTTCGCGCCGTAAAACGCGTCGCGGGTCTTGCCGGCCTGCGCGAGTACACTCGTCGCAATCGCCTCGATCCGCGCCGAATCGTCCGGCGCCAACGCGACCGCGTTCGCGAAATAGGTCGCTCCCCAGCGCAGCTTCGTCGCCGGGCCGCTCGCCGAATCGTATGCCTTCCGATACCAGTCGAGCGCCGCGGCATTGTCGCCGCGCGCCTTCGCGTTCGCCGCCAATCCCGACATGAAGTAGTACGGCGTCGACGAACGCGGCAGCTCGGCCTTCAGCAGCACGTCCGATTCGTCGTACAGCCCTGCGTCGGTCAGCGTGTCCGCCGCTTCGCTGACGAGCGCCTGCCGTTCGTACGCATTCGCGGCGCCCTGCACCGACGCGGCGATCCGCTTGCGGACGGTAGCGACCAGCGCCGGCGCTTCGAGCGGGCGGCCGCCGCGTGCGTCGCCGCGCGCCAGCAGCACGCGGCCGTGCAATGCCATCAGCCGGTCGATCGACGATAGCGTGGTGTCGGTCGACAGGCGCGCAAGCGCAGTGTCGTATGCGGCGCGCAGCGCGCCGTCGTTGCCGAGGTACGCGACCACGCGCGCGGGCGCCGCAACCAGCACGTCGGAGTCGGCCCGCGCGAGCGCCGGCTCGCGCAGCACCGCACGCAGCGCATCGGCGAGCGCCGGCTTGTCGAGCGCACCGGCCTGCGCGGGATCGTCCGACGCCGCGACCACCGCCGACTTCAGCGCGAAACGCGCGGCATCCGCCTTCGAGCCAACCGCGCGCGCACGTTGCGACAGCGTCTGCAGCGTCACCGCGACACGATCGGCCGGCACCGGCAGCGCGCCGTCGGTATCCCACGAATAGTCGGCAAGCAGATGCCACTCGTCCGGCGTAAGCGCCGTGCCGCCGTTCAGCGCAGCCGCGAGCGTCTGCCGTACCGGGTGTGTGGCCGTCATCCCGAGCGACAGTGCCTGCATGTAGCGGTCGAGATCGGCTTCGCCCGGCAGCCGCGTCACCTCGGTGCCATCCGGACGGAACAGGATCATCGTCGGATAGCCGTGCACCTTGAAGCGCTCACCGAGCTTCTGCGCGCTTTCGGTGTCGCCGTCGAGATACACCGGCACGAAGAACGACGAACGCGTCTTGAACGCCTGCTGGCTGAAGATCGTCGACTTCACCTGGTTGCACGACGGGCACCACACCGCGCCCCAGTACAGCAGCAGCGGCTTGCCGGTGCGCTTCGCGAGCGCGAACGCGGCATCGACGTCACCGTGCTGCCACGCGATGCCGGGCGGCAGATGGGCGGCGTCGGCCGACGGGTTCGAGACGACCGCGCGTTGCGGCGGGTTGGCGGCAAGCACCGCACCCGTGGCGGCGAACAGGCAGGCAGCGGTCAGATGACGGAGAACGA
This sequence comes from Burkholderia sp. AU19243, assembly GCF_018148075.1. Lineage (NCBI taxonomy): Bacteria > Pseudomonadati > Pseudomonadota > Betaproteobacteria > Burkholderiales > Burkholderiaceae > Burkholderia > Burkholderia sp. AU19243. Next base: position 179,014 of record NZ_JAGSTV010000008.1, read on the forward strand.
TTTTCATCGAGACGGGTTCCGTTGAAAGAAACGTTGCGGGAAGCGGCGTCGCGCGACAAGTGGGCGCTGCATGTCAGCAGCCCATCGACGCGCGGAAGCCGCGAAGCAAAAACATGTCGAAGCGGCGAAACAACCAAAGGCGTCGACAAGCGAGCGATACAGGCTGAAACCGGCCGTTTGCGCCACGCAAGCATCGACGCCGAAACGGATAACCCGGCTGCTGTGCGCATACCACGCACCGCGCAATCGCGGGAGCCGCGACGACAGCAGCGGCCGGCAAATCGCTCGACGATACGATTCGCACGGCCGATTGAAAACGAACGAATTCTCGAATGAATATGACGTGCGGTAATGCAGCCCGGACTGCACATCCGGCCGGCGCGACGATGCACGTCGCCGCACGCACGCTTCATTGCCGGCGATCCGTCCGATCGATTCGGTGCGCGGACCGGCAGGTAACGCACGACGCCACGCCTCGCGAACACGCGCCGGTACGCGCGGATACACCCGCATTGCGTCGACGGCGTGCGTGTCGCCGTGCCGGATCGTGATGTCGGTCATGACCAGGGGGAAATCGAAATATCGGGCTGCGTCTACTGCTGCAACAACACAACGACGCATCGAGCTTATCCGATTTCAACCGAATGAAACATGGCCGCTGAACGGCGCAATGCCGTTGCCCGCGCAACCATATGACGTCACGCGAGTTTCATGCAATCGGCAATTCCTTCCTGCCCGCATCGACGCAAGTCGGTAATTCATTACCATTCCTCGTGCGTCGCACGCGCGCCATGAATTAGTTGTGCACGCAACGTCTACCGAAGGCACACGATGCCACTTCCACATCACGTCGACGTCATCTGCGCGCCCTGGACTGGCCGCCGCCCTGACCGGCACGCGCCGGCCGCATGTGCCGACATCCTGCTCCGCGCATCACGAGCGCGCGGCGACCGGAATCGCGACAACGGCAGACGCCCTCGAACGCACACGCATCGCCGACCGCGCAACGGCGACGACGCAGATCGGCGCGTATCGCCGCGCGGTGTGCGGCGACCTGACGAGCGCGTTCAACTTCCGCGCGCCGAACCACGAGCCGCTTCCGACGCTCGCGGGCCGCGCGACGAAGAGCGACGTCGACGCGCTGAGCGCCGCGCAGCAGGTCGCCCCGAAGATCGCGCCGCCGGCCGCACCGTCACTGCCCGCGCAGGCCGTCGGCGTGCGCCCGTCGCGCGCGCTGCCGTACGAGCCGCATGCGCGCGCGCAAGCGGACGCACGCAACGGCATCGTCACGCTGAAGTTCGCGAGCACCGGCCCCGCGGCGGCAAAATCCCACGTCTACGACAAGCTGCACCTCGACCGCGTGCCGCGCCGCTACGTCGCCGAGCCGGGCAAGGCGCTGAGCGGCAGTCGCGGACGAGGCGGCAAATACGACCTGTGGGTGCTCGGCCCCGAACGGTTATCACCGCCGCTTCACCGGCGACCTCGCCCGGTTCGCCGGCGCACGTGCGCCGCATCCGGAAAGCCGCGTCGGCTACGCGGGCGCAAGCGGCAACCTGCATTTGCGGCTGCGCAACCACGGCGGTGGCACCGTCCGCTTCACGGTGAGGTTGAAACAGGTGTACGGCCCGCTGTCCGTCCGCGGCGCAAACGACGATCGTGGGCACGCCAACGACACGGGCGCGACTTGGACCGTCACGGTGCGCGCCGGCGACCAGTCGGAATTGCACTTGGAAGCTCGACTCGACCGGCCACTGGTAAGACTTCATCGTGACCGCCGACAGCGGTGCGACCTTCTCGCGCCGCATCGCCGGGCGCGTCGAAACGGGCCGGCACTCGGTCAGCGATCCGGCAACGTGGCTCCGTGACCGCTTTTGACCGCAGTCGCACCGGCGCGCCCGCGGCACTGGCCGGCCACCGGCCGCGGCGCGGCCGGATCGGGCTGAAACGCCCGCCCGGCGCGGCTCAAACATCAGAAGGATAGGTGGTGCAGCCCTCATTTCGCGCCCACGAAAATGCTCGGTGTCGCGGCCCGTTCGCGTTAAACTTCATCAAGCTGCATTCAACAACGACATCTTCGCCCACCCGGCAAACACGACAACGAGGATAGGTTCGATGCGCACTACCGGCTCATCCGGGGCAATGACCCTGCTCACCGAACACGACCCGGCCGACGGCCGTGAACTGCGCTCGCTCCGGCTCGAATCGACCGGCGACGGCAAGAGCGTGCTGCTGATCGAGATCGACGAACGCAAGCCCGGCATTCACCGCGAGGTCCGCTACGAGATCACGCCGGCCGAGCTGATCGCGGCGATTCGCTCGCACGGCGCCGAACTGCCCGGCGAGAACCACGGCGCCGCGTCGCTCGCACGCACCCCGTCCTGAAGTCGACCGGTGAGCCGTGCGTCGCGCACCGGCTCACCTTCCCCACCGCATCTCCCTGACGCCGCCAGGCGCTTTCCGTCATTCCCCTCCGTCGGCTTGAAAATGGCCGATAATCGGCCCATCTGCGCATCCCGTTCACGCGCTTCCTTTTGGGCCAGCCGCCATGCTCCGTGACCTCGTCGCCCAATACGGGCCGCTTCTCGTGTTCGCCAACGTGCTGGCAGCCGCCGTCGGTCTGCCGGTGCCGGCGATGCCGACGCTGGTGCTGTTCGGCGCGATGGCGGCGATGCATCCGGCGATGATCGGCTCGCAGCTCGTGACGGTGCTCGCGCTGTCGGTGCTTGGCGCGCTGATCGGCGACACCGTGTGGTACGTCGCCGGGCGGCGCTACGGCGGCGCGACGCTGAAAACGATCTGCCGGCTGTCGCTGTCGCGCGATACCTGCGTGAAGAAGACCGAACGCTTCTTCGGCCGCTACGGCGTGCGCGTGCTCGCGGTAGCACGGTTCATTCCCGGGCTGTCGCTGGTATCGGTGCCGATGGCCGGCGCGCTCGGCACGCGCTATCGCACGTTCGCCGGTTACGATGCGCTCGGCGCGGCGCTGTGGACGATCGTCGGGCTCGTCGCGGGGGTCGTGTTCTACCGCCAGATCGACTGGCTGTTCGCCGGCGCGAGCCGGCTCGGCCGCGCGGTGCTGCTGGTGATCGTCGCGCTGCTGGCGATCTATGCGGCCGTGCGCTGGATGCGCCGCCGCGCGCTGATCCGCCAGCTCGCGAGCGCGCGCATTGGCGTCGACGAACTCGACCGGCTGATGAACGACCCGGCCGCGCCGGTGCTGCTCGACGTGCGTTCGCCCGAGCATCGCAAGCTAGACCCGTTCACGATTCCGGGCGCGCAGTTCGCGGACGAGCGAAACATCGCGGACATCGTCGCGCGTTATCCGCTGTCGCAGAAGTTCGTCGTGTACTGCTCGTGTCCGAACGAAGTGACGGCCGCGCTGATGGCCAAGCGCCTGCTCGACGCGGGCTTCACCGATGCGCTGCCGCTGCGCGGCGGCCTCGATGCGTGGCGCGACACCGGGCGCCAGCTCACGTCGCTGGTGGAAGAAATGCCCGCCGCGAACGATCCGCTGGCGGGACTGCACAAGCCGGCCTGAGCACACGGGCTGCAGGCCGGCCGCACAAGACGGGAACGTCGGACAAACCGACAGGGGACGTGGCGTCCCCCGTCGATCAGAACGCGTGCAGCGGCACGTTCACGACCAGCCGGTACTCCTTGTTGGTCGCGTCCGAGTAGTGTGCGGAACCGTTGTGCCACATCGCGATGAACGTGACCTTCGTGTCCTTCAGCTTGCCGCTCTGGAACGTGTACGACGGGATGAAGCCGAATTCGTGGTGACGGCCCTGCACCGGCGCGCCGTTGCTCCAGTAGATGCTCGACTTGCTCGGATCGTTCGCGGCGCCGGCGCTGCCGTCCGCGCCCCAGCCCGTCACGCCCCAGATCATCGCCTTGAAGCCAGGCAGGCCCGCTTCCTTGCCGTAGAACGTGTAACGCAGCTGCAGCGACTTCTCGTGCGGCGCGTTGTAGTCGACGTCCATCGAGTTGGTCAGGAAGATGCCGTTCGTTTCGTTCAGGTAGTCGAAGAACTGGTCGCCCAGCACCTGCTGATAACCGAGCAGCAGCTCGTGCGGGCCGTGCTGCGCGGCGAGCGACAGGCTGTACGCGTTGTTGTTGATCTTGCCCTGCAGCGCGTCGCCCGTGTCGTGCGTCGAGTAAACGTTACCGAAGCCGGTCCACTTGATCGACTTCGTATCGCCGATGCTGTGCTTCACCGACGCGTAGTACTGGTGCCACACGTCGTCGGCCTGGTTCGCGTACAGCGCGACTTCGCCGTTCGGCGAGTAGTCCCACGTGCCGCCGACGTACGTCAGGCGATTGACGCGCGTACCGCCGTACTGCGTCGTCAGGTTCGTGAGCGTGGTATGGCCGCGCGCGTCGGTCTTCGTGAAGCTGCCGGCCTCGAGCATCACGTTCTTGAATTCATTGCTGACGATCGTCGCGCCGAGGAACGTCGGCGGCAACGCGCGGTTGTCGTGCTGCTCCATGAACGGGTTGTCGACGGCCTGCAGACCGTACTTGACCACCGTGTTCGAGATGCGCGCCTTTACGTCGTAGATGCCCGGATACGCCCACGCGAGCTGGTTCGAACCGCCGCCGCCCTTCGCGATGTGCACCATGCTGCCGGCGCCGGCGCCGCCGTCGAGCTTCAGCGCCGCATACAGCGACGCGTCGAACCCGATGCCGATCAGGCCGGTCGTATAGCCCGACTCGAAGTTCGCCATCGCGCCCTGGACCCACGCGTGACGATGCGGCCCGCCCTTGTTGTCGAGCGTGTCCGAATAGTTGCGGAACAGGAAGTTCAGATGGCTATCGGCGATGAAGCCGTTCGACTTCGACTGCGCCGACGGCTCGTCCGGCGGCGTGACCGCCTGGGTCGCTTCCGCGTTGATGATCGCGTTCGGGGTCGTTGCCTGCGCAACCGATGCGCCCGTGCCGGCGGCAGGCGCGGCCTGCGCGACCGTCAGCGGTGCGGGGGCCGCGTCGTCGGCGTGCGCGACGCCGCTCAGCGATACGCCGGCGAGTGCCGGCAGGCCCCATGCAAGCAGCATCTTCGATGCCGTCCCGATCGTTTTCTGCTTTTTCATCGTCATTCTCATCTTGTGTTGATGTCGTCCACGCCGGTCTGCGATCCGCTTCCGGCCCCCCGGCGAGCCCGGTTACGGACGCGCCTTTACCCGCGGCGCGAAGGTCGTTCGCGCCGCACCCTGCCCCTGTTGACCTGCCTGGTTATGTTTGCTGCGTCACTTCACGCCGCCACGCCCGCCCGGATGCACGCGACACGCGCCGCCGAGCCGTGCCGCACTTCCGGCAGCGGCACGTCCTGCGCACACGCGTCGATCGCGACCGGGCAGCGCGTGCGGAACGCGCAGCCGGACGGCGGGTTGAGCGGCGACGGCATCTCGCCCGCCAGCAGCATCGGACGGCGAGCACGCTCGCGCGCCGGCTCCGGCGTCGGCGCCGCATCGAGCAGCGCCTTCGTGTACGGGTGCTGGGGCACGCCGTACACGTCATGCCGCGTGCCGAACTCCATCACGCGGCCGAGATACATCACGAGCACGCGCTGGCTGATGGCCTTGACCACCGCCAGGTCGTGCGCGACGAACAGATAGGACAACGACAGTTCGCGTTGCAGATCGCGCAGCAGGTTCACGATCTGCGCCTGGATCGACACGTCGAGTGCCGATACGGGCTCGTCGCAGATCACGAGTTTCGGCTCGCCGATCAGCGCGCGCGCGATGCCGACACGCTGGCACTGTCCGCCCGAGAATTCGTGCGGGTAACGCAGCAAGTGATGTGCGTTCAGGCCGACGCGTTCGAGCATAGTGACCACGCGGCGGCGCACTTCGGCGCGGCCGAGGCCGGCGTGGTGCGTGATCAGCGGCTCCGCGACGATCTGCTCGATCGTCATGCGCGGATCGAGCGACGCGAGCGGATCCTGGAAGATCATCTGCACTTCGCGGCGCATCGCGGTGCCGCGCAGGTGATCGGGCGTAACCGCTTCGCCGCGCCAGCGCACCGTGCCCGCCGTCATCGGCACGAGGCCGATCAGCGCGCGCGCGAGGGTCGACTTCCCACAGCCCGACTCGCCGACGAGCCCGACCGTCTCGCCGCGCTTCACGTCGAACGACACGCCGTCGACGGCGCGCAGCGTGCCCTTCGGCGACCAGGGATAGCCGCCGAGCGGCACGCGAAAATGCACCTTCAGATCGTCGACGGACAGCAGCGTGTCGTCCGTCGCGCCGGCATGGCGGCGTTCATCGACGCTCATCGCAGGCCTCCCGTCAGATCGGCCAGCGGCCGGTGGCACGCACGCACCGCCCCCGCCGCGCCATAGGTTTCGAGCGCGGGGCGCGCCGAGCCGCAGCGCTCCTCCGCATACGTGCAGCGTTTCGCGAACGCACAGCCGGCCGGCGCGGTGCCGGGCATCGGCGGATTGCCGGGAATCGCGACGAGCGGTGCGTCGTCGGCATCGGTCAGGCGCGGCAGCGCATTGAGCAGGCCAATCGTGTACGGATGCGACGGCGCCGCGAAGATCGATTCGGCCGGCGCGTATTCGACGGTGCGGCCCGCATACATGACCATCACGTCGTCCGCGAGGCCGGCGACCACCCCCATGTCGTGCGTGATCAGCACGATCGCGGTGCCGCGCTCGCGATTCAGCTCGCGCAGCAGGTCGATGATCTGCGCCTGCACGGTCACGTCGAGCGCGGTGGTCGGCTCGTCGGCGATCAGGATTTCCGGTTCGGACAGCAACGCCATCGCGATCATCACGCGCTGGCGCATGCCGCCGGAGAACTCGTGCGGATACATGCGGATGCGGCGCGCCGCATCGGGAATCCGCACCGACTCGAGCGCCTCGATCGCGCGCTTCGTCGCGTCCTTGCGCGACAGCTTGCGATGCAGCTGCAGCGTCTCGGTCATCTGCCGCTCGATCGTCAGGAACGGATTGAGCGACGTCATCGGATCCTGAAAGATCATCGCGATCCGGTCGCCGCGCACCGCGTTCAGCGCACGCGTATCCATCTCAAGCAGGTTTTCGCCGCGATAGCGCGCGGCGCCCGTCGTCGTGCCGTTGCCGGCCAGCAGGCCGAGCAGCGCCATCACGGTCTGGCTCTTGCCCGATCCCGATTCGCCGACGATGCCGAGCGTCTTGCCCGCTTCGAGCGAGAACGACACGCCGCTCACGGCGTCGATGGGCGCGGCGTCCTTGCGCGTGAAGCGCACACCGAGGTTTTCAACTTCGAGCAGTGCAGTCATGTCAGCCTCCGCCGGGCCGCCCCAAGGAGGCTGACTGCCCCCTCGGGGGGCAGCGAACGCAGAGAGCGTGGGGGTTGTTTCATCGTCAGCCTCCGCCGGGCCGCCCCAAGGAGGCTGACCGCCCCCTCGGGGGGCAGCGAACGCAGAGAGCGTGGGGGTTGTTTCATCGTCAGCCTCCGCCGGGCCGCCCCAAGGAGGCTGACTGCCCCCGGAGGCAGCGAGCGTAGAGAGCGCGAGGGTAGTTTCATGTTTAGCGGTCCTTCGGGTCGAGCGCGTCACGCAGGCCGTCGCCAACGAAGTTCACGCAGTAGAGCGTCACGCAGAGCATGACGGCCGGCGCCAGCAGCAGCCACGGCATCGATTCGAGTTTCTGCGCGCCGTCCTGGATCAGTACGCCCCAGCTCGTCATCGGCTCCTGCACGCCGAGGCCGAGGAACGACAGCACCGATTCGGTCAGCACGATGTTCGGCACGGATACGGTCGCGTACACGACGACCACGCCGAGCAGGTTCGGCACCACGTGGCGCAGCACGATCGACGCCGGCGACACGCCAATCGCGCGCGCCGCATCGACGAACTCGCGGTTGCGCAGCGACAGCGTCTGGCCGCGCACGACGCGCGCCATGTCGATCCACGAGAACGCGCTGATGGTCAGCACGACCAGCATGAACGAGCGGCCGAACAGGGTCATCATCAGGATCGCGATGAGCAGGTACGGGATCGCGTACATCATGTCGACCACGCGCATCATCGCGGAGTCGACGCGGCCGCCCGCGAAGCCGGCGGTCGCGCCCCACGCGACGCCGAACAGGCCGGACACCAGCGTGCCGAGCAGGCCGACCTCGATCGATACGCGGCCGCCGATCAGCGTGCGCACGAGCAGGTCGCGGCCGAGCTCGTCGGTGCCGAACCAGTGCTGGTTCGCGAGCGTCGGCGGCAGGCTGATCGCGGCCCAGTCGCTCGCGGCAGGGTCGGCGGCGAGCAGCCACGGGCCGACGAAGCACGCGAGCGTGATCAGCGCGAGCAGCACGAGGCTGAACACTGCCGCGCGGTTGTGAAGGAAGCGCGCGAACGCGAGCGCGAGCGGCGAGCGCGAACGCGGCGGCGAGTCGGTCTGCACGGGCAGACTGACGACGGGAGTAGTCGGAGTCATCGCAGTGCCTCGCTCAATAACGGATACGCGGATCGAGCCACGCGTACGCGAGGTCGACCAGCAGGTTGAACAGCACCGCACAAACGGTCGTCAGCACGACGAGGCCGAGCACCAGCGTGTAGTCGCGGTTGATCGCACCGTTGACCACGAGCTGCCCGAGCCCCGGCAGCGCGAACACCGACTCGGTGACGACGGCCGCGGTGATCGACGTGATGCATACCGTGCCGAACAGCGACACGACCGGCATCAACGCGGGCTTGAGCGCGTGGCGCAGCACGATCGTCGAGCCGGGCAGCCCCTTCGCGCGGGCGGTGCGGATGTAGTTGCTCGACAGCGTCTCGATCATCGAGCCGCGCATCACGCGGGCGAGCAGCGACACGTTGATGAGGGTCAGCAGCGCGATCGGCAGCAGCCGGTACCGCCAGCCGCCGTCACCCCAGCCGCCGGCCGGCAGCCAGCCGTTGCCTTGCGACGTCTTCAGCAGAATCGCGAAGATCCACACCATCACCGGGCCGAGCACGAACGGCGGCACGACGTTGCCGAAGTTGCCGATCAGCATCACGAAGCGGTCGATCACGCTGTCGCGGCGCACGGCCGCCACGGTGCCGAGCAGCACGCCGAACACGATCGAGATCGGGATCGACACGCCGCCCACGCCGAGACTCACGGGGAGCGCCTTCTTCACGAGATCGTTCACCGACCAGTCGACGTAACGGAACGACGGGCCGAGATCCCCTTGCAACAGCGAACCGAGATACAGCAGGTACTGCTTCCACAGCGGCTCGTCGAGGTGGTATTTCGCGTTCAGGTTCGCGAGCGTCGCCGCGGACAGCTGCTTCTCCGTATCGAACGGACCGCCGGGCGTGAAGTGCAGCAGCAGGTAGCAGACGGTGATGACGGCAAGAATCGTCGGCACCGCCCACAACGTGCGTCTCAATGCGTAGGCCAGCATGATCGCTCCGCTCAGTGCTTGATCAGGTACATGTCCTGCGAAGCACGCATGTCGATCACGTTCTTCAGCGAGTAGCCGCCGACGTACGGCTTCACGAGGCGGTCGGCCGAGTACTGGAACAGCGGCACCATCGGCGTGTCGTTCATCGCCATGTCGTGCGCCTGCGTGAGCAGCGCCGTGCGCGCCTTGTCGTCGAGCTTCTGGTTGCCTTCCTCGACGAGCGCGTCCATCTGCTTGTTGCAGTAGCCGACGGTGTTCTGCGAGCTGCCGCAGCGGATCAGGTCGAAGAAAGTCATCGCGTCGTTGTAGTCGGCGAACCAGCCGTCGCGCGCGATCTGCACCTTGCCGTCATGGCGCTCCTTCATCAGCACCTTGAACTCGACGTTCTCGAGCTTCGTGTTGATGCCGAGCTTCGTGCGCCATTCCGATGCGGCGAACAGCGCGACCTTCTTGTGCAGGTCGTTGGTGTTGTACGTGAGCGTGAACGACAGCGGTTTCGCGTCCGAATAGCCGGCCTGCTTCAGCAGGTCCTTGGCGGTCGCGACGCGCTTGGCCATCGGCCACGACGCCCATTCCGGCGTGAACGGCTGCACGCCCTTCGTGCCGTTCGGCATCAGCCCGTACATCGGCTTCTCGCCGGCCTGCGTGAGCTTCGACGTGAGCACGTCGCGATCGATGACCATCGACAGCGCCTGGCGCACGCGCTTGTCCTTCAGCGCGGCGTCGCTGTTGTTCAGGTAGTAGTAGTAGGTCGCGAGCTGCAGGCCCGGACGCAGTTCGCTGCCGAACTGCTTGCTGACCTGCTGGAAGATGCCCGACGGAATCGAGTAGCTGTAGTCGATCTGGCCGGCCTGGTACATGCGCATCGCGGTTTCGTCGCTTTCGATCGGCAGGTACGTGACCTTGTTGATCACGACCTTCGACGCATTCCAGTACTTCGCGTCCTTCGTCGCGACGATGCGGTTGTTCGGCTGCCAGTCGACGAGCTGATACGCGCCGTTGCTGACGATGTTGCCGGGGCGCGTCCAGGCGTCGCCGAATTTCGCGACGGTGTCCTTGTTCACCGGCGCGAGCGGCGCCATCGCGGTCAGCTCGGGGAAGAACGCGACGGGCACGTCGGTCGTCACTTCGAGCGTGTACGGATCGACCGCGCGCACGCCGAGCGTCGTCGGCGCGGCCTTGCCGGCGATGATGTCCTTCGAGTTCTTGATGAACTCGACGAGGATCGTGTACTTCGAGCCGGTCTTCGGATCGACGAGGCGTTGCCACGAATAGACGAAATCGGCGGCCGTCACCGGCTGGCCGTTGCTCCACTTCGCATCGTGGCGCAGCTTGAAAATCCACGTCTGCGGCGTCTTGCGCTCCCACGATAGCGCGACACCCGGCACGACCTGGCCGGCCGCGTCGATGCGCGCGAGCCCTTCGAACAGGTCGAGGCCGATCGTGTTGCCCGTCCACGACTCGATGTGCGCGGGGTCGAGCGACTCGACTTCGGCAGGAACCTGGCGCGTCAGGTCCTGTTGCGCAGCGAGCGCGACGTTCGACGGAACGGTCACGGCGTGTGCGGCGGGCGTCGTCAGGGCGAGCGCGGCCAGCACGGCCGACATGGCATGCAAGGATTTCATCGTGGCGATCTTGAGAAAGTTGTTCGGTGGGCGTCGCGCGGCGAATGCCGCGACTTACGCGTGAGACGCTGACGGGTACAGCGATTGAGGAGGCCCGTGATTCTCGTATTGCATCTTAGTATTCCTTACGTTTCTTTCGACAGATATTCCGTCGCGGAAACGAAGGAATACCCGTGCGTTAGAACAGCCTTGGCGTGCCGACCCAGACCACCACCGATTCGATCTTCGCGGTGTTGACCCAGCTGTGCGGGACCGTCGACTGATAGTGCGAACTGTCGCCGGCCTGCAGGACGAACGTCTTGCCTTCCAGCGTCAGCGACACTTCCCCTTCAATCACATACAGGAACTCCTCTCCGGCATGTGTCGTTACCTCCGACCGTTTCTGCCCCGGCGGCATCCGCACGAGGATCGCCTCGAGCTGACGCCCTTCGGACACGTTCGTCAGTCTCGCGAACAGGTTCGCCGAATCGGCGAATCCGAAGAAGCGCAATTGCTCGCCTCTGCAGACCGAGCGTTCTTCGCTCGGCGTATCCACGAAATACTGCACCGTCACACCGAGCGCCTGGGCGATACCGGCCAGCGACGTCAGCGACGGCGACGCGAGCCCGCGTTCGACTTGAGACAGAAACGGCTTCGAAATCCCCGCGGCGGTAGCGGTGTCGTCGAGCGTGCGCTTCAGTCGTTGGCGCAACGCGCGAATCTTGCTTCCGAGTGCGGCAGCGTCTGCCGCTCGCGAGTTTTCAGTGGGGGGAACCATAGCAGGCCGAAAAGTGGTCGTCAAAAAATGTTTGATGGAAAGTAACTAAGTTAATTCGAGATGGCTTAATCTTCGGGTTCGCGCACGTCTTCGGCATTGAGCCCGGTGCACTAAACAGGGCCCGAAGCGAGCGAAACGACGCGCTATCTTGCCAGACTCGCCGGCTTCACAGGCAAGCTGCAAGCGGCTCTCCGGGAATTTGCGGAGAACGGGTGCGAAGCTTACAAGTAAATGATGAGACGAATGTTCCTGAAAGCTGCTGCCATATCGGGAGTTTCCCTGAGTGGCGCGGACCTGACGCACCGGACCGGCAAACGTTACCACTCGCGCGCCGGTCGGGGCCTCGCCCCGCCTTTCGAGGCGGAGTCAGACCCCGGCCCGGGCTAACCCGCCCGACAGCTCCATCGCCGACGCCAAGCCTACCCGGCCACCGTGCTCCGGCGCCAGTTCGACCCCCAGGCGACGCGCGATCCGCGCCGTCCGTTTCAAACGAGATTGATGATGCACGCACCTGTTTCACAAACCCGATCGTTTACGACGGTCTTCCTCATCGAAATGTGGGAGCGCTTCGGCTACTACGGTATGGCCGCGCTTCTGGTCCTGTTCATGGTCGACCGGCTCGGTTTCACCGACAGCCATGCGAACCTGACGTGGGGCGCGTTCACTGCGCTCGTCTACGCGTCGCCGTCGATCGGCGGCTGGATCGGCGACAAGGTGCTCGGCGCCCGTCGCACGATGATTATCGGCGCGGCCGTTCTGTGTGCCGGCTACCTGATGCTGGCGGTGCCGAACGACGCGCTTGCGTACATGTACGCATCGCTCGGCGTGATCGTCGTCGGCAACGGCCTGTTCAAAGCCAACGCGGCGAACCTCGTGCGCCGCATCTACGAGGGCGACGATGCGCGCATCGACAGCGCGTTCACGATCTACTACATGGCGGTCAACATCGGCTCGACCGTGTCGATGCTCGCGACGCCGTGGATCAAGGATCACTGGGGCTGGCACACCGCGTTCGCGGTCTGCTGCGCCGGCATGCTGCTCGCGATCCTGAACTTCATGCTGATGCACCGCACGCTCGCGCACATCGGCTCGCAGCCGGACGACGAACCGATCCGCTGGAAGCGCCTCGGCGCCGTGGCGGCGGGCGGTGTCGCGCTCGCGCTGGTCACGCTGTACGTGCTGCAGCACAAGCAGCTCGCGGTCGCGAGCGTGTGGACGGCGGCGTTCGCGATCCTGGCGATCTTCGCGTACATGATCGCGAAGTCGGAACGTTCCGAGCGCGCGGGCCTGATCGCGGCGCTCGTGCTGATCGGCCAGGTGATCCTGTTCTTCATCTTCTACGTGCAGATGTCGACGTCGCTGACGCTGTTCGCGCTGCGCAACGTCGATCCGCGCTTCATCCTGTTCGGCACGACGCTGTTCACGTGGAGCGCCGCGCAGTTCCAGGCGCTCAACCCGATCTGGATCATGATGCTGAGCCCGGTGCTCGTGTGGATCTACAACGCGGTGTCGAAGAGCGGCCGCGACCTCCCGGTCGCCGCGAAGTACGCGCTCGGTTTCGGCGCGGTCGCCGCGGGCTACCTGGTGTTCACGATCAGCGGCCGCTACGCGGTGGACGGCCGCGTGTCGTCGTGGTTCATGGTGTGGGGCTACGGCCTCTACTCGCTCGGCGAACTGCTGGTGAGCGGCCTCGGCCTCGCGATGATCGCCCGCTACGTGCCGGCGCGCATGAGCGGCTTCATGATGGGCGCGTATTTCGTCGCGACGGGTGTGTCGCAGTATCTCGGCAGCGTCGTCGCGAACTTCGCGCAGATGCCGTCGCACGAACTGCCGGCCACCGAGTCGCTGCCGCTCTACCTGTCGCTGTTCGAAAAGCTCGGCTGGCTCGCCGCGATCGGCATGCTGCTCGCGCTGCTGCTGCTGCCGATGATGAACCGCCTGTCGCGCCAGCATCAGCGCTGCGCGGAAGAGCGCCGCGAAGAAGAAGCGGTGCAGGCGCAGGCAATCGCGTCGGCGCAGTAAGTACTATCCCTCGGCGTGCGGCGTGCACGCCACATTCTCCCGCCGGCGCGGCCAGCACGTCCTACACTGGTTGCAACGGCGCATCCGCTCCGTCGCGATGCGCACTGGCGGGAGAAGATCATGAAAAACAAGACGACTCGGCTATTGAGGATTCTGTCGGACATCCGGCACGCGCAGCGCTGTACCGCGATGCGCGCCGCCCGGGCCGCGGCCGAAGCCGACGCGGTGCTCGCGCAGCAGGACGATCCGAAGTCCGACGAACGCGACGACACCGAACCCGACGACGCGACTACCGTTCCGCGCTCCCGTATCGGCTCACCTCACTGACCACCGCGGCGCCGCGCGCCGCGTGCACTCATCGGCTGCGCCGTTCCCCCCGCTCACGCGGGCGCGCCGCGCCAGCGCGCAAACCAGGTTCCCGAACCGGCCACGGCCATCATCAGCCCGACCGCACATGCGTCGGCCGCAAGGCCCACGCCGATGTGCCGCAGCTGCGCGCCGTTCGCGACCGGGTGCAGCAGCGAATCGATGACGAGCGAAATCGCCGCGCCCGCGACGAAGCAGATCAATCCACGCCGGCCGACCGCGACCACGGGCTGCACGGCCCGCGCGACGCGCGCGATCCAGCCGTAACGCACGCAGTCGGCCATCAGCCATGCGACCGCGGCGAAGCTCACGATGCGCGGCAGCGCAAGATCGCGCTTGAGCATGCCCTCCGGCACCGGCAAGCCCGAGAACAGCTTGTAGCTCGCACAGCCGAGCACGATCGCACATGCGACGCCGGTTGCCGCGGCGCCCCAGCGGCCGAGCGCGACGTGCCGGTAGAACGGCTGGCAGCGCGCGAGCACGCCGGCGACGAACATCAGCTGCCACGCGAACGGATTGAAGCTCCAGCGGAACGAATCGGTGTCCAGCAGCTCGGGGCCGAGCCAGCCGGCCGCGAGCCACGACGACGCGCTGAATGCGACGAGCAGCCACGGATGGCGGCGTGCGAACGGCACGATCACCGGCGACGCGAGCGCGAACAGCACGTACATCGGCAGCACCGACGCGAGGTACGGCTGGCGCTGGAACGTCAGCAGTTCCGCCGCGCCCGTGAGCGGCGACGCAAGCATTACGCTGACGTCGTCGAGCGCGAGGTTCGGCGCGTCGATCCCGTAATGGTCGAGCACGGCGGAAACGACGAGCATCAGCGTCGACGTCGCGAGAAACGCGCGGTAGATCTGCATCGCACGGCGCACGAAGCGGCGCTGCGCGGCGCGCGCGCCGTGACGGTCGGCGATCGCGCCGTACGCGCTCGCGGTCGCGAAGCCGCCGAGAAACACGAATACTTCGGCCGCGTCGCACAGCGCGAAGGTGTGCAGCGTCACGCGCGACAGCACGCTCGCGCCGATGTGATCGACGACGATCATCAGCAGCACGACGCCGCGAAAGAAATCGACTTCGATCAGGCGGCCGCCACGTCCGGACGGAGGCTGGACGGCAGGCGATGCGTTCACCGACATGGCCGCACCTGCACGACGTCGGTGCGGCATGCACCGCGGGAAAATCCGGAACGGAGAAGGCGGGCGCGGTCAGTCGCGATACGCGTATGCCCGTATCGCGCCAACCCGGCCGGCCGGGCGCGGAGATGACCGTTCATGGAAAGGCTGCATACGAAGAGAAGACGGTCGGATCAGTCTAGCGGCCCGCTCGGGGATACCCTAAGTAACAAAGTGCAACGGAATCTTCTGTTCGATTACGGCGGTGACGCCGGTGAAACAGAATTGGCGGCACAGCCAGACCGGCGTCAGCGCGATGCCAGGCCGGCGCCAGCGTCGCGATCGGTGTGCGCGAAAATGCGCGAAGCGCGGCCGGTTCCGCAACGCATGGCTGCCGCGCTCGAGGCGTGCGCGGCGGCACTCAGCTGCGCGCGGGCAGACGCCGCATCAGCATCGCGCTGTGCCACGCGGTCAATGCGACCGCGATCCAGATCGGACCGTAGGTGGCGAGCTGCGCGACGCTCAGCGTCTCGCCGAGCAGCAGCAGCGACACCGCGACGAGCAGCACCGGCTCGACGTAGCCGAGGATGCCGAACAGCGCCATCGGCAGCATTCGGCTCGCCTTCAGATAGCTCGCCAGCGCGAGCGTGCTGAGCACGCCGAGCCCCGGCAGCAGCGCGGCCCACAGCAGCGGATGATCCGCGACCGGCGTCGGGCTCGCCGACACCATCGCCAGCGCAACCGGGCACAGCAGCGCGATTTCAAGCGCGAAGGCGGCCAGCGAATCCGCGTTGATCCGGCGGCGAAGCACGAAATACGGCGGATAGCCGAGCGCGACGACGAGCGTGGGCCACGCGAACGCGCGCGTCGCCCACACTTCGTGCGCGACGCCGAGCGCCGCGCAGGCGACGGCCATCCACTGCAGCGGATCGAGGCGCTCGTGATAGTAGAAGCGGCCGACGAGCACCATCGTCAGCGGCAGCAGGAAGTAACCGAGCGACACTTCGAGCATGCGCCCATGCAGCGGCGCCCACAGGAACAGCCACAGCTGCAGGCCGAGCAGTGCCGCGCTTGCGGGCAGCGCGGCCAGCAAGCGCCAGTCGCGCGCACTGCGCCGCACGAGTTCGACGAGGGCCGGCCAGCGGCCGCGGAGCGCGATCAGCGCGAGTGCGCCCGGCGCCGTCCATACGATGCGCCACGCGAAAATGTCGAGCCCGGTGAGCGGCGCGAGCAGCTTCGCGTATGCGGACATCAGTGCAAACAGCGTCGATGCGATCACCGACAGCGCGATCCCGCGCCCCGCCTCCGGATACCCCGTCATGTTTTTTTGGCCTTACTGCTGCTGGAAGCGCTCGAAGCGCTTTTCGATCTGGCGCTCCTCGAACGTGACTTCGGTCACGCGCGCTGACGGCGGCCCGTGGCGCAGCCACGCGAGCATCCGGTCGATCTGCGCGCCGGGGCCCTGGATCATCGCCTCGACGCTGCCGTCCTCGAGATTCGCGACCCAGCCGCGCAGCTTCAGCGCATGCGCCTCGCGCACCGTCGCGTGACGGAAACCGACGCCCTGCACGACACCGCGCACCCGCACGTAGTAGGTCTCGATCCGTTCGTCCAGTTCATTGCGGCTCATCGCGTCGCCCTCCCGTCGTGCATTCCATTCAAGCCCGGCATTGTAGTCGCGTCGGCCGCTTCTCACACGGGCCGGCAGGCCCCCGGCCGTGCGCAAGCGCCATGGCGCGAGGCGGCCGTCGCGCCGGTGCGCGGCATCGGTCGGCTGCCTGCCGGCCCGTGCGTGGCGGAGCAAGCCGCTCGCGTCGCCGCGCGCGCCGACCACGTACAATCTCGCCGACGCACAACCGCCGCGCTGCGCGGCCCTGAAGGAAACGCATGACTGATACCACCCGCGATCTCGTTCTCGTCACCGGCGCGTCCGGTTTCGTCGGCTCGGCCGTCGCACGCATCGCGCAGCAAAAGGGCTATGCGGTGCGCGTGCTGGTGCGCCCGACCAGCCCGCGCACGAACGTCGCGGATCTCGACGCAGAGATCGTCACCGGCGACATGCGCGACGAGCAATCGATGCGCGCCGCGCTGCGCGGCGTGCGCTACCTGCTGCACGTGGCGGCCGACTACCGGCTGTGGGCACCGGATCCTGACGAAATCGAGCGTGCGAACCTCGAGGGCGCGGTCGCGACCATGCGCGCCGCACGCGCGGAAGGCGTCGAGCGGATCGTCTACACGAGCAGCGTCGCGACGCTGAAGGTCACGAGCGCGGGCGACCCGTCCGACGAGAACCGGCCGCTGACCGCCGAGCAGGCAATCGGCGTCTACAAGCGCAGCAAGGTGCTGGCCGAACGCGCGGTCGAGCGGATGATTGCCGACGAAGGGCTGCCGGCCGTAATCGTCAACCCGTCGACGCCGATCGGCCCGCGCGACGTGAAGCCGACGCCGACCGGCCGCATCATCGTCGAAGCGGCGCTCGGCAAGATCCCGGCGTTCGTCGATACGGGGTTGAACCTGGTGCACGTCGACGACGTCGCGCACGGCCACTTCCTCGCGCTCGAGCGCGGCCGGATCGGCGAGCGCTACATCCTCGGCGGCGAGAACTTGCCGCTGCAGCAGATGCTCGCCGACATCGCGCAGATGACGGGCCGCAAGGCGCCGACGATCGCGCTGCCGCGCTGGCCGCTCTATCCGCTCGCGCTCGGCGCGGAGGCCGTCGCGAAGTTCACGAAGAAGGAACCGTTCGTGACCGTCGACGGGCTGCGGATGTCGAAGAACAAGATGTATTTCACATCGGCGAAGGCCGAACGCGAACTCGGCTACCGCGCGCGTCCGTATCGCGACGGGTTGCGCGACGCGCTCGACTGGTTCGGCTCGGCGGGCTACCTGAAATAACACAAAGCGGCGTGAGGCGCGCTGCTTTGCGCACTTTGTTACACGTCGCTGACGGACCGCCACCGGCGCAGCGGTTAAAATCGCGGGTCTTACGCAGAGAAGACACGCATGAACCTGAACGATCAGATCGATTCGCTCAACGCGGGCGTCGATCAGCTCCTCCACGATCACCACGCCGCGCAGCAGGCGGCACGCAGCGCTGAAGCGTTCGCGCGCGCCGCTGCCGCAGAAGCCCAGGCCGCAGCCGCGCGTCACGCGGCCGCCGAAGCCGAAGCACAAGCCGCCGCGCAGCGCCACACGGCCGCAGCCGCCGACGCCGAAGCCGCGCAGCAGCGCCACGCGGACGCCACCGCCGCGGCCGAAGCCGCCGCCCAACGCCACAACGAAGCCGCCGCGCAGGCCGAGGCCGCGGTCCAGCGGCACGCCGAAGCAACCGCGCTGACCGAAGCGCTCGCGCAGCGTCACGCCGATGCGGAAGCGGCGTCGCAGCGCCATGCCGCCGCGATCGCCGAAGCCGAGGCAGCCGCGCAACGTCATCACGCGGCCGCCGTCGAGGCCGACGCGGCCGCGCAGCGCCATGCGGCAGCCGCAGCGGCGGCGGAAGCCGCCGCGAAGCGCCACGCGGAAGCCACCGCCGAGGCCGAGGCCGCGACGCAGCGCCACGCAGCCGCGATCGCCGAAGCCGAGGCACTCGCGCAGCGGCATACCCAGGCGATCGCCGACGCCGAGGCAGCCGCCCAGCGCCACGCGGAAGCCACCGCCGAAGCGGAAGCGATCGCGCGCCGTCACACCGAAGCGATCGCGCAAGCCGAAGCGGCCGCGCAACGCCACGCGGACGCGACCGCGGAGGCCGAAGCCGTCAAGCAACGTCACACCGAGGCGATCGCGCAGGCCGAAGCGGCCGCCGAGCGTCATGCGAAGGCGATCGCCGACGCGGAAGCGCTGGTCGAAGCGGTTGTGAAAGACGCGGCAACGCACACGGCAAGCGTGGCAGGTGCGGGGACCACAACCGCAGTCGCCGCCGAAGTCGTCGCACCGGCTGTCGAGACGGCCGCGGATCCGGCGACGAACCTGCCTGAACCTGCACCAGCCGAACAAGCCGCCGCTGCATCGGCCGACGCGGTCACCGACGTCGTCGCGACGAGCGCCGCCGACACCGGCGCCGCGAGCGAAGTCGCCGCGCCCGCCGACGCAGCGGACGCGCCCGCCGAAAAGTCGACGCTGCAGGTCGCGCGCCCGTCGCAGAACGAACTGACGCTGAGCATCAACGGGCAATCGATCACGCTGCATCCGGAACAACTGGGCCAGCTGATCGAGGAACTCGCGCACGCGCGCGCGTCGATGCAGCCGGAACCGCCGCCGGGCATCCCGGCGGGCTGGCGCTTCGTGACGACGAAAAACCCGATGATGGCCGTGCAGAAGCAGTCGAACGGCGATCGCCTGCTGGTGGCGCGCCATACCGGCTACGGCTGGGTGCCGTTCACGTTCTCGCCGGACGTCGTGATCCAGATGTACATGATGCTGACGCAGCGGTAAGCGCGCGGCAGCGTACAAAAAGCAAAAAGCCCGATCGGTCTTGCAACCGATCGGGCTTTTTGCTTTGCGGAGCCAGGCAAGCGGCCGGCATCCGCCGGCGTTATTCAGCGCTCGACGGGCGCCTGCACGCGCGCCTTCCACTGACCGCCCTTGCCGCGCCAATAGCGCCACGCCGACGCGAAGGTCGCGCCAACGTAGAACAGCGCGACGAGCGGCAGCGCGGGCGCCCACAGCGGCGAGCGGCGGTAATAACGCAGCATCGGCGCATACGCGGTGCACATCGACGCCCATGCGAGCCACGCCGGCCACGCGCGCGCGCCGTACGCGAGCGCGGCCACGGGCGGCACGAGATAGATGATCGTCATCCCGAGCAGCGTGCCCGCGAGCAGCAGCGGCGAATAGTGCAGCTGCGTGAACGCGGTGCGCGCGATCATGTTCCAGATGTCGCGCCAGCTGTCGTACGGACGCAGCGACACGCTGCCCTCGGCCAGGTCGAGCCGGATCGGATGACGGCCGCTGCCGCGATGCTTGATCTGCGCAGCGAGGCTGCAGTCGTCGATCAGCGCGCCGCGAATCGACTCGATGCCGCCCGCCTCCTCGAGCGCGCTGCGCTTGACCAGCATGCAGCCGCCGGCGGCGCCGGCCGTCCGGTTGCGCGGATTGTTGATCCACGAGAACGGATAAAGCTTCGCGAAGAAGAACACGAACGCGGGAATCAGCGCCTTTTCCCAGAACGAATCGCAGCGCAGCCGCACCATCAGCGACACGAGATCGCGCTGCTCGGCCTGCGCACGCGTGACGAGCTGCGTCACGGCGTCGGGCGGATGTCCGATGTCGGCATCCGTCAGCAGCAGGTAATCGGCGGGCAGGCCGAGCGTGCGCACCGCCGCGATGCCCTGCGACTGCGCCCACACCTTGCCCGACCAGCCGGCCGGCAGCGGCTTCGCCGACAGCACCGTGAGGCGGTCCGCGCGGTTGATCGCGAGCGCCGCCGCGCGCGCGGCGTCGGCGGTGCCGTCGTCGCTGTGGTCGTCGACGATGATCAGGTGAAATTCGCCCGGATAGTCCTGCTCGAGCAGCGACGTCGCCGCGGCGCCGATCACGTCGACCTCGTTGCGCGCCGGCACGACGGCGACGACGGCCGGCCAGCCGGCTTCGGCCGCGGCGCCGCGCGCCTGCGGCGGCAGCGCCCCCGCCGGCCGCGCGCGCCAGAAGCCGCCGCGCGCGACGAGCAGCACGATCCAGATCAGCAACGACAGGCCGGACACCAGAAAAGTCATGGCAAGCATCATCGGCCGGCCTCCTGGCGGATCCCGCAGCGGGCCGCGCGGCATCGGGCGCCAACGCGTTCGGTCTGAATAAGGGTCGGATTTAAAACAACCAAAACCGCATACGCGGCAGGGCAATACGCGTAAAAATCGACGGTCATCGAGTGGCCTTGAAATGAAGCGCGACGGCAGGCGGCCGGACCGGCTGCCCGCGAAACCGCGCAGTTTACCGGGTTCCGCGCACACGAGCGCCGACACGGCTCTGCGCCGAATGCAACACGGCCGAAACGGCACCAGAGCACGGACGGCGCGATAGGGTTAAAATGCGCGATTAATTCGGGGTTCCGGGGCCTGGCCTGGCCGGTTCGTTCCTGCCTTCATAACATCAAGCCGGGGCGAGCGAGCGATGCCAGCTCCTCGAACCCCGGCGTCTGTCGTCGGAGTTCGCTCACTTATGCGAGTCATCCTTGCCCAGCCCCGCGGCTTTTGTGCGGGGGTTGTCCGTGCGATCGAAATCGTCGATCGCGCGCTGCAACAGCACGGCGCGCCGGTCTATGTGCGTCACGAGATCGTGCATAACCGGCATGTCGTCGAAAATCTGCGTAATAAAGGGGCACGATTCGTTGAGGAGCTCGACGAGGTGCCGCATGGCGCTGTCGCGATCTTCAGCGCGCACGGGGTCGCCCAGACGGTCGAGCGCGACGCCGAGACGCGCGGGCTCGACGTGCTGGACGCCACGTGCCCGCTCGTCACGAAAGTGCACGTGCAGGGCCGCCAGTACGTCGCGTCGGGCCGCCGGCTGATCCTGATCGGCCACGCGGGCCATCCGGAAGTCGAGGGCACGATCGGCCAGATCCCGGCCGAGGTCATCCTCGTGCAGAGCGAGGCGGAAGTCGATACGCTGACGCTGCCGGTCGACACGCCGGTCGCATACGTCACGCAGACGACGCTGTCGGTCGACGACACGCGCGGCATCATCGAAGCGCTGCAGCGCCGGTTCACCGACATCGTCGGCCCGGACACGCGCGACATCTGCTACGCGACGCAGAACCGCCAGGCCGCCGTGCGCGAACTGAGCGGCCAGGTCGACGTGCTGCTGGTCGTCGGTGCGACGAACAGCTCGAACTCGAACCGCCTGCGCGAGATCGGCACCGAAAGCGGCGTGCCGAGCTATCTGGTCGCCGACGGCTCGGAAGTGAAGGCCGAATGGTTCGCGGGCGTGCAGACGGTCGGCCTGACCGCCGGCGCGTCGGCACCCGAGGAAATGGTTGAGGATGTGATCGGCGCGCTGCGCGCGCTGGGGCCCGTCGAGGTCACGACGATGGCGGGCCGTGAAGAAAAAGTCGAATTCAAGTTGCCGGCGAAGCTTACGCAAGCTGTCGCCCGCGAAGTTTAAGGAGGACATCTCTTGTCTATTCCGCTGCTCCAGCAAGTCCGCGTCGGCGCATACATCATGCGCCAACACCTGTCCGGCAACAAACGCTATCCGCTCGCGCTGATGCTCGAGCCGCTGTTCCGCTGCAACCTCGCCTGTAACGGCTGCGGCAAGATCGACTATCCGGACCCGATCCTGAACCAGCGCCTGTCCGTCCAGGAATGCCTGGAAGCCGTCGACGAGTGCGGCGCGCCGATCGTGTCGATCGCCGGCGGCGAGCCGCTGCTCCACAAGGAGATGCCGGAGATCGTCAAGGGCATCATGAAGCGCAAGAAATTCGTGTACCTGTGCACGAACGCGCTCCTGATGGAAAAGAAGATGGACGACTACGAGCCGAATCCGTACTTCGTTTGGTCCGTCCACCTCGACGGCGACAAGGAGATGCACGACCACTCGGTGTCGCAGGAAGGCGTGTACGACAAGGCGGTCGCGGCGATCAAGGAAGCGAAGCGCCGCGGCTTCCGCGTGAACATCAACTGCACGCTGTTCAACGATGCGATCCCCGAGCGCGTCGCGAAGTTCTTCGATACGCTGAAGCCGATCGGCGTCGACGGCATCACGGTGTCGCCTGGCTATGCGTACGAGCGCGCGCCGGATCAGCAGCACTTCCTGAACCGCGACAAGACGAAGAACCTGTTCCGCGAGATCCTGAAGCGTGGCGAAGGCGGCAAGCGCTGGTCGTTCAGCCAGTCGTCGCTGTTCCTCGACTTCCTGGCCGGCAACCAGACGTACAAGTGCACGCCGTGGGGCAACCCGGCGCGCACCGTGTTCGGCTGGCAGAAGCCGTGCTATCTGGTCGGCGAAGGTTACGTGAAGACCTTCAAGGAACTGATGGAAGACACGAACTGGGACAACTACGGCGTCGGCAACTACGAGAAGTGCGCGGACTGCATGGTCCACTGCGGCTTCGAAGCCACCGCGGTGATGGACACGATCGCGCATCCGCTGAAGGCGCTGCGCGTGAGCAAGAAGGGCATCAAGACCGACGGCCCGTTCGCACCGGATATCTCGATCGCGAACCAGCGCCCGGCCGAGTACGTGTTCTCGCGCCACGTCGAAATCAAGCTCGAGGAAATCCAGCGCGCCGGCAAGGGCAAGCTGCAGAAGCCGGCGAAGCCGGCAGCGGCGGCTTAAGCGGGTTTCGCCGCGCAGAGGCTCGCGCCTCTGCGTCGGCAGGCGTCGAAGAAGCGCCACGGAGCGAACTCCGTGGCGCTTTTGTTTTGTCGGGCGTCGTCGCAAGTCCGCGTGCATTCGCGCAAGCATGAGCACGCGAACCTCCCTGCGCCCGTACGCCTAATGCCTCGATTCGGCCGCCGCGATCAGCTGCCATGCGGTCGGCCCGCGATCGAGCAGCGGGTCGGGCGGCGGATCGAGATCGTGCCGATGTTCGTCATCGGACGGCAGCGCCTGCGCCTTCGCGATGCCGATCTCGTCGCCGCATATGGTGCATCGATAGATGCCCGCAACCGTTGCCTCGCTGCCTGGCGGCAGGTTCTCCCGGAATGCGCGGCCGCTTCCGCACGTGAAGTAGCCACCGATCCTGTATAGCGCCATCGCCACCTCCTGACTGAAACGATGCGTTCGCACCGAACCGTGCGATCGTCGCGAACGCGAGGATGGATCGTCATCGACCGAGCCGTTCGGCTCCCGTCGTGACATCGGTCGGCGAGCATCAGCCCCGGGAACGGAACACGCATGAAACGGCGCCAGCGGGCCGCACGCGTTGCCACCGCTCAATGCAGAACGGCCGAAGCCCGCATCCGTGCCGCCGCCTGCGCGAGCAGCCCGGGTTGCTCGCTGGACGCGAACGCGCTCACACGGCGCCACAGCTCGGCGAGCCGGTGCCGCGTGAGCGTCGCGACGCACGCGTCGTTCGCCGCGAGCACACGCTCTAGCGCCGCGCACTCGTCGTCGTGCAGCGTCCATGCGCCGCTTTGGGCGGCGCGCGCAACGCTCGCGTCGAGCACGCGCTCCGCGTCGACGCACAGGTTGATGCTCGCGTCCGGGGATACCGCGTCGTCGAGCGCGAGGAACACCAGGTAGACGCTCGTGCGCAACCGCATCAGCAACGTTTCGTTGCCGTGCTCGCCGCGCAGCGCGACGAGCGCCATGTGGCATTTCAGCGAGATGTCGCGCGCATGCGCGGGCGGCAGCGGCAGCAGCCATTCGCGCGTCAACGGAACGTGGCGACGGCCTTTTCTGGCGGCCTTCATGATCGGCCCTCGCCTGGCGTGACGTCGTCCGCGTCGAATGCCGACCATGCGATGCGGCACGCAACGGCGCCGCGGCTCACATCTCGACGGCCGTTCGCGCGGCGCGGCGCGCCGCCGTTCATGCCGCCCCGCGACCGCGTCGCGCGCGCCTGGCGTCGCCGGCGAACCACCGATGCGCGCAACACGTCGGGGAATCCATCAGCGCATGCCATGCTCGCCTCCCGCATCAGAACGTATTCTCGCCCTTCAGGTAGTACGCCGTCTTCACGAAGAACGCCTTCACCGGATGGCCGCTGCGCGCGGCGCTTGCCGCGCGCTCTTCCATCGCGGCCTTCTCCTCCCGCGAGCGGTCGGGCGCCGGGTACCTCACGCGCTCGAGCGCGCGCTGCATCGCGAGCGGATAGTTCTGATTGCCGGCTGTCGTCGCGCGATAGCCGGCGCGCGTCATCTGCATCAGTTGCACGTCGGTTTCGGCACGCGCCGCCGACCAGGTCAACGGCGCGGCGTTCGGCTGCCAGTCGGTATCGACGGACTGCGCGAAGCTTGCGGCAGGCAGCACGACAAGCGCGCCGGACAGGACAGCAAGGGAAACAACGGATCGCATCATGGCCTCCACATGGTTGTTTCCGCATCGATCGTCGTCGATGCGGTGCAATCATCGTATGTCGCGTGGCCATGCGCTTGAATAGCCGATTCCGCAATTGATTTTTTCTGCACTGGCGGCCGGCCCCCGATTCAAGCGATTCGCCAATGCCGCCCGAGCGGAAATTCTTTATTTCATTCAATTACCTGATCGCATTTTGGCTGACGAATCGAAGCGCCACGCGAATCGCTTTTGCAGTTTTTGAAATGACGTATTGCCGATGCGAATTCGGTCCGGGCGGTGCTCGGCGCGGCTTTCGGCACGATGCCGCACACGCCGGCACAAGTGCGAAATGACTCAACGAACACACTGGATTCCCTGACACACGACAAGTCCATCGCGCCGATTACCTGCTCCGCGACGAGACGTGTCCCGCCAGGACGCGAGATAATTGCGCATCGGCCGTCACGCACGGCGCTAGTCCTACCCTGTTCTTCTTTCAAGTTCCGCCATGGCTGCCATCGACACCACCGCCATCGACAGTTGGCACGCACACGTCTACTTCGACGCCGCGAGCCGCGACGCGGCCTGGGCGTTTCGCGTCGTCGTCGAAGAACGATTCGGCGCGATCATCGAACTCGGCCGCTTTCACGAGCGCCTCGTCGGCCCGCATCCGGCCTGGTCTTATCAGATCGCGTTCGACGCCGCGCATTTCGACGCCATCGTGCCGTGGCTCGTGCTGAATCACGGCGGACTCGACATCTTCCTGCATCCGAACACGGACGACGAACTGCGCGACCATCGCGACAGCGCAGTGTGGATCGGCAAGTCGTATGAACTGAATCTCGGCGCGCTCGGCGGCTGACGCGGAGCGCGGATGCGCGCCCGCTGCGCGTGCGTGACATCGACGTTTCGGATCGGGATGAAACGTCCGGCGGCGTGGCGCCGATACAGTCGTTCCGTTATTCACGCTTGTCGGAACCCGAGATGACACACGCCGACCCCGATGCGCAACGCATCCATCACCACTGGCACGCCGCCGTCGTCGCACGCGATCTCGACGCGCTGATGTCGCTGTACGCGGACGACGCGATCCTCGAAACGCCGCTCATCGTAGTCACGCTGCCGGAGCACGGCTCGGGCGTGCTCCACGGCAAGGCTTCAATCGCCGCGTTCTTCGCGGCCGGCCTGCGCAATCCGGGCAACGGACTCGGGCGCTGGTATCGAACCGGGTTGTTCTTTTCGAACGGCCGGCAGCTCACTTGGGAATATCCGCGCGAAACACCGGAAGGCGATCAGGTCGATCTCGTCGAAGTGATGGATCTGCGCGACGGCTTGATCGCGCATCATCGCGTCTACTGGGGTTGGGTTGGCGTCAACGCGCTGCGCAACGTCACGCCCGCGGCGGCCCGCATCTGATGCCGAAGACCGCCGAGCACGCGCGGCACGCCGTTCAACGCTTGCACGGCCGCAGGACGCGGCTATGCATTTGCCGCCGCCCCCGCGCCGTTCACGCGACATACATCGCGACACTGACGAACTGGCACAGGCTGCCGCCCAGCACGAACAGGTGCCAGATACCGTGTCCGTGGCGAATCCGCTCGTCGTTGATGAAGAAGTAGATTCCCGCGCTGTAGATGACGCCGCCGGCCACGAGCCACACGGCACCGACCGGCGGCAACGCATGGATCAACGGGCGGATCGCGACGAGCGCGAGCCAGCCCATCAGCACATACAGCACCATCGACACGATGCGCGTGCGCCGGCCCAGCGTGAGCTCCTGCGCGATCCCGAATGCGGCGAGCCCCCAGCTCACGCCGAACAGCGACCAGCCCCACGGGCCACGCAACGTGACGAGCGTAAACGGCGTGTAGCTGCCGGCGATCAGCAGA
The DNA here is from genome assembly GCF_018148075.1 of Burkholderia sp. AU19243. Classification (NCBI taxonomy): domain Bacteria; kingdom Pseudomonadati; phylum Pseudomonadota; class Betaproteobacteria; order Burkholderiales; family Burkholderiaceae; genus Burkholderia; species Burkholderia sp. AU19243. The sequence goes on from NZ_JAGSTV010000008.1 coordinate 206,086, forward strand.
TAGATCGCCGAATGGTCGCACTTCTGCAAGATCGCCTTCAGCCGCGGATTGCGCACGCTGTGATAGGCCGTCGAGATCCCGTAAAGCAGGATCAGCATCGCGCCGTACACGCTGAAGCTCACGATCTTGTAAGGGTCGCGGTCGAGCGCGCCCATCGTCACCAGCGCGACCAGCCCCGCCACCGACAACACGGCACCGACGAGATGGGAAATGCTGTTGAAACGCTCACCGGCATGCACGACGGGTTCTCCTGCGCGGATTCATCGGAAAAAAGCAAGCCATATGATACCGGCGAGCGAATCGCGCCGCGCTGAACGCAATCAAGCGCTGCGACGATGGTAAGCGTCGAGCACGCCGCGCGCCCGCCAAAAGAAAAAGCGCCGCGAATTCCTTCACGGCGCTTCGTGGCCGGGTGCCGGACGGGCCTATCGTCCAGCTGCGTCAGCCCGGTTCAGCAACACTTCCCTGCCCCCGATCCGTACCGGGCGTTCTGACGTTCGCGGAAGAATTCCTCATACGTCATCGGCTCGCGGTCCGGATGGGTTTCGCGCATGTGCGCGACGTAGGTGTCGTAGTCGGGCACGCCTACCATCAGCCGCAACGCCTGCCCGAGGTAACGCCCTGCGCTGCGCAGATCGCTGCCGAGATCGCTGAACATCGCGGCCTCCCGTTATCGTCCGCTGCCGAGCGCTTGCGCGGCCGGCATTGCCTCGTACGGCGTCTCGCGCACGGTCGGCTTCGACTCGCGGCGCGCGCGCAGCACGGCGAGCAGCCCGTACACGGCAATCGACACGACGACGAAGATGAACAGGCCGGCGAGCGCCGCATCGATGTAGTCGTTGAAGATGATCCGCTTCATCTGCGCGATCGACTTCGCCGGCGCGAGCACCTTGCCTTCGTCGACCGCGGCCTGCAGCTTCGCGGCGTGCGCGAGGAAGCTGACCTTCGGGTTCGCATCGAAAATCTTCTGCCAGCCGGCCGTCAGCGTGCAGATCAGCAGCCACGCGGTCGGCACGATCGTCACCCACGCGTAGCGCTCGCGCTTCATCTTGAACAGCACGACGGTGCCGAGCACCAGCGCGATCGCGGCAAGCATCTGGTTCGAGATGCCGAACAGCGGCCACAGCGTGTTGATGCCGCCGAGCGGGTCGACCACGCCCTGATACAGGAAGTAGCCCCACGCGGCCACGCACAGCGCGGTGGCAACGAGGTTCGCAGGCAGCGACTCGGTGCGCTTGAGCGCCGGATGGAAGGTACCGAGCAGATCCTGCAGCATGAAGCGGCCCGCGCGCGTGCCGGCGTCGACGGCCGTCAGGATGAACAGCGCCTCGAACAGGATCGCGAAGTGATACCAGAACGCCATCATCGCTTCGCCGCCGAGCACCTGGTGCAGGATGTGCGCCATGCCGACCGCCAGCGTCGGCGCGCCGCCCGCACGCGCGATGATCGTCGTTTCGCCGACGGCCTTGGCCGTCTGCGTGAGCATGTCCGGCGTCAGCACGAAGCCCCATTGCGTGACCGTGTTTGCGACTGCTTCCGGCGTCGAGCCGAGCACGGCGGCCGGCGCGTTCATCGCGAAGTAGATGCCCGGCTCGATCACGCACGCGGCGACCAGCGCCATGATCGCGACGAACGATTCCATCAGCATCGCGCCATAACCGATGAAGCGCGCGTTGGTTTCGTTGTCGAGCAGCTTCGGCGTCGTGCCCGACGAGATCAGCGCGTGGAAGCCCGATACCGCGCCGCATGCGATCGTGATGAACAGGAACGGGAACAGGTTGCCCGACCACACCGGGCCCGTGCCGTCGACGAACTTCGTCAGCGCCGGCATCTTCAGTTCGGGTGCGACGACAAGGATGCCGATCGCGAGGCCCAGGATCGTGCCGATCTTCAGGAACGTCGACAGGTAGTCGCGCGGCGCGAGCAGCAGCCACACCGGCAGCACCGAAGCGACGAAGCCGTAGCCGATCAGGATCCACGTGAGCTGCGTGCCGCTGAACGTGAACCACGCGGCGAGTGCGGGCGAATCGTGCACGGTCTGGCCGAATGCGATCGACGCCATCAGCAGCACGAAGCCGATGATCGACACTTCGCCGATGCGGCCCGGGCGAATGTAGCGCGTGTAGACGCCCATGAACAGCGCGATCGGAATCGTCGCGGCGACGGTGAACGTGCCCCACGGCGAATTCGTCAGCGCCTTCACGACGATCAGCGCGAGCACCGCGAGGATGATCACCATGATCAGGAACGCGCCGAACAACGCAATCACGCCGGGCACCGTGCCGAGCTCCATCTTGACGAGGTCGCCGAGCGAACGTCCGTCGCGGCGCGTCGAAATGAACAGCACGATGAAGTCCTGCACGGCGCCGGCGAACACGACACCGGCGAGAATCCACAGCATGCCGGGCGTATAGCCCATCTGCGCGGCGAGCACGGGCCCGACGAGCGGGCCGGCGCCGGCGATCGCGGCGAAGTGATGGCCGAACAGCACGTACTTGTTGGTCGGCACGTAGTCGAGGCCGTCGTTGTACTTGACCGCCGGCGTCATCCGCAGCCCGTCGAGCTGCATGACCTTGCTGGCGATGAAACGGCTGTAGAAGCGATATGCGATCAGATATACGCAGACCGCGGCGATCACGATCCATAGCGCGCTGACGCGTTCGCCGTGTGCGAGCGCGATCGTCCCGAACGCGAACGCGCCGAGCAGCGCGACCGCGATCCAGAGCAGGGTACTGGAAGCCCGATTCATGGCGTCTCCTGGTCTCCAATGTGTTTTTGACTGGATGCGGTGAGGCCGCCGCACCCGCGTGACGTCGATGCGTCGTGCCGCGGCTCGGGAAAGCCACGGCGGTGGGGCGTAGTATTCCGCGCGACGGGGGAGACTTACAAGCGCATAACTACGTATGCGGGGCTACGTAGAATTACGTAGATGGTGCGCATCGTCCGGGCGAACGCAACGGCAGTGCGCTCGCGCAGTCAGCCTCGAACCGGCCGGCAACGGATGTGCCGGCCCTTCGCGAGTGATTTTCGCAACACGCACCGCCGTGCGACCGCGTCGATGCGGCAGCCAGCGCCATGCGCACGGCGATACCGCGCGCTACGAGAGCCGCTCGGATTGGACCACGGGCGTCGGCCGGCGGTCCGTATCGGCGTTGGCCGAAGCCGGCTGCTCCCAGAACGTCGCGTTCGCGATGCCGAGCGCGGCCGGGTCGAACGTCGGCTCGCGCCCCGCCCGCTTCTGCGCCTCGTAATCGCGCAGCGCGTTGAGCGCGGGCTTCTGCAGCAGCAGGATCGCGACGATGTTGAGCCAGGCCATCAAACCGACGCCGATATCGCCGAGCGCCCATGCGACGCTCGCGCTCTTCACCGCACCGTACAGCGTCGCCAGCAGGATCACCGCGCGCAGCACGAACGTGCCGGCGGCGCTGCTGCGTGTGCGGCTCAGGTAGGCGACGTTGGTTTCCGCAATGTAGTAGTACGCGAGGATGGTCGTGAACGCGAAGAAGAACAGCGCCATCGCGACGAAGGCCGCGCCGAAGCCGGGCAGCACCGATTCGACCGCCATCTGCGTATAGCCGGGGCCCGCCTCGACGCCCGCCGCGCCCGAGAACAGTGCGCGGCCGTTCGGCGCGATCACGTTGTACGCGCCGGTGATCAGGATCATGAAGCCCGTTGCCGAGCAGACGAACAGCGTATCGACATAGACGGAGAACGCCTGCACGAGCCCTTGCTGCGCCGGGTGCGTCACTTCCGCGGCCGCCGACGCGTGCGGGCCGGTGCCTTGGCCCGCCTCGTTCGAATAGACGCCGCGCTTCACGCCCCACTGGATCGCCATGCCGAGCACCGCGCCGAAGCCGGCCTCGAAGCCGAACGCGCTCTCGAACACGAGCGCGACGACGCCCGGCAGCCGCTCGATGTCGAGCGCGATCACGACGCATGCGATCAGGATGTAGCCGAGCGCCATGAACGGCACGACGATTTCCGCGACGCGCGCGATCCGCTTTACGCCGCCGAAGATGATCAGGCCGAGCAGCAGCACAAGCACCGCGCCGGTGACCGGCTTCGCCACGCCGAACGAATTCTCGATCGCCGACGAAATTCCGTTCGCCTGCACGCCCGGCAGCAGCAGCCCGCACGCGAGCACGGTGGCAACCGCGAACGCCACGGCGTACCAGCGGATCCCGAGCCCCTTCTCGATGTAATACGCGGGGCCGCCACGGTACTGCCCTTCGCGCCGCACCTTGTAGATTTGCGACAGCGTCGATTCGACGAACGCGGTGCTCGCGCCCAGGAACGCCACGAGCCACATCCAGAACATCGCGCCGGGACCACCGAACGTGATCGCGGTCGCGACGCCGGCGATGTTGCCGGTGCCGACCCGCCCGGACAGCGACATCGCCAGGGCCTGGAATGACGACACGCCTTCGGCCGACGCCTTGCTGCCGCGCATCAGGCGCAGCATCTCGATGAAGTGGCGCACCTGCGCGAAGCGCGTGCGCAGCGAGAAATACAGGCCAGCCGCGAGACACAAAAAGATGAGCGCGGGGCTCCAGATAACACCGTTGATCGAGTCGACGAGTTTTTCCATGAGGCGTTTCGGTTGAAAGCGGGTGGACGTGTAGCGAAAGCCGGACTCGTCACGGCGACACGCGAAAGCCGCGACGTCGGACAAATCCGAATATAACTTTCATTTATATTACACGCCTTACGATTTCATTCGAATCCGGGTGAGTCCCGAGCAGCCGGCAGTTCGCCGGACGGAACAGTGGCGGGACAGCCCGGCGCGCCGTCGGGCTCGTCATCGCCGAGGGCTCGGTGCCTGATACACGTGTGGGGGGCAGCAGCAGCGGGCAGTGGCCCGTCGCGTTCGCTTTACTGGAGGATCGGCAGACGGAAGGAAGCCGGCGATGCAGTCGCCGGCATTGAAGGCATGAGCGGTATTGGCGGCATTGCCGACGCGGCCGCGGCAGGTTCGCTGCCGCAGCGGCCTGCGCGACGTGCCGTGGCAGCGCGGCAAACGTCGTTCATCCATCGTCGCTCGCCGACGCGATCCGGTCGCCGCGCGGACGCTGCGCGCCGTGTGTGCCGTGTACGCCGACATCGCCGGCGCAAGGGCCACTTACGGCACGTGCGCGTTCAGGCCCGGCACATTCCGCGCCGGGCTGCTTGCGTCAATGCTTGTCGTCGACCTTCTTCGGCTTCGGCGCCGCGGGCACCTTCGCATACTGGAACGCCGGCGTCGCCTTCAGCGCGTCCTTCGTCGCGCCCGGCAGATAGATGTTGCCGTTGCGCACGTCAAGCGATGCGATCGGCACCGCGACGTCGTGCGCGGCCACGCCGAGGAACCCGCCGGCCGACACGATCGCCGCCGACACGGAGCCGTCCGGCGCGACGATCAGATCGCGCACGGTGCCGACTTTCTGGTTCGCGTCGTTGTAGACGGCCTTGCCGAGCACGCTCTTCTTCACGCTCCAGCCTTCGAGCAGCGCCTGCGATTGCTCGACGGTCACGCTGAGCGGCTGCGCGCCGGCGATCTGCGCGTGCGCGCTGACGCTCGATGCGAGGACGGTTGCTGCGATAAGGGTCTTGTAGAACTTCATGTGCGTTGCACTCCGGTTCGGTTGTTGTTGGCTCCGGGAACGAAGCGACGCGGGCGCAATGGCTGATCGGTGAGCGCCCCGCGCTTCGTCGGTCGCGTGGCGGCCGGCCGCGCCGCCACTGCGCGTGTGCATGACGGGCCGGTAGCGTCGGGCCACAGCGTGCAACACGCGGTTCATGGTAGCGACATTCGGCGCAACGTGCGTTGAGCGTGCAGCGTGGCAGGCGGGCCAGGACGGGGCAAGATCAACGATCGTGCGGATAAAGGCGCGTGCGAGGCGCGACGACGGGCGCTGCGGGATATCGATCAGCAGAACATCTGCGCGAGCGGGCCGTCGTTCATCTGCGCATCGAACTGCGCATCGAACTGCGCGGCGGATGCCACCCCGCCATGCAGCGAAACCGCGTCACGCATTGCGCGAATACACCCGGCGATGCCGCACCGCCTCGGCCAGTACGTCGAGCACCGGCTGCGTTTGCGCCCAGCTCAGGCACGCATCGGTAATCGACACGCCATACTGCAACGGCACGCCCGGCTTCAGGTCCTGCCGGCCGGCTTCGAGATGGCTCTCGACCATCACGCCGACGATCCGGTGCTCGCCCTGCGACAGCTGACGTGCGAGATCCTGCGCAACCTCGATCTGCCGTTCATGCGACTTGTTCGAGTTCGCATGCGAGCAATCGACCATCACCTGTTCGCGCAACCCGCTCTTGCGCAGCACGGCACAACTCGCCTCGACGTGCTCGGCGTCGTAGTTCGGCCCGTTCTTGCCGCCGCGCAGAATCACGTGCGCGTCGTCGTTGCCGCGCGTCTCGAAGATCGCGGCCATGCCCATCTTCGTCATCCCCATGAACGCATGGCTCGCGCGCGCGGCGACGATCGCGTCCGACGCGACCTGCACGCCGCCGTCGGTGCCGTTCTTGAAACCGATGGGGCAACTCAGTCCCGACGCGAGCTGGCGGTGGCTCTGGCTCTCGGTCGTGCGTGCGCCGATCGCGCCCCAAGCGATCAGGTCCGCGATGTACTGCGGACTCAGCAGGTCGAGGAATTCGGTCGACGCCGGCAGGCCGAGCGCGTTGATGTCGAGCAGCAGCTGGCGCGCGGCGCGCAGCCCCTCGTTGATGCGGAAACTGCCGTCCAGCCGCGGGTCGTTGATGTAGCCCTTCCAGCCGACCGTGGTGCGCGGCTTTTCGAAGTACACGCGCATCGTGATCAGCAGATCGTCCTTCAGCGCATCGGCGGCGGCCTTCAGGCGGCGCGCGTATTCGAGCGCCTGATCGTGGTCGTGGATCGAACAGGGGCCGACGACGAGCAGCAGCCGGTCGTCGCGGCCGTGCAGGATGTCGCCGATCGCGCGGCGCGTGTCCTCGACAAGCGTCTGCGTCGCGGCGGGCACCGGCAGTTCGTCCTGCAGCAGCGCGGGCGAGATCAGCGGACGCACCGCGCCGATGCGGACGTCGTCGATGCGCGTGGTGTCCTGCGTCGCGTCGGCGCTGCCTACCTCGCGATCGTGGGCGGGATTGTCGAGGTTCTGCATGGGGGTTCTCCGGGGGACGTCTTGAATGTGTTGCGGGCTCGATTATGGCATTCGCGCGGTGACGCGCGGCGCGCCGCCGTCAGAACGCGCGACGAACGAACGGCGATCCGCACGGGCTCGCCGGGCATTCGGCGCGTTGCACGAATGCCGCACGCGCCGCACGTGCGGAGGGCGCGGGCAACCCGTCAGCTCGCGGCGCCCGGTGCGTCGACGTCGATGCCGAGTTCGGTCGCCATCCGCTGGACCAGCGCGTTCAGTCGCGCCACTTCGTCCGACAGCCGCTTCTGCTCCGCCTTCAGCGCCTCGAACTCGGACGGCGGAACGGAATCCGCGCCGCCGCCCGTATCCGCACCGGCGTAATCGGCAATGTTGACTTCGCCGCACATCAGATGCATCCAGCGGTTTTCCCGCGCACCGGGCGCGCGCGGCAGCCGGACAATGAGCGGCTGCGCCCGCGCGGCGAGTTCGTCGAGGAATGCCTCGACCGACGAAATATCGGCGAAGCCGTGCAGGCGCGCGCTGTTCAGGCGCAGCTCGGCGGCCGTCTGCGGGCCGCGCAGCAGCAGGATCGTCAGCAGCGCGATCGCCTGGCTCGGAATCCCGAGCACGCGGTTCATGTTGTGCTCGAAACGCGGCACGCGGCTGCTGCTGCCTTCCATCACGAGGCTCAGATGCTTGAGCCCGTCGAGCGCGGTCGTGACTTCGTCCTCGCTGACGTTCATCACCGGCGAACGCGCGGTTTTCTGGTTGCAGCCGGCCGTCAGCGCGTTCAGCGACAGCGGATAGGTGTCCGGCACCGTGTGCTGCTTCTCGACGAGCACGCCGAGAATCCGTGCTTCGAGGGGCGTGAGTTCGCGCAGGGCGCGGGGCGTGGGCGTATCCGGCGTGGTGTTCATGATGGCGTCGCAGCGTGCAGCAGGTGAAGGGAAACGGTCGCGGCCCGTCCGGCGTCGCAAACGGGCGAGCCATATGATAGCTCGCGACGTGCGGCACGATGCCGCTCGCCGTCAAGGCGCGCGCACTTGCCGCGGCCGGCCTTTCGTCCAACGATTCGCTGCGTGCAGCGTCGTGCGACGGTGCGGGCGTTCGGTGGTGCGGATGCTTTTTGCGTGCTCGTTGTTCGTTGTTCGTTGTTCGTTGTTCGTTGTTCGTTGTTCGTTGTTCGTTGTTCGTTGCTCGTTGCTCGTTGCTCGTTGCTCGTTGCTCGTTGCTCGTTGCTCGTTGCTCGTTGCTCGTTGCTCGTTGCTCAGTATCGCGTTCCCGTTTGCGCGGCGCGAACGGCGGCGCTACGATACGCGTTCGCCCGGACACGCGGCGCCCCGCGCGATCGCGTTCGCAGCCGACTCCGTCGCAGCGCATCAGCGGTCGCGCATGTCGTGCGTGCATGCATCCGTGCCGCGCTCGCGTGGTCAACACGGTTCAACCGTTCAAACGCTTATCACCATGACTGCATCCTCGCTCACGCCGAACGTGCGCGCCATCGTCACCGGACACACGCGCGGCCTCGGCGCAGCACTCGCCGAACAACTGCTGCAACAAGGCATCGCCGTGCTCGGCGTGTCGCGCAGCCGCCATCCATCGCTCGCCGCGCAGGCGGGCGGTCGCCTCGCCGAAATCGAACTCGACCTGTCGGACGCGTCGGCCATCGCGACGTGGCTCGCCGGCGACACGCTGCGCAGCTACGTCGACGGCGCGTCGATCGTGCTGCTCTTCAACAACGCGGGCATCGTCGACCCGATCGGGCCGCTTGCGGCGCAAGACCCGACGCTCGTCGCGCGCGCGGTCGGCGTGAACGTCGCGGCGCCGCTGATGCTGTCAGCGGCGCTCGCGCAGGTTGCGTCAACGCCGACCGAATGCCGGATCCTGCACGTGTCGAGCGGCGCCGCGCGCAATGCGTACGCGGGCTGGAGCGTCTACTGCGCGACGAAGGCCGCGCTCGACCATCACGCGCGTGCCGTCGCGCTCGATGCGAATCGCGCGCTGCGAATCTGCAGCGTCGCGCCGGGCGTCGTCGATACGGCGATGCAGGCGACGATCCGCTCGACCAGCGAAGCGAACTTCCCGATGCGCGAGAAGTTCGACCAGTTGAAGGCGAGCGGCGCGCTGTCGACTCCCGAGGCCGCCGCGCGGCAGCTGATCAACTACGCGCTCAGCGATGCGTTCGGCGCCGAGCCGACGGCCGACGTGCGGAATCTGCCGCCGGCGTAACCGGGCAGCGGCCCTCATCCACCGAGCCGCTTCGTCCAGTCCTCGACCCGGCGTTCCGTCCGGCGCTTTTCGAGCATCGTGCGCCAGCCTCGCGTCAACACCGGAACGTCGCACAGCGCGTCGAGCGCCGCCATGTCGAGCGTGCGCCGGTACAGCACGTCGAGCACGTCCGACAGCGGCCATTGCGGATACGGACGCTCATGCAATGTCAGCACATCGCCCGGCGCGACCCAGCCTTCGTGCAGCACGCGGTAGTACCAGCCGGTCCGGCCGCTTTCCTGCACGAGTGCGGCCATCCGCGGATGGTCGAACCGCGCATTGAGCTTCCAGCACGGCTGCCTCGACTGCGACGCCTGGAGCACGGCGCCGCCCAGCGTGAACACGTCGCCGAGACACAGGTCATGCTCGGTCAAGCCGTGCGTCGACAGGTTTTCGCCGAATGCGCCCGGCCGCGCGAGCACGTCGCGCATGCCGATCTGCGCCGACCACCACGCATAGTGATCGTGCGCGTAGTGATGGACCGCCTTGTCGGCCCCGCCGTGATGCCGCGCATCGGCCTGACTATCGCCGGCAAAGCCGAGCGCGCCCAGCCACAGGCGCGCGTCGACCGGTTGCTTGTCGATCGCACTGACGTGCCGCGTGCCGGCCAGCGGCCCGCTGGTGCCGACGCGCACCATGCCGATGGCCGCCGCGATCGCCGGACGTGCGTCGCCGCTCATGCCGCCACGCCGTCCGCCAGGGCTGCCAGCACGCGTTCGAGTTCACGCGTGCGTGCGTCGCCAAGCGGCAGCAGCGGCCGTCTCGGCTCGCCGGCGTCGAAGCCGCGCAGCCGCAATCCGGCCTTCACGGTCACCGGCAACCCGCCGCTGACGATGAACTGCAGCAGCGGCAACTGCGCGTGGAATACCGCGCGGGCGCGCGCGAGGTCGCCCGCGCGCATCGCGTCGACAAGCGCAAGCGGCAAATCGGCATTCAGGTTTGGCGCGGCCGTGCACCATCCGGCCGCGCCCGCCGCAAGCGCGGCCAGCGCCATCGGATTGCTGCCGTTGTAGAACGGGATCGTCCCGTCGCTCAACTGCGCGAGGCGGTGCATCCGTCCGATGTCGCCGGTGCTTTCCTTGACCATCGTCACGTTGTCGACAGCCTTGCAGATCGTCACGATCAGCTCCGGCGACATGTCGACGCCGCTCGTCGCGGGATTGTTGTACAGCATGATCGGAATGCCGATGGCGTCGCCGATCGCGCGATAGTGCGCGACGATTTCATCGTTGCCGAGCTTCCAGTACGACACCGGCAGAACCATCACCGCATCGGCGCCGGCCTGTTCGGCAATGCGCGCGCGGCGCACCGCTCCCGCGGTCGTGAGATCCGAGATGCCGACGACCGTCGGCACACGCCGGCGCACCGCGCGAATCGACGCGGCGGCGACCGATTCCCATTCGGAATCGGACAGGTATGCACTTTCGCCGGTACTGCCCAGCGGGGCAATCGCATGGACGCCATCGGCGATCAGGCGCTCGATCAGCGCGTCGAGCAAGTTCAGGTCGACACAGCCGTCGGCGGAGAACGGCGTAACAGGGTAGGCGATCACGCCTTGCAAAAGAATGGACACGATGCGGATTCCTTAATGATGGGTGGATACGGTGGAAACGAAATGCCCGATCATGCGATGCAGTCCCGGTGCGTACGCAACGCGCGGCGCGCGTAGTAATCAAAGGTCACGGCGTCACGCTTCGGCTTCGAAATCCAGTCGTGCGCTTCGCGCGCCAGCGCCGGCGGAACCGGCTTGATCTCGCCGGCCGACATCGCCAGCAGTTGCAGCCTCGCCGCCCGCTCAATCAGCAGCGCGAGCATGCATGCTTCCTCGATCGTCTTGCCGACCACGAGCTGGCCATGATGCGACAGCAGGATCGCCCGCTTGCCGCCGAGCGCCTTCGAGATGATCTCGCCCTCCTCGTTACCGACCGGCACGCCTGGCCAGTCCTTCAGGAACGCGCAATCGTCGTACAAAGGGCACGTGTCCATGTGCGACACGACGAGCGGTTGCTCGAGCATCGACAGCGCCGCCACGTGGGCGGGGTGCGTATGAATGATGCAGTTCACGTCCGGCCGCTCGCGGTAGATCCACGTATGGAACCGGTTGGCCGGATTCGGAATGCCTTTGCCGTCGACCACGTCGAGATCCTCGTTGACGCGCAGCAGGTTCGCGGCCGAGATTTCATCGAAACCGAGCCCGAGCCGCTGCGTGTAATACGTGCCGGCTTCGTCCGCGCGGCACGTGATCTGTCCGGCCAGCCCCGAATCATGGCCGGCGTCGAAAAGGATCCGGCACGTCAGTGCCAGCTTCTGCCGGACGGACCAGCCGCTGTCGCCCACCTCGTTGTCGAGGCGCCGCTCCGCAAGCTCGACCAGCGCCTCCTTCGTCAAATTCAGCGTTTCCGCCATGTTCGCCTCCTGAATGAACCGGATCGGCCACGCCAACCGCAGCCGTCTCCCCGGGAGCTTCAGGACACACAATACACCTTATGACACTTTGTGTCATGCGCTACAATCGATTTTTCGAAGAACCCGTGGCGCCCCATGACGATTCGCCTGAAATTGCTCCGAAAACAGAAGGGCTGGACGCTCGACGTGCTGGCCGACGAGACCGGCCTGACCAAGAGCTACCTGTCGAAGGTCGAGCGCGGCCTGAGCGTGCCGTCGATCGGGGTTGCGCTGAAGCTGTCGAAGGCGCTGAATGTCGATGTCGAGCAGCTGTTCTCGGAAAGCCGGAACCGCGAGCTGATCACGGTCACGCGCGCGGGGGAGCGTACGGCGATGGGTGCGGCGGCCGACAGCCACGCGCACCGCTTCGAAAGCATCGCGGCCGGCGTCGCGCCGAAGAAAATGCTGCCGTTCATCGTGCACCCGCCGCACGAATTCGCGGCGTCGACGTTCCGCGAACACGAAGGCGAGGAATTCCTGTTCGTGCACAAGGGGCGTATCGAAATCGAATTTCCGAACGAGACGGTGCAACTCAAGACCGGCGATTCAGTCTATTTCAACGCACTCATCCCGCACCGCACGCGCAGCCTCGGCGCCGCGCAGGCGGAAATCCTGGTCATCGTCAGTCACGACGACTAGCCTCGTCACTTCTTCGCGCAAGGATCCTCCGATGGTCACGAAGACCACCGCACCGTTCCAGCAGATCAAGACGCTCGTTCGCCAGAACGTCGATGCAGGCGACTGGCGGCCCGGGGACCGCATTCCGTCCGAACTCGATCTCGCCGCGCAATTCGGCGTCGCGCGCATGACGGTCAACCGCGCGCTGCGCGAGCTGACCGAGGAAGGCGTGCTCAAGCGCATTGCAGGCGTCGGCACGTTCGTCGCCGAAGCGAAACCGCAGTCGAACCTGCTGATGATCGCGCACATCCGCGACGAAATCCGCGCGCGCGGGCACGAATACACGTGTCGCGTGCTGAGTCGGTCGCGCGAGCCCGCATCGTTCGACGTCGCAGCCGCGTTCGGGCTCGCGGTCAACACGCCGGTCTATCACGTCGTGTGCGTGCACGAGGAAAACGGACGCCCGATCCAGCTCGAGGACCGCTACGTGAATCCGGCCGCCGCGCCGGCATTCATCGATCAGGACTTTCAGGCGGAACCGCCGTCCGAATACCTGTTCAACAACGTGTCGCACTACGAACTGGAGATAGAGCACGTGGTCGACGCGTCGCTGCCGACAAGCGAACAGGCACGGCTGCTCGACATGCGCGCCGACGAGCCGTGCCTCACGCTCACGCGCCGCACCTGGACGAACGGGCTGCCGGTCACGTTCGTGCACTTCCTGCATCCGGGCAATCGCTACCGGCTCGGCTCGCGGTTCAAACCCGGCGCGGGCCGCCACCCGACCTGAGCAACCTTCGCCGAAGCAAGCAAACGATCGCGCGCGGCAACCGCCTCTTCGCGACGCCGCCGCCGCGCGCATGACGCCCGATGTGGTCGGTGTCCGCGAAGCCGCGTCAGATCGCCGCGACCTGCCCTGCCCCGCGCGACCACACGACCGGAAACAGCGGATGATCGAGCGGCGCACCAGCCGGCAGTTCGTCGGCGAGCCCGGGGAAATCGGGCGACGTCTTCCAGCGGCGCGGTGCGTGGCGGATATCGTCGCCGACGAAACGGATCGAGAACGCGCGCCGACGGTTCTGCGTGCCGCCCGACGCATGCAACGTCAGCATCCTGAAGCACACCATGTCGCCCGGCTCGAGCGCCCAGTGGCGGATCGGAAACGCCGAACGGTCGGCTTCGATGTCGGGCAGATCGGCGAGGCTGCCTTCCGGAAACCACTTCGCCTCCTTGTCCATGAACGTGCGCGGCATCAGCCACGGCCCACGGTGCGAGCCGGCGACGAATTCCAGCGTCGATTCGAGCGGCACCGGATCGACCGGGATCCACATGCTGACGTTGTCGTCGCCTTCGATGTTGTAGTACGGCTGATCCTGATGCCACGGCGTGCGCTGTCGCGTGCCGGGCTCCTTCACGAGCAGATGGTCGTGATGCAGCCGCACCGTCCGCGCGCCCATCAGCGCGGCCGCGACGGACGGCGCCGGCGAATGCACGATGAAGTCGCGATATGCGGCGTTGTGCTGCCAGTTGCAGAAGTCCTCGAAGAACCAGCCCGGATCGTCGGGCCGGCTCGCCACTTTCGCGCGCGCGCTCGGCTGCGCGAGATTCGCGTCGATGCCGGCGCGCAGCGCGGCCACCTCGTCGGGCAAGAAGATGCCCTTGATGCACACCGCGCCTTCGTCGCGGAACGCGGCGATCAGTTCGGGCGTCACGGCTTGCGCGACGCGGTCCTGGATACTCGTCATGGGGTGGCTGTCGATTGAATGAATCATGAGGTCATGGGCGACATGGACGGCTTCACGGTGCCGACGTCACCTGCTGCTTAGCACCGTAAATATCGAAGTCGAAGTACTTCGCAGCGATCTTCCGGTACGTGCCGTTTGCGCGGATCGCGGCGATCGCATCGTTCAGCCGCTTCTTCATCTCCGCGTCGCCCTTGCGCACGCCCATCGCGACGCCGTAGCCGGTGATACGCACGTCGGTTACGTCGGGGCCGGCGAACGCGTAGTTCTTGCCGCGCGGCGTCTTCAGGAACGCATAGCCGGCCTGCGTCTTGTCCTGGAAGGTCGCGTCGAGCCGGCCGTTCACCAGATCCTGGTACACCTGGTCCTGGTTCTGGTACGACACGATCGTCACGCCCTTCGTCGCCCATTCCGCCTTCGCGTAGGCCTCCTGCGTGGTGCCCTGGTCGATCCCGACGCGTTTGCCCGCGAGCGACGCGGCCGTGGGCAGCAGTTTCGAGCCGACCGGCGCGACGAGCGCGCCCGGCGACGCATAGAGCTTGTTCGAGAAATCGATCTGCTTGAGCCGTTCGTCGGTGGCCGTCATCGCGGACATGATCACGTCGAACTTGCGCGCGCGCAGCGCCGGAATCATCCCGTCGAAGCCCTGCTCGACCCACACGCATTTCGCGCGCAGCTGCTCGCAGATCGCATTGCGCAGGTCGATATCGAAGCCGGCGAGCGAGCCGTCCGGCTGCTTCGCCTCGAACGGCGGATAAGTGGGATCGATGCCCCACCGGATCGTCGCCGTATCCTGCGCGAACGAGACGAGCGGCGCGAGCGCCAGCACGGAAACGACAAGCTTTGCAGTGCGGATCATGACGGGTGTCCTTGTGGTCTCGACGCGGCGGCAAGCGCCGGGCGTCCATTGGGAGCCGTGCGCCGGGGAGCCGAATACGGCGCGCGAAAGACGGGACTTCGTTGAAACTGCAATGCAGTCTAGACCGCTCAATCCGTGAGCGCAAGGCATGAAAACGCAGCCATGGACGATCGGCAACGGCCGCCCGGAGAAGTCGCTCAAGATGCGCGCAATAGAGAAATATAGAGCGCTTATTGCGGCAAATTACTATATTTTTCGGTGTTTACCCGAGCGAATCGCACAGTTGATCGAGAGTGGGCGATGCCGGATATCCACATCTTCCAATGTCGATAATTCGCTGGCGCCCGAGCGCTCTTTCGTATGGATATCGGACTTTGATTGCCACCATCCTAGACCGCTTGCCGTCGACGGGCATGCGCGTCCGGTCCGCGTGATTCGCGCGTTGCGGGCAGGAACACCGCGCGGCTCTCGTCGTCTCGTGAATTGATTCGCGCGGCGTGCTTCAACACCATCCGGGCGTCGCCGGCAGCGCCGCGGTCCGTTGCGCTGCGCAGCCTTGCACCGAGCGCTCCGCCGTGGGCGGCTGCGGTGGCCGATGTGCGCACCGTCAGCGCAAGCGCGCCGGCCATCGCTCATCGTTTGAACAACATCCATCGTGCTCGTGCCGCGTGCGCCACCGCGGGCGACGCACGCACGCCGAGTCCGGCGAAACCGCGATTGCCCGCGGGCCCCGGCCATGCTAAAAGTCGTCGCATTCATTTGAAAATGAAATGCCAGAATCGATAAAAGTGCGGAAATGAATAGACCTTTGTTCGACCTCGACCTGCTGCGCGCACTCGTGATGGTGGCCGACTGCGGCAGCTTCACGACCGCGTCCGCGCGATTGCATTCGACGCAGTCGACGGTCAGCCAGAAGGTGCGGCGGCTCGAGGAGATCGCCGGGCATCGACTGCTCGACCGCGGCACGCGCGACGTACGGCCGACCGACGCCGGCGTGACGGTGCTCAGCTATGCACGGCGCATGCTCGCGCTGAACGACGAGATGCTCGAAGCGCTGTCGGGCGCGACCGTCGCGCTGACGATCCGGCTCGGCGTGCCCGACGATTTCGCGGCGGGCCGCACGACGCATGCGCTCGCGGCGTTCAAGCGCGACCACCCGCAGGTGAAGCTCGAAGTGACGTGCGGGCTGAGCCGCGACATCTGTGCGGCCTACGATCGCGGCGAGCTCGATCTCGTGCTGATCAAGCAACGGCGCGACAGCCGCGAGGCGGTGGCACGCTGGCCCGAGAAACTGCGCTGGATCGACAGCGCACGGCATCCGACGATCGACCTCGACCCGGTGCCGATCGTCGTGTTTCCGCCGCGCGGGCTCTATCGCGACGACATGATCAAGGCGATCGAGGAACGCGGCCGCCGCTGGCGCATCAGCTTCACGACATCGAGCCTGAGCGGAATCCAGGCGGCGGTGGCCGACGGGCTCGGGATCAGCGTGCTGCCCGCGCGCGTGGTGACCGACGACCACGTGGTGCTGAACGACGAGCCCGGCGGCTTCGCGCCCATCGAGCACATGGACATTGCGATCCTGCATCGGCCGACTGCCGATCCGATGGTCAGCGAACTGACGAAGGTGCTCGCGGCGATGCTCGAGCACGAGGAGGAATAAACGCGGCTCTGCGGCGATTTGGGCGTCGGCGTGCAGATGGCCGTTGGCGCTCGGTGCTGCCGAAAGACCGCCGCGCGTCAGAACATCGTATTCCCGTTCGCCGCATGCTCCGGCACCGGCTGGTTCACGTCCCAGTGCTCGACGATCTTGCCGTGCGCGAGCCGGAAGATGTCCACGATCGCGCTGCCGCGCGTGCCCGGCTCGCGCACCGCGTGCACGTGGAGGATCACGTAGTCGCCGTCGACGAACGAGCGCTTGATCTCGCTATGCGACTGCGGATACGTGTCGCGCAGGAACGCGACGAACTTGCGGAAGCCGTCGCGGCCGTCGGCCGCGTTCGGGTTGTGCTGCACGTATTGGTCGCCAACGTACGCGAGCGCGGCGTCCGCGTCCTTCTCGTTCAGCCCTTTCTCGTAGAACGCGAGCACCGTACGACGGTTCGCCTCCTGAAGTGCGCTATCCACGCTATCCACGCCGGACGCAATCGCGTGCGCGGACGTCGCCGCGAACAGGGCCGCGGCCACCCATCGCGCGCATCGCGCGGCGCGTGCCGTCGTCATGCGGGTGCATCGCATCGTCGTCTCCCCGGAAATCGAGCTGAAGGAAGCCCGATCATACCGGCCGCGATGCGTTCGATTGGACCTTATCGCCATCACTCGGGTGCGTCGTATCGGCATCTTCCGGGAGGCAGGCTGAACGAAACCCCACCCCGCCCGCCGCAACGCGCGCGTTCAGCGCGGATCGCCATCGCGCGCGCCCCGCATCGCCCGTCGGACTGAAGGCAGCCCGATCCTGCGGACAGCAAGGCGGCGTTCAGACAAGCACACCATCACGCGCGACGATCTTCCCCGACGACACGACGAGCCGTCGAGTCGGCCGCGAGACGACGGCCTCGGCAAATGTCAGCGCATCGACGAGCACGACGTCCGCACGCTTGCCCGCTTCCAGGCCGTAGTCGGCGAAGCCGCAGCCGCGCGCAGCGCCGTGCGTCACGCAGTCGAGCGCGACTTCCAGCGCATCGTCGCGCCGGAAATCGTTGCGCATGCCGATCAGCATCGCGCGCTCGAGCATGTCCGGCGAACCGTACGGCGTCCACGTGTCGCGCACGCCGTCGTTGCCGCCGATCACGGTCACGCCGGCCGCACGGCACGCAACCACCGGCGGCACCGGCACCGCGGCCGGCGCCGTCGTGACAATTGCGACGCCGAGTTCGGCCATCCGGGCGAGCAGCGCGTCGCGCTCGCGGTCGGCGATGTCGCCGAGGCAGAAGCCATGGCTGATCGTGACCTTGCCGTGCATGCCGAGCGCAGCCGTGCGCTGCAGGATCAGGTCGAGCGAATACGCCCCCATCGAGCCGCGCTCGTGCAAGTGCACGTCCAGCCCGCAGCCATGGCGCTCGGCAATGCCGAACAGCACGTCCACCGCGTCGACCGGATCTCCCTCGATCGCGCACGGATCAAGCCCGCCGAGTAAATCTGCGCCCGCAGCCAGCGCGTCGGACAGCAGCGCGGCCGTGCCGGGCCGCTTGAGCACGCCCGACTGCGGAAACGCGACGATCTGGATGTCGACCTGGCCGCGCAGCGTCTCGCGCGTCGCAAGCACACCGTGCAGATGCCGCAGGCCCGCGTCGGTATCGACGTCGACGTGCGTGCGAATGCGTGTCGTCCCGGCCGCAAGGAATGCGCGCGACAACGCGAGCGACGCGGCACCCGCATCATGGCCGCTCGTCGCGCGGTACGTGCGTTCGTTCTCGATGCGATCGACGAGTCGCGGCCCCACCGCATTGCGATACCACGGCATCCCCCAATGGGTCTTGTCGAGATGCGTATGGCCTTCGACCAGGCCGGGTAGTGCAAGCGCGTGCGCGCCGTCTTCGATCGCACAGTCGGCGGGTGCGTCGAGGGACGGGCCAATGCGCGCGATGCGGTCGCCTTCGATCAGGATGTCGAACGCTTCGTCGGCGTGCGTGCGGACGTTGCGGATCAGCAAATTCGTCATGTCGGTTCCGAGAGGGTCAGTCGGTGTATCGGTGCGTCGGTCAGTCGCTCGATGCGAGTCCGCCGCGATGCAGGCACCGCGACGGCGGTCGTTCGTCATCGCCCGAAACGCAGGGCCGGTGCAATCGGCGCGCCGGTATCGGCTTCGCCGCGGCGGAACACCCAGCGTTCGGCCGGCACGCCGGCCACGGCCGCCGCCGCATTCGGTGCGCGCACCGCGACGAAGCTCGCGTCGCAGCCGACCGCGATCCCGTAATCGGCCTTGCCGATCGCGCGGGCGCCGGCGTGCGTTGCCATGTCGAGCGCGATGCCGAGCGCGTCGTCGGTATAGAAGCCCGAGCGGTAGCCGACCATCATCGCGCGCTGCAGCATGTCACCGTTGCCATATGGCCACCACGCGTCGCGGATGTTGTCGTTGCCCGCGAACACGTGCACGCCAGCGTCGCGAAGTTGCCGCACCGGCGGGAATGCGCAGTCGCCCGGCGCGTTGGTCAGGATCGACACGCCGGCGTCGGCAAGCGCCGCGGCCGCACGCTCGACGTCGCCGTGATCGACCTGGCCGAGCGCATAGGCGTGGCTCACGTTCACGCGACCGCCAAGGCCCGCCGCGCGCGTGCGCGCCGCGATCCGCAGCAGTTGCGCGATGCCGGTCGCGCCCGGCTCGTGCAGGTGGATATCGATCTTCACGTCGCGCTTTTCGGCAATGCCGAACACGATGTCGAGCTGGCCGTCCGCATCGCCGTCGAGCGTCGTCGGATCGATCCCGCCGACCACGTCCGCGCCTTCGCGCACGGCCGCATCGAGCATCGCCGCGGTGCCAGGGCAGCTCACCACGCCGGCCTGCGGAAACGCGACGAGTTCGATGTCGACGATCCCGCGCCATTGTTCGCGCGCCGCCATCACGGCCTGCAGGTTCGACAGGCCCGTCGTCGCATCGACGTCGACGTGGCTGCGCATCGCGATCGTGCCGAACGCGGCGGCCTGCTCGATCAGCGCGTTCGCACGCTCGACGATCGGCGGCGCCGCCGCGAGCTGGCGCGTCTCGACCGCGAGCCGCTCGCGCAGCGAGCCGACCGGTTCGTGCGGCACCCAGCGATCGCCGACGAAGCTCTTGTCGAGATGGATGTGGCCGTCGACGAAGCCGGGCAGTACGACGCAGCCGCCGAGGTCGATCGTTTCCGCACCCGGCACGGCGGTGCAGTCGGCGCCGATCGCGACGAAGCGCCCTTCACGGACGACGAGGTTGATGGGCTGTCCGCCGGCATCGACGGCGTGGGTGAAGAAGCGATCGGTCATGAGCTGGAATGGGTGGGGCGGTGGCTGCGCGACACTGGCGCGGAAACGGGAACGGCACCGCAGCCGGCGGGCGGGACCGTTGGCAGCGAATGCGGCCACGATATCGGACCGGGCTGCCAGTGGCCAATTAAATGTCGCGATGCCGTGCATTCGATTCCGCAATGTGCGGCGCGGATGCCCGCGTGGGCGGATGAGGGCGCGGTCGCAGCGGAATCGGCAGAACGGCCGACGTGTGCGTGACGGGCTGCCACCTGCGCAGGCCGCCCGCGCGGCCCACCCCACGCCAATGTGCACACCGATTTGCGCGGCAACAGACTTTACACGTTGTTACCCGGCCGCACCGGACGCGCATCCGCCCTTTCCTTATACTCACGCCGAGTTCGCCACCCGTCCCGGCTTTCGTCGGCGAACACGTTGCCGATGCAGGAAATCACCATGATGCGCATGCCTTCCACGAAGACCGTTCTGTTCGCCTCGCTCGTCGCCGTGGCGGCGCTTCCGCTGACCGCCTGTGTCGCGCCGGGGTACTACGGCGCGCAACCGGGTTATCCGCAGCAGCAGTACGCGACGCCCGGCTACGCGCAACCCGCGTATTCGCAACCCGGCTACGTTCAACCGCAGCAGCCGGCCTATCCGAACCAGGCGCCGCAGTACGACCAGTACGGCAACCCGCAGCCTTACGCCGGCCAGTACGGCAACGGCTACGGCACGCAATACGGCACGGTCGCGAATATCCAGCCGGTGAGCGGCTCGGTCGGTGCGTCGGGGGTCGCGGGCACCGTCGTCGGCGCATTGGTCGGCGGCCTGGTGGGCAACCAGTTCGGCCGCGGCCACGGCCGCGACGCCGCGACCGTGATCGGCGCGCTCGGCGGCGCCGTGGCCGGCAACCAGATCGGCCAGCAAATGGGCGCGGCCCAGCCGCCAAGCAGCTACCGGATCGACGTACGCGTCAGCGACGGCTCGACGCGGTCGTTCGACGTGCAGTCGCCGGGCGACCTGCGTCCGGGCGATCGCGTGCAGATCAACGGCAATCAGCTGTCGCGGTATTAACGGCGGACGTGCCCCCGACGCGGTCGGGCGCATGACACACCGCGCCGCAGGATCCCGACGCATTGTCCGCACTTCACGCGCGCCGGCGCGACGCCCGGCGCGCATCGCTTCATCTTCGGCTCTCTCGGTCGGCGCCGCATCGCATTCGCGCACGACACCGCACCGTCACCTCCCCGCAGATCGAAATCCCGCCCGAGGACGAGCCTCGCGTGGAGCGCGTCGGCCAACATGCGGCGTTCCGGCTGGCTCGGGTGAGCACGGGTTCGCCACGGCATGCGCAATTTCCGGTCGGCTCGTCACACGCCTGTGTCGCGATTCCCGCCCGCGGCAACGGCCGCCATTCGCGTGCCCGTAACGTGCGCCACGCGCGTCGATGCGGCACGGCGATCGCACAGGCAAACGCACGCGTTTCCCCTTAGCATTGTCGATGCACCGCCGCCGCGCACGCCGCAAATCCCGCTGACAAACCCGCGAACCGCACCGATGATCACGATCCGCCTGCTCGATGCCGCCGACGCGGCGCAATTCCGCTCCGTCCGCCTGCACGCGATCGACACGTCGCCGACGTCGTTCCTGCCGACGCGCGACGAAGAAGCCGGCATCCCGGTCGAGGAATTCGCGACGCGCATTACGCCCAGCGGCGTGCAGGCCGTATTCGGCGCATTCGACGACGACACGCTCATCGGCATCACCGGCGTGCGCCGCGATACGCGCGCGAAGGTAGCGCACAAGGCATTGATATGGGGCGTGTTCGTCGCCTCCGCATATCGCGGGCGGGGCGTCGCGCAATCGCTGCTCGACGCCGCCACAGCCCACGCAGCGCAAACGTGGAGCTGCACGCAGCTGACGCTGTGCGTAAACGAGATCAACCGCAGCGCGGAGCGGCTATATGCGTCGCAGGGCTTCGTCCGGTTCGGCACGGAACCGCGTGCGCTGTTCGTCGACGGACGCTTCTACGACGAACACCACATGGTCAAGATGCTGGCGTAATGCGCTCGCGCGCACCGCGCCGATCGCACGCGAACGCGTTTCATCACCGCTTGTCGGCGATCGTCACGTTCGTCAGCGTCATCGCACCGACGTTGAACCCGTAGATCGACCACGGCGACGTGACAATCGCCCCGTCCAGCGCGACAAGACGTACGTCGTCGTATCTTTATGCGCACAAACTTTCGGCATCCCGGCGCGGCCGGCTAGCCCGGATCGACCGCGCGCACGGAATATGACAAGCTCGCGGAGGTTTCACCGGTCCCTTAACCCCGTCACAGGAGCTTCAATTGCAGACCCGCCACGGAGTCGACCTCATCCGCGCTCGCGCACTGTTCGATCGTGAGCGCCACGCGTTCACCGAAGCCATGCCGATCTCCCGCGCGTTGTCCGCGGAAGCGGCGGAGCACCTGCTCTTCGGCGTGCCGTTGCACTGGATGCAAGACTGGTCGACACCGTTTTCGCTGGTCGTGAAAGAAGCGCGCGGCGCGACGTTCACCGACGTCGACGGTCACCGCTACGCAGACTTCTGCCTTGGCGACACCGGCGCGATGTTCGGCCATGCTCCCGAGCCCGTCGCGCGCGCGCTCGCCGAACAGGCGACGCGCGGCTATACGACGATGCTGCCGAGCGAGGACGCCGCATGGGTGTCGCGCGAACTCGCGCGGCGCTTCAAGCTGCCGATCTGGCAATTCGCGCTGAGTGCGAGCGACGCGAACCGCTTCGTGCTGCGCTGGGCACGCGCGGCCACCGGCCGCAACACGATCGTCGTGTTCAACGGCTGCTATCACGGCACGGTCGACGACGTGTTCGTCGACCTCGTCGACGGTCGTCCGGTGCAGCGCGACAGCCTGCTCGGTCAATCCTATGACCTGCTCGCGAACACGCGCGTGATCGAGTTCAACGATCTCGACGCGCTCGAAGCGGCGCTGAAGGTTGGCGACGTCGCGTGCGTGCTCGCCGAGCCGGCGATGACGAACATCGGAATGGTGCTGCCCGAGCCCGGTTTCTGGGACGCCGCGCGCGAGCTGACGCGCCGATACGGCACGCTGCTCGTGATCGACGAAACGCACACGATCAGCAGCG
This sequence comes from Burkholderia sp. AU19243, assembly GCF_018148075.1. Lineage (NCBI taxonomy): Bacteria > Pseudomonadati > Pseudomonadota > Betaproteobacteria > Burkholderiales > Burkholderiaceae > Burkholderia > Burkholderia sp. AU19243. The sequence goes on from NZ_JAGSTV010000008.1 coordinate 229,212, forward strand.
GCCCGGGCGGTTACGCGGCCGCGCACGGCCTCGAGCCGGACGCGCTGGTCGTGGGCAAGCCGATCGCGGGCGGCGTGCCGTGCGCGGTGTACGGGTTTAGCGCCGAATTCGCGAATCGCGCGAAGCAGGCGAAGCTGAACGCGCCGCCCGGCCATTCGGGCATCGGCACGACGCTGACCGCGAACATGCTCGCGATGCATGCAATGCGGGCGACGCTTGCAGAAGTCGCGACCGATGCCGCGTATGCGCACATGTTCGAACTGGCCGCGCGGCTCGCCAGCGGGCTCGAACAGACAATCGCGAAGCGCGGGCTGCCATGGTGCGTGACGCGCATCGGCGCGCGCACCGAGTTCCAGTTCACGCCGGTGCCGCCGCGCAACGGCACGATCGCGGGCGAGCAACTCGACAGCGAGCTCGAGCACATCGTGCATCTGTATCTGCTGAACCGCGGCGTGCTGATCACGCCGTTCCACAACATGATGCTCGTGTGCCCGCAGACGACGACCGACGACGTCGACACGCTCGTCGCGCAGTTCGATGCGTGTATGGGCGAACTGCTGTGACATGATGCGGCGTGCGTTCGAGGTCGCTCACAACGGCCGGCCGAGCGCACGCCTGGCGCCACTTCGGCGGATCCGCCGGATCGACCCGCGCACCGGCCGCACTGCAGGCGCCGGGGTCAGCGCGCGCGTGCGCCCAGCGAACCGAAGAACGTCGCGACCTTCGCCTTGCTCGTCGTCTGCAGGCGCGACATGAGCCCGTGATCGACTTGCGTCAGTCCGTACGTCGCGCCGATGTCGCGCTGCATCCGGCACCACAGATGGCTCGCAATCTCCGCGTCGACCATCGCGCGGTGAGCGCGGCCCGTCTGCGGCAGGCGCAACATGTCGGCGAGGCTCGACAGCCGGTGGCTGCGCGCATCCGGGTAGACGCGCCGCGCGACGAGCATCGTGCACGCGAACGCATGGTCGGCCGCCATCCCGAGCATCCCGAGTTCGGCCTGCCAGAAGCGCTTGTCGAAACCGGCGTTGTGCGCGACGACCGGATGACTGCCGACGAACGCGGCGGCCTCTTTCATCACCTTCGACACCGGCGGCGCCGACGCGATCATTTCGTTCGTGATGCCGGTAAGCGCGACAACGTCGGACGGAATGCGGCGCCCTGCGTTCATGAGGCTCTGGTAGCGGTCGACGATCTCGCCGTCGCGCAGCAGGATCACGGCGATTTCGGTCGCTCTGTCTCCCATGTTCGGAGAAAGCCCGGTTGTTTCGAAGTCGAGTACCGCTACGGTTTGCATGGTCGAATCGGAGGAAGGAGACATGGTGCTGCACGTCGGTCAGCACATCGCACCGACGAGGACGCGCCATGGTACATCCTGATCCGGCCTTCCCCGGAAAATGACGACGTCATGCGTCGAACGCCGCCGCTTCGCGCACCTGCCCGCCGCCACGGCGAATGGACCGATGCGCGCGCACCTTGGTCCATTCGCGCGTTCCCTTACGTCACCGGCAACTGAAGCTCGCCGCCGAATTCAGGTCGCCCGAGCCGTTGTAGCGCGCGACCTGCGGATACGGACACAGCGGACGCGTGCGCCCCGCGCCCCACGACGCCGGCACGTCCGCGTTCGGCACCGCGTTCGTCGTGTCGCGCGCGGCGGCGACGATCGCCGTGGGCGCCTGGCCCTGCTCGACCCACGCGACGAGCGGCGTCAGCATGTCGAACTGGTCGGTGGCCGGCCCGCCCGAGCAGTGGTTCATCCCCGGCACCGGATAGAAGCGCGCGAAGCTCGATGCATCGCCGCCGTTCGCCTGCGCGAGCCGCGCATACCAGTCGCTCGTGTCGTTGAACGAGAACACCGGATCGCCGGTGCCGTGATAGACGAGCAGCTTCGCACCGCGCGACTTCAGCGCGGACAGGTTCGTCTCGTCGGGCGGCGTCATGAACGACCACGACGATTGCTTGTACGTGCCGTTCGTCGCGAAGATCGCAGGTGCGTCGTTGTCCATGTCGAAACCGAGCGCGAAGCCGGCGAGATTCGCGAGCGTCGCAGCGGTTTTCGGCGGCGTCATGAACGTGAACGCCATCGCGGCCGGGTCGAGCACGATCGAATTCGACTGCTTCCACGCGGCCCAGCCCGGCCCCGAGATGCCCGGATCGTACGGAAAGCTCGCATAGAGCGCCGTGCCCGCGCTGTTGCGCGCGCCCGCGAATACGTTCTCCAGCGCACCCTTCTGCGCGGTCGTCAGGCACGACCCGGTACGCGTGCCATTCGCGCAGGTGGGAATGTCCGTGTCGACGCTGAAATGCGCCTGGCATGCGGCAACGTCCTGCACCATTCCGTCGGCCACGCCGTCGAGCGCATCGCACTTGTCGAGAATCTTCGCGCCGACGAACTGGCGCTCGGTGTCGGTGAAGCCGCTTCGGATGTCGGGCAGCCCGTTCGTTCCGGTCGCCGACGCGATCTTTGCGAACTGCTGCGCACCGTATATCTCGCCGATCGCCGCCTTCGGCAGGTGAAAGCCCGGGTCGCCTGCGATGATTCCGTCATAGTCGCCCGCGTTGCGCACGGCGGTGACCATCGCATGACGGCCGCCGTTCGAGCAGCCGCCGAAATAGCTGCGATCGGGCGCTTTCCCGTATGCGAGCCGGATCACCTGTTTCGCCATCGGCGTGAGCGCATCGACGGCACCGTAGCCGTAGTCGAGTCGCGCTTGCGGATCGAGGCCGAACAGCGGATTCTGCGCGGCGCTGTGCCCGGCGTCCGAGCTGATCACGGCGAAGCCCTGGTTCAGCGCGTCCGTCAGCGGGCCGCCGCCGCCGATCTCGCCGGTCGCGGTCAAGACGTTGCCGTCGAGCCCGCCGTTCGCCTGATAGAAAAAGCGGCCGTTCCATGCCTTCGGCAAGCGCATCTCGAAGCCGATCGCGTAGGTCTTGCCGTCCACCGCGCTCACGCGCTCGTTCATCTTTCCCTGCACCACGCAATGCTCGGCGATCGGCTTGCCGGCCACCTTCAGCGCACCGGCGGCCGCGGTCGTCACCGACGTGAACGACGTGTTCGCATACGCGAGCTTCGCCGCGAGCGCGTCGCAGGTCTGCGCCATCGCGGCCGGCGTCGCGGCGCTCAGGTGCGCCGGTGCGGAGCTGACCGAATCGTCGCCGCCGCAACCTGCAAGCATCGCGGCGGCCGACAACGGCGCGATATACAGGAATGCAGATTTTCTGTTCACGATATCTCCCGTTCAGTTCGTCACGCCGATGAATCAGAACATGTGCCGCACGCCGACCATCGCGCCGAGCTGACCCATCCCCGCGCCGGGCGTCGTGCCAGGGCCGCCGCCGCTGACCGAGTAGCGTGCATGCGCGCTGTTCCACAGATACGACGACTGCGCGTAGACGGCCGTACGCTTGCTCAACAAATAGGTCGCGCGCAGCGTGGCCATCGTGCCGCGCGTGTCGTGCGCGCTGTTGACGATCCGGTAGCCTTCGCCGTCGACGATGAAGTCGGGCTTCACCGCATACGACGCGCCGACGAAGAACAGATCCGAATGCGCGCCGGGCGCCGCCGGCGAACCGGTCGACACGCGCCGCCCGATCCAGCCCGCGCCGATCCGCGCGCCGGCCGCCTGCGCATACGCGCTCACGTGCGTGCGCGTGTCCTTGCCGCCGCTGCTCGTGAAGGGGGCGGGCGCCACGCCGTCGAAGAAGTTGGCGGCCGCACCGGTGCCGCCACGCTGTTCCTCGTACGACGCCGCCGCGCCGAAATACGCGCTGTCGTACTTGAGCATCACCGACCAGTTCCGGCATTGCACCGCGTCGCCAGGCACCTGTCCCGCGCACGTCCCCTGCCCCGGCGAGTTGCCGGTACCCGCACCGTCGCGGCCGAACGAATACGCGGCGCCGAGCGTCACGCCGCGATACGTGCCGACGTAAGTCACCGCGTTGTCGGCGCGGCCGTTCGGCACGTATGCGTCGAACGAGCCGAGCCCGTAGATGTCGGGGCCGATGATGTCCGCGCCCTGCAGCGCGAGGTACGTCATCGTGTACTGGCGGCCGAACGCAAGCGTGCCGAAGCTGCTCTTCAGCCCGACGAACGCCTGCCGCCCGAACAGCCGGCCGCCCTGGCCCAAATCGCCGCCGCGCACGTTGAAGCCGCTTTCGAGCGTGAACACCGCCTGGTAGCCGCCGCCGAGATCTTCGGTGCCGCGCAGCCCCCAGCGCGACGGCAGTTCGCCCGTCACGCCCGGCATCCGCACGACGTGATCGCCGGCCGCGTTGGCGTGCGACACGAACTCGACGCCCGTATCGATGATCCCGTACAGCGTCACGCTCGACTGCGCGTGCGCACCCGGTGCGGCAAGCGCGCAGCACGCGCCGGCGGCCAGCAGGCCGTTCCTTGTCTTCGTCTTCATTTCGTTGCGTCTCCAGACCGTGATGAATTGCGCGCTCTGACGGCGCGCATTGAAAAAAGCGAAACGTTTCAGTCGTCCGCGTGCGGGCGACGGATCAGCACGAATGCAGCGAAGGCCGCGACGAGCGTGACGGGAATGCTCGCGCCGATCACGACGGGCGCGCTGCGGCCAGCGGCGAGCAGCGTCGCGGCCGCGAGCGGCCCGACGACGGAGCCGAGCCGGCCGACGGCGACCGCCGCGCCGACGCCGGTACCGCGCATCGCGGTGGGGTAGTAGATCGCCGCGAGCGCATACAGCACCGACTGTCCGCCGACGACGAACATCCCGGCCGCGAACGCGGCCACCGCGAGCGATGCGAAACCGGGCGCGGCGGCGAGCGCGGCAAGCGACAGCACGATCCCGACATACATGCCGCCGACCACGCGCGACGCGCGCATCCGGTCGAGCGCCGCGCCGATGCCGAGCGCGCCGAGCCCCGCGCCGACGTTGAACGCGATCTGCACGAGGCCGACGTGCGCGCGATCGAGCCCGCGCGCGGCCATCAGCGACGGCAGCCAGTTCAGCAGGAAGTACAGGACGATCAGCGTGCAGAAGTAGCTGACCCAAAGCGCGACCGTCGACGTCGTGCGGCCGTCGCCGAACAGCGTGCGTGCGACGCTGGTGCGCGCGGCCTGCGTGCCGGCGACGTCGAGATACGCGCGCGATTCCGGCAGGAACCACACCAGCAGCGGCACGAGCAGCAGCGGCCCCACGCCGCCGACGTAGAAAATGTGCCGCCATTCGGTGTCGCCGGCGAGCAGCACGCCGATTAGCGACGCGATCACGCCGCCGAACGGAATGCCGCAGTACATCGTCGCCACCGCGCTGCTGCGCGAGCGCGGCTCGACCGCTTCGGACGACAGCGCGATCAGGTTCGGCATCGCACCGCCGAGGCCGATGCCGGTCAGCACGCGGACGACGACGAGCATTGCGAACGTCGAGACCTGCGCGGTCGCGATCGACAGCAGCCCGAACAGCACGACCGATGCGATCAGCACGCGCTTGCGGCCGATCCGGTCGGCGAGCCGGCCGCCGAGCATCGCGCCCGGCAGCAGCCCGAACGTGCCCGCGCTGAACGCGATGCCCATCTGCGACACCGACAGTCCGAATTCGCGCGCCATCCGCGGCGCGGCGACACCGACCGACTGCAGGTCGAGCCCTTCGAGGAGTGCGATCGCGAAACACAGTGCGAGCGTGGTCGCGACCGTGGGTTTTTCGGCAACGTAAGTGTTCATGCTGTCTCCAGATCCTATGTCTTGTCTTGTAGTCGGCCGGCCTTGCAACGGCCGCCGCGCGCCGCCGCCGGCCAGTGGCGGGCCGGCGCGCGAGGGGTCGCATGAATGGCTGCATTTATCAGGCAACCTGATTCACTGGCCGCAGGAATGCCCGCCGGTGTCGTGGCCGGCCGGTCGTTGTGCCCGCTGGTTGCTGCTCGTTGCTGCTCGTTGCGGCCCGTTGCCGCGTGCCGCCCGTTACGCGTTTCAGCCCGTGCGCGCCGCTTGCGCGTAGATCGCGTCGGGATCGCGCCGCGTCGGGTCGTACAGCGCATCGATCGTCGCCGCGCGATGCTTCTGCACGGCGGCCTGGTTCAGCGAACCCTTGTCGGTCACTTCGCCGAGATCGAGCGACGGCGGCGTGTCGATCAGCCGGATCCGCGCGACGAACGTCGAACCGCCGCTCGCGTTCCGGTTCAGCGCAGCGAGCCATGCCGCAAACGCCGCGCGCACGGCCGGCGCGCGCAGCACGTCGGTCACCGATGCATCGGCGGGAAGCCCGGCCAGTGCACGGCATGCATCGACGCGCGGAAACACCAGCAAGCCGATGTCGTCGCGATTGATCCCGGTGACGACCACGTCCTGCACGTATGGCGCACCGCTCGACACCGCATTCGCGCGCAGCGGCCCGACGCTGACGAACGTGCCGCTGCTCAGCTTGAAGTCCTCGGTCAGCCGCCCGTCGAACATCAGCCCGAGTTCCGGCCGCGCCGGATCGGCAAAGACCCCCGCATCGCCGCTGCGGTAATAGCCTTCTTCGTCGAACACGTCGCGCGGATCGACGTCCGCGTGCCAGTAGCCGCGCATCACGTTCGGCCCCTTGAAGCGCAGTTCGTGCTTGCCGCCGCACGGCACGAGCTTCGCATCGCAGCCGGGCGCGGGCAGCCCGATGTAGCCGGCGCGCATCAGCGGCCCCGTCGTGAACAGGCACGACGGCGACGCCTCGGTCATCCCGAGGCCGGCCATGATGCGGATCCGCTCGCCGCAATGCGCTTCGGTCACGCGGTCGAGCCGGTCCCATGCGGCCTGCGACAGCCCCGCTCCGCCGAAGAAATACAGTTTCACGCGCGAGAAGAACGTGTCGCGCAGCGCGGCGTCGCGCTCGAGCGCGGCGGTCAGTTCCTCCCAGCCCTTCGGCACGTTGAAGTAGATCGTCGGCGCGATCTCGCGCAGGTTGCGCACGGTTTCGTCGAAGCGGCCCGGCATCGGGCGGCCGTCGTCGATATACAGCGTGCCGCCGTTGTACAGCGCGATGCCGAGGTTGTGACTGCCGCCGAACGTGTGGTTCCACGGCAGCCAGTCGACCAGCACCGGCGGTTCGCGCGTGAGCTCGGGCATCGTCTGGCGCAGCATCTGCTGGTTGCTGCACAGCATCCGGTGCGTGGTCGGCACCGCCTTCGGCTGCTTGGTGGAACCCGACGTGAACAAGATCTTCGCGAGATCATCGGGACCCACCGCGGCGTGGATCGCGTCGATCGTGCGCGGAGCGGTGCCGAGCAGCCGCGACAGCGGCACCGCGCGGCCGTCGGCATCGGCGTCGGCGTCGCGCGCGACGATCAGCGCCGCATCGGCCGGCAGCGTCGCGTCGAGTGCGCGCGCGAACGGCGCGCGCTCGGCGACGAATACGGCACCCGGCCGCAGCACGGCGAGCGTGTGACGCAGCTTGCCGAAGTCGCTCGACACCAGCGAATACGCGGGCGAGATCGGCGAGTACGGCACGCCCGCCAGCATCGCCGCGAACATCAGCTGCAAATGCTCGAGATCGTTGCCGGACAGCACCGCGAGCGGACGCTCCGCCGACAGCCCGAGATCGACGAGCCCCTGGCCGAGCGCGCGGGCGCGTTCGAGCATCTGCGCGTACGTGATCTCGATCCAGTGGCCGTCCGCACCGCGCCGCGCGGCAAGCACACGGTCCGGATGGGCTTGCGCGCCGCGCACGAGACAGTCGGTGATGCGCGTCGGGTAATCGCCGAGCGGCTCGCGCGAGCGCAGGTACCAGGTGCCGTCGGCCGTGCGGCGAATCTCGGCCGCGCCGACCGCGACGTCGGCCGCGCGGTAGCGCACGCGGCCCGTGTCGTTCACCGGGCTGCTCGCGGGCGTCGCAACATTCATCGTCGGCTCGCTCATATCGGGTAGTGCCGCGGCGTGGTCTGCACGGTGATCCAGCGCAGCTCGGTGAATTCCGCGATCGACGCGCGGCTGCCGAAGCGGCCGTAGCCGCTCGCTTTCGTGCCGCCGAACGGCATCTGCGCTTCGTCGTGCACGGTCGGCCCGTTGACGTGGCAGATCCCCGATTCGATCCGGCGCGCGACCGCCATCGCACGCGCGATGTCGCGGCTGAACACGCTCGCCGACAATCCGAACTCGCTGTCGTTCGCAAGCGCGACCGCTTCGTCGTCGCTGTCCGCGCGCAGGATCGCGACGACCGGCGCGAACGACTCCTCGCGATAGAGCCGCATGTCGCGCGTGACGCCGTCGACGATTGACGGCTGCATCGTCGCGCCCTCCACTCGGCAGCCGAGCGGCAGTCGCGCGCCGTGCGCACGCGCATCGTCGACCAGCGACGCGGCGCGCGCGGCCGCCGCCGCATCGACCATCGTGCCGAGTGCGTGACCGGCCTGCGGATCGCCGGCAACGAGCGTGCGGGCCTTTGCCGTCAGCCGTTCGACGAGCGCGTCGGCAATCGGCCGCGCGGCGATCACGCGCTCGGTCGACATGCAGATCTGCCCCTGGTTGAAGAACGCACCGAAGGCGATCGCGTCAACGGCCGCATCGAGGTCGGCATCGTCGAGCACCAGCACCGGCGCCTTGCCGCCGAGTTCGAGGAGCACGGGCTTCAGGTGCGCGGCCGCGTGGCGCGCGATGATGCGGCCGACGTGGGTCGAGCCGGTGAAGTTGATGCGCTTCACGTGCGGATGCGCGATCATCCGCTCGACGAGTTCGGGTGCATCGGCGGCCGCGTGCGTGATCACGTTCACCACGCCGCCGCCGAGCCCGGCTTCGTCCAGCACCGCGCCGATCAGCGTATGCACGCCGGGGCATGCCTCGGATGCCTTCAACACGACCGTATTGCCGCACGCGAGCGGCATCGCGAGCGCACGCGTGCCGAGAATCACCGGCGCGTTCCACGGCGCGATGCCGAGCACCACGCCGCACGGCACGCGCATCGCGAGCGCGAGATTGCCCGGTACGTCCGACGGGATCACGTCGCCGTCGATCTGCGTCGTCATCGACGCGGCCTCGCGCAGCATGTTGGCCGCGAGCGTCACGTTGAAGCCGAGCCAGCCTGGCGTCGCGCCCGTTTCGGCGACGCCGGCCGCGATGAATTCGTCGATGCGCGCGTCCATCAGGTCCGCCGCCTTCAGCAGCCGGCGGCGCCGCTCGGTCGGCGCGAGCGCCGCCCACGCGGGGAATGCGCGCTGCGCGGCGTCGATTGCCGCGTCGGCGTCGGCAATGCCGGCCGCCGGCGCGCGCGACGCAAGCGCGCCCGTCGCGGGGTTGAAGCGGTCGAAGGTGCGGCCGTCACGGGCGGTACACCACTCGCCGCCGATCAGCATCCGTCTGTCGGTCATGTCGTCTCCTGCCTTGCCTGTCTCTTCCGGTTACGCCGGCGGTTGCGCCGGCGGCTGCGTCGGCGCTTGTATCAGCGCTTGTATGCCTGCAGGCCCGGCTTGATCGTCTTGTCGTCGAGGAACTGCTTCAGCCCCTGTTCGCGGCCGCGTTCCGGATCGCGCAGCTGCGCCTGGTCGAGCTTCGCATACAGGTAGTCCTCGCACTGCTCCCACGTGAGCTCGCGCGAACGCTTGAAGCCGTGTTTCGCCGCGCGCAGCACGACCGGGTTCTTGTCCATCAGCCGCGCCGCGAGCGCGATCGTCGCGTCGCGCAGCCCGGCGAGCGGCACGCTGCTGTTCACAAGGCCCATCTCCGCCGCTTCTACGCCGGTGAACGTGTCGCCGGTCATGATGTAGTGCAGCGCGCGGCGGTGCCCGACCGTGTCCGCCATCGCCTTGCTCACGAGGTTGCCGGGCGGGATGCCCCAGTTGATCTCCGACAGCCCGAACACCGCTTCATCCGCGGCGATCGCGAGGTCGCACGCGACGAGCGGCGAGAACCCGCCGCCGAAGCACCAGCCGTTCACCATCGCGATCGTCGGCTTGTTGTACATCCGCAGCCGGCGCCACTGCCATTCCGACGCGTCGCGGCGCACCTTCTCCTGCAGCGCGTCGGAGCCGCCGTCGATTTCGCGGAAATACTCCTTCAGATCCATGCCGGCCGTCCACGCGGCGCCGGCGCCCGTCAGCACCAGCACCTTGGCCTCGTCGTCGAACTCGATCGCGTCGAGCACCTGCAGCATTTCCTGGTTCAGCGTCGGGCTCATCGCATTGCGTTTCTCCGGGCGGTTCAACGTGACCCACGCGATGCCGGCCTCCACTTTCACTTCAACGGTCTGCCAGCGGTTGTCGTACTTGCTCATGTCTGTTCCTGTCGTTCGTTCCTGTGCGATTCGGTGCGCAGCATCCCTGCTGCGGACGACTTCATTTAATATCAGGCTACCTGATATTGCAAGCGGCATGAGCGCCGGTGTTAACCCGAAGCGGAAAGCGACGAAATCAGGGAACGGTCAGGCGGCCGGCGGCAACGCGCACACGGCGAAAGCGGGCCGCGCGGGCCCGCGTCATGCGGGTTCGGAAGCGATCGGCGGCGGGGATCAGCCGCGCAGGTTGCGCGAGAACAGTTCGAGCGCGCGTTGCACGTGCGCGGCATCGTCGGCGGAGATGTCGCCGAGCATGCGCGCCTCGAGCGGGCGCAGCACGGCCTCGCATTCGCGCAGCATCGCCGCGCCTGCGTCGGTCAGCTTCAGCAGGATGATGCGGCCGTGCGACGGGTCGGCCTCGCGCGTGACGAAGCCGCGGGCGGCCATCACGCTCATTACCTCGTTCGCCGATTGCGGCGTGATCCACGAGCGCTCGGCGAGCTGTGCGTTCGACGATGCGCCGCGCGCCTCGAGCACCGACAGCGCCGTGTATTGCGCGAGCGTGATGCCGAGCGGTGCGAGCGCGTCGGTCATGTGACGGCGCAGCAGCCGGTCGAGGCCGCCGATCACGTAGGTCAGGCGCTGTTGCACGCGCGCCTTCGGCTTGTCGCCGGGCGCGCGGTCGGCCGTCGCGGCGTCCGTCGGGGTGTGCTTTACCGCGCGCTTCGGGATAGCGGGCTTGGTCGTTGCGGAACTCATGGTGCTGGCGGGATGGAATTGCGGGCCATCTTACCAGCAGGTGGGCAGATGAACGACGTGGCGGCGGCCGATCGCAGCCGCCGTCCGCACCGGATCGCGTGCATGAGCGCGCGGCCCGCCGCATCAGCGGGCTCCCATCGACGGCAACCCGTATGCGGCGGCGCGATCAGCCGCGCGGCTTGCCCGCGAATCGCGCGGTCGGCAGCCCCGCGTAGCGGGTGCGCGCGACGAATACGCCGCCGGCGTCGGCATCGTTCGCCAACGCATCGTCGTCGAGCCCGACGCGTGCGCTCGTCACGTACAACCGGCCGTCACCGTCGAGTGCGACGCAGCTCGGCTGCGCGGTCGGCACGTCAACGCGATCCGTCTCGACGCCGTCCGGCCCGTAACGCACCACCCGCCGGCCGCCCCACTGCGCGTTCCACAGCCCGCCGTCGCGATCCATCGTCGAGCCGTCCGGGTCGCCGTTCGCATCGGTCAGCCGCGCGAACGGCCGCACGTTGGCCACGTCGCCGCCGGTACGGTAATCGCACACGAGAATCTCGCGCACCATCGAATCGCAGAAATACATCTTCGTGCCATCGGGCGAGAACGCGATGCTGTTCGCGATCGCCGCCGCCGGCAACGCGAGCCGCTCGAGCGTGAGGTCGGGATTGAGCCGGTAGAACCCACCGACCGCGCGCGGCGGCTCGCCGCCTTCGTCCTTCATCCCGAACACGAACGCGCCGAACGGATCGCAGCGGCCGTCGTTCAGACGCGTCGGCAGATCGGGCTCGACGTCGACGATCTGCGTGAACGCGCCGCTGCGCAGATCGAAGAACGCGAGACGGGTCGCGAGCCCGACCAGCAGCACGTCGGGATCCGGCGTGAGCGCGAAGCACGCCAGGCGCTCGGGCATCGGCCACTGCGCGAGCGCGGAACCGTCCGCGCGGCAGCGCCACAGCCGCGCGCCTTCGATGTCGGTCCAGTACAGCGTGTGCGTCGCATCGCACCACGTCGCGCCTTCGCCGAGCATGTTGCGGCTGTCCACCAGCAGCGCCGCCGCCGTGCCCGGATGAGTCTGTTGCATGCCGTCTCCCGATATTCGTCGTAGTTGCCGGCGGTCGCGCGCGGATCGAACTCAGATCTTCATCGCGCGCCGCTGGTTGCGACGATACTGGTCGAACAGCACCGCGAGCAACAGAATTCCGCCGCGTATCAGATATTGGTAAAACGTCGGCACGTTCAACAGGCTCATCGCGTCCTGCACGGAGCCCATGATCAGCACGCCAACCAGCACGCCGGAGATCGTCGCGACGCCGCCCGTCAGCGACACGCCGCCGAGCACGCATGCCGAGATCACGCCGAGTTCGAGGCCGACCGACGTCTTCGGATCGCCGAGGCTCATCCGCGACGCGAGCATCACGCCGGCGAAGCCGGTCACGAGCCCCTGCAGCACGAACACCGTGATCTTGATGCGCATCACCGGCAGCCCTGCGAGCAGCGCGGCTTCGCCGTTGCCGCCGACGGCCAGCACGTTCTTGCCGAACACCGTCTTGCGCAGCAGGAAGCCGAACACGACGAAGCCGATGATGTTGCTCCAGATCGGATACGAGATGCCGAGGAACGAGCCGCCGCCGAGATCGAAGAAACGCTCCTCGGAGATCATCACCGCGTCGCCGTTCGACGTGATGAACGCGAGCCCGCGCACGACTTCCATCATCGCGAGCGTGACGATCAGCGAGTTGATCCGCCAGCGCGCGATCAGCACGCCGTTCACGAGCCCGACCGCGCCGCCCGCGAGCACGCCCGCCGCGATGCCGAGCACGACGCTGTGCGTCGCGGTGATCAGCGTCGATGCGACGACGCCCGAGAACGCGACGATCGACGCGACCGACAGGTCGACTTCGCCGAGTGCGAGCACGAACATCATCGTCACCGCGATCGAGCCGATCAGCGTGACCGACAGCAGGAGGCCCTGGATGTTGCGCGGCGTGAGGAAGTCCGGCACCGTCAGCGACAGCACCGCGAACAGCACGAGAAACACCATCACGATGCCGGAGCGGTTGACCAGCTGCCACACGCCGCCGCGCGGGCGCGCGGCCGCGGCCGCGGCGTCCGGGGAGGGGGAAGTACGTTGGGGTTGCATTGCCTGGCTCATATCAGTTGCTTTCCGGTTGACTGCTCGCCGCTAGCGCGGCAGCGCGAGCTTGATCAGCGCGTCGGGCGTCGCCTGCGCCTTCGCCACCTCGCCCGCGATCCGCCCTTCCTTCATCACGATGATGCGGTCCGACACGCCGATCACCTCGGCCAGATCGCTCGACACGATGATGACGGTGCGGCCCGCTTCCGCGAGCTCGTAGAACAGGTTGTAGATTTCCGCGCGCGCGCCGACGTCGATGCCGCGCGTCGGCTCGTCCATCAGAAACACGTCGATGCGCTCGGCCAGCCAGCGCGCGAGCACGACCTTCTGCTGGTTGCCGCCCGACAGCGCGCCGATCGGCGTTTCGCCGTCGCGCGTCTTGATCGCGAGGCGTTCGATGTATTTCTGCGCGAGCTCGCGTTCGCGCCGCGCGTCGAGCAGCACGCGCGCCGGGCTGAAGTGGCGACGCGCGCTGATGTTCAGGTTGTCGGCCACCGACGCGATCGCGACGATGCCCTCTTGCTTGCGGTCTTCCGGGCACAGCGCGATGCCGGCGCGGACCGCGTCGCGCGGGCTTGCGAACGCGACGCGCTTGCCGCCCAGCTCCACGTGCCCGCCGCTCGGGCGCGCCGCGCCGTACAGCAGCTTCATCAGCTCCGAACGGCCCGCACCGACGAGCCCGAAGAAACCGACGATCTCGCCGCGCCGCGCGGCGAACGATACCGGCTCCGATAACCCGGGCCCGGTCAGCCCCTTCGCCTCGATCAGCACGTCGCCGGCCGTGCGCGGCCGGTAGCCGTACACGTCCTCGATCGAGCGGCCGACCATGCAGCCGATCAGCCGGTCGCGATCGAGATCGGCGACCGATTCGAACGTTTCGATGCGGCGGCCGTCGCGAAACACCGTCACGCGATCGCACAGTGCGTCGACTTCCTCCATCCGGTGCGTGACGTAGATGATCGCGCGGCCTTCCGCACGCAGCGAACGGATGATGCGGAACAGTTGCGTCGTCTCGCGCGCGGACAGCGAACTTGTCGGTTCGTCGAACGCGATCACGCGCGCGTCGCGCATCAGCGCCTTGCCGATCTCGATCATCTGGCGCTGCCCGATCGACAGATACTTGACCGGGATGTCAGGATCAATGTGCTCGCCGAGCCGTTCGAGCGCATCGAGCGCCCGCGCCGCGAGCGCGCGCTCGTCGACCACGCCGAGCCGGCTCGGCAGTTGCCCGAGCATCAGGTTCTCCGCGACCGTCAGCTCCGGCACCAGATGAAGCTCCTGGTAGATGATCGCGATGCCCGCCTCGAGCGCCGCGCGCGTCGACGCGAAGCGCTGGACCGCGCCGTTCAGCGTCAGCGTGCCGGCCTGCGGCTGGTTCACGCCGGACAGCACCTTCAACAACGTCGACTTGCCCGCGCCGTTCTCGCCCATCAGCCCGTGCACTTCACCTGCGCGCACCGACAGCGACACGCCGTCGAGCGCACGCACGCCCGGAAACGTCACCGTGATGCCGTCGAGCGCGAGCAGCGCGCCGCCGGGCGGCGGCGCAACGGCGCCGGGCGTGGCCGCGGCGTCGTTGCCCGACACGGCCGTGATCGTCTGCATCGTCATTGCGTCGTCGCCCCGCACGCTCAGATGCCGAGTTCGGCGCGCACGGCCTGCCAGTTCGCGCGCGTCATCAGCTTGCCGCTCGTCTGCGTGTCGGCCGGCGGCACCTTGCCGTTGCGGATCCAGTCGACGAGGTTCTGCGTGCTGTCCTTGCCGTGGTTCGTCGAGCTGACCGCGATCGTCCCGTAGAAGCCGGTCGGCTCCTTCTTCTGGAATTCGGCGAACGCCTCGCCCGCACCGTTGATGCCGACGCCGATCACGTCGGCCGCCGGGATGTGCAGCTGTTCGGTCGCGCGCACCGCGCCGAGCACGGTTTCCTCGTTCAGCGCGTAGATCACCCACTTCTTCACGTTCGGATGACGGGCGAGCACGGGCGCTGCCGCGCTGAAGCCGCCTTCGTCGTCGGTCGTCTTCTGCGGCGCGTCGAAGATGTTCTCCTTGCGGAAGCCGTTCGCAAGCAGCGCCTGCGTCGCGCCGTCGGTGCGCAGCTTCGCGGTCGGCAGCTCGTAGTTGGTCACGCGCAGCGCGCCGACTTCTTCCGGCTTCCAGCCGCGGCGCTTCATCTCGTCGGCGATCGCCTGGCCGACCTGGTTGCCGATCTTCGTCGCCGACATCCCGAGGTGCGGCACGTTCGGCAGCGGCTTGCCGGTCGAATCGACGAGCTGGTCGTCGACCGTCACGAACTTCATGTTGTAGCGCTTCGCGCGCGACGCGATCGCCGGCCCGAGCCGCACGTCGGGCGCGCAGATCACGAAACCCTGCGCGCCTTGCGAGCCGAGGTTGTCGATCGCGGCCAGCACCTTCTCGCCGTCCGGCGTGCCGATCTTCACGACCGAGAAGTTCTCCTTCTGGCCGAGCGCGGCGGCAGCGTTCTGCTCGTTGATGAACCATGCCTGCTCGGGCATCTTCACCAGAAAGCCGATCTTCAGCGGCGCGTCGGCGTGGGCGGCGCCCTGCATCCCGAGCGGGGCGATGCAGAGCGCGGCGAGCAGTGCGCGCAGCGTGTGTCGGCGGATCGTTCGATTCGTGCGGTTCATGCGTGTCTCCTTGTAATGGCTTGGGTCTTCAACATCCGTCGTGCCGGTCTCGCTTTGGCGCATCGGCACATTGTCAGCGGCCGAACGCGTCGGTCCCGACGCGCCGTCCGAACAGGAACGCGTCGGCGACGAGCCGTAACGGCCGCACGTCGACGTCGCTTTCGCCGCGCGCGATCAGCGCGCGGAAATGCGCATACAGCGCCGGGTACTCGCGCTCCGGCCCGATCTCGACCGGCGCGCCGTCGATCGACAATTGCGCGCCGCCGCGGCTGATCGCGAGCACGCCGTCCGACGTGTCGACCGCGATCTCCCACTGCTCGACCGGGCCGTGGCGCCAGTCGAATTCCGCGTGCACCGGCACGCCGTTCGTATCCGCGCAATCGAGTTCGGCCGCGATCGGCATCTGCGCGTCGCTCGGCACGTAGAGCGTCGCTTCGCGCAGCACGAGCTCGCGCGGCAGGATTCGCGTGACGATCGACAGCGCGTTGATGCCGGGGTCGAACACGCCGAGGCCGCCCGGCTCCCAGATCCACTGCTGCCCCGGATGCCAGCGGCGCACGTCTTCCTTCCAGCGCACCTGAACCGCGCGGATCGTGCGCGTTGCGAGCCACGCACGCGCCGGTTCGACGGCGCTCGCGCAGCGCGAATGCCAGGTCGCGAACAGCGTGAGACCGCGTTCGCGCGCGAGCGCGTCGAGCGCGGCCACTTCGCCGAGCGTCGCGCCAGGCGGCTTCTCGAGCATCACGTGCTTGCCGGCCTCCAGTGCGGCGCGCGCCTGAGCGTAGCGCACTTGCGGCGGCGCGCACAGCGACACCGCGTCGAGCTCGGGCTCGGCGGCCAGCAGCGCGTGCAGATCCGGATAATTGCGTACGCCGTTGACTTCCGCGTGACGGCTCGCACAGGCGGTCAGCACGAAGCCGGGCTCAGCCGCGATTGCGGGAAGATGCTGGTCGCGCGCAATCTTGCCGATCCCGATCACGCCCAGCGAAATCACGTTGCTCATCTGCGTTTCTCCTTCACCATTCGCGATTGGCTCAGCGCGCCCAGCGCAGCACGAGCGGGTCGAGCCGGCGCGCGATCGCGATCAGCTCCGCACGCGTGTCCGGATGCAGTTCCGGCATCGGATGCCGCGGCCGCTCGCACGCGATCACGCCGCCTTCGCGCATCAGGGCCTTCGCGGTCAGGATCCCGGACTGGCGGTTCTCGTGATTGATCAGCGGCAGCCACGTCTGGTAATGCGCGAACGCATCGTCGCGGCGCCCTTCGCGGAATGCTTCGAGGATCGGCCGGATGCCGTCCGGAAACCCGCCGCCCGTCATCGCGCCGGTCGCGCCCGCATGCAGGTCGGCGAGCAGCGTGATCGCCTCTTCGCCGTCCCACGGCCCTTCGATCGCGTCGCCGCCGAGCCGGATCAGCTCGCGCAGCTTGTTGGCCGCGCCCGGCGTCTCGATCTTGAAGTACGCGACCTGCTCGATCTCGCGCGCCATCCGTGCCAGCAACGGTGCGGACAGCGGGGTGCCGCTCGCGGGCGCGTCCTGGATCATGATCGGGATGCCGATCGCATCCGACACGCGCGCATAGAAATCGAAGATCTGCGTTTCTGGCACGCGAAACGTCGCGCCGTGGTAAGGCGGCATCGTCATCACCATCGCCGCGCCGAGCTGTTGCGCGCGCAGGCTGCGCGCCGCGCAGACCTGCGTGCTGTAGTGCGACGTCGTGACGATCACCGGCACGCGGCCGGCGACGTGTTCGAGAATCGTGCGCGTCAGCACGTCGCGTTCGTCGTCGGTGATCGCGAACTGCTCCGAGAAGTTCGCGAGGATGCAGAGGCCGTCGGAGCCAGCGTCGATCATGAAGTCGACCGCGCGCTTCTGGCTCGCGAGGTCGAGCTCGCCGGTGTCGGTAAACGTCGTCGGGACGACGGGGAAGATGCCGCGATAGCGCGGTGTGCTGCTCGATGTCATGGTTCGGTCCTGCGTCAGTCGAAACGGCGTTCAGCCGGAAAACAATGCGCTCACGATTCGCCGGCGAATGCGCGTGCGGCCGGCTCGGGCGTGCGCAGCGCGGCGCGGACCACGAACGTCATCAGCACCGCGAACAGCAGCGTCGCCGCGAGGAAGTACAGGCCGGCAGCGAGGCTGCCGGTCGATGCCTTGATCAGCCCGATGCCGTACGGCCCGGCGTAGCCGCCGAGATTCGCGAGCGAGTTGATCGCGGCGATGCCGACCGCCGCGCTCGTGCCTGTCAGGAATTCGCCGGGCAGCGCCCACACGACGGCCTGGATCGAATAGAGCGAGAACGCGGTCAGGCAGATGAACAGGAACTGCAGCGCAGGTTGCCGCACCCATGCGCTGGCGGCCATCGTCACCGCGGCGGCCGCGGAGACGACGACGATGTGCCAGTAGCGCTCGCGCTTGCGATCCGAGTGGCGCGGCACGACGAGCAGGCCGGCTACCGCGAACAGGTAAGGCACGGCGGACAGCAGTCCGGTTGCCGCATCGCCGGTGCCGAATGCGTGGATGATCGTCGGCAGCCACAGCGACAGCCCGTAGATGCACAGCGGAAACGGCAGGAACAGCGCGGCGAGCAGCAGCACGCGGCGATCGCGCAACGCGGCGAGCGGATTGCCGTGCGAATCGGGGCGATACGTGTCGCGGTCGGCGGCGAGTTGCCGTGCGATCCAGCGGCGTTCGCCGTCGTTCAGCCAGCGCGCATGCGCCGGCGACTCCGGCAGCAGCCGCAGCGTGGGCCACGCAAGCAGCACGGCCGGCAGGCCGCTGACGACGAACAGCGTCTGCCAGTCCGACAGGCCGAGCAGCCCGTGCGTGGACAGCAGCCAGCCCGCGAGGGGGCCCGTCACGATGCCGGCGAGCGGTTGCGCGAGCACGAGCAGGCCGATCACGCGTGCGCGCTCGCGCATCGGAAACCATTGCGTGAGGAAGTAGAGGATGCCGGGATAGAGGCCGGCTTCGGCCGCACCGAGCAGGAAGCGCAGCACGTAGAAGCTGGTCGGCCCCTGCACGAGCGCCATCGCCATCGTGATCACGCCCCACGTTGCGAGAATGCGCGCGAACCACACGCGTGCGCCGAAGCGGCCGAGCGCGAGGTTGCTCGGCACTTCGCAAAGGAAGTAGCCGATGAAGAACAGGCCGGCGCCGAGGCCGTAAGCGGCATCGCCGAGGCTGATCGCTGCGTTCATGTGCAGCTTTGCGAAGCCGACGACGGTGCGGTCGACGTATGCGACCACGTAGATCAGCGCGAGGAACGGCACGAGCTTGCGTGTGAGCAGGCGGGTGAGTTGCCGGTCGTCGACGGCTGCCGGCGAATCGGACTGGTCCGCCGCGGGGTGCGCGGGCGTGTACTGCGTCGTCATCTTGTCTCCTGTCGGTCCACGTTAGCGCTTTAGCGCTTACGTGGACCCCATGCTTCGCGGTCGGTCCACGTTAGCGCTTCAGGCTTATGTGGACCCCATGCTTCGCGGTCGGTCCACGCTACCGCTTCAGCGCTTGCGTGGACCCCATGCTTCGCGGTCGGTCCACGTTAGCGCTTCAGCGCTTGCGTGGACCCCTTGCTTCGCGGTCGGTCCACGTTACCGCTTCAGGCTTATGTGGACCCCATGCTCCGCGGTCGGTGCACGTCAGCGCTTTACCGCTTGCATCGATCCCATGCTTCGCGGTCGGACTGCGATCGCGCTCGACCACATCGTGCGCGTCACCGCATTCCCCTCAATCGCCGCCCTCGTCCTTTCTCGAACGCCACTGCCTGCCGCTCAATGCGAATGGCTCGGCACGTCCGCGCCGCGCATGCCGACCAGAAAGTCGAGGTCGCACCCCTCGTCGGCCTGCAGCACGTGATCGATATACAGCCGCGCATAACCACCCTTGCCCAACTGCCCGGCCACGCCCGGCGCCGCATTCGGATCGACATCCGACAGACGGCGCTGCAATTCTTCGTCGGTGATGTCCAGATGGAGCGTGCCGGCCTCGCAGTCCAGTTCGATCCAGTCGCCGTTGCGCACCGCGGCGAGCGGCCCGCCCGCGGCCGCTTCCGGCGCGACGTGCAGCACGACCGTGCCGTACGCGGTGCCGCTCATCCGTGCGTCCGAGATCCGCACCATGTCCTTCACGCCCTGGCGCAGCAGTTTCGGCGGCAGCCCCATGTTGCCGACCTCGGCCATTCCCGGATACCCGCGCGGCCCGCAGTTCTTCAGCACCATCACGGAGCTCGCGTCGATATCGAGCGATTCGTCGTTGATCGTCGCCTTGTAGTGTTCGAGGTTCTCGAACACCACCGCGCGGCCGCGATGCTTCAGCAGCTCGGGACTCGCCGCCGACGGCTTCAGCACCGCACCGCGCGGCGCGAGATTGCCGCGCAGGATGCAGATCCCGCCGTCCGCGATCAGCGGACGGTCGAGCGGGCGAATCACTTCGTCGTCGTAGTTCGGCGCTTCGCGCACGTTCTCCCACAACGACTTGCCGTTGACCGTCAGTGCATCCGGATGCGGCAGCAGCCCGCCTTCGCCGAGCCGGCGCAGCACGGCCGGCAGGCCGCCCGCGTAATAGAACTCCTCCATCAGGAAGCGCCCCGACGGCATCAGGTCGACGATCGTCGGCGTGTCGCGGCCGATGCGCATCCAGTCCTCGAGTTCCAGCGGCACGCCGATGCGGCCCGCGATCGCCTTCAGGTGGATCACCGCATTGGTCGAGCCGCCGATCGCCGCGTTTGCGCGGATCGCGTTCTCGAACGCCGCGCGCGTCAGGATCTTCGACAGCACGAGCCCTTCGAGCGCCATCTCGACGATGCGGATGCCGGACATGTGCGCGAGCACGTAACGGCGCGAATCGACGGCCGGAATCGCCGCGTTGTGCGGCAGCGCGACGCCGAGCGCCTCGGCCATGCACGCCATCGTCGATGCGGTGCCCATCGTGTTGCAGGTGCCCGCCGAGCGCGACATGCCGGCTTCCGCCGACAGGAAGTGATGCAGGTCGATCTCGCCGGCCTTCAGTGCTTCATGCAGCTGCCAGACGGCCGTGCCCGAACCGATGTTCTTGCCTTCCAGCTTGCCGTTCAGCATCGGGCCGCCCGACACGACGATCGCCGGCACGTCGCAGCTCGCCGCGCCCATCAGCAGTGCGGGCGTGGTCTTGTCGCAGCCCGCGAGCAGCACGACCGCGTCGATCGGGTTGCCGCGGATCGCTTCCTCGACGTCCATCGATGCAAGATTGCGCGTGAGCATCGCGGACGGCCGCAGGTTCGATTCGCCGTTCGAGAACACCGGGAACTCGACGGGGAAGCCGCCCGCTTCGGAGATCCCGCGCTTCACGTGCTCGGCGAGCTTGCGGAAGTGCGCGTTGCAGGGTGTCAGTTCGGACCACGTATTGCAGATGCCGATGATCGGCCGACCGTCGAATTCGTGATCGGGAATGCCCTGGTTCTTCATCCAGCTCCGGTACATGAAGCCGTTCTTGTCGTTGGTGCCGAACCATTGGGTGGAGCGCAGCCTGGGTTTTGTTGCCGACATCGTCAGTCCTGTGGTGACGGGATACCGGCGCAGTCTAGGCAGAATTTTGATAACTGGCTAATGACGTTTTAGGCGATTACGATATCCATTCCGATATCGATATAAACCCGTACGATGACCGAAGCCAGCCCGTGGGGAAACCGCAACCGCTTGAAGACGCGCCAGCTGCTGCTGGTCGTCGCGCTCGCCGACGAAGGCAGCATTCACCGCGCAGCGGCCGCGTTGAGCA
Organism: Burkholderia sp. AU19243; assembly: GCF_018148075.1. Taxonomy (NCBI): domain Bacteria; kingdom Pseudomonadati; phylum Pseudomonadota; class Betaproteobacteria; order Burkholderiales; family Burkholderiaceae; genus Burkholderia; species Burkholderia sp. AU19243. The sequence goes on from NZ_JAGSTV010000008.1 coordinate 250,684, forward strand.
TGACGCAGCCCGCCGCGTCGAAGCTGCTGCGCGAGCTCGAGGAATCGATTGGCGCGGTGCTGTTCGAGCGGTTGCCGCGCGGGATGCGGCCGACGCTATACGGCGACGCGCTGATCCGCCACGCGCGCGCGGCGCTTGGCAGCCTCGACCAGGCGCGCGAGGAGCTGGCCGCGCTGAAGGCCGGCCATCTCGGGCACGTGGCGGTGGGCGCGATCACGTCGCCGGGATTGCGGCTCGTGCCGCCGGCCGTCGCTGCCGTGAAGGGGACACATGCGAACGTGCGGGTGTCCGTCGCAATCGACACGAGCAACGTGCTGCTCGAACATCTCGCGCAGGACAAGCTCGACATTGTGCTCGGAAGGCTGTCCGCCGAGCATGACAAGCTGCATCTGCGCTACGAGCCGCTCACGGGCGAGCCGGTCGCCGCGGTCGTGCGGCCCGACCATCCGCTGCTCGCGCAGGCGCCGCTGTCGCTCGCCGACGTGCAGCGCGCCGCGTGGGTGATGCCGCCGGCCGGCAGCGTGCTGCGCCACCGCTTCGAACTCGTGTTCCAGCGCGCGAGCCTGGCGCCGCCGGCGAACGTCGTCGAGACGGCGGCGCTGCTGTTCATTACGCAATTGATCGAGCAGAGCGACATGATCGCCGTGCTCGCGGAGGACGTCGCGCGATACTACGCGCGACACGGGATCGTCACGATGCTGCCGCTGGAGATGGACTGCCGGATGGACGATTTCGGGATCATCACGCGCACCGACCGGCTGCATTCGCCAGCCGTCGAGGTGATGGCGGACGCGATTCGGGCGGCCGCGCGGGAGGTGTACGGGGTCGCGCTGTAAGGGGCGGCGGCGGGTGCGGTGATCGGTCGCCGTCCTGGATAACCCCTGGCCTGCGGGGCGATACCTCACCGCTGTTCGGTCCGGCACGATCTCGACCCAACTTCACTCGACGGCAACGTGCCTTCGCGCGCTCCCCAACGCCTGCCTCACACTGCAGCAACCTCGATCACCGGCTCGCACCGGACCGGGAAATTCACCGAATTCGCCACATAGCACTTCGCATGCGCGTCATGATGCAGCCGCTCGGCTAGCTCGTGGTCGTCGCCCGCGCGGATCGTCACGCGCGGATGCAGCACGATTTCGGTGAAGCGCCCCGGCTCGGGATTGTCGAGCATAGTCCCCTCTGCGTCGTCGACATACGCAAGCACGCGCACGCCCGCATCCGCACACAGATGCAGATACCAGAGCTTGTGGCACGCCGATACCGAAGCCAGCAGCAGGTCTTCCGGATTCCACCGCGCCGCGTCGCCGCGAAACGCTGCATCCGACGAGCCGGGAATGTCCGGCTTCGAACCCGCCCGGATCACATGATCGCGGCCGTATTCGCGATACCCCGACGTACCGGTGCCCCGGTTGCCGGTCCACTCCACTGCCACGCGGTACTTGTGTTCGCCGTGCGCCATCTCGCTCTCCTTCGATATCGGAACGTGAGGCCGCCATTGTGGCACCGGAATGTCGTTTGGTATACCATTATTCCAAACTGAGGAACGCGAACGCATGGAAGCCAGACTCGATTCCACGGCGGATGCCGTGGCCGCATCGTTGCGGGAGATGATCATCAACGGCGAGCTGCAGGCAGGCGAGCGGCTGGTCGAGCGCGATCTCGCCGAGCGCTTCGGGATCAGCCGGATTCCGATGCGCGAGGCGATCCAGCGGCTGGAGCGAGAAGGACTGCTGGACATCTTCCGCAATCGTGGCGCGGTCGTGCGGATGCTGAGCGCGTCCGACGTGCAGGAGATTTACGACATGCGCACGCTGCTCGAAGGCGATGCGATCTACCGGAGCGTGAAGCGGCTCGACGACGAGACGCTCGCGCGAGCCGAACTCGTGCACCGGCTGCTCGGCGAATCGAGCGTGCCGCGCCGGCAAGGCGAACTGAATCGCGAATTCCACGCACTGTTGTACTCGTGTTGCGGCAACGACCGGCAATTGAAGGCGATCGCGGAATTGCGCGGCCAGGTCGAGCGCTACGAGCGCCTGCAGGCCACGTTGCTGGCCGATACGCCGTCGTTCCAGGTCGAGCACGAAGCCATCCTGCAAGCGTGCCGCGAACGCAATGCACGCAGCGCCCGCGCGATGACGGTCGCGCATCTCGATTCGGCCCGGTCCATCGTGATGCGGCTCGTCGAAGGCCGGTGACGCAGACGGACGATCCGGCCCGCCTCGTCATGTCACCCATCGGCCGGCGAGCCATCCTCCGTTTTCAGCTTCCGGGCGTGACCCGCGCGCTTGCGAGACGCACGGCACGCATCGCGACCGCACGCGACGTCTACGCCGGCGTTCGGCGTGCCGGCGCCGCCCCGGTTGTCCCCCGCACCACCAGCCGCGGCACCGACGCCGTCCGCACGCGCGACGCATCGTCGATGTACCCGCCCGCCCCGCGCAACGCATTGAGCAATTCGACCGCGAGTCCCGCCGCCTCGCCGGTCGGAATCGCGACCGTCGTCAACGTCGGCCGCGTGTCGCTCGCCAGGTGAATATCGGTGATGCCGACGATCGACAGGTCGTCGGGCACGCGCCGGCCGCGGTCGGCCGCTGCGTGCAGTGCGCCGATCGCGGGCAGGTCGTTGGTGGCGACGAGCGCGGTCATCCCGGGATGTGCATCGAGCAATTGCCCTGCCGCATGCACGCCGCCTTCGATCGAATCGCGCCCGGCGGCGACGCGCGATGCGTCCAGCCCGGCTTCGCGCATCACGTCGACGAAACCGTCGTAGCGCGCGGCCTGCACGCCGTTCGCAGACCCGCCGACGATTACGCCGATCTCGCGATGCCCGAGTTCGATCAGATGCCGCGTCGCAATCCGCCCCGCCTCGCGGAAATCCACCGCGACGCACGGCAACCCTTCCGGCGGCGCATCGGGCCGCTCCCATAGACACAGCACGACCGGCACGCCGCGCCGCGCGACGTCGGCGAGATCGGGCAGGTGCAGATTCGCGTTGGTCACGAGAATGCCTTCGGAAATCGTGCCTGCGATCTGGTCGAGATACGCGCGCCCCTGCAACGGATCTTCATTCGTATTGCAGACGATCAGGAACTGCCCGTTGCGGCGCACTGCGCGCTCGACGGCCAGCGCGAATTCCGGATAGAACGGGTTCGCGATGCTCGACACCATCAGCGCGACCGTCGGCGCCCGCCCCTCCGCCAACGCCCGCGCGGCGAGATGCGGCCGATAGCCGAGCGCGTCGACCGCTTCGAGCACGCGCGAGCGCGTTGCGTCACCGACCCGGCCGCGGTTGCGCAGCACGTTCGACACGGTCGCAGCCGTCACGCCGGCGCGGCGCGCCACTTCATCCAGTGTTGCCATCGTTTGCTCACTATATGAGACGACAATCCAGTATTTGCTTCGTTTGCCGAAGCGGCGCACTATCGCCGCATCCCTTGCCGCCCGCGTGACGGGCGCGACTCGGCCGCGATCGCATCGCCTCTTTTTTGATCGCGATGATTAAGCGCTTAAGCATCGGTAAAAGCGCATTAAAACATGGAGCGGAGACAATGGCGAGCATCTCGATGCGGCGCGTGCAGAAAGCGTATGGCGATCACGCGCCGGTCATTCGCGACGTCGATCTGGAGATCGGCGCGCATGAGTTCTGCGTGTTCCTCGGTCCGTCCGGCTGCGGGAAGTCGACGTTGCTGCGCATGATCGCGGGCCTCGAGGACCTGACCGACGGCGAACTGTCGATCGACGGCCGTCGCGTCGACGACGTTCCGGCCGCCGAGCGCGGCGTCGCGATGGTGTTCCAGAGCTACGCGCTGTTTCCGCACATGACGGTCTACGAGAACATGGCGTTCGGGCTGAAGCTCGCGCGCGTGCCGAAGGCGGAGATCGACCGCAAGGTGCGCGACGCCGCGCGGATCCTGCAACTCGATACGCTGCTCGACCGCAAGCCGAAAGCGCTGTCCGGCGGCCAGCGGCAGCGCGTCGCGATCGGCCGCGCGATCGTGCGCGAGCCCGGCGTGTTCCTGTTCGACGAACCGCTGTCGAACCTCGACGCGGCGCTGCGCGGCCAGACCCGCGTCGAGATCGCGAAGCTGCACCGGCAGTTCGAGCGCGCGAGCGTCGTCTATGTGACGCACGACCAGACCGAAGCGATGACGCTCGCCGACAAGATCGTGCTGCTGCACGCCGGCGCCGACACCGCGCAATACGGCAGCATCGCGCAGGTCGGCGCGCCGCTCGATCTCTATCATCACCCGGCGAGCCGCTTCGTCGCCGGCTTCATCGGCTCGCCGCGGATGAACTTCCTGCCGGCCGTGGTCGCCGCGTGCGACGCGCAGCGCACGACCGTCACCGTCTTGCCGTCCGGCGAAACTTTCACGCTGCCGCGCGACGGTTCCGCGCTCGCGCCGGGCGCGGCCGTCACGCTCGGCATCCGCCCCGAACACCTGACGCTCGGCGCCGCGCACGACGCGACGACGCTCGCGCGCGACGTCGCGCTCGTCGAACGGCTCGGCGAGCAGACCTACGTGCACCTCGACCAGCCCGGCGGCACACCGCTAATCGCGAAAGTGCCCGGCGATGCCGCCATCCGCACCGGCGAGCGCGTGCATGCGCATGCGCCGGCTGCGGCCTGTCATCTGTTCACCGAAGACGGCCGCGCGGTGCCCGCGTGCGCCGCCCTTCCCGTCCACCATTACGCATAAGGATCGGGCATGCGCCTCGGAGTCTGTTACTACCCGGAACACTGGCCGGAATCGATGTGGGCCGACGACGCCCGCCGGATGAAGGCACTCGGCATCGCGCAGGTGCGAATCGCCGAATTCGCATGGAGCCGCATGGAGCCGTCGCCCGGCGAATACGACTGGGGCTGGCTCGACCGCGCGGTCGACGTGCTCGGCGCGGCCGGTCTCGAGATCGTGATGTGCACGCCGACCGCGACGCCGCCGAAGTGGCTCGTCGACCGTCATCCGGACATTCTCGCGATCGGCGCGGACGGCCAGCCGCGCAGGTTCGGCTCGCGCCGCCATTACGACTTCTCGTCGCCGACTTATCTGGAGGCGTCGCGCCGGATCTGCACCGCGGTGGCCGAACGCTACGGCCGCCATCCGGCCGTCCGCTACTGGCAGACCGACAACGAGCTCGGCTGCCATCAGACGGTCGTCAGCTACTCGCCGGCCGCACTCGTGCGCTTCCGCGAATGGCTGAAGGCGCGCTACGGCACGATCGACGCGCTGAACCGCGCGTGGGGCACCGTGTTCTGGAGCATGGAATACCGGCATTTCGATGAAGTGGATGCGCCGGTCGGCACCGTGACCGAAGCGCATCCGTCGCACCGCCTCGACTACCGGCGCTTCGCGTCGGACGAGCTCGCGCGCTATCACCGGATGCAGGTCGACGTGATCCGCGCGCATTCGCCGGACCGGCCCGTCGCGCACAACTTCATGCAACTGTTCACGGAGTTCGACCACTACGAAGTGGCGCGCGACCTCGACGTCGCGACGTGGGACAGCTATCCGCTCGGCGCACTCGAAGAGCTGTGGTTCGCGCCGGACGTGAAGGCGCGCTGGCTGCGCACCGGCCACCCCGATTTTGCGTCGTTCAATCACGATCTGTATCGCGGCATGTCGAAACTGCCGTTCTGGGTGATGGAACAGCAGCCCGGCCCGGTGAACTGGGCGCACTGGAACCCCGCGCCGCTGCCTGGCATGGTGCGGCTGTGGAGCTGGGAAGCGTTCGCGCACGGCGCCGGCTGCGTGTCGTACTTCCGCTGGCGGCAGGCGCCGTTCGCGCAGGAGCAGATGCATGCGGGCCTGCACACGCCCGACGACAGGCTCGACGAAGGCGGCCGCGAAGCGCAGCGCGTCGCGCAGGAAATCGAGGCCGTGCTCGATGCCGGCGCGGAGGCCGACCCGAGCGGCCCGGTGCGCGCGCCCGTTGCGCTGGTGTTCGACTACGAGGCGAAGTGGCTTTTCGAAGTGCAGCCGCAAGGCGCCGATTTTCACTATCCGCGTTTCGCGTTCGAGTACTACTCGGCGCTGCGTTCGCTCGGCCTCGACGTCGACATCGTTTCCGCGCATGCGCCGCTCGACGGCTACCGGCTCGTCGTCGTGCCGCCGCTGCCGATCGTGCCGGACGACTTCGCGACGCGCGTCGCCGCATCGGGCGCGCACGTGGTCTTCGGCCCGCGCACCGGTTCGAAGACCGCCGACCTGCAGATTCCGCCGACGCTGCCGCCCGGCCCGCTCGTATCGCTGCTGCCGGTGCGCGTGTGGCGCGTCGAATCGCTGCGGCCGAACGTGACCGCGCGAATCGACGGCACGTTGCGCGACGGCTCGCCGCTCGCCGGCGACGCACGTCACTGGCGCGACCTCGTCGAACTGCACGACGGCGCACGCAGTGTCGTGCGTGCGCGCTTCGCCGACGGTCACCCGGCCTGCGTGTCGCACGGCGCGCTGCACTACTGGGCCGCGCTGTTCGACGACGCGACCACCGCGCGCCTGTTCGCCGACGTCGCGGCCGAAGCCGGCCTCGCGCCGACGCCGCTCGGCGACGGCGTGCGCGTGAGCCGGCGCGGCGGACTGACGTACGTATTCAACTACGGCAGCACACCGCACACGATCGACGCGGTGCCGCCGTCCGCGTTCGTGGTGGGCGCCGCGCAGGTCGAGCCGCAAGGCGTCGCCGTGTATCGAAGCCGTTCGTAGCAACCGCCCCCGGCGCCCGCAGCGCCGGTCACGCACAACGACACACAGGAATGGAGACACACATGACACATCGCCCCCTTCGCGTCGCCGCCCGGCTGGCGAGCGCCGCCGCCATCGCGTTCGCATCGTTCTGCGCCGCGGCGCCGGCCGACGCCGGCACGCTGACGATCAACATCGCGTTCAAGGGCGCCAGCCAGCGCGCCGTGTGGCAATCGACGATCGAGGCGTTCCACAAGGCTCATCCCGACATCGACGTGAAGCCCACCTTCGTCGACGAGGAAGCGTACAAGGTGCAGTTGCCCGCATGGCTCACGACCGTCGCGCCCGACGTCGTGAACTGGCATGCGGGCGAGCGGATGGCGTACTACGCGAAGCGCGGGCTGTTCGAGGATCTGAGCGGCGACTGGAAGAAGAACGGCTGGGATGCGATGTACGCGTCGACGCGCAGCGCATCGTCGTACAACGGCAAGCAGTATGCGGCGCCGACCGTCTACTACTCGTGGGGGCTCTTCTATCGCAAGGATCTGTTCAGCAAGGTCGGCATCGCCGAAGAGCCGAAGACGTGGGATCAGTTTCTCGATGCATGCAAGAAGCTGAAGGCAGCCGGCATCACGCCGATTGCGGTCGGCGGCCGCGATGCATGGACGCTCGCCGGCTGGTTCGACTACCTCGATCTGCGCCTGAACGGCAACGCGTTCCACCAGCAGCTGATGGCCGGCGACGTGCCGTACACCGATCCGCGCGTGAAGAAGGTCTACACGACGTGGAAATCGCTGATCGATTCGGGCTACTTCATCGACAACGCGCTGTCCTACGATCTCGACGGCGCGCAGCCGTTCCTGTTCCAGGGCAAGGCCGCGATGATGTTGATGGGCACGTTCATCGCGGCCGGCTTTCCGCCGAACGTGAAGCAGGAGATGGGCTATTACCGCTTCCCGATCATCGACGCGAAGGTGCCGACCGCCGAGGACGGCCCCGTCGAATCGCTGCACATCCCGACCAAGGCGAAGAACAAGGCCGACGCGCACACGTTCCTCGCGTTCGTCGAAACGCCCGAGATCGGCGCGAAGCTCGCCGAAGGGCTCGGCTCGCTGTCGGCCAACAGCAAATCGCCGGAGCCGGCCGATCCGATCTCGCGGATCGGCTTCCGGATTCTTGCGGACACCAAAGGCGGTGTCGCGCAGTTCTACGACCGCGACATGACGAAGGAAATGGCCGACGAAGGGATGAAGGGAATGCAGCAGTTCGTCGCGAATCCCGCGCAGCTCGATAGCGTCCTCGCGCAGCTCGAGCAGACCCGCAAGCGGATCTACAAGAAATAACCGTATGACCCCGGCGGCGGCCGCGTGCCGCCGCGTCCGCCCAGGAGGCTTGCCGTGTCCAGTCCGATCACGTCCAGACCCGTCGAAACGGCTGCCGCATTGCCGGGTCGCGGCTCATCCGCAGCACGATCCGCCCGCCGCCCGTCGCCGGCCGTGCGGCGACAACGCCGCGCCGCGTGGCTCTTTCTCGCGCCGGCGTGCGCGATGGTTGCCGTCTATGTGATCTGGCCGATCCTGTCGACGCTGTGGCTGAGCCTCTGCAACTGGGACGGAATGACCGAGCGCACGTTCGTCGGTCTCGCGAACTATGCCGAGCTGCTGCAGGCGCCGACGTTCTACACCGCGCTGCGCAACAACGTGATCTGGCTCGCGCTGTTCATGCTCGCGCCGCCGCTCGGCCTCGCGCTCGCGCTGTACCTGAACCAGGCGGTCGCCGGCATCCGGCTCGTGAAGTCGCTGTTCTTCGCGCCGTTCGTGCTGTCCGGCGTGGTCGTCGGGCTGATCTTCTCGTGGTTCTACGACCCGACGTTCGGCCTGCTCGCACTGATCGCCGGGCATGGGATTCCGGTGCTCGGCGATGCGCGCTACGCGACGTTCGGCATCGTGTTCGCCGCGCTGTGGCCGCAAACCGCGTATTGCATGATCCTGTACCTGACCGGCCTCACGTCGGTGAATCCGGAACAGATCGAAGCGGCGCGGATGGAAGGCGCGCGCGGCTTCGCGCTGCTGTGGCACGTCGTGCTGCCGCAACTGCGGCCGACCACGTTCATGGCGATCGTCGTCACCGTGATCGGCGCGCTGCGCAGCTTCGACCTGATCTCCGTGATGACGGGCGGCGGCCCGTTCGAGAGCTCGACCGTGCTCGCGTATTACATGTACGACCAGGCGATCAAGTACTACCGGCTCGGCTATTCCGCGTCGATCGCGGTCGTGCTGTTCGCGATCATGCTCGTCTACATCGCGTTCCAGTTGCGCCGCATGCTGCGCAACGAGCAGTGACCTCCCCGGAGTTCATTCATCATGTTTCCGACACCCATTGCCCACTGGAAGCCGGTATCTCGCCGGCTGTACAAGCTGTCGCTGCCCGTCGCGCTCGTGATCTGGCTGCTGCCGTTGATCGCAGTGTTCGTCACGTCGGTGCGCTCCACCGAGGAGCTGGTCGAAGGCCACTATTGGGGCTGGCCGCGGCACTTCTCGATGATCGAGAACTATCGCGATGCGCTGACCACGTCGCCGATGCTCCATTACTTCTGGAACAGCGTGCAGATCACGGTGCCGTCGGTCATCGGTTCGATCGCACTCGCGGCAATGGCCGGGTTCGCGCTCGCGACTTACCGGTTTCGCGGAAACGCGGCGTTGTTCGGGACGTTCGTCGCCGGCAATTTCGTGCCGGTCCAGGTGCTGATGATTCCGGTCCGCGATCTGTCGCTGAGGCTCGGCGTGTTCAATACGGTCGAGGCGCTAATCCTGTTTCATGTCGCGTTTCAGACCGGGTTCTGCACGCTGTTCCTGCGCAACTTCATCAAGCAGTTGCCGTTCGAACTGATCGAGGCGGCGCGGATCGAAGGCGCGGGCGAGTGGACGGTGTTCTGGCGGATCGTGCTGCCGTTGATTCGGCCGGCGCTGGCCGCGCTCGCGATTCTCGTGTTCACGTTCGTGTGGAACGATTACTTCTGGGCGCTGTGCCTCACGCAAGGCGACGAGGCCGCGCCGATCACGGCGGGCGTGGCGGCGTTGAAGGGGCAATGGACGACGTCGTGGAACCTCGTTTCGGCCGGATCGATTCTCGCCGCACTTCCGTCGGTCGCGATGTTCTTCGCGATGCAGAAGCATTTCGTCGCGGGGCTCACGTTCGGGGCCACCAAGGGTTGAGCGCGCGGCACCGGTCGCGCGGCCGGATCTCTCTCCTCTTCATCGAGAGGTTGCCCGCTTCGGCGGGCTTTTTTTTTCTCGATGCGGTGCAGGCTCGTCATGCGCGCCCGGCACCATCACGCGGCTTACGCGCCGCGTCAACGGCAAGTCAGCTCGACGGTCAGGATTTCGAACCCGGGGTCGGCGTGCTGGTTCGCCACCTTGACCGCTTCGTCATAGGACAGAAACGACGCGGCGTCCTCGATCACGGGTGCGATGCCGATATCGCCGTCCTCGGCGGTACAGAGGAACTGCTCCCCGGTCTTCACAACATAAATGGTTGCCATGTGTCCCTCCATGATTTGCAGGGGGAACTTCCAGTCTAGCCGCCACGATGTCGTACGCAACCCCGACAGTCACATTGGCGAAAATCAGGGCCGGCCTTTGCCGCGGCCGCCGGCGGGCTTGCCAGGCTTCCCGCCCGGCTTGCCAGACCCCGCACCCGGCTTGCCCGCAGCTTTGCCGCCCGATTTCGCGCGCGGCTTTTGCACGCTGAACGGGCTGCCGCTGATCACGTTCGCGCTTGCGCCGCCCGCGCCATTGCCCGGAGCCGTCGTCCGCTGCGCCGCCGGCTTGCGCTTCCCATCACCATTTTGCGCATGCGGCTTTTTGCCCGGCATCGGCCTGGGCGCCGGCTGCGCCTGCGGCACTTTCGGTTTCTTCGGCTTTTTCGGCTTCTTGATGATCTGCCCGGTCGCACTGGTTTCCGGCACCCGATGTTCGGCTTCGAAACCCGGCTCCTCTTCGCGACGCAGCGTCTGCCGGATCAGCGCTTCGATCGCGGCCAGTTGCGGGGCTTCGTCCGCGCACACGAGCGACACGGCCACACCGCTCGCGCCCGCACGACCGGTGCGGCCGATGCGATGCACGTAGTCCTGCGCGACGATCGGCAGATCGACGTTGATCACCAGCGGCAGGTCGTCGATATCGAGCCCGCGCGCCGCCACGTCCGTGGCGACCAGCATTTGCACGTCGCCGGCCTTGAAGCGCTCCAGCGCGCGCAATCGCGCGGGCTGCGGCTTGTCGCCGTGGATCGTGTCGACCGCATAGCCCGCGTCGTGCAACATCGCCGCGAGGTAGTCCACGCCCGCACGCGTCTTCACGAACACCAGCGCGTGCTCCCAGTTGTTCTCGCGCACCAGGTGCATGAAGAGGTCCGGCTTGTTCCGCTTGTCCACCGGCACGACCCATTGCTTGATCTTGCTGGCCGTCGCATTGGGCGGACTGACGCTGATATCGACCGGCTTGCGCAGAATGCTTGCCGCCATCGCGCGGATGTCGTCGGTGAACGTGGCGGAGAACAGCAGCGTCTGCCGCTGCGCCGGCAACGCGGCAAAGACGGCATTAAGCTCGCGCGCGAAGCCGAGATCGAGCATGCGGTCGGCTTCGTCGAGCACCAGCGCCTGCACCTGATCGAACTGCACGGCGTTCTGGCGATTGAGATCCAGCAGCCGGCCCGGCGTGGCGACGAGCACGTCGACACCCTTGCGTAGCTTCATCATCTGCGGATTGATGCTCACGCCGCCGTAGGCGGCCAGGAAGCGCAAATCGAGGCCCTTGCCGTATGCGACGAAGCTTTGCAGCACCTGCTCCGCCAGTTCGCGCGTGGGCACCAGCACCAGAACACGCGCGCGGTTGCTGGACACGGCCGGCCCGTGTTGCACCAGCCGTTGCAGCAGCGGCAGCGCGAAACCGGCGGTCTTGCCGGTGCCGGTCTGTGCAGCCGCCATCACGTCCTTGCCGCCGAGCACGGCAGGAATCGCCTTGGCCTGCACCGGCGTAGGTGTCTGGTAATTGAGATCTCGCAAATTGCGCTGCAACGGCTCGATCAGGCCAAGCGAGGCAAAGGACATGGGCGTATTCCGGGCTAAAACCGCAATTCTAGCGGGTGCCGCGCCGAGCGCAGCGCACTCGGCGACCCGCGAGCGAGCCCGTTCCGCGATCTCGCACTGCCCCCCGGCCGCGCGCGATGCCGATCGCCGCCGCTCAGTGCGACGCTCCGAACAGCTGGATCACGAGACCGCGCAGCCAGCGGTTGCCGGCCTCATGGTGATATCGCGCATGCCAATGCTGCCGTACCGCGAACCCGTCGACCGGGATCGGGCATCCATGAACCGCCAGATCGCTAGCCTGAGCGAGCGTCTCTCCGATATGACGCGGCAGCGTCGTGATCAGGTCGGTGCTCTGAACGATCGCGCCCAGCCCCAGAAAGCCAGGCAGCTCAAGCACCACGTCGCGCTCGATACGCGCGTGCCGCAGCGCCTGTTCGAGGAGCTGCGCGCCGGTTCCGGCGGTAATCGCGACGTGTCCTTCCGAACGATACTGCTTCGCACCGAGGCGACCGCGAATCCTCGGGTGATGCCGGTTCGCCAGACATACCCAGTCCTGGTCGTACAGTTTCTGCTGATAGATGCCGCCGCCCAGCCACGGCACATAGCCGATCGCGAGATCCGCCTCGCCGGATTCGAGCGCGCGTTCGGTGTTGCCGTCGATGCGCGCGGCTTCCAGCCGAACGCCCGGCGCCTGCGCGCGCACGTGGGCCAGCAGGCGCGGCAGCAGCGTGATATGGCTTGCATCGGTCATGCAGATCCGGAACCGCCGCTGGGCCGTCGCCGGATCGAACGCGATCTCCCACGCGGTGAAGCGGCGCAGCGATTCCAGAATCTCCCGGCACGGCCCGATCAGCGCGTCGGCCTGCGGCGTCGGCGCCATGCCGCCCGGCGTCCGGATGAACAACGGGTCGTGAAGATGTTCCCGCAAGCGCCCGAGCCAGATGCTGATCGTCGGCTGGCTCTGGCCAAGTTGCTCGGCAACGCGCGTGACGCTGCGCAGTTCGTACAGCAGATCGAAAAGCTGGAGCAGCTTCAGGTCGGGCAGGTCGGCGGTCATCGCATCATTATTGTCAATCGCAATGACGCCATTGTATCCATTGCATTGGCAGTATGAGCGGCGGCTCCTATCGTACGTCCATACGTCAAGGAGAAGCCGTTGAAAATTGCGATTCTGGGTGCCGGCGCACTGGGCTGTGCGATCGGCGCCACCCTCACCGAAGGCGGTCACGAGACCTGGCTGATCGACCGTTCGCCCGTGCACGTCGATGCGATGCGTCGCGACGGTCTGCGCGTCGACGACGCCAGCGGCACCCGGCACGTGCGCGTCCATGCGACCACGCAAGCCGCCGATATTGCCGTGGCCGATCTCGTCATCGTGCTCGTCAAATCGTTCCACACCGACGCGGCGATCCGCGGCGCACAGTCGCTCGTGGGGCCGGATACCGTCGTGCTGTCGCTGCAGAACGGCCTCGGGCACGAAGACATCCTGGCAGACGTAGTCGGCCGCGAGCGCGTGCTCGCCGGCAAGACTTACGTCGGCGGCGTGCTGCGCGGCCCGGGCTACGTCGAATCGGGCGTGGCCGGCAAATACACGTACATCGGCGAACTCGACGGCCGCATCACGCCGCGTGTGCAGGCGATCGCCGATGCGTTCGATACGGCGGGCCTCGCCACGACAATCAGCGACAACATCGTCGGCACGATGTGGGACAAGCTGCTGGTGAACGTCGCGACGGGCGCGCTGACCGGCATCACCGGCCTCACCTACGGACAGCTGTACGACGAGCCGCTATTGAAGGCAACGTCGCTGGCGGCGGTCGCCGAGGCGATCGCGGCGGCACAGGCGGCCGGCGTGAAGCTCTCGATGACCGATCCCGAACAGGCATGGACGCTCGCCGCCGAGGGGCTGCCCGCGGCGTTCAAGACGTCGATGCTGCAAAGCCTCGAGAAAGGCTCGATCACCGAAATCGACTTCATCAACGGCTCGGTCGTGCGCTACGGACAACGATATGGCGTGCCGACCCCGGTCAATGCAACGCTCGTTGCCGCGATCAAGGGGCTCGAACGCGCGATGGCCGATCGCCGGCGCGAGGAGGGCAACGCATGAACACGCCAAAAGCCTATCTTGAACACGTCGCGATCTGGGTAAAGGACATCCGCTGGCATATCGGTTTCTTCGAGGAAGTCCTCGGCATGACGATGCGCGAAGTGGACGGTTCGCTCGACGCACCGCGTCAGTACTGGACGCTCGGCGGCCTGCAGTTCATCCACGCGCCGGAACATGACGGCCCGGAAGGCCGGCTCGCGCATCTCGGCGTGATGTGCGAAGACCTGGAGGCCGCGCTTGCCGCCGCACGGCGGTTCGGCGTGACCGAAATGCCGCAGGGGCGCAACTGGCTGCGGCTGCCGGACGGCCTGGCCGTCGAACTGATTCAGGCGCGGCCGGCGTCCTGCGTTGCACAGGCGCTGGCGATCAACCCGCGCGCGGAGGCATGACCATGACGATCGTCGAGAAATACTGGGACGACGCGCGCGAGGGCGACACGTGCACGAGTCCCGAGTACGTCGTGACCAAGGAACGCATTCTCGCGTACGCTGAACTCACCGGCGACCATACGCCCGTCCATGTCGACGAGGAATACGCGAACGCCAGCCATTTCGGCTGCCTCGTCGCGCACGGGCTGTTCGGCCTGTCGATTGCCGACGGCCTGAAAACGCAGAGCGACTACCGGTTCCTGCCGGGCATGTCGCTCGGCTGGACGTGGGACTTCCTGCTGCCGATCAAGGTCGGCGACGTGCTTCACGTGACGTTCCGTGTCGGCTCGATGCGCGCGAGCAAGAGCCGCCCGGAATGGGGCATCGTCGTGCTGCCGTCGGAGCTGATCAATCAGCACGGGCAGGTCGTTCAACGCGGCGAACATCGGCTGATGGTGCCGCGCCGCCCGGGAGCGCTGTGATGCAGGCCCGTCCCCTCGAAGGCATCCGCGTCGTCGACTACAGCCACTTCCTCGCCGGTCCGTATGTCGGGCGCTGTCTCGCGGCACTCGGCGCCGACGTGATCAAGGTCGAGCGCCCCGGCGCCGGCGACGCCGGGCGTCAGCACGCCACCGTGCTCGACGATCAGCAAAGCGGCTATTTCCTGCAGCTCAACATGGGCAAGCGCGGCGTGAGCGTCAACATGAAGGACGCACGCGGCAAGGCGTTCATGCAGCGGCTGTGCGATTCCGCCGACGTGTTCATCGAAAACTATCGGCCCGGCGCGCTGGACAAGCTCGGTCTCGGCTATGCGGAGCTGTCGGCGCGTAATCCGGGGCTCGTGTACTGCTCGATTTCGGCGTACGGGCATACCGGCCCGGACGCGCATCGAGCCGGTTTCGGGCTGATCGCGGAAGCAAAGAGCGGCATCATGCAGATGGTCGGCACGCCGGGCGAGCGGCCGCCGCTGCTGCGCATCTCGCTCGGCGACATGTATACCGGCATCCATGCGGTCGCGGCCATCAACGCCGCGCTGCTGGGCCGCGTGACGAGCGGCCGCGGGCAACACATCGACATGGCGCTGTACGACACGCTGGTGTCGATGCACGAATACGCGGTGCAGTGCTACACGCTGCAGGGCGTGCTGCCCGAGCAGACCGGGCACGACATGCCGACGTCGACGCTGTACGGCGTGTTTCGTGCAGCGGACGGCGATCTCGTGATCGCCGCGCAGGTCGACGACGCTTGGAAGCGCTTCGCCGCGCTGATCGCCGCGCACGGCGGCCCGGCGGATTTCGGCTCCGACACGCGCTTTCACGACAGCGTCGGGCGTAACGCGCACCGCGCGGCGATCCTGTCGGTGGTCGAGCCGTGGGTCGCCGCCCGCTCCGTCGCGTCGGTGCTCGAATTGCTCGACGGCATCGACGTTCCGTGCGCAAAGGTGCAGCGCATCGACGAGGTGCTGGACGATCCGCAGATTCAGGCACGGGGCATGGTCGTCGAGCAACAGCATCCGCGCTACGGGACGCTTCGTCTGCCGAATCTGCCGTTCCGGTTTTCCGATTGCGATACGACGATTCGCGACGTCGCACCCGATCTCGGGCAGCACAACGCGGAAGTCGCGCATTCACTGGGATTCGATTCGGCCGAGATCGACGCGATGCTGGCCGATGGCGTCCTCTTTCACAAGCGAGCCAACGATGACTGACCAGTACGCGGTGATCGGCAATCCGATCGGGCACACGAAATCCCCGCTGATTCACGGTCTCTTCGCGCAGGAGACGCAGCAGGACATCAACTACACGGCGATCGAAGGCCCGCTCGAACCGGCGGGCGCGTTCGCCGCAGCGGTACGCGGATTTTTCGAAAGGGGCGGCAAGGGCGTCAACGTCACCGCGCCGTTCAAGCTCGACGCGTTCGCGATGGCCGACGAACGCAGCGAGCGCGCGAAGCTGGCGGGCGCGGCCAACGCGCTGAAGTTCGACGACGGCCGCATCCTGGCCGACAACTTCGACGGTATCGGTCTGGTGCGCGATATCGAAGTGAACCTGCGGCTGCCGATGGCCGGCAAGCGCGTGCTGGTGCTCGGTGCCGGCGGCGCGGTGCGCGGAGCATTGCTGCCGTTCCTCGACGCGCGGCCGGCGGAACTCGTCATCGCGAATCGCGACGTCGACAAGGCGCGCACACTGGTCGCGCAGGTGTCGCAGTCCGGCCCGCGTAATGCGCTCGTGGCCGGCGGCTATGCGGAGCTCGAGCGGATGGGGCGTTTCGACCTGGTGGTCAATGCGACGTCGGCGAGCCTGACAGGCAACCTGCCGCCGGTTCCGCCGAGCGTGTTCAGCCCGCACGGCACGGCCTACGAACTCGCTTACGGCAAACGCCTCACGCCGTTTCTTCGGCTCGCGAGAAATGCTGGCGTACACGGAATCGCCGACGGCGTCGGCATGCTGGTCGAGCAGGCGGCGGAAGCGTTCGCGTGGTGGCGCGGTGTGCGTCCGGAAACCAGTTCGGTGATCGACCGGCTTGCGGTGCCGTTCGACTGAACGCGCAATGAGTGCCAGCACCGCGATGGTCCCGAGTCGCGAGGCTGCGATTGCCGGCGCACCGCTCACCCCGTTCCGCGCGCGGCGCGAATCGGCGCTGTTCGGTCGCGCGAAGCCGCCGTCCGGCGCGCACTGACACTCGCTGCCGGCGCCCTTCTGCGTCAACCGCGCATCCCCGGCGCAACGCAAACTCCCGACGAAACTGCACGGCAGCCCGACGCGCTCGCGGCCGCGCGCGCGACCGGATTGTCACGGCCGACATCGGCTGCCAGACTCGCCTGAGCGGCGCCGGCCGCACGCCCGTGCGCCACTGGATCGGGCTCGTCGACAACCGACTCGTCAACTGACGCTGATTCCGGAGAACCGTCATGAAGACCAAGCCCGAACTCGAATTCGCCGACGTCGAGCGCATGCTCGCCGCCGCCCGCGCGGAAGCGGAGCGTCACGGCTGGTCCGTATCGATCGCGATCGTCGACGACGGCGGCCACCTGCTCGCGTTCGCGCGGCTCGACGGCGCGTCGGCGGCCAGCGCCCATATCGCGCAGGACAAGGCGCGCGCGGCCGCGCTCGGCCGTCGCGAGACGAAGGCGTATGAGGATATGATCAACGGTGGCCGCACCGCGTTTCTGAGCGTGCCGCTGACGGGCTTGCTCGAAGGCGGCGTGCCGGTCACGGTGGACGGCCGCATCGCGGGCGCGATCGGCGTGTCTGGCGTAAAGTCCGAACAGGATGCGCAGATCGCCCGCGCCGGTACACAAAGCGTCGTGGCATAGCCAGCCAACGCGCGCGCGTTTTTCATTCCCCGGGAGGAATCACGATGATCGACCAAGCAGGACTGCAAGTCGCGCCAGCGCTGAGCCAGTTCATTGAAGACGAAGCGTTGCCGGGCACCGGTATCGACAAGGCCGCGTTCTGGAGCGGTTTCTCGGCGCTGGTGCACGACCTCGCGCCGCGCAACCGCGAACTGCTCGCGGAACGCGACCGCCTGCAGCAGGAACTCGACGCATGGCACCGCGCGCACCCCGGCCCGGTGCGCGATCACGCCGCGTATCGCGCGTTCCTCGAAAAGATCGGCTATCTCGTGCCGGCGCCGGCGAACGTCGCGGCCGCCACCGCGAACGTCGACACCGAGATCGCGACGCAGGCCGGCCCGCAGCTCGTCGTGCCGCTGTCGAACGCGCGCTATGCGCTGAACGCCGCGAACGCGCGCTGGGGCAGCCTGTACGACGCACTGTACGGCACCGATGCGCTGCCGGAGGACGGCGGCGCCGAACGCACCACCGCGTACAACCCGACGCGCGGCCAGCGCGTGATCGACTACGCGCGCGGCGTGCTCGACAACGCGGCGCCGCTCGCGAGCGGCTCGCACCGCGATGCGTTGCGCTACCGCGTGCAGGACGGCCAGCTCGCCGTCGAAACCGGCAAGGGCGTCGTGCACCTCGCACAGCCCGCGCAATTCGTCGGCTACCAGGGCGCGGCCGGCGCACCGTCCGCGATCCTGCTGAAGCACAACGGGCTGCATCTGGAGATCCAGATCGACGCATCGACGCCGATCGGTCGCGCCGATCTCGCGAACGTGAAGGACATCGTGCTCGAAGCCGCGGTCAGCACGATCATCGACTGCGAGGATTCGGTCGCTGCGGTCGACGCCGACGACAAGGTCCAGCTCTACCGCAACTGGCTCGGCCTGATGCAAGGCACGCTGGTCGAAGAAGTCGCGAAGGGCGGCAAGACGTTTACGCGCCGCCTGAACGCCGATCGCGAATACACGACGCCGTCCGGCGGCACGCTGACGCTGCACGGCCGCTCGCTGCTGTTCGTGCGCAACGTCGGCCACCTGATGACCAACGGCGCGGTGCTCGATCGAGACGGCAACGAGATTCCGGAAGGGATCCTCGACGGCGTCGTCACCACGCTGTGCGCGTTGCACGACCTGAAGGCCAAGCGCAATTCGCGCACGGGCTCCATCTACATCGTGAAACCGAAGATGCACGGCCCGGCCGAAGTCGCGTTCGCCGACACGCTGTTCGCGCGGATCGAGGATTTGTACGGCCTGCCGCGCAATACGCTGAAGATGGGCATCATGGACGAGGAGCGGCGCACCAGCGTGAACCTCGCCGCGTGTATCGCCGCAGCGGCGGCCCGCGTCGCGTTCATCAACACCGGCTTCCTCGACCGCACCGGCGACGAGATGCACACCGCGATGGAAGCGGGCCCGATGATCCGCAAGGGCGACATGAAGTCGTCGGCGTGGATCCAGTCGTACGAGCGCAACAACGTGCTCGCGGGGCTGTCGGCCGGCCTGCGCGGTCGCGCGCAGATCGGCAAGGGCATGTGGGCGATGCCGGACCTGATGCATGCGATGCTCGAGCAGAAGATCGCGCATCCGCGCGCCGGCGCGAACACCGCGTGGGTGCCGTCGCCGACCGCCGCGACGCTGCACGCGCTGCACTACCACCTCGTCGACGTGCAGGCCGTCCAGCAGGAACTCGAGAAGACGCCGTACGCGAGCGAGCGCGACGCGCTGCTCGAAGGGCTGCTGACCGTGCCGGTCGTCGAGCGCGCCGAGTGGAGCGAGGCCGAGATCCTCAGCGAAGTCGAGAACAATGCGCAGGGCATCCTCGGCTACGTCGTGCGGTGGGTCGAACAGGGCGTCGGATGCTCGAAAGTGCCAGACATCCACGACGTCGGCCTGATGGAGGACCGCGCGACGCTGCGCATTTCGAGCCAGCACATCGCGAACTGGCTGCGCCATGGCGTGATCACCGAAGCCTTCGTGCTCGACGTGTTCAAGCGGATGGCGCGCGTCGTCGACCAGCAGAATGCGGGCGATCCGAACTATCGTCCAATGGCGCCCGCCTACGACGAGTCGACCGCGTTCAAGGCCGCGTGCGCGCTGGCGCTGCAGGGCGCGTCGCAGCCGAGCGGCTATACCGAGCCGCTGTTGCATCGCTTCCGGCTCGCGTTCAAGGCGCAGCAGCACGGCGCGTAAACGCCCGGCATGCGCACACGCATGCGGGCTTTCCCGCATGCGGATTCACGAAACGGACGGCCGTCGCGGCCGTCCGTTTTCATATGCGGACTGAGGCGGACGCTGAAAAGAATAATCATTGCGCATTGCACAACGTCGGGCAGACATTCTGCAATCCGTTAAAGACGGAAATCGAGCCGTGACCTAATGCGCGGCACGCGCAACGCCGCCACAGGCCCTTGCGCAGCAACGTTCACCGCGCGAGTGGCAAGTATCGGCGGCCGTCGTAATTTGATCCCGATCAACGGCCGGCAACATTTTTCGCGTCCGCCAACGTGCGCGTTATACTCGGACCAATCCACGCGGCCCGATTCGCCTGATCGTTGAATCGCGGCAGAATCCGCCGATGAATGAATAATCGAGCGGTTCAGCCTGCCGCGTTGTTCCGATAATCGGCGCACGGTCGTCGGACCAGCAGAACACAACGGGGCAGCGTATCGGATCGCCACGCGCCAATCATACGAACAATTGCATCGACCCGCGTGCTGACGGCGATGCCCATCGCTTCACGAACCATGGCAGAGACCGACTACGCAATGCCCAGCGAATCCGGCCCGACCGGCCGTATCGCCGCACAATTGCGCCGGCTCCTGCTGCCGCATCTGATCTTTTATTCCGGGCTGCTGATCGGTCTGCTCCTGCTGCTTCTGTGCGGCATCGTGCTGTACGAAGCCCGGGTCGACGCCCGCGACCGCGCGCGGATCACGCAGCAGAACATCGCGCTGATGGCGTCGTGGGACATCGAGCGCAACATCGAGTTCTATTCGCTGTCGCTGCAGGCAGTCGTCGACGGCGCGAACGATCCGGCGGTCACCGCGCTGCCGATGCCGCTGCGCCGCCAGGTGCTGTTCGATCGCGCAACCACGGCCAGGTACCTCGGCGGGATCTACGTGCTCGACGCGAACGGCGACATCGCGGTCGACGGCAAGAGCGACGTGCCGCGCAAGGTCAATTTCGGCAACGAACCGTACTTCACCGTCCACCGCGATCACCCCGACGTCGGCCTGTACGTCAGCGATCCATACCGTTCGCGGCTGCGCGCCGGCTCGCCGAGCATCGCGCTCAGCCGGCGGATCACGCGGCCCGACGGATCGTTCGGCGGCGTCGCGGTGATGTCGATCCGGCTCGAATATTTCCAGGATTTGTTCTCGCGTCTCGCGCTCGGCGATCGCGGGTCGATGGCGCTGATCAACACGAAGGGCCTGATGCTCGCGCGCCAGCCATACGATCCAGCGATCGTCGGCCGCAACATCAGCAAGGCGAGCACGTTCCGGCAGTTCATGGCGGCCAGCGAAGGCAGTTTCGCCGATACCGCATCGATCGACGGCGTGCGGCGCCTGTACGTGTTCCGGCATCTGCAGAACCTGCCGCTGATCATCATGGTCGCGCGCTCCGAAGCCGACACGTACGCCGCGTGGTACGACCGCGCGATCCCGATCGGCTCGGCGATGGCGATCCTCGCGCTCGGCTTCGTCGGCCTGTCGCTGCTGCTCGACGTGCAGCTGCGCAAACGCCACCGCGCGGAAACGGAACTGGAGGCGCTCGCGCGCACCGACGGCCTCACCGGCCTCGACAACCGCCGGATGCTCGACGTCACACTCGCGCGCGAATGGCGTCGCGCCGCGCGCTCGCAACACGCGCTGTCGCTGCTGTTCGTCGACGTCGATCACTTCAAGCGCTACAACGACACGCAAGGCCACCAGGCCGGCGACGACGCACTCGCCGCGGTCGCACGCTGCATCGCCGGCTGCCTGCGGCGGCCGGCCGACTACGCGGCGCGCTACGGCGGCGAGGAATTCGTCGTCGTGCTGCCCAATGTCGATACGGACGGCGCCGTGACGATCGCCGAAGCGATCCGCACCGGCATCCTCGAGCTCGGCATCCACCACGACACGGGCACGACGGGGCGGCTCACCGCGAGCATCGGCGTGACGACCTGCTATCCGGCCCGCGACTGCAGCATCCAGCGCGCGCTGAAAGTCGCCGACGACGCGCTGTATCGCGCGAAGGAGCTGGGACGCAACCGGGTCGTCGTGCAGATCGCATCGGCCGCCGCCGAGCGCGAGCCGCGGCGCGCCTGAGCGCCGCCCGGCCATTCCACGCGCGCCGCCGGCGGGCAAAATCGCCGACAATGTCGGCTCGCCGCGCTATGCGCGGCGCGCGTCCGCCGTCGGCGCGCCGGCTTCCCGTCACCATGAAACTCAAGGCAAAGATATTTCTTCTGGCCATCGTGCCGTTCCTGCTCGCGATCGCCGGCATCGGTTTCGGCGTGCGTCAGCAGGCGACGTCGCTCGCGCGCACGCAGCACGCGACGATCCAGGCCGCGTACCTGTCGAGCAAGGAAGTCGAGCTCAAGCATTACGTCGAGCTTGCGACGAGCGCGATCATGCCGCTGTACGACGCTAGCGGCGGCAACGCGCGCGACGACGGGTTGCTGCGCACGCAGGCGCTCGCGATGCTGCAAAAGATGGATTTCGGCCCCGACGGTTATTTCTTCGTCTACGACCTGCACGGCAATGCGCTGATGCATCCGCGCGAACCCGAGCGCGTCGGCCACAACTTCTGGACGATGCGCGATCCGCAGGGCGCGCTGACGATCCAGCAGCTGATCGGCGCGGCCTCGCACGGCGGCGGCTACGTGCGCTACACGTGGCAACGGCCGTCGACCGGCAAGCCCGCACCGAAGCTCGGCTACGTCGTCGCGCTCGAGCGCTGGGGCTGGATGGTCGGCACCGGCATCTATCTCGATGACGTCGACACCGCGTTGCAGCGCATCGACGCGCGCGCGTCCGCGAACATCGAGCGAACGATGAGCTGGCTCACCGCGATCGCGCTGACCGGCGCCGCCGCGATCGCCGTGTGCGCGCTGGTGCTGAATGTCAGCGAATCGCGCAGTGCCGACGCAAAGCTCAAGCAGCTCGCGCAGCGCGTCGTCGAATCGCAGGAGCAGGAGCGCGAACGGCTGTCGCGCGAGTTGCATGACGGGATCAGCCAGATGATGGTGTCTGCGAAGCTGATGCTCGAATCCGCGCTCGCGCGCTTCGAGCGCGGCGCGACACGCATGCCCGAAGCCGAGCAGGCGCTCGCGTCGGGCGTCGGGCGGCTCGGCGACACGTTGCGCGAAGTGCGGCGCATCTCGCATGCGCTGCGCCCGGCGATGCTCGACGATCTCGGCCTCGCGGCCGCGCTCGAACAACTGGTGCGCGAACTCGGCACGGAAAGCGGCATCGACATCGGCTATACGCAGGTCGCGCACAGCGGCGCGCGGCCGCTACCTGCGGCGGTCAACACGGCGCTGTTCCGGATCGCGCAGGAAGCGCTCAGCAACATCGTGCATCATGCGCAGGCGTCGCGCGCGGCCGTCACGCTCGATGTCGGCGCGCATGCGGTCACGCTGACCATCGCCGACAACGGCTGCGGCTTCGATGCCGAACGGACGCAGACCGATGCGCGCCGCGGCATCGGGCTGCGCAACATGCGCGAGCGCCTCGATGCGCTCGGCGGCACGCTGACGATCGCGTCGCAGGTTGGCCACACCGTCGTTGCCGCGCGCGTGCCGCTGCGCGCCGCCGCCTGACGGTGCGCGCCCCTAACCGGAGACTCTTGCCCATGAGCGCCCCCGACACCGCCCGGCCCGCTGCCCGCCTGCTACTCGTCGACGATCACCCGCTGGTACGCGACGGGTTGCGGATGCGGCTCGAGGCAGCCGACTTGTCCGTGGTCGGCGAAGCCGGCAACGCCGACGAGGCGCTCGCGCTCGCCGCGTCGCTCGAACCCGATCTCGCGCTGATGGACGTCGGCATGAACGGGATGAACGGGATCACGCTCGCCGGCGTGTTCCACGAGCGCTTCCCGGGCATTCGCGTGCTGATGCTGTCGATGCACGACAACGTCGAATACGTGACGCAGGCCGTGCGAGCCGGCGCGAGCGGTTATCTGCTGAAGGATTCGCCAGCGAGCGAGATCGTGCGCGCGATCGGCGCGGTGCTGGCCGGCCAGACGTTCTTCAGCGAAGGGCTCGCCGCGCGGATGATCCAGGCGAGCGCGACCGCGTCGCCGCTCGACCGGTTGACGCCGCGCGAACGCGACATCCTCGATGCGCTGGCCGAGGGGCTGTCGAGCAAGCAGATCGCGCAGCAGACGGGGCTGTCGGTGCGCACGGTGGAAACGCACCGGCTCAATCTCAAACGCAAGCTCGAAATCGAAGGGCAGGCGGAACTGATCAAGTTCGCGGTCGAGCATCGGCGGCGGTAGGCGGTCTTCCGACTGCTCGCACCGCGCGCGATTCGCCCCTCCAAAGCACTTGCAGACTCGCTGGGTCAGCATCCCGCAGTGGCAATCGCCGCTCGACCGACCCGCGAATAGAAAAGGCGCCCGGAGGCGCCTTTCATGCATCCAGACTTCGCGCGTCGACGCTCAATTCGTCCGCGAATTGTGCTTCTGCAGATACGCGATCAGCGCGTCGACGCCGCCCGATGCGAGCTGGCTCTTGAACTGGCCCTGATATACCTGGATCAACCACGCGCCCGACATGTCGATGTCGTAGATCTTCCAGTCGTTGCCGACCTTGCCGAGCCGGTAGCCGACCGACTGGCTGTCGCCCGGCGTCGTGACCGTCGACTGCACCAGCGCATCGGCGCCCGACGCGCCGCCGGCCTTGAACGAGAACTTCGCATCCTGGTTGCCGAGCTGCGCGAGCGACGCCGCATAGGTGCGCGTCATCAGCAGCTTGAACTGCTTGTACAGCTCCTGCTGCTGTTGCGGTGTCGCCTGCTTCCACGCGTCGCCGACGGCGATGCGGGTCGTGCGTTCGAAATTCGTCGCCGGCAGGAAGCGCTGCTCGACGACTTGCGTGACTTTCGCCATGTCGCCGCCGCGCGCGGCCGGGTCGGCCTTCATCGCGTTGACGGTGCCCTCGACCGCACTGCGGACGACGTCGACCGGCGCGCTCTGCGCGAAAGCGGAAACCGACACGGCTGCGGCCGCGATGAAAGCAAACAGATGACGTTTCATACTGATATTCGCACTCGATGAGAAAAAACGGCCGGCAAAATCGCATGCGTTGCATCGGCCGGTGGGTCGAAGTATAGCGGCCCCGACGCGCGCCTGCCGCGCGGTGACCGACTGTTACCTTTGATCCCCCTTTGTCACAGAGCCTTCGCCGCGGCGCTCCGCGCCGATTATGTAAGCGTCCCCTTACCAATCATCCGATCGTTGGCGCCGATTCTCGCGAAGCGGAGCAAATATCCTTCCCGCCCTTTTACGTAGCGACGTCGCGACCGACGCCACGTTGCGCCGGTATACTCGTTGCTTTGCCCTTGCCAGCCCCTCCGCACCGCCACATGGTGACATCTCTCATCGTCCGACTCGTCGCATGGTCGGTCCGCCGCCCCGTCTGGGTCGTCGTGCTGTCGCTCGTCATTGCCGCGTTCAGCGGCGTCTATGTCGCGCAGCACTTCAAGATCAACACGGACATCAGCAAGCTCGTCGATGCCGAGCCGCAATGGGCCGCGCTCAGCAAGGCCGTCGACGCAGCGTTCCCGCAACGCAACGGCACGATCCTCGCGGTGGTCGAAGCGCCCGCGCCCGAATTCGCGACCGCCGCCGCGCACGCGCTCACCGACGCGCTGCAGAAGCAAACCGACGCCGGCCATATCGGTCAGGTCGGCGAACCCGGCGGCGGCCCGTTCTTCGAGCACAACGGGCTGCTGTTCCTGTCGCCGCAGGAGGTGTCGGATACGACGTCCCAGCTCGCGAGCGCGCGGCCGCTCGTCAATGAACTCGCGAAGAACCCGAGCCTCACCGGGCTCGCGACCACGCTGTCCACCACGCTCGGCCAGCCGCTGTTGGCCGGGCAGGTCAAGCTGCCGGCGATGGCGAAGCTGCTCGCGCGCAGTGCCGCGACCGTCGACGACGTGCTGGCCGGCAAGCCGGCCGCATTCTCCTGGCGCGGGCTGGTCGACAGCGACGCCGCACGCCAGCCGGCGCGCGCATTCGTCACCGTGCAGCCGGTCGTGAACTACGGCGCGCTGAAGGCCGGCGCGGCCACGAGCGAGGTGATCCGCGACACCGCGCGCACGCTCGATCTGGAAAAACGCTACGGCGCGGTCGTGCGCCTGACCGGCGAACAGCCGCTCGCCGACGACGAATTCGCGTCGGTCGAAGACGGCGCTGCGCTCAACGGCGTGCTCACGCTGCTCGCCGTGCTCGTGATCCTGTGGCTCGCACTGCGCTCGAAGCGAATGATCGGATCGGTGCTCGTCACGCTGTTCGTCGGCCTCGTCGTGACCGCCGCGCTCGGCCTTGCGATGGTCGGTTCACTGAACATGATCTCGGTCGCGTTCATGGTGCTGTTCGTGGGCCTCGGCGTCGACTTCTCGATCCAGTACGGCGTGAAGTACCGCGAGGAACGCTTCCGCGATCCGCGCATCGATCACGCGCTGATCGGGGCCGCGCACTCGATGGGCATGCCGCTCGCGCTCGCGACCACGGCCGTCGCGGCGAGCTTTTTCTCGTTCATCCCGACCGCGTATCGCGGCGTGTCCGAGCTCGGGCTGATCGCGGGCGTCGGGATGTTCGTCGCGCTGTTGACCACGCTCACACTGCTGCCCGCGCTGCTCCGCCTGTTCGCGCCGCCCGGCGAATCGAAGACGCCCGGGTTTCCGTGGCTCGCGCCGGTCGACGATTTCCTCGATCGCCATCGCAAGCCGATCCTCATCGGCACGCTCGCGGTCGTGATCGGCGCGCTGCCGCTGCTCGCGTTCCTGCACTTCGACTTCAATCCGCTGCACCTGAAGGATCCGCACAGCGAATCGATGGCGACGCTGCTCGCGCTGAAGGATTCGCCGGAAGCCGCGGTCAACGACGTCACGCTGCTCGCGCCGTCGCTCGCCGAAGCCGACGCGGCCGCGAAGCGCCTCGACGCGCTGCCGGAGGTCGGTCGCACGACGACGCTCACGACTTTCGTGCCGGCCGACCAGCCGGCCAAGCGCGCGGCGATCGCCACGGCTGCGAGCGAACTGCTGCCCGCGCTGACGCAGCCGGCCGCGCCGCCCGCGACCGACGCGCAGCGCGTCGCCGCGCTCAAGCGCGTGTCGGACCTGCTGAGCTATGCGGCGGAAGATCACCCGGGGCCGGGCGCGCCGGCCGCGCAGCATCTGTCGGCATCGCTCGCGAAGCTGGCCGCGGCCGACAGCGCGACGCGCGATCGCGCGGAACGCGCGTTCTCGGACACGCTGCGCATCGCACTCAACCAGCTCGCGACGCTGCTGCAGCCGCAGGAGATCACGCGCGAATCGCTGCCGCCGCAGCTGGTGCGCGACTGGGTCGCGCCGGACGGCCACGCGCTCGTGCAGATCTCGCCGAAGGTGCCCAAGGGCGTCGACCCGAACGACGACACGATGCTGCGCCGCTTCGCGAAGGCCGTGAAGGCGGCGGAGCCGGGCGCGACCGGCGGTCCGATCTCGATCCTGCATTCGGCCGAGACGATCATCAACGCGTTCCTGCATGCGGCGCTGTGGTCGATCATCTCGATCACCATCCTGCTGTGGATCACGTTGCGCCGCTTCGGCGACGTGCTGCGCACGCTGGTGCCGCTGCTCGTGTCCGGGCTCGTCACGCTCGAGATGTGCGTGGTGCTCGGCATGTCGCTGAACTTCGCGAACATCATCGCGCTGCCGCTGATGCTCGGCGTCGGCGTCGCGTTCAAGGTGTACTTCGTGATGGCATGGCGCGCGGGGCAGACTGGCCTGCTGCACTCGAGCCTCACGCACGCGGTGCTGTTCAGCGCCGCGACGACGGCAACCGCTTTCGGCAGCCTGTGGCTGTCGCATCATCCGGGCACGTCGAGCATGGGCAAACTGCTTGCGCTGGCGTTGACCTGCACGCTGATCGGCGCCGTGGTGTTTCAGCCTGTCCTGATGGGCAAACCGCGCGTCAAACGCGCCAAGAACCAATCGCAAGGAAACAATGAATAAGGTGCGAATCATTGCGGCGACCGTCGCAGCCAGCGCGGTGCTCAGCGGCTGCGCGACGGGCCCGAACCGCAACCCCAACGACCCGCTCGAGCCGATGAACCGCGCGATGTACAAGTTCAACGACACGGTCGACACGAACATCGCGGTGCCGATCGCGAAGGGATACCAGAAGATCACGCCGACGCCGGTGCGCACCGCGATCAGCAACTTCTTCTCGAACCTCGGCGATCTCGGCAACATGGCGAACAACCTGTTGCAGCTGCGCATCACGGATGCGACGCAGGACCTGATGCGCGTGGCGATGAACTCGGTGTTCGGCGTCGGCGGCCTGATCGACATCGCGACGCCGGCCGGCCTGCCGAAGCATCACCAGGACTTCGGGCTGACGATGGCGCGCTGGGGCATGCCGTCGGGCCCGTACCTCGTGTTGCCGGTGTTCGGCCCAAGCACGATTCGCGACGGCGTCGGCCGCGCGGTGGACGTCCGCTTCAACCTGCTCAACTACATCGAGCCGGCCGTGCGCAATCCGATGTACATCGCGCAGTTCATCAGCGCGCGCTCGGACCTGCTCGGCGCAACCGATTTGCTGAAGCAGGCGGCGCTCGATCCGTATTCGTTCGTCCGCGATGCGTATCTGCAGCAACGCAAGTCGCTCACGTATCGCGGGCAGTCGGCGTCGACCGCGGTGCCGAACTACGCGGAGCCGGGTGAAGCCGGCGCGGTGCCGGCGGCGACGCCCGCCATGCCGGGCGGCTTGCCGAACTATGAGGATCCGGGTGAGTCGGGAGGCGCATCGGGCGCAACGCCGAACAATGCGCCGGCCGCACCGGGCCTGCCGCAGTACGACGATCCGGGTGCGGACGCGGCAGCGCCCGCGAGTGCGCCTGCTGCGGCATCGGCGGCTGCGCCGACCGGTGCAACGACCGCACCTGCCGCGAACGGCGCGCCCATCGCGCCGGCCGTGCCGACGCCGCCCGCAAGCGCTCCGGCCGCGCAGTAGCGCGGCCACGCCGTCTGCCGGAACGACAAGGAGCGCTGCATCATGCAGCGCTCTTTTTTTGCGCGTCCGCGAAACGAAAAAGAGGAGGGGAGAAGCGCAGCGGGAAAGCGGCGAGCGCCGCTCAGACGATCCGCATCGCGCCCGCACGCTCGAACGCGTGCCGCGCCTGTATCAGCGTCGTGCGCGCTGCGCGCGCATCGCCCGCGACCTGCAGCAGCGGACCAAGCTGCGACGGCTGCTTCAGCAGCTCGCGCAAAATCGGCAGGATCGCGGTGCTGCCGTCGTCGCGCAGGCCGGCCGTCGCCGCGCGCGGCAGCGTGCGCCACGCGGGATCGACGATCGCGCGACACACCGCGAACGGCACGCCGCGCGACGCGGCGAAGGCCGCCGCGATATGCGATTCCATGTCGACGGCGAGCGCGCCCTTCGCACGATGCAGCGACGTCTTTTCCTGCTCGCTGACCACCGGCGCGCCAACTGCCGCCATCGTGCCGCGCGTGACGCGCGCCCACACCGGCGTGTCGTGCAGCGCGGCGACGAGGCGGGCGCTCCAGCCCGGATCGGTCGGCACGCGGCCGAACGGGCCGTCGATCGCGTCCGCGATCACGAGCGCGCCGGGCGCGAGCTCGGGCGCGAGCCCGCCCGCGGTGCCGAAGCTGACGATGCCCGCGCAACCGCGTGCGGTCGCTTCGGCCAGCGCGCGCTCGAGCCGGTCGGCCCGCGCGGCGAACACCGCCTCGACGCCGTGACCGCGCGCAATGCGCGCCTCGAACGCCATCCCCGTGACGGCGATGACGGGCAGCGTGCCGTTGTGCTGCGTCGCCGGCACGCGTTACATCCCGACCGTCACGCGCGTCGCATTCGCGCGCTTCAGGTTGCGATAACGCGCAAGCGCCCACAGCGGGAAGAACTTGCGATAGCCGTGATAGCGCAGGTAGAACACGCGCGGGAAGCCGGTCGCCGTGAAGCGCGTCTCGTCCCACAGGCCTTCGTCGTTTTGCTGCGCGATCAGGTAGTCGACGCCGCGTGCGACAGCCGGGTTGTTCACCTCGCCGGCCGCCATCAGTCCGAGCAGCGCCCAGGCCGTCTGCGACGCCGTGCTCGGCGCCTGCTCGTAGCCGCGGTAGTTCAGCTTGTAGCTGTCGCCGTCCTCGCCCCAGCCGCCGTCCTTGTTCTGGATCGACAGCAGCCACTGCGCGCCGCGCTTCATGCGCGGATCGTCCGGCGTCAGGCCGGCCGCGTTCAGCGCGCAAAGGGCCGTCCATGTGCCGTATACGTAGTTCATCCCCCAGCGGCCGTACCAGCTGCCGTCCGGCTCCTGTTCCTTCAGCATGTAGTCGAGCGCGCGACGGGCCGGCTCGCTGTTCAGCGGCGTCTCGCCGAGTTGCGACAGCATCGACAGGCAGCGGCCCGACACGTCGGCGGTCGGCGGATCGAGCAGTGCGCCGTGATCCGAGAACGGAATGTTGTTCAGGTAGTACTGCGTGTTCTCCGGTTCGAACGCGCCCCAGCCGCCGTCGCTGCTCTGCATGCCGACCACCCATTCGCGCGCACGCGCCATCGATTCGCGATACGTGTCCGTCTGCTTGAGCTTCTGAGCGCGGTCCATCGCCATCACGACCACAGCGGTGTCGTCGACGTCCGGATAGTGCGCATTCGCGTACTGAAACGCCCAGCCGCCCGGCCGGACGTTCGGCCGGCGCGAGATCCAGTCGCCGCGCACGTCGAGAATCTGCAGCGGGCGCAGCCAATCGAGGCCGCGCAGTACGGCCTCTTCCGCACGCGCGTCGCCGGTTTCGAGCAGCGCATGCGCGGCGAGCGACGTGTCCCACACCGGCGACAGGCACGGCTGGCAATACGCTTCGTCCTCGTGCACGACGAGCAGTTTCTCGACCGACTTGCGCGCGATCGCGCGATTCGGATGATCTTCAGCGTAGCCGAGCACGTCGTACATCATCACCGCGTTGGCCATCGCCGGATAGATCGCGCCCAGGCCGTCCTCGCCGTTCAGGCGCTCGTCGACGAACGCCACCGCCTGACGGATCGCGCGTTCGCGCGTGTAGCTGGGGAACAGCCCGTCGACCGCGCGCAACGCATGATCGACCACGCGGAAGAACGCGAACCAGCCCGGGCTCTGGTGACCCTGGCGCGGCAGCAGCCCCGCGTTGACGGGCGGGTCGATGAACAGCTCGTCGATACGCACGCCGCGCGGGTTCTTTGCGAGCGGGCGCTTTGCATTCAGCACCAGCAGCGGCACGATCACCGTGCGCGCCCAGTACGACACCTTCGACAGATGGAACGGGAACCACTGCGGCAGCAGCATGATTTCGACCGGCATCATCGGCACCGCGCGCCACGGGATCGCACCGTACAGCGCGAGCTGGATCCGCGTGAACACGTTCGACATCTCCGCGCCGCCCATCGCATGGATCGCCCGGCGCGCACGCTGCATGTGCTCGGCGTTCTCGTCGTCGCCGATCACCTTCAGCGCGAAATACGCCTTCACGCTCGCGCTGATGTTCGGTGCGCCGTCGGTGAACAGCGGCCAGCCGCCGTCGGCCTGCTGGATGCGGCGCAGATAGCGGCCGATCTTCTGTTCGAGCTCGAGGTTCGGCGTCTCGCCGAGATAGTGGACGAGCAGTACGTATTCGGCCGGAATCGTCGAATCGGCCTCCAGTTCGTAGACCCAGTGTCCGTCCGCGTTCTGCGCGGCCAACAGCGCGTCGGTCGCGCGCGCGACGGCCGTGTCGAGCGAGGCCGGCACGGTGCCGGCGGACAGGGTAGCCATTTCGGTGAGATCGTTCATCGGTCCCTCTGTTGCTTATTGTGTCTGGAGCACGTCCGCGGCCAGTTGGCCGGAACGGATCGCGCCCTCGATCGTGGCGGGCAGGCCGGTGGCAATCCAGTCGCCCGCCAGCACGAGATTGGTCCAGCGCGTACGCACGGCCGGACGTTTCATTTCCTGCGACGGCACCGCCGCAAAACCCGCGCGCGGCTCGACGACGAGCTGCCACGCGGGGATGGCTTCGGCATTCGCGCCCGTCACGCGCGCGACGTCGTCCCAAATACGCTGCGCAAGCGCGTCGCGCGGCATGTCGAGCCAGCGGCCCGCATCGCGGATCGTTGCCGCGAGCGTGCCGTCGCCGGTGCGCATCGCATCGACGATGCCGTTGACGACGGTCGTCTGCTGCGGAGGACCGTCGTGCGTGTCGGCGGCGAAATACGCGGTCACGACCGCGCCGAACGTATCGGGCGCCGTGAGGTCCGGCACCAGCGGTTGCGCAACCTCCGGCGGCACGGCCAGCACGACCGCGTCGCCCGGCGCGAGATCGACGCGTTCGCCGCCGATCGTGATCGCGTCGACCGCATTGCCATGCGCGCCGAACTCGAATGCATCGAGGTGCGAGTTCAGCCGTATTTGCGCGCCGCCATGCTGCAGCATCCGCAGCGCCGGTTCGACGAACGCGCTGCCGAGCCCCTGGCGCGCGACGAGCGGCCGGCAGCCCGGCCCGCCCGCCGAGAACGCGCCGCACAGCGCCGCTCGTGCGAGCTCGGCGCTCGCATGGCGCGGCTCGACGTTCAGCACGCCGACGAGAAACGGCCTCAGCCAGCGATCCCACAGCACGCCGTCGCATCGCATCGTCTGCGCGAGCGAGCGGCCGGTGCGCGCGAATGCGAGCGGCGCGAGCGCCAGGTAGTCGAGCGGCGTGGTGCCGGGCGCACGCGAGGCGGCATCGAACAGCCACGACGGCCAGCGTCCGTTGCCGAAGCGCAGCGTCCAGCGCTGCTGCGACGCGGCGTCGACCACTGGATATTCGGACAGCGCGGGCCCGACGAGCAGATCGGCCGCGCCCGTCGCGCGCAGGTAGCGCTGCGTCGCGGGCTGACCCGCGAAGATCTGATGCAGCCCGCTGTCGAGCGTCGTGTTCAACGTGCCGTCGAACCACGTGCGGCAACGGCCGCCCGCATGCGCATGCGCGTCGTGCAGCACGATCCGCCGCCCGCGGCGTTGCAGCTCGACGGCGGCCGACAGCCCCGCGAGTCCTGCACCGATCACGTGGACGGTTCTGGGCATCGGCTCAGAACAGCGCGTAGCGCGCCGCGATCATCAGCATGCGCGCCTTCGGCTTGCGCAGCGGGGCACGCGGATAAGCGAAGCCGCGCGCGATCGCAGCGTCGAGAATGCAGCGATAAGCGCCCGACATGATGCGCGGCGCCTTCACCTGCGCGCGCGCGCAGGTGTCCATCACGGCGTCCGCTTCGCGGAAGTGCGCGATCGCCCGTTCGACGAGCGTCGCGCACACGCGCGGCAGCGCCGGATCGCGCGCGATCGTCGCCGGATCGGTGATCGCAATGCCTTCCCGTGCGAGCAGCTCGCGCGGCAGATAGCAGCGGTTGATCGCCGCATCGTCGTCGATGTCGCGCAGGATGTTCGTCAGTTGCAGCGCACGGCCGAGATGGTGCGACAGCTTGATGCCTTCCGCGTCGGGGATCCCGAAAATCCTCACCGACAGGCGGCCGGCCGCGCTCGCGACGCGATCGCAGAACAGATCGAGCGTCGGCTCGTCGGGCGCGCAGATGTCTTCGGCGGCGTCCATCGCCATCCCGTCGATCATTGCGTGGAAGTCGTCGCGCTGCAGGTTGAACGCGCGAATTTCGCGCTCAAGCGCGATCAAATGCCGCGGCGGACGGCCGGCAAAGCACGCGTCGATATCCGCGCGCCAGCGATCGAGGCCCGCGTTGCGCTCGGCGCGCGGCAAATCGCTGTCGGCGATGTCGTCGACCGCGCGGCAAAACGCATAGACCTGGAACATCGCGTCGCGCTGCACCGCCGGCAGAATGCGCATTGCCAGATAGAAAGAACTGCCCGATGTGACGGCAGCGGCGTCGGTTTCTTGTTCGTCCACGACGAGATTGGAAACGGCCAAGACGAGCTCCACGGAGGCACCCACGCGGGGCGATTGAAGAAGCCATGCCCGGCTGGGTTGGTCAGGGCGTCAAATGCGTGCGAGATATGCGAACGATCGACGCAGACAGGCACAAATTACCGGCCGGAAGCCGGAATTGGGCGAAAGTATAGCAATCTTTGAAGTTCGATGGCGGCCTCGCGCCGCGCCGGGCGGGCGCCGGGCGGGTACCCGCGGGCCGGCGCGGACGGCGGTGGCCGCCGGCGCGGCTGGCCGCCCCGTCAGCCGTAGACGATGTCGCGCTGCAGGTCGAGCGCGATGAGGCCCATTTCGCGGGTCAGCTGCAGCATGGAGCGGCGCTCGAGCCGCGAACCCATGAAGCTCGTCACGCGCCCGTCCGGCTCCACGGTGAACTGGAACAACGCGCTGCCGGTGCCGAACCACGCGCCCGGCACGTCCGGCGATTCATGCCAGTCGATCGCGTCGAATACGCTGGCGATTCCCGCACGCACGGCGTCGCCGGGGCCGATCGGCGGCGCGACGTCGCCCAGGTCGTCGAGCGAATAGGGGCCGGGTTTGTCCGGCTTCCGGTAGAAGAGATAGTCGACGTTCATGGGGCGCAAAGGGGACGAAAGCGTCAAATTAGCGCGCTTCGCGACAAATTCAAATCAGATCGGGACGAAATGTGGCCTGTACGAGACAGAAGCGCGGTTTCGCGCGACCCCGCGCGTCGATGCTTGGACGTGCGCGGCTTCGTCTAAGATGAACATCTTTCCCGAACGACACGGACATCATGGAGACGAACGTAACCGCCACCCCGCAGTCCGATCATCCCGTTTTCGTGCTCGTGCACGGCGCGTGGCACGGCGCGTGGTGCTACACGCACGTCGCGGCCGCGCTCGCCGCGCGCGGCTATCTGTCGATCGCGCGCGACCTGCCCGCGCACGGCGTCCATGCCCGCTTTCCCGCATCGTATCTCGACAGGCCGCTCGACAAGGATGCGTTCGGCGCCGAGCCGTCGCCGGTCGCGAACACCACGCTCGACGATTACGCGACGCAGGTGATGCAGGCCGTGGACGACGCCTACGCACTGGGCCGCGGCAAGGTCGTGCTCGTCGGGCACAGCATGGGCGGCCTCGCGATCACCGCCGCGGCGGAACGCGCGCCCGAGAAGATCGCGAAGATCGTCTATCTCGCCGCGTTCATGCCCGCGTCGGGCGTGCCGGGCCTCGACTACGTGCGTGCGCCCGAGAACCACGGCGAGATGCTCGGCCCGCTGATGCTCGCGAGCCCGCGCGTCGCCGGCGCGCTGCGGATCGATCCGCACAGCGCCGACACCGCGTATCGCGCACTCATGAAGCGTGCGCTGTACGACGACGCGCCGCTCGCCGACTTCGACGCGGTCGCGAACCTGATGAGTTGCGACGTGCCGGCCGCGCCGTTCGCCACCGCGATCCCGACGACCGCCGCGCGCTGGGGAGCGATCGACCGTCACTACATCAAGTGCCTGGCCGATCGCGTGATTCTTCCGGCGTTACAGCAGCGCTTCATCGACGAAGCCGACGCGTTCGTGCCCGGCAACCCGACGCACGTGCACCAGCTCGACAGCAGCCATTCTCCGTTCGTGTCGCAGCCGGCCGTGCTGGCCGGCGTGCTCGCCGACATCGCGAAAAGCTGAAACGCGCGCCGCACACGCGCGAACCGGCAACTGCAACGGCGGCCGCGCGGCGGTTACGCGTATGCGACCGACTGGTCGCGCCCGAGCCGCTTCGCGCGATACAGCGCGGTGTCGGCCTCGTTGACGAGCGCGTCGCACGCCGCCGCGCCTGCCGTCGCACACGCGGCGCCGACGCTCGCGGTCACCGACACGCTGACGCCTTCCGCATCGACCGGCGTGCCGCTGATCGCAACGCGCACCTTGTCGGCCACGAGCATCGCCTCGTCGAGATTCGTGCACGGCAGCAGCAACGCGAACTCCTCGCCGCCGAAACGGCCGAACGTATCCTGCGCGCGCACGATCGCCGCGACGCGCCGCGCCGTCTCGCGCAATACCGCATCGCCGACCGCGTGCCCGAACCGGTCGTTGATCGTCTTGAAGTGGTCGAGATCGAACAGCAGGACCGACAGGTCGCCGCCGTAACGCTGCCAGCGCGCGAACTCGTCGCTTAGCCGCGCCTCGAAGTAGCGCCGGTTCGCGATGCCGGTCAGGCCATCGAGGTTCGCGTGCTCGCGCAGTTTCGCGACCGCCTCTTCGCGCTCGCGCTGCATTACGCTCACGTGAGTGACGTCCGAGATCGTCACGCACACGGCCTCGACTTCGCGGCCGCGCGTGAGGGGCATGAACGTGCAGTCCTGCTGCATGTAATCGACGCCGCCCGTGATCGGCCGGTCGTGCTCGAAGCGAAACAGGTACGGACGCTGCTCCCACGAGCTGAACGCGAAGCTGCCGAGCTGGAACACGCTCTCGAGCTTGCGCTGCAGCCACGCGCGCGGCAGCTCGGGAAAGCAGTCGAACAGGTTGCGGCCGATCACGTCGGCGGCGGGGATGCCGCTGTGGTCCTGCATGAAGCGATTCCACATCAGCACGGTCATCCCGCGATCGAGTACGAACAGGCCGAAGCCGACCCGTTCGATCACGAGGTCGCTCAGCGACGGAGCGGGGGTAACGGCCGGCGCGTTCATAGCGCGGACAGCAACGCGTCGAGCGCATCGCCCATCAGCCGGATCGAATCTTCGGCCATCAGCATCACGAAATGTGCGCGGAACGCATGATCCTCGAGCCCGAAGTTCACTTCGAGCAGCAGCGCGACGCTCCACGCGAGCGCGTTCGGCTGGAACACGTCGTCGAACGACACGTTCGCGCCGAGCAGCCCGGGCGGGAAGAACACCGGCTTGCGGCCGAGCTCGTCGAGGATCGATGCGACGCACGCGCTCATCAGCACGTTCGCGACGTCGAACACGATTTCGTCCTGCGTCTCCATGCCGGCATACACGCCGTCACCGAAGGTGCGCTCCATCAGCGACATCAGCCGCGCGACGCTCGCGCTGCGGCACAGCACGATCGCCTCGCCCTTGATGTCGGAGCGGAAGCCCTGGCGCACGGCCGTCACGTTCTCGTGAATGCCGGTCATCTCGCGCAGCGCGTCGCCCGCATCGGCCGCCTTCACGACGCGCACGCGCGGTACGGACAGCTCGATGAAGTGCCCGAGCAGCAGCGCGAGCCGTGCAGCGGCTCGACCCATCGCGAGGTTGGCGATTTCCTGCAACGCGTCGCGTTGCTCCGCCGTGAACACCGATTCAGGCATACAACCCATACTCCTTGAGAATGGGCAGCAACGCCTCCGACGTCACGGGCTTGGCAACGAATGCGATCGCGCCGAGCTCGCGCACGCGTGCTTGCGCCTGCGGCTGGATATCGGCGGATACCACGATCACGAACGTGTTCAGATCTTCGTGGCGCAGTGTTTCCAGTACCTGATAGCCGTTCATGTCGGGCATCGTCAGGTCCAGAAACATCACGGAAGCTTTGCCGTCACGATAGAGCGCCAAGGCCTCGCGACCATTCGCCGCATAAGCGACGTCGACGTCCCAGTCTCCCGGCAGCGCCTTTGTCAGAAGTTTGCGAGCGAGCAAGGAATCGTCGGCAATCACTATCGGCAAAGGCATGGCGGCGAAGCGGTATACGGAATGGTCTCTCTCGCGTTAACGACCGCGCGGCGCGCTTCTTGAGGCGCCGGGCAATCAAGCGCGGGGCAACCGCCTTGCGGCCGCGCGCGGAGCGTCGCGCCACGACGCGCGCGACGCTCCGCGCGGCAAACGCCGGCGGGCGCATATATCTGTCATAGGGAAAGCAAGGCGCGATTCTCTGAGTAAACCGGAGGCGGTGCAACTCGCCATTTTCACCATTTCGAACAGAATCGGTTCGATCGGCCGTCATTCCGAAAACAGTCGCGATCAATTTTGAGATAAGCACGCAAAATTTTTCTTTGTGTACGTTTGCGCTGCCGGATTCATAGCGTTTTCATTCTTTCATTGCGTTCCTGTCGGAAGCAACAGGTTGCCCATGTGCTGTGCCGTACGGCGGCCGAGCGCAACTCGTTTATGATTGACCACCTCCGCTTCGCCCGCTCGCTTCGATGACGTCCGAACGTCCCGCCGACTCCCGCCCACCTGCCTCCGCGCCCGCCGACGACTGGCAGGACGACGGCAACTATTCGTCCGGCGCGCCCGAGCACGATTTCGCGGTCCGGCGCGTGACGTTGATCGTGCTGCTGGTGGCGGCGATCGTGTTGCCGTGCATCTACGTGTCGGTCATGGCGTACAACGACCTGAGGGCACGCGAGGGCGCGGCGAGCGACGTGACGATGCGCACCGTGCGCGTCGCCGAAGAGCACGCGCTCAAGGTGTTCGACCTGAGCGAGACGCTCGATGCGCGCATCGTCGATCTCGTGCAGGACATGGACGACGCCGCGGTGCGCCGCCAGGAAGCGGACATTCACGACGCGCTCAATACGATCGGCGGCGGCTATCCGCAGGTAGCGGCGGTGTCGATCTTCGGTGCGAGCGGGATGCTGCTCGCGAACAGCCTCTACTATCCGGCGCCCTACGCGTCGATCGCGAACCGCGACGACTTCACCGGCATCCGCGACGGCAAGGTGATCGAGCATATCTCCCGGTTGATGATGGGGCCGCTCAAGCTCGAGAACATCCCCGTATTCAATACCGGCGTCGCGCGACGTCATAGCGACGGGTCGTTCGCCGGAATGGTGTCGATCGCGCTCAAGTCGTCCTACTTCAATGCGTTCTACCGCGACCTGCTCGGCGGTGCGTCCACGCCGATGACGATGGCGCTCGCGCGCTCGGACGGCGCGGTGATCGCGTCGTATCCGCCGCCGCCGTCACGCGCGCCGATCGATCGCACGGCGACGTTCGGCAATGCGCACAACGATCCGCGCGCGGGCGTCGTGCGCGTCGGGCAGGGCACCGACAGCGAAATCGTCGCGTACCGGCAGGTCGGCAGCTATCCCGTGTACGTGAGCTGCTCGTACCGGACTTCGGCCATCTGGCATCAGTGGTACGAACATCTGAGCGTCCTGTTCATCTCGATGTTCGCGCCGTCGGTGGCGCTGTGGTGGGTGATCTGGTTGTCGCTGAAGCGGCTGAAGGCGGAAGAGGCGGCATGGGAACGCTGGCAGGCAGAGGCGTCGATGCGCCGCTCGATCGAATCGGCGTACCGGCAGTCGCGCAAGATGCAGGCGCTCGGCAATCTGGTCGGCAGCGTCGCGCACGACTTCAACAACCTGCTGATGATCATTTCGAGCAACGTGCAGATCGCGCGGCGGCGCGGCGTCCAGCATCTCGACAAGGAATTCGGTGCGATCGAGCGTGCGCTGAAGAACGGCCAGTCGCTCACGCGCCAGTTGCTCGGCGTCGCGCGCAAGCAGCCGCTTCACAACGAGACGATCGACGTCGGCCAATGGCTCGGCACGTGCCGCGAACTGCTGAAGACGTCGCTCGGCTCGAAGTCGTCGCTGGTCGTCGCGGTCGATGCAGGCGTGTGGCCGATCCGCGTCGACGTCGCGGAGCTCGAGCTCGCGGTGATCAATCTCGCAGTCAACGCGCGCGATGCGATGGCGACCGGCGGCCGTTTAACCGTCGGCGCGCGCAACGTGACGCTGCGTCGCGAGGACGGCTTTCCGCTGACCGGCGATTTCGTGCAGATTTCGCTCGACGATACGGGCGCCGGCATGGCGCCCGACGTGCTGGCGCGCGCGTTCGAGCCGCTGTTCACGACCAAGCCTCAAGGGATGGGCACGGGGCTCGGGCTGCCGCAGGTGTTCGCGTTCTGCGAGCGCTCGGGCGGCCTCGCGACGATCGACAGCGCGGTCGGCGCCGGTACGTCGGTGCGGCTCTACCTGCCGCGTGCGCGTGTCGAAGACATCGTCGCACGGCCGCAGCCCGCCGCGCAGAGCACCGGCCCGCTCGCGGGCCTGCACGTACTGCTCGTGGAGGACAACAGCGAAGTCGCGGCCGGCACCGAAGCGCTGCTTACACTGCTCGGGCACCGCGTCACTTATGCGCCCAGCGCCGACGACGCGTTGCGCCTGGTCGAGGGCGCAGCCGCGAACGATGCATTCGATCTGGTGATTTCCGATATCCACATGCCGGGCCGCCTGAACGGCATCGACCTCGCCGAAGCAATCGGCAAGCGGCCGGAGAAGCTGCCGGTGATCCTCGTCACCGGTTACGCGGAGGAGCTCGATCGCACGCGGACCGTCAACGTGCGCGTGTTGTCGAAGCCGTTCGACATCGCGCTGCTCGACGAGATCCTGCTCGGGATCCGCGAGGCGCGCGATGCGCGGCACGCAGGCGCGTGACCCGCGGGCGCGCGGGCCGGCGCCTGCAACGCGACGACGCTCAGACCGACTTCAGCACGCGCACCCAGTCGACGTAGCGGTCGACGAAGCCCTGCAGGAATTTCCGCGTATCTTCGCTGACGATCTGGCCCTGGTCGCCGATGCGCGCCGGGTCGTGCTTGATGAACATTTCCGGCTGACCGAGCGTCTTCACGTCGAGATACGCGAGCACGTTGCGCAGATGCTGCTGCGCAAGCGCGGTGCCGACCGCGCCTGGTGACGTGCCGAGCACAGCGCCTGGCTTGCCCGACCACGAGTTGTGGCCCCACGGGCGCGACCCCCAGTCGAGCGCATTCTTCAGTACACCCGGAATCGAGCGGTTGTACTCCGGCGTGACGAACAGCAGCGCGTCGGCTGCTTCGATCGACTGCTTGAAGCGTTTCGCGACTTCCGGAAAGTCCGCGTCGTAGTCCTGGCTATACAGCGGCAGTTCGCCGATCTCGACGAATTCGAACGAGAAATCGGCTGGGGCGAGCGAGATTACGGCATGCGCGAGCGCGCGGTTCCACGAACCGCGACGCAGGCTGCCGACGACGACCGCAACACGATAGGACATGGTGTTCTCCTTCCGGTGAGTGAGGAATCGGACCGATTGATTCAGGACAGGCGACAAAGGTCTGTTTATAGGCAAGCCAGCCCGCGAGCCGTCCGACGGGGCCGACCGGCCGACTTTCCACAAGGTTTTCCACAGAAATTGTGGATAACTCGACCGTTATGGTCTGAAGTTACATCCCGCTCGCATCGCGAATTCGCGCCGCGCGACGCGGCGTTCCGGCAAGCATAGCGCAGCC
This sequence comes from Burkholderia sp. AU19243, assembly GCF_018148075.1. Taxonomy (NCBI): domain Bacteria; kingdom Pseudomonadati; phylum Pseudomonadota; class Betaproteobacteria; order Burkholderiales; family Burkholderiaceae; genus Burkholderia; species Burkholderia sp. AU19243. The sequence goes on from NZ_JAGSTV010000008.1 coordinate 291,586, forward strand.
AGGCGGGCCGCTTCGTGAATTCGCGACGGAACATGCGTTGCGGCGTGGCCGCGTGCCCAGTAAGCTGCTCGCACATCGTTTCGCGGCCGCCTGCCTGTGGAACGCGATCCAACGCTGTTGCCATACAAGGCTTTCCGCTCGCCATGCCGTCCGCGTACGACGATCCTGCTTACCTCGCCCAACTGCGTCACGATCTGCTGCGCTTCGCGCGGCTGCAGCTGCGCGATGCCGACGCGGCCGAAGACGCCGTGCAGGAAGCGCTGACGGCCGCGTGGACGCATGCGGGCGAGTTCGCCGGACGGTCCGCGCACAAGACGTGGGTCTTCGGGATCCTGCGCAACAAGCTGATCGATACGCTGCGCGCGCGGCAGCGGACGGTGAGTCTGTCCGCGCTCGATGCGGAGCTCGACGGCGAATCGGCGCTGGATCGCGAGCTGTTCAAGGAAAACGGGCACTGGGCCGCACACACGAAGCCGCGGCCGTGGCCGCGTCCCGAAACGCTGTTGCAGCAACAGCAGTTCTGGACGCTATTCCAGGTTTGCCTCGATCACCTGCCCGAACATATCGGCCGCGTGTTCATGATGCGCGAATTCCTGGATGTCGCGATCGACGATATCTGCCACGAACTGACGTTGACGACGAATCATTGCAGCGTGCTGCTGTATCGGGCGCGCACGCGCCTGCGCACCTGCCTCAGCGAAAAAGGATTGACGACCGAAGATGCTGCCGGGGAAATGTAGGGACGTGACGCGACTGCTGTCGGCTGCGCTCGACCGGTCATTGACGCTTCAGGAGCACATGCAGGTGCATGTACATCTGCCGGTGTGCAGCGGATGCCGTGCGTATCGCGGGCAGATCGCGATGCTGCGGGCGGCCGCGCATGCGGCGGCGGGGCGCGACGTCACGGCGGACGACGATCGGCGCGAGTCCCCGGGCGACGAAGATCGCTGACGTATCGCGGCCAGCGCGAGGCGGCAGCGCGGAAGGCCACGGTCGTTGCGGTCGGCTGTTGATCGTCTACCGCTGCGGACTGCGTGCGCAGCTGTCGCGAAAGGCGCGGGGCGATGCAAGCTTCCCGCGTCGGCACCGCAGTGCGATTGCGCGAAATCGAGCCGGCGCAGTTCGTCCGTGATGGCGATGCGCAGCCGGCGGCCGACGCGCCGGCGAGCCGGGCGTTGCCATGGTCACCGGCCGATGCGGCCCCGCGGTCTGATCTGGGTGATTCTCGGGTGCACGGTTTGATCGGCCGAGGCAGGACGGCAATGGCGCTGCGTTCGATGGCGGTGGGTCCGCGTTGGAACCGGGTTCGATCTCGTAAATGCCTTCAGTCCACTCGCGCGTGCGCCAGTTCGATACGCTTGCCGTCGATTTGATGCGACAAGAAAAATACGCCGTACAACAATTATTCAAACAGCGCCCGCACTGACTCGGGCGGCCTGCCAATCGCCGCCTTGCCCCGATACACGACGATCGGACGCTGCAGCAGAATCGGATGCGCGGCAATCGCTTCATATGCGTCTGCGTCGGTCAGATTCGCGCGCGCAAGGTCCAGAGTCTTGTACGGTTCTTCGCCGTCACGCAGCATGTCGCGCACCGGCCGCGCGAGCTGACGATGCAGTGCTTCGAGTTCCTCGACAGACGGCGGCGTCTTCAGATACTCGATGACGTTCACCGGCGTACCGATGCTGTTCAACGTTTCGACCAGTGCGAGCGTCTCGCGGGATTTCGAGCACCGGGGGTTGTGGTAGATCGTGATCATCGGTCAGGCCTCCATGAGAGAGGCACGTATTGTAGCCAGTCTCGTTACGGGCGCTTCGGCGGGGTGCCAATGTATATGTGATGGGCGATTTGAATGCCTGGCCGCACGATATTCGTCCGTTGGGTCGACCGGGGAATGCGCGCAACGCCCCAGGTGTTTATGCGCATAAAGGTGGCGGCTCGAACGCATGCGCGGCGCAGCGATCGGCACGGCGACGTGTTGGCGGGGACCGCTTCAGTCGAATGTTTCCCGGCGGCAATGCAATCGGAGCGGTATGTTTGGCGGGGGCAACGGTGGGATCCCTCTCCACCGCAGGTTTATGCGCATAAAGCTGTGGCGGTCGGAGGAGGGACGTCGGCATCCTTCATCGAAGGCCTGCGCATTTCAAGGTCTCCGGTGTTGGCTGAGTCATCCCGGATAGCGCCAGGGTCGCGGTGGTCGCGGTGGTCGCGGTGGTCGCGGTGGTCGCGGTGGTCGCGGTGGTCGCGGTGGTCGCGGTGGTCGCGGTGGTCGCGGTGGTCGCGGTGGTCGCGGTGGTCGCGGTGGTCGCGGTGGTCGCGGTG
>NZ_JAGSTV010000009.1:0-274985 GCF_018148075.1 Burkholderia sp. AU19243
GCTTGCGGCGATGGCGGCGAAGCTCGGGGACGAATGGCAGCGCGCAGGCGCGCACAGCGCCGGCCGTCAGCAGCAGATCTGCGACGCGCTTGCACAAACGACGCGCGATCTCGCTGCACAAGCGTCCGCGTTCGAACAACGCTCGAACGAGCTGCTGTCGACGATCCGCGATTCGCACACGGGGCTGCAAACGCAACTCGCCGCGCGCGACGAAGCACGCTTGTCCGCGTGGAACGAATCGCTTGCGGCGATGGCGGCGAAGCTCGGGGACGAATGGCAGCGCGCAGGCGCGCACAGCGCCGGCCGTCAGCAGCAGATCTGCGACGCGCTTGCACAAACGACGCGCGATCTCGCTGCACAAGCGTCCACGTTCGAACAACGCTCGAACGAGCTGCTGTCGACGATCCGCGATTCGCACACGGGGCTGCAAACGCAACTCGCCGCGCGCGACGAAGCACGCTTGTCCGCTTGGAACGAATCGCTTGCGGCGATGGCCGCCGCGCTGCGCGACGAGTGGGCGCAGACGAGCGCGCAGGCCGCCGCGCGCCAGCAGGACATCTGCGACACGCTGACCCGCACCGCGAACGCGATCACCGCGCAGGCGCAAGTGCACGCAAGCGACACGATCAACGAGATCTCGCGCCTCGTGCAGGCTGCATCGGAAGCGCCGAAGGCCGCGGCCGACGTCGTCGCCGAACTGCGTCAGCGCCTGTCCGACAGCATGGTGCGCGACACCGCGATGCTCGACGAGCGCAGCCGCCTGCTCGCGACGCTCGAAACGCTGCTCGGCGCGGTCAACCACGCGTCGACCGAACAGCGCGCCGCAATCGACGCGCTGGTGAGCACGTCGGCCGACCTGCTCGATCGCGTCGGTGCACGCTTCAACGACACCGTCGATGCCGAAACGCGCAAGCTCGATTCGGTTGCCGCGCAGGTCGCTGCGGGCGCGGTCGAGGTCGCCAGCCTTGGCGACGCATTCGGCGCGGCCGTGCAGGTGTTCGGCGAATCGAACGACAAGCTGCTCACCCACCTGCAGCGCATCGAGGCCGCGCTCGAGAAGTCGCTCGCACGCAGCGACGAGCAACTGGAGTATTACGTCGCGCAGGCGCGCGAGGTCATCGACCTCAGCATGATGTCGCAGAAGCAGATCGTCGAAGACCTGCAGCATCTCGCCGGTCGGCGCGCATCGGTCGGAGCGTAACGCATGCACGACGAAATCGACGACGGCGCTCCCGCCGCGCCGGTATGGCCCGCGTTTGCCGACCTGATGTCGGTGCTGCTCGGCGCATTCGTGCTGATTCTCGTTGGCGTGATCGGCATGCAGTTGCAGCTCACGTCGAAGCTCGAGGAAGCCGTGCGCGCCCGGCAACTGGAGGCGCAACAGCGCGAGTCGCTGGAGAAGGCGCTCGCCGGCCCGCTCGCCGCCGGCCGCGTGACGCTCGTGAACGGTCGCATCGGCATCAGCGGCAACGTGCTGTTCGCGTTGAACTCCGATCAGTTGCAACCCGACGGCCGCGATCTGCTGAAGACGCTTGCCGGCCCGCTTGCCGCATACCTGAACACGCGCGACGAGATCTTGATGATCAGCGGCTTCGCCGACGACCAGCAGGTGCGCGCCGGCAACCGCCTGTTCGCGGACAACTGGGAACTGTCGGCCAAGCGCGCGCTGACGGTCACGCGCACGCTGATCGATGCGGGCGTGCCCGCACACTCGGTGTTCGCGGCCGCGTTCGGCTCCGAGCAGCCGGTCAGCTCGAATGCCGACGATGAAGGCCGCGCGAAGAACCGTCGCGTCGAGATCGCGCCGGTGCCGCGCAAGGCCGCGTCGAACGGGGGGAAAGCGAAGTGACCGACGACGCGACGCACGTGCGCGCGACGCTCGACGCGTGGCGCGCGCAGGGCGCCGACCGGCTTGATCCCGTGCGCTTCCATCGGCTCGACGCGCTCGAGAAGCGCACGGCCGCGCTCGATGGCGATGCGCGCGCGCTGCTCGATGCGCGGCTCGCGATGCTGCTTGACGCGTATGCGGACATCGTCGCGCGCGCTGCCGAAGCGACGGACGCGGCGCAGGCGGTGCGGCCGGCGCGCAGCCGCCTTGGCGAGCTCGTCGCGCAAATCGCACGCGACGCGCAGGCCGACCGGCGCGGGATCGATCCCGAACTCATCGACTACTTCCGCACGACGTGGTCGAAGGTGCGAACCGAACAGCAGTACCGGCAGTCGCTCGACCAGGTGCCGCGCAACGCGGGGCCGCTCAATTCGAACAGCCTCGTGCACCGGTCGCTCGCGACGATGCGCGAGTTGTCGCCGGAATACCTTCAGCAGTTCCTGTCGTATGTCGATGCGCTGGCGTGGCTCGAGGATCTCGCCGGCGGCGCCGCGCAGCCGGAGAAGGAGGCGCCGCGCGCGAAAGCCGCGAAGGCGTCGAAGCCGGCGAAGAAGGCCACGCGCGCCAACGCGCGATAGCTGCGTGACGCACGATGACGCACGCGTTCGCGCGCGGCGTCCTTCGTCTAGCGCCTGGCCGGCCGTTCGCCGATCGCCGCGCGCAATGCGTGCAACGCGTCGCGCAGCGCCGACGCGAACGGCGGATGTGCGGCAATGTCGGCAGCGGGATCGACGCGGGCTCGACGATGCACGCGGACATCACCGACAGCGTCTCCCGCAGCGCGGCGTCCGCATGCGTTGCGCGCGGCGATGCGTTCAACACCGCGACCGGTTTGTACACGACCGCTTCCGATCCCACCACCCAGTCCAGCGCGTTCTTCATCACGCCCGTCACGCCGTGCGCGTATTCCGGGCTCGCGATCAGCACGCCATCGGCGGCGTTCAGCCGATCGATCAGGTCGCGCACCGCGTCCGGCGACGGATATTCGGTATCAGGGTTGAACAGCGGAAGTTCGCCCAGGCGATCGAAGCGCGCGATGCGCATGCCGCGCGGTACGACGCGCGCGGCCGCATCCAGCAGCGCCGCGTTGTACGACTGCGCACGCAGGCTGCCGCACAACGCGACGATCTCGATGCGGTGCGTGCAATCGGTTCTGGGTTCGGTGGCCATCGAGGGGTGGGGCGGCGGTTGGCTGGCGCGGCGGCGCGCGGAACCGGGCGATTATCGCACCGGTATGCGCGGTGCGTGGCGCGCGTTGGCCGCGTCGCGCGGGCGATGCGCTGCGCGACCGTCCGGTGGACGCTGCGCGTGCTCACATCCCGCTTCATCGACGCCGGTCATCCCGGTGGCGCGTGCCAGCTCGCCAAACGTCCATCCGTTGCCGAGCAAGAGCCGGCGCGTATGCAGCGCACCGTGCACGTCGTCGGCAACGGTTTCGCCGAGATAGCGCAGCGCGCGGTCTTCGACGTCGACGAAGCCATGCCGGTAATCGCCTGCGAGCGCCGTCCACAGCCGCGCCGCGCCGACCGACTGCCGCGCGCCGCTGATCAGGCACAGGCCCGCGTCGAGTCCCCATCGATACAGCGTCGTCGCGAGGCCCCTGCGTTGCGCGGATCCGCGCAGCCGCGTATGCGGTGCGCGCAGGTAGCGGTCCGCGCGGCGCGGCAGTTCGGGCAGCCGGTTGAATACCATGTAGCCGGCGAGCTGGCGCGCGGCCCGGTCTTCGACGTAAAGAAAGAATTCGCCGTCCGCTTCGCGGTGGCGGACGAACAGGCCGGCGCCGCCGAGCGCGATCGCCGGCAGGTGGTGCAGGCGGTGGCCTGGCTCGTGCAGACGCGCGTAGAGCGTGTCGAGTTCATCGTCGATGTCGTGCTGGCAATGCTGTACGTCGATACGCATGGCAAAAGGCGCCCGTCCCGGGCGCATCGAGAAAGGAGTTCATCGCAACAGGGGAAAGAAATGGAAGCGGCCCCCGGGCTCGGCGAACGAGCCGGGGCCGCGAATCAGCCGGGGATGTGCTGGAAACCGGCGGCGATCGCGGCGAGGCCCGCGATGCAGAGTGCGAACAGGATCACGACTTTGTGGATCACGCCTCTCTCCTCAAGAACGCGCGGCGCTGCACGAGTTGCGCCGCAGAGACGGTGATGGCGGGCACGGCCCGCGCGGCCGTCGCACGGAACGACGGTCGAAGGTCCGGGCGACGCGCGCTCGCGGACGGTCAGCACCATACGCGAGGGGTTCCGGTCAGGCAACCGGGCTGCGGGAGAAAAGCGACGAAACGCGAGGAATCGGCGTGTTTCGCGACAATAGGCCGCACGAGGCGGCTTGTTGCAATGGCGGATGGGCGACACTGCGCATCGTTCGGCGCAGAACCGGGCGGCGCGTCATCGTATGCGCGTCGCCGCCGCTCAAAGCGCGGCGGCCGTGCATGCCGGGCCGGCGTCGCCCGCGACGCGAGCGAGCGGCCGACTGGCCGCCGGCTGCGTCACGCCGCCTGTCGCCCTCCGAACGCATGCCTGATCCGCGCGAACACCCCGTGCTGCGCGATCCACTCCGCGTATGCGCGATAGTCGGGATCGCGCATCAAATGGCGTTCTTCGGTCTTCGCGCGTATGTAGTAGATCAGGTTGACCGCGACGAGCCCCGCGCAGTGCATCAGCCCGACCTGCCAGCCGAGCGGCTCGACGAACGGCACCGACACCATCCAGTACGACAGGTTCTTCGTGATGTATGCGGGATGCTTCGTGAAGCGATACGGGCCGGACGTGATGATGCCGCGATTCGTCAGGTTCGAGAAACGCAACCCGAACGAGATCGTCGACAGCGCGTACGTCATCAGCAGCACGATGATCGCCGCACCCCAGATGACGCGCAGCGTCGGCGCGGACAGCAGCCAGTTGTCCCAGAACAGCGAGCCTTCGTAGCGGATGTAGTTGTTCGAGATCAGCGACCAGAACGGCTGATAGCACATCAGCGCGGCGACCCAGCCGAGCGTGGTCGGCTCGACGGTGCGCACGTGGCTGTCGAGAATCCGGAACGTGCACAGATAGCCGACGGTGCCGAACATCAGGTCCATCGTGAACGACAGGTCGTACAGGAACACGAAGGTCGCGAGCGTCATCGGCGCATGCATCGCGTTGGCCAGGGACGCGCTCAGATGGTCTGCGTCCTTCGACAGGTACACGGTCATCAGCGGCAGGAAGAACGCCTTCACGCCCCAGCCGGCGAGCATCTCGCGCACGGGCTGCCAGCTCGCCGGCTTTTCGCGGCGGAACAGGTAGCGCCCCCATAACAGGTACGCGTCGTCGGTTTCGCGCTGGTGACGATCCATCCACGCAAAGTAGAACGGCGCGGCGACGATCACATACGGCGCGAGCGAGCGCAGCAGCGACCAGAACGGCAGGTAGAACGCGCCGTGATATTCGGGCAGCAGCCAGTAGATCGCGCCGATGCCGGCGTAGATCGACGTCAGTGCGCCCAGCCGCGTCGCGACGCGGGCGAGCCCGAGCGGGCGCACGGCCTGCCGTGACAGGCCCGCGCTCGGCCGCAGGTAGACGCGCGAGATGAAGATTTCGTGCAGCGCGATCGTGCCGATGATCGCGAGGCTGGCGATGACCGCGCGCGCGGCGGCGTCGACGCCCGGCTGGTCGCGCGTGATCCACAGTGCGAACAGGCCGGCCGCGATGCCGAGCAGACCGGCGCGGAATGGCGTGGCGGAAGGGGGCGGGCGGTGCTGGACCGCGGCGATGCCGTCGATGGCGGAGTTCATGATCAGATCCTCGTCGGGATGATGGCCGGCGCCCCCGCTTGGCGGGTGGCGCCGGCCGTCGGCCAGGCTTCGATTTGGTATGTGCCCGGCCATTGGCCTGTGGTTGTGATACGTGAAGCGTTACTTCTTGGGGATCGTGCCGCCGAGCAGGCCGCCGAGCAGATTCGTCACCGGCGCGAGCAGGTTGGTCGTGCTGCCCGCGGCACCGGTCGAGCTGCCGGTCAGGCCCGCGGCCACGGTGCCGCTGCCGGACGGCGTCGTCACCGTGCCGGCCGCACCGCCCGGGCTGGCCGTGCCGACAGCGCCGAGCGAGCCGGCCGCAGAGGTCAGCGAACCCGTCAGCGTGCCGACCGGACCGCTCGTCAGCGCACCGCCGAGATTGCCGGTCAGGCTGCCGCCCGGCGTCGTGACCGTGCCGGTCAGGCTTGCGCCAAGCGGCGTCAACGCGTTGACGAGGCCGGTAACCGGCGCGAGCAGGCCGCCGACGCCCGAGCCGCTGGTGCCACTCGTACCGCTGGTCCCGCTGGTGCCGCCCGTACCGCTCGAACCGAGGCCGCCGAGCGCACCGGTCACCGTGCCGAGCAGGCCGGTGATCGGCGCGAGCGGACCGCCGCTGGTGCCGCTCGTTCCGCTGGTGCCGCTGGTGCCGCCCGAGCCGCTCGAGCTGCTGCCGCCGCCGAGCCCGCCCGTGAGCGTGCCGAGCAGGCCGGTGATCGGTGCGAGCGGGTTGGTGCCGCTGCTGGAGCTGCCGCTGGACAGCAGGCCGCCGGTCGATGAGACGGTGTTGCCGAGCTGCGATACGGTGCTGCCGAGGCTCGTGCCGACCGGGTTGCCGGTGGCGCCGCCAACCTGCGTACCGGCGAGGCCGAGGCCGCTGCCGAGCGTGCCCAGCAGGCCGCTCAGCGGCGCGCCGAGCAGCGTGGCGTTGCCGAGCGTTTGCGTGGCGCCCGGCGTCGTGACACCGCCGGTCAGCGTGTTCGTGATCGGGTTGATCACGCTGCCGAGCTGCGTTTCGAGCTGCTGCACCGGCGCGCTGTTCAGCGCGGTGTTCAGCGCCGATGCCGTCGAGTTGACCGCGGTGCCGACCGTGTTGACGAGGCTGCCGACCAGCGTCGTCGCCGGCGCGAGCGGTGCGAGCGGACCGGTGCCGAGGCTCGTCACCGCATTGCCGAGGTTGTTGACGGCGCCGCCGGCGCCGGTCAGCAGGCCGGTGGTCGACGTGAGCGTCGGGCCGAGCGGGTTCGGCGATACGCCGATCGAGCCGAGGCCGGCCGCGACGCCGTTGCCGAGCGACTGCACGCCGTTGCCGAGGCTCGTGACCGCGTTGCCGACGCTCGTGGCCGTCGTCGGGTTCGTGCCGGGAATCTGCACGCCGCCGATCTGCGAGCCGCCGTTCGCGACTACCGTGCCGAGGCTGGTGACGAGCGTGCCGGTTTGCTGAAGGACGTTGCCCAGCGGGGTGACGCCGGTGCCGGAGGTGCCCGAGGTGCCGGAAGTACCGGAGGTGCCCGACGTGCCCGAGGTGCCCGAGGTGCCCGAAGTGCCCGAAGTGCCCGAGGTGCCCGAGGTGCCCGAGGTGCCCGAGGTGCCCGAGGTACCCGAGGTGCCCGAGGTGCCCGAGGTGCCCGAGGTGCCGGAAGTACCGGAGGTGCCCGAAGTGCCCGAAGTGCCCGAGGTGCCCGAGGTGCCCGAGGTGCCGGAAGTACCGGAGGTGCCCGAAGTGCCCGAAGTGCCCGAAGTGCCCGAAGTGCCCGAGGTGCCCGAGGTGCCGGAAGTACCGGAGGTGCCCGAAGTGCCCGAGGTGCCCGAGGTGCCGGAAGTACCGGAGGTGCCCGAAGTGCCCGACGTGCCGGAAGTACCGGAGGTGCCCGAAGTGCCCGAAGTGCCCGAAGTGCCCGAAGTGCCCGAAGTGCCCGAAGTGCCCGAAGTGCCCGAAGTGCCCGAAGTGCCCGAAGTGCCCGAAGTGCCCGAAGTACCCGAGGTGCCCGAGGTGCCCGAGGTGCCGGAAGTACCGGAGGTGCCCGAAGTACCCGAAGTACCGGAACTCCCCGAAGATCCACCCCCCGACGTCCCCGACGAGCCGCCGCCGGACGTCCCCGAACTGCCGCCGCCGGATGTCGAAACGTTCCCCGAGCCGCCGGAAGTGCCCGACGTCCCTGACGTACCCGAAGTCCCCGACGTACTCGGCTTGATCGGCGTCACCGGACCGTCGACCGAGCCGCAGCCATACAGTGTGACGAGCGACATGACGGCCAGCGATACCGTTGTTTTCTTGAAGTAATGGTGCATGGTGCCCTCGACATTGAAAGTTGTGTCCGGGGCGATTACTGCAAATTTCGCGCCATGGCATTTTTCCCGCGACGCGACGGCGCTTTGTTGCGGGAATCGGGAAGATCGGCGCGATTTAAACGGAGGAATGGCGGTTTGACGCGGGTGGTGCGGCAGTCGCGCCGCCGGCGGATGCCGCGATGTTCCCGCAAGGCGCCGTAACGCACGGCGGGATGTTACGTAGCGTTCGCGCTGGCGCCGGCGATCCGAGCGCGCCGTCTTTGACGAAACGCCCGCGCGCCGCGAACATGACGCGAACCCCAACCGGTTATCGAGGCCGTACCGAAGCGGTCACGACTTCCATCACACGATCGAACAGGACATCGACATGAGCGAACAGGACAGGGAACGCGGGAAGGCGCGACGCGCCGAGGTCATGGGCGATGCATTCGTCGAGCGCGCGATGCGCGATCTCGACGGTTTCTCACGTCCGCTGCAGAACTGGCTGAACGAGCATGCATGGGGCAGCACCTGGCAGCGCGGCGGGATCGACCTGAAGACGCGCAGCCTCTGCACGTGCGCGATGCTGGCCGCGCTCGGCCGCGGCACGGAGCTGAAAGGGCATATTCGCGGCGCGCTCAACAACGGCGCGACCCTCGTCGAGATCCGCGAGGTATTGCTGCACAGCGCGCTGTATGCGGGCGCGCCGGCCGCGGTCGAAGCATTCCGCAGCGCCCGCGACGTGATCTCGGAGCTTGGGCTGTCCGCGCCCGACGACGAGGCCTGATGTCGTCGCCGCGGTCGTTGTCCGGCGCGGAATCAGCCTTCGCGTTGCTGCCGCGACCTACGCGAGGCGCACCGGCTGCGGGGCGCCGTCAACCGGCGCGGCGGCGACTTCGAGCAGCCAGTCTGCGGTCGCGTCCGGCATCGTGACCGGCAGCATGTGGCCGCCTTCGACGACCTTCAGCCGCACGCGCGCCGATTTCTGCGCGAGCGCGTCGCCGTGCGTGCGCCAGTTCAGGATCGGATCGGCGCGGCCGTACAGCACGTCGACCGGCAGCGCGAGTTCCGCGTAGCGCCGTTCCATCGCGGGCAGGTCGACGGGCGCCGACAGCAAGTCCGTCGCGGTCGCGTAGAACACCTGCGGGCGCAACCCGAGCAGCCCGCCGCCCTTCACCGGGAAGTCGCGCGGCACGGCTTCCGGCGCGAACACCTGCCGCACGGCGCCGCGGCCGGTCAGGATCGTCAGCGGGATCGCGAAGGTCCACGACACGAAGCGGCGCACGAGCGGCGACGGCAGCATCAGCGGCTTGAACGGCGCGGGCGGTTCGGTTTGCTCGTGCGACAGCGGCGCAATCAGCGCGAGCCGGCTTACGTGCTCCGGATGGTTCAGACCGACCGCGAGCGCGATCGCGCCGCCCAGCGAGTGGCCGACGAGCACCGGGCGATCGAGCTTCAGCGCATCGATGAACGCGGCGATCGTGCGGGCCTGCGCGAACACGTTGGCCTGCGAATCGGCGCCGCGCAGCGAACGGCCTGCGCCGGGGCGGTCGACGAAGATCACGCGATGGTGCTGCGCGAGCCGCGTGAGCGGCAGGTACGCGAAATTGCGCCACTGGCCGGCGAGCCCGTGCACGAACACGATCGGCGATCCGCTGCCGTACTCGACGTAGTGGATGCGATCGCCGCCGACGTCGACGAAGCGGCCTTCCGGCGGAAACGCGCGCGTCACGCGGTGCGCGACGTAACCGGAAAACAGCGCGAGCGCAGCGAGCAGCGCGACCGCGCCGAGCAGCACGTTCTGGATCAGATGAAGCGTATGGCTCATGTCGGCCTCAACGGGTTTCGAGTACGGGTTCGGCAACCGGCGCGGCGGCCGGGCCGGCTTTCGCGCGGCGTTCGAACTGCATCGCGGAATCCTGGAGCCCGCTGAACTTCAGCGACGCCAGATCCAGCACGTAGTTCTGGTGGAACTTCCATGGCTTGCGGTGCCCCTGCTTCGGCAGAATGCCGGCCGCGCGCTGGATGTAGCCCGAGCTCAGGTTCACTGCCGGCACGTCGCCGAGATCGCCGGCGCCGAGCCGCGGCACGCACGTGTCGTAACCGTGCGCGCGCATGTGGTTCAGCAGCCGGCACACGTAGCGCGCGATCAGCTCGGCCTTGAGCGTCCACGACGCGTTCGTGTAGCCGAACGACGATGCGAGGTTCGGCACGTCGCTGTACATCATGCCTTTATAGGACACCGTCTGCGGCAGGTCGACCGCGCGGCCGTCCACCGTGACGCGCGCGCCGCCGAGCATCTTCACCTTCAGCCCTGTCGCGGTGACGATCACGTCCGCATCGAGTTGCTCGCCGCTCTTCAGCTTCAGGCCGGTCGGCGTGAAGCGTTCGATCTCGTCGGTGACGATCGATGCGCGGCCCGCCCGAATCGACTTGAACAGGTCGCCGTTCGGCACCAGGCATACGCGCTGGTCCCATGGCATGTAGCGCGGCGTCAGGTGCTTCGCGACGTCGAAGTCGGGCCCGAGCTGCTTGCCGGCCGCGCGAATGATGAACCGCTTCGTGCGCTCGGGCTTGCGGCGCGACACGTTGTACAGGTACATCGTCAGCAGCACGTTCTTCACGCGCACGACCCGGTGCGCGAGCCGCGACGGCAGCACGCGGCGCAGCGCGTTCGCGATCCTGTCGCGCGCGGGCAGCGACACGATGTAGGTCGGCGAGCGCTGCAGCATCGTCACGTGCTTCGCATCCGCCGCCATCGACGGCACGAGCGTGACGGCCGTCGCGCCGCTGCCGATCACGACGACGCGCCTGTTCGCGTACGACAGGTCCTTCGGCCATTGTTGCGGATGCACGATCCGGCCTTCGAACGTTTCCATCCCGGCCCAGTCGGGCAGATAGCCGCCGTCGTAGTCGTAATAGCCGCTGCACATGTACAGGAAGCGGCACGTGTAGACGAGCGTGTCGACCGCGCCGTCGCGCGTGCGTTCGACGCGCACCGTCCAGCGCGCGCGATGCGAATCCCAGTCGGCGGCAACCACTTTCTGCCCGTAGCGGATCGTCTTGTCGATGCCGTACGCGCGCGCGGTGTCCCGGATGTAGTCGAGGATCGTCTGGCCGTCCGAGATCGCGTTGTCACTGTGCCACGGGCGGAAGCTGTAGCCGAGCGTGAACATGTCGGAATCCGAACGGACGCCCGGGTAGCGGAACAGGTCCCAGGTGCCGCCGATCGCATCGCGCGCCTCGACGATCGCGACGCTCGCGTACGGGCAACGCTTTTGCAGGTGATACGCGGCGCCGATGCCGGACAAGCCGGCGCCGACGATCAGCACGTCGAGGTCGCGGTCGTCGCCGCAGGCGGGCGGCGCGTCGCGCCGGTCGGTCGTCGTCGATGTCATGCGCAATCCTTGCCGGAGTGGGTCGAGAGCGCCGACGGCGCGGGCGCGCGTCCTGCCGGCGGCGCTTCGTTCCGGCGGAGGTTGCGTGCACGGGCGCGGCGCACGTGGCGTAGCACCAGCCGCTGGTAGCCGGCGCCGAGCAGGCGCGCGAGCTTGTCGAGACGGCGCGCATCGGCGCCGACCAGCACCCGCCGCGCATTGCGCTCGACGCCCGCGAGGATCTGCCGCGCGGCGTCGTCGGCGGTGGTCGCATCGATCATCCGGTTCGCCTGGCGGCGGTGGGTCGCTTCGTCCTGGCCAGTCAGCGCATGGATGCTGGTGTCGACGCGGCTGGCGTCGACGATGTTGGTGGCCACGCCGCCCGGATGCACACACGTCGCGCTGACTGGTGCGCCGTCGAGCTCGAGTTCCATCCGCAACGCCTCGGTGAAGCCGCGCACCGCGAACTTGGTCGCGTTGTACGCGCTCTGCGTCGGCATCGCGATGAGCCCGAACAGGCTCGACGTGTTGATCACGTGCCCGTCGCCGGACGCACGCAGATGCGGCAGGAACGCCTGCGTGCCGTGCACGACACCCCAGAAATTGATGCCGACGATCCATTCGAGATCGGCGAGGCTCGCGGTCTCCGCGCTCGCGGCCAGCGACACGCCCGCGTTGTTGAAGATCAGGTTGACCTTGCGATGTTCGGCACGCACGAAGTCGGCCCACGCGAACACCGCGTCGCGATCGGCGACATCGAGCCGGCGCGTGCTCGTGCGCACGCCGTACGCCGCGCAAGCGGCCGCCGTGCCGGCGAGCCCGACATCGTTGACGTCGGCGAGCGCGACTTCGCAGCCGCGCCGTGCGAGTTCGACCGCGAGGCTGCGGCCCATGCCCGAACCGGCGCCCGTGATCGCGGCGACCTTGCCGGAAAAACCCTTCATCGGTTGTCCCTCCCGTTCCGCTTGCGCCATACCGGCAGCGCTTCTATTGTGGTGTTGTTCGTCACCACTTTAGTTTTCGCATGTCCTGATGTCAAATAGCGAAATGGAGAAAGCACTCGAAACGGAAAAACGGGGCCGCGCATACGGCGGTGTCGCGCCCGAAGTGCGGGCGGCGGAGCGGCGCGACGCGCTGATCCGCGCGGCGACGCAGGTGTTCGGCACGGTCGGCTTTCGCAAGGCGACCGTGCGGGCGATTTGCCACGAAGCGAAGCTCAACGACCGCTATTTCTATGCGGCGTTCGACAGCACCGAGGATCTGCTGCGCTGCACGTACCTGCATCATGCGCAGCGCCTGCACGACGCGGTCGCACGCGCGGTGGCCGAGCGCGGCGGCGATCTGAGCGAAAGCGTCGACGCGGGGCTCGCGGCGTTCTTCGCATTCCTGCGCGATCCGTGCGCGGCGCGTGTGCTGCTGCTCGAGGTAATGGGCGTGAGTGCGGATACCGACACGACGTACCAGCGGATGCTGATCGACTTCGGCAAGCTGATCATGGCGATCGGCGCGACGCGTGAGGCCGTAACGCCCGCGGAGCGGACCGAGCAGCGGCTCGTCGGGCTCGCGCTCGTCGGCGCGATGACGAACGTCGGCGCCGCTTGGTTGCTGACCGGGTATCGCGATCCGGAGGCGCAGATGATCGCGAGTTGCAGGAAAGTGCTGCTCGGGACGTTGCGCGAAGCGCGCTAGGTGCGCGGCCATGTGCGGTGTGCGGCCGGCGCGGCATGAGACCGGGTTCGCACGAGGAACGGCCTCGTTGAGCGGCAAGCGCCGGCGGAGAATGCATCGTCGCGCCAACGTCGCGATGGCGACCCGGCAGGCGAGCCACGGCTGGATCGATCCGGCCGCCGGCTGCCTACCGTGCCGAGCGCTTCGGCCGCGTCGTCGGCGACGGGGCGGCCGGCCGGGTTGCGACGATCGTTGCCTTCATCGCGTCGATGAACGCGCGCACCTTCGGCGACGGCAGCCGTGTCGGCGGATACACCGCGTGAATCCCGGCGCGCGCCGACCGCCACGCGGGCAGCAGCCGCACGAGCCGGCCGGTTGCGAGATCGTCGGCGATCGAGAAATCCGTCAGCAGCCCGAAGCCGCCGCCCGCGAGCGCGATCGCACGGCAGGCGGTCGCGGTGTTGGACACGATCGGCGCGACGCAGCGCACCGACGCATGCGCGCCGCTCGCGTGATGGAGTTCGAGCGTATGCGGGCGCGACAGCGTCGACAGCATCACGAACGGCAGCGCGGCGAGCGCATCGGGTTCGCGCGGCAGCCCGTGCCGCGCGACGAACGCGGGACTCGCGACGACCCACTTCTCGTATTCGCCGAGCTGCGCCGCGCGATAGTTCGAATCCGCGAGCCGGCCGATGCGGATCGCGACGTCGAGATTGTCCGCGACGAGATCGGCGATACGATCGTTCGCGATCAGCTCGACGTCGAGCCCCGGATGCGCTTCGCGCAGCGCGACGATGGCCGGCGCGACGACCAGCGCGCCGTAGTCGATCGGCACGCTCACGCGCAGCGTGCCCCGCAGCGGCCCCGCATCGGATGAGACGGCGTCCAGCGCCGATTCGGTCGCCCGCACGATGTCGCGGCACGCATCGTAGAACACGCGGCCCGCATCGGTCACGCTCAGTCGCCGGGTGGTGCGCACCAGCAGGTTCGCGCCGACTTCGGATTCGAGACGCTGCATGTGCGTGCTGACCACCGTTTTCGCGAGACCGAGCCGTTCGGCGGCCGCCGTCAACGAGCCGGCATCGACCACGGCGACGAAGATCGCCAGCCGGTTCAGGTTCACGTCCCGCAGATCGGCCATCGTGATTGTCCTATGAAAGCGGATAATGTTTCAGTCATTATCCGTCTTCTGGATGCGAACGGCGAGCGCTACGCTGGGGCCGTTCGTCGCCGATTCCCGGCGCCGCGAGATCCAGGAGCCATTTCCATGTCCGCAGCCAGCAAGCCCGCCCGTCCGGTTCGCGTCTATTCGTTTCCGCTGTCGGGGCACGCGCATCGTGTCCGGCTGTTCCTGTCGCTGCTCGGGTTGCCGTTCGAGATCGTCGACGTCGACCTCGCGGCCGGCGCGCAGCGCGATCCGGCGTTTCTTGCGCTCAACCCGCTCGGCCAGGTGCCGGTGATCGACGACGACGGCACCGTGCTCGCCGATTCCAATGCGATCCTCGTGTATCTCGCGAAGCGCTACGGCGACGCGCACTGGCTGCCCGACGATGCCGTCGGCGCCGCGACCGTGCAGCGCTGGCTGTCGTACGCGGCGGGGCCGATCGCGTCGGGGCCCGCGGCCGCGCGGCTCGTCACCGTGTTTCACGCATCGCTCGATCACGACGCGGCCAAGCGCACGGCCGCGAAGGTGCTCGGCGTGATCGACGGCGAGCTCGCGGGCAAGCCGTTCGCGGCGGGCGCGCGACCGACGGTCGCCGACATCGCCGCATACACGTACATCGCGCATGCGCCGGAAGGCGGCGTGTCGCTCGAACCGTATCCGCACGTGCGCGCGTGGCTCGCACGCGTCGAGGCGCTGCCGGGCTTCGTCGCGATGCCGTCGACGCGCGCCGGCTTGCTCGCGGCCTGACGCCGCGTCTTTACCGGGAGAACATCGTGACCGTGCCGACCGTTGCCGTACCGGGCTGGGAGCTCGACGACGCGCCGTTTCATGCGGGCGAGCTCGCCGTGCAGCAGCGCGCGGGCGTGACCGAAGCCGCGAGCGCGGCCGGCCGGCGCGGGATTCGGCGCTTCATGCCGGAGCAGCACCGGACGTTTTTCGCGCAGCTGCCGTTTTTCGTGCTCGGCGGCGTCGATGCAGGCGGCCAGCCGTGGGCGACGCTGCGGGTCGGGACGCCCGGCTTCGTGACGACGCCGGACGCGCGCACGCTGCGCATCGACGGCGACCCGCTGCCCGGCGATCCGCTTGCCGGCGCATGGCAGCCCGGCGCGCCGCTCGGCGGGCTGGGCATCGAGTTCGATACGCGCCGGCGCAACCGGGTGAACGGCGTCGTGCGCGCGGTCGATGGCCGCGCGCTGACGATCGCGGTCGAGCAGAGCTTCGGCAACTGCGCGAAGTACATCCAGGCGCGCAAGCCGGCGTTCGTCCCGCGCGACGGCGCCGCCGCGGTCCACGTCGACGTCGACGTGTCGGATCGGCTGAACGACGCGGATCGCGTGCTGCTTGCGCATGCCGACACGTTCTTCGTCGCGAGCGCGAACACGTCGGACGCTGCTGGCGCCGCCCGCGGTGCGGACGTGTCGCATCGCGGCGGAATGCCGGGCTTCGTGCGCGTCGAAGACGCACACACGCTGACGACGCCGGATTTCAGCGGCAACCGCTTTTTCAATACGCTCGGCAACCTGCAGCACGATCCGCGCGCCGGGTTGCTGTTCGTCGATTTCGACAGCGGCGACCTGCTGTATGTCGCCGCGCGGGCGGAGATCGTTTGGGACGGCCCGCTCGTCGCGTCGTTCGACGGCGCGCAGCGGGTCGTGCGGTTTCATGTGCGTGAAGTACGGCGTGCGCGCGGCGTGCTGCCGTTTCGGTGGTCGGCGGTCGAGCGGGCGCCGCAGTTCGCGGGGAGGACGGGCGCGGCGAGCGCGGGCGGGGGCGGAGTATCGGCGTCACCGCCGCTCGTATCCGCACCGGTTTCCCAGTCTGCAGCGGAGCCTGCATCCGGATCGGCATCCGCACCGGAACCGGCGCCGGCGTCGGGCTCGCCTGCCACATGGCGCCCGCTGCGCATCGCGAAGATTGTCGACGAAGCGCGTGCGATTCGCTCGTTTCATTTCGAACCGGCAGATGGCGGCGTGTTGCCGTCGTACGAAGCCGGACAGCATTTGACGCTGCGCGTCGCGCTGCCGGACAGCGATGCGCCGACGATTCGCAGCTACACGCTGTCCGATGCGCCCGGCGCGTCGCATTACCGGATCACCGTGAAGCGCGAAGGGCGCGTGTCGCGCTGGCTGCACGACCATGCGCGAGCCGGGATGACGCTCGATGCGCAGATGCCGCGCGGCCGCTTCACGTTCGACGTTGCGAGCCCGCGCCCTGCCGTGCTGGTGTCGGCCGGCATCGGCATCACGCCGATGATCGCGATGCTGCGCCGCGCGCTCGCCGACGACACGCCTTCGCGCCGCGTCGTGTTCGTGCACGGCGCGCGCGAGCCGGCCGACCGGGCGTTCGCGACGGAATTGACGCGCGTCGCGGACGCCGACGCGCGCGTGTCGCTGCACTGGTTCGACAGCCGGCCGCAGCGCGACGGCACCGCGCGGGCCGGCCGCGTCGACATCGCGCAACTGAAGCGCATTCTGCCGTTCGACGACTACGACTTCTACCTGTGCGGGCCGGCTGCGTTCATGCGCGACCTGTACGGCGGATTGCGCGCGCTGAACGTGCCGGACGAACGGATCCGCTTCGAGTCGTTCGGCCCGTCGAGCGTTGTCCGCAGCGGGAACCATGCGGCAGATGCGCGGCCGCCGGCGAGCGTGCCCGTCGTGTTCCGCCGCACCGCGCGCGACGCCGCGTGGACGCCCGCGGACGGCACGCTGCTCGAATTCGCGGAAGGCCAGGGCGTTGCGGTGCCGTCCGAATGCCGGTCGGGGTCGTGCGGTGCGTGTGCGACGCGCGTGCTCGCCGGTGCGGTCGATTACGTGCAGCCTCACGACGCCGACGTCGCACCCGGCTGCGCGCTGCTGTGCGTCGCGCGGCCCGCCGAAGGGGCCGTAGAGCCGCTCGTGCTCGACCGGTGACGGGCGAGCGGCCGACGCGCGAGCACGGTGCGGCACGCGGGCGCACGACGTGCTGCTTTTCTTGGTCGTGGCGCGCGCCATCCGATTCTCCAGACCCGGACCCCGCCCGGGGTAAAATGCGCGCCACGCCCCAAATGTCGCGCGCAACGAGCATGCGGCCATCTCGGTGAACGGCGCACGCAGCTGCCCGCCGACCGAAGCGGGGCGTCTGATGCGCCCCCCGCACGACAGCACGGCGACGCCGCCGCGACCCGACAGGCATCCGGCTCACGATGGATCGACGGCCGCGTCGGCGCCCGACGCATCGCGTTGATTCGAGGTTCCATTCCGCGCTTTTCCGAACGATCGGCACGCATGCGGCCGGTCGCTCGATTCGTCCGATGAACGTCGTGCTGACGCGTGTGTGCGGGGAGCGCCCGTGCGTCGGCGTAACGGGTGCGCATCACGTATTTCGAGTGTTTCGACAGGGACGAGTGGCGAGTTTTCCATCCAGAACGATGACGGTGAACAGAACAACAGCGGCGCGCGCACGGCGGCGGCGCACGAAGGCCCGGCTTGGTGTCGGTCTCGGCATCACGCTTTTCGCGGCGCACGCGGCCGCAGCACCGGGCGACGCGCCGGCCGCGCCGGCCGCCGATGCGGCCGGCAGCGCGACGTTGCCGACGATCACGGTCAGCGGCGCACGCGGCAGCACGTTTCGCGTGCGTGAAGCGTCGGTCGCGGGGCTCGACGACGCGCCGCTGCGCGACACGCCGGCATCCGTCAGCGTGGTTACGCGCGCGCAGCTCGACGATCAGCAGGCGAAGCGCTTGAGCGACGTGGTGCGCAACGATGCATCGGTCGTCAACGCGTATGCTCCAGTTGGCTATTTCGAAGGGTTCGCGATCCGCGGCTTCCCGGTCGATCTCGCGAGCGCGATCCGGATCGACGGGTTGACCGTGTCCGGCGAGCAAAACGTGCCGCTGGAAAACAAGGAGCGGATCGAGATCCTGAAGGGGCTCGCGGGTATCGACAGCGGCGTGGTCGCGCCGGGCGGCGTGGTCAACTTCGTGACCAAGCGCTCGGCGAACGTCGCGAGCGTGACGACCGGCGTCGACAGCCGCGGTTCCACGTCGGCGGCCGTCGATCTCGGCCGCCGCTTCGGGCCCGATCATCAGTTCGGGTTCCGGATCAATGCGGCGAAGGAGAACATGCACTCGTATATCGATGGCACGAACGGGCGGCGCACGTTCGGGTCGATCGCCGCCGATTGGGACATCAGCCCGCGCGCGAGCCTGCAGCTCAACGCGGAATTCCAGCAGTGGATCCAGCGCTCCGCGCCCGGCTACCAGCTGCTCGGCGGCACGGTCGTGCCGTCGGTGAAAACGACGTCGAAGGCGCTCGGCACGCAGCCGTGGGCGAAACCGGTGACGACCGACGCGCTGAACCTGAACGCGCGCTTCGACTATCAGTTCAACGACGACTGGAAGGCCTATGTCGCCGCCGGCCGCAGCCGGACGATGATCGACGACAACAGCGCGTTCGCGTATGGCTGCTATTACGCGGCGAGCTGCGCGGCCGGCGCGACGTCGCCGTTTTTCTTCGGCGCGAACGGCGACTACGACGTGTACGACTTCCGCAGCCCCGGCGAATACCGCCGCAACGACGATCTGCGTGCCGTGACGACCGGCAGGTTCGCAACGGGCCCGCTGCGCCACGAGCTGACGCTGGGCGTGAGCGTGCAGCGCCGCGTCGTGCACATGGCCGACGCCGTGTACGACTACGTCGGCAGCGAGAACATTTACGGTCCCGACGTCGCGTTCGCGCCGTCGCCGAATACGCCGGGGCCGTCGTATCCGCGGCTCGACGCGTGGCAGTACGGCGTGTTCGGGCTCGACCGCATCAGCATCGGCGAGCACTGGCAGGTGCTCGCGGGCGGCAAGGAGGTGCTGCTGCGCCAGCGCAGCTGGAGCAGCCTCGACGGCGACGCGACGCACACCGACCGCTCGGTGTTCCTGCCGCAAGTCGCGCTCGTCTACAAGCCGGTGAACGCGCTGTCACTGTATGCGTCGTACAGCAAGGCGCTGTCGCTCGGCGACCAGGCGCCGGTGCGCGCGACCAACGCGTATGCGTTCCTGCCGCCGGTCGAATCCCGCCAGTTCGAGCTTGGCGCGAAATACGACTGGCTCGACCGCTTGAGTCTGACGGCCGCCGTGTTCTCGATCAGCAAGCCGTTCCAGTTCGCCGATCCCGATGCGTCGGGCGCGAGCTATACGTTCGTGCAGCGCGGCACGCAGCGCCACCAGGGGATCGAGCTCGGCGCGGCCGGGCGCGTGACCGAGCGGCTCGGGCTGACGGCCAGCGTCGCGGCGATTCGCGCGCGCGCCTACGATTCGGGCTCGCCGGCGTACGAAGGGCACCAGATCATCAATGTGCCGGCGCTGCGCGCGTCGTTGTACGCGGATTACGCGGTGCCGGGCGTCGCCGGCCTGAACGTGCTCGGCGGCGTCGAGTACAGCGGGGCGCGCAACGCGAACGAAGAAGGCACGGCGCGCGTGCCGTCGTGGTTCGTGTTCAATCTCGGCGCGCGCTATACGACGAAGATCGGCGGCCACCGCACGGTGCTGCGCGTGTCGGTGGACAACCTGTTCAACAAGTTTTACTGGCGCGATGCGGGCGAGCAGCAGGGCGACGCATACCTGTTTCCGGGCGCGCCGCGCACCGCGCGCGTATCGTTGACCTATGATTTCTGACCGTCCGGATCTTGCCGCGTGACGCGCGGCTCCGGCAGCCAACCAGGAGAGCCCTGACGATGTCCCCAATCGAAATCGCCGGCGTGATCGTCAGCGCATTCGCGATCTGGCTGACCGCCAAGCGGCGCATGCTGTGCTGGCCGGTCGGGCTCGCGTCGGTCGCGCTGTACGGCTGGATCTTCTTCGACGCGAAGCTGTATTCGGACATGCTGCTGCAGGGCGCGTTCGCGGTGCTGCAGGTGTACGGCTGGCGGCGCTGGATCGCGCAGCGCACGCTCGAAGCGAACGGCGGCGCAGCGCCGCAGGGCGACGTCGCGCCCGTTACCGGCGTGCGGCCGCGGCAGATGCTGCCGGACCTCGTCGCGGCCGTGATCGGCAGCGCGCTGCTCGGCGGGATGATGGCGCGCTGGACCGACGCGGCGCTGCCGTTCGTCGATGCGTCGCTGACCGCGTTCAGCCTCGTCGCGCAATACTGGACCGCGCGGCGCTACATCGCATCGTGGGGGTTGTGGATCGTCGTGAACGTCGTGTACGTGGGGATGTTCGTGTTCAAGGCGCTGTATCTGACGGCCGGGCTCTATGCGCTGTTCATCGCACTGGCCGTCATCGGCTGGCGCGACTGGAGCCGCACGGCCAATGCGCTGCGCGCAACGGCGAGCGCCGCCGGCTGATCGGCGGCCCGCGCCACGGATCGAATCACTACGGAGCAACGTCGGTCATGTCATTTCCACTGGAGCCGGATGCGCGTACAGCGCGCGACGCCGCCGACACGCGGGACGTCGCGCCGCCGCAGTTCGGCGTCGACGGCGAGCAGACCGAACGCGACTGGCCGCTGATGACGCGCGACGAAGTCGCCGGCGTGCTCGCGCGGATCGATGGCGTCGGTGCGCCGGCACGGCTCACGTGGCACAGCCCGCGGCCATTTTCCGCGGCCGTGCTGGTGCGCACCGACGATGAGCGCGCATTGTTCGTCAAGCGTCATCACGCGAGCCTGCGCGACGTTGCCGCGCTCGAGGAGGAGCATCGCTTCATCGCGCATCTGCGCGAACGCGGCGTGCCGGTGGCGGACGTGCTCTCTGCGCGCGACGGCGCGACTGCATTCGCGTCCGGCGACTGGACCTATGAGGTGCACGTGGTCGCGCCGGGCGTGGACGCGTATCGCGGCGTGATGTCGTGGAAGCCGTTCGCGCATCCGTCACATGCGTACGCGGCCGGCCGCGCATTGGCCGCACTGCATCGTGCGTCGGCCGGTTACGACGCGCCGGCGCGACCCGTGCGTACGCTGTTGTCGAGTTTCCGCGTGCTGTCGTCGGCCGATCTCGCGGGCGCGCTCGAACGCTGGGTCGATGTGCAGCCATTGCTGATTCGCGCGCTCGGCGCGCGCGACTGGCGCGGCGATGTCGCGGAGGCGATCGGCCCGTATCACGCGCGTCTCGTGCCGCTGCTGCCCGCGCTGCCGCCGCTGTGGACACACGGCGACTGGCATGCGTCGAACCTGCTGTGGACCGACGCCGGGCCCGGCGCGCAGGTGCGGACCGTGCTCGATTTCGGGTTGTCGGATCGCACGTGCGCGGTGATGGATGTCGCGCTCGCGATCGAACGCAATACGATCGACTGGTTGGCGCCGGCGGATGCGCGCCGTGTCGAATACGAGCAGATCGACGCTTTGCTCGACGGCTATGAATCGATCGAACCGCTCGGCGACCACGCATATGCGGCGCTGGTCGAGATGCTGCCGATCGTGCATACGGAATTCGCGTTGTCCGAGGTCGCGTATTTCGGTTGCACCGTCGATGCGCCGGACATCGTCGAAGTCGCGTACGACGGCTATCTGATCGGGCATGCGCGATGGTTCGGCGGGCGCGACGGGCGGCAACTGCTGGACTGGCTCGCGCAGCGCCGGCGCACGAAGTGCGGGCGTGTCTGAACCTCATCTTCCTGCGGTGCGGCGATCACGCCGCGCGCTGGCTGAAACCGTCTGATTGCTTGACCACCGAGGCGGGATCTCGCACGACGGTACGTTGTCGTGCCGAGCACCCTGGAGCTGTCGAAGTCGCGACAGAGGGCGCAGGCGTTCGGGCCAATCCCGGCGCGCCTGCGTCGATTCACACCTGCGCGAGCGCCTGATCGAGGTCGGCGAGCAGGTCGTCGATATGCTCGATGCCGATCGACAGCCGTACCGTTTCCTCCTTCACGCCGGCCTTCGCGAGCTCGGCCGGCGACAGCTGGCGGTGGGTCGTCGACGCCGGATGCGTCGCGAGCGATTTCGTGTCGCCGATGTTGACGAGCCGCGTGAACAGCTTCAGCGCGTCCTGGAACTTCGCACCGCCGTCGCGGCCGCCTCTCACGCCGAACGTCAGGATGCCGGGCGCACGGCCCGACAGATAGCGCGCAACGAGCGGATGATCTGGGTGATCGGGCAGTCCCGCGTAACTCACCCACTCGACGTGCTCGTGGCGCGCGAGATGCTGCGCGATCTTCAGCGCGTTGTCGCTGATGCGCTCGACGCGCAGCGCGAGCGTCTCGATGCCCTGCAGGATCTGGAACGCGTTGAACGGCGAGATCGCCGCACCCATGTTGCGCAGCGGCACGACGCGTGCGCGGCCGATATACGCGGCCGGCCCGAACGCTTCCGTATAGACGACGCCGTGATAACTGACGTCGGGCTCGTTGAGCCGCTTGAAGCGATCCGCATGCTGGGCCCACGGGAACTTGCCGGAATCGACGATTGCGCCGCCGAGACTCGTGCCGTGGCCGCCGAGATACTTTGTCAGCGAGTGCACGACGATGTCGGCGCCGTGTTCGAACGGGCGCAGCAGGTACGGCGACGGCACCGTGTTGTCGACGATCAGCGGGATGCCGTGGCGATGCGCGATGTCCGCGAGCGCGGCGATGTCGGTCACGTTGCCGAGCGGGTTGCCGACCGATTCCGCGAAGATCGCCTTCGTGCGCGCGTCGATCAGCGGTTCGAACGACGCCGGGTCGCGCGGGTCGGCGAAGCGCGTCGCGATCCCGTATTGCGGCAACGTATGCGCGAACAGGTTGTAAGTGCCGCCGTACAGCGAACTCGCGGATACGATGTTGTCGCCGGCTTCCGCGATCGTCTGGATCGCGTACGTGACCGCCGCCTGGCCCGACGCCAGCGCGAGCGCGCCGATGCCGCCCTCGAGCGCCGCGATCCGCTGCTCGAGCACGTCCGTTGTCGGGTTCATGATCCGCGTGTAGATGTTGCCCTGCACCTTCAGGTCGAACAGGTCCGCGCCGTGCTGCGTGTCGTCGAATGCGTACGCAACGGTCTGGTAGATCGGCACCGCGACCGCGCGCGTGGTCGGGTCGGGGCGATAGCCGCCGTGCACGGCGATGGTTTCGAGGCGCCAGTTCGAAGAGGCCTGTTCGGTCATGGGTGCTCCGTCTGTTGTTGTGATCGTCGGCTGATTATAGGAGCACGCCATGGCGCGCTTTAGAACGAATGGTGGGTTGCTTATGTGAGCGCGGCGCATGGAATGCCGTGTTCCGCCGACGAAGGATGCGGGAACGATTCCCGATCGTGATCGTCGGCAATCGGCGATGACGGGACGAGGGCGGACGTCCGGTCGCCGTGATTGCAAGTGCATCGTACGCGCGCAATGCGAAGCCGGCGCGGCCGGACGGCTCCGAGTATGCCGCCGTCGCGATGAAGGTTCACGTGAAAGGCCCGATGAAGGCCGAAATGGAAACGGCGCGGTGCTTGCGGGCATCGCGCCGTCCGTTCGTCAGCGGGCTTCGACCACGTCGCGCAGGAATGCGTCGAGCATGGCCGCATCGCCCCATGGCCGCTTGTAGTCGCGATCGTGTTCGGCGTCCGCCAGCATCGTTTCGACGAGCGCGTGGATTGCGGGCCGGCGCGGGCCGGTCTCGCTTTCGTTCGCGCGCATCTTCAACGCGAGCAGTGCGTCGAGCTCGTCGCGCACTGCCGGCTCGTGCACGGTGCCATCGACCAGATCGGCGAAACGCATCGGCGGCATCCCGAGCCCCAGGTCGATCCAGCGCACCGCGAGCAGCGGCCGCAGCACGTACAGGTACTTCTTGTATCGCACCGTGTCGCCTTGCAGATAACCGCGAAAGTTCTTCTTCGCCATCGCGAGGTAGTGATGCCGTCCGCGCATCGGCGAGAAGAACGCGGTGGCGAGCGAGCGCAGCCGCGGCGTCCAGCGGGTGTCCTCGCGATAGACGACCGGCGACGCGAGCCATTCGAGCAGCGTCGGGTTCGACCGGTGCAGCAGTTGCAGCGCCTTGCGCAGCTCCCAGCCGCTTACGTCGAGTTCGTCATCGAGCGGCCGTTCGATCACGTCGCGTTGCGGTTCGACGCGTAGGTACCAGTCGCGCCGGTGCACGTACACGAAGCGCACGTCATAGTCGCTGTCCGGCGACGCGAACCCCCAACCGCGGCTGCCCGATTCGCACGCGAACAGCACGCGCACATCGTGGCGGCGCTCGACGTCTTCGAGTTCCGTCATCACGCGTGCGCGTACGGCCTGATCGACCGGGTGCGCGCTGCGTACCGCTTTCAATGGTGTTGCCGTTTTCATCGTTGTCCTTCCATTTCGTTGTGCGCGACCGGCCGGCCTTCGGCCGCGCCCGCGCTATCCTTTCACGCACACCACCTGACGCAGCGTGTGCACCACTTCGACGAGACTGCGCTGCGCCGCCATTACCGCGTCGATGTCCTTGTAGGCCATCGGGATTTCGTCGACGACGCCCGCGTCCTTCCGGCATTCGACGCCGCGCGTCGCGTTCACCTGGTCGTCGACCGTGAAGCGGCGCTTCGCTTCCGTCCGGCTCATCGAGCGGCCGGCGCCGTGGCTGCACGAACAGAAGCTCTCCGGGTTGCCGAGCCCGCGCACGATGAAGCTCTTCGCGCCCATCGAGCCCGGAATGATCCCCAACTGACCCTTCTGCGCGGACACCGCGCCCTTGCGCGTCACGAGCACGTCCTCGCCGAAGTGGCGTTCGCGCTGCACGTAGTTGTGGTGGCAGTTCACCGCGTGCTCATCCACCGAGAACGGCTTCGCGATCACGCCGCGCGCCGCGCCGATCACCGCGTCCATCATCGCCTGCCGGTTGCGGCGCGCGTAGTCCTGCGCCCAGCCCACGGCTTCGACGTAATCGTCGAAGTGCCGGCTCCCCTCGGTGAAATACGCGAGGTTGCGATCCGGCAGGTTCGCGATGTGCTGGCGCATGTCGGCCTGCGCGAGTTCGATGAACAGGCTGCCGATCGCGTTGCCGACGCCGCGCGAGCCGCTGTGCAGCATGAACCACACGCGATCGGCTTCGTCGATGCACACCTCGATGAAGTGGTTGCCCGTGCCGAGCGTGCCGAGATGCGTGTAGTGGTTCGTCTTCTGCAGCTTCGGATACTTGTCGACGATTCGCTCGAAGCCCGGCAGCAGCGACTTCCACGCTTCGATCACGGCAGCCGGCGTGCGATCGCCCCAGGCTCCCGGATCGCGGCGGCCCGGCGCGCGGCCGTGCGGCACCGCGCGTTCGATCGCGCTGCGCAGCCCGCCGAGCGAGTCGGGCAGGTCCGCTGCCGTGAGCGTCGTGCGCGCGGCCATCATCCCGCAGCCGATGTCGACGCCGACCGCGGCCGGGATGATCGCGCCTTTCGTCGGAATCACGCTGCCGATCGTCGACCCCTTGCCGAGGTGAACGTCCGGCATCACCGCGACGTGCTTGAAGATGAACGGCATCTGGGCGGTGTTGCGCAGTTGCGTGCGCGCGTCGTCCTCGACCACGACGCCGTGCGTCCACATCTTTACCGGCTTGCCGTTCGCCAGTTCCATTACCTGAAAATCGTCGTTATTCATTTAGTTAACCCTTCATTCATTCGTCCGGCGCGGCACGCACGCGCCGCGCCGTTTCATCCATCAAGCGCCTTTGATGCTGACGAGTCCGTTCAGCACCTGGTCGAGACCGCCGAACACCGAAATGCGGTCGATCCGTTCCGCAACGCGCTCGAGCGTTTCCAGCTCCTTCAGTCGCAGCGCGGTCGGGTTCTCTTCCATCACCTTCGCAGTGTTCAGCAGCGAGCGCGTCGCCGCCGTTTCCTCGCGGCGGCGAACGACGTTCGCCTGCGCGGCCTTTTCGGCCTCGACCACCTGCGCGAGGATCGTCTTCATGTCGCCCGGCAGCACGATATCCTTCACGCCGACGCTGCGCACGTCCACGCCCGATTGGGCCAGGCGCGTGCGGACCTGCGCGATCACGACGTCGTCGATTGCCTGCTTGTCTTCCAGCAGTTCGTCGAGCGAGCGTGTGCCGACCGCCGCGCGCAGCGCGAACTGCAACTCGCGATACAGGTGCTCGACCGGCTTCTGCAACTGGCCGAACGCATGCAGCACGTCCGCATAGCACCACGTCGCCGACAGATTCAGCCGCAGCGCGACCTTGTCGCGTGTCAGGATTTCCTGGCCGGCGACTTCGAGCGCCTGCAGGCGCAAGTCGACCAGCTCGACCGCGACGTCGCGGTTGAAGCGCCAGAACGCTGCCACGCCAGGCTCGAGCAGCCGATCGATCTTGCCGTCGATCTTCAGCATGCCGACGTGATATGCGGGCACCTGCGCAAGCAGCACGCCCGTCAGACCCGCAACGCCGCGCGCACGCAGCGCCGGTTGCACGATCCGCTTCGCGAGTGCGGCCGGCAGCATGCTGTGCTGCGCGAGATCGACGCGCTCGAGACGGTGCGCGATCAGGCCGCGCCAGTACAGCCGGCGCGTGCCGGGCGGCAGAATCTCGACCAGCACGTCGTCTTCGTAACGCAGGCCCGCTTCGTCGTCGGCGAGATCCATCGCGACGAAGTGTTGCGCGAGCACGTCCGGTGCGTCGTGACGCAGATAGTCGGCCAGCGCGGTGTCGGCGAGCGGCGCGTCGAGGCGCGCGCTCTGCACCGACAGACGCTTGAGCGGATCGAAGGCCTTGAACACGCCCGGTTCCAGCACCTTCACGAAATCGCCGTCCTTCATCAGCAGCGCGCGTTCGTTCTTTTTCACTACATGACGCTTCCACATATTCTTGTCCTTTTCTTCAATGGCCGCCGGGCGGCGCGTATCGCACGGATCAGGGCGCGACGCGGTCGGGCGGGCGGCTCGTGAGCCGGCGCGGTCGCTCGCGTCAACGCATGCAGCAATTACGTCGTCGCGTACGTTCGCGCAGGCCGTTCGGCCGCCCGGCCGATCGCGCGGAACCGCAACCGGTCCGACACGCGGCGGGCCTGTCGGCCCGCGCCGGCGGGTACTGCTTTCTGTTGCTAGACCGTCCTTGCGGACTGTATTCGGACGGGATTCGAACCCGCCACACACCGGCTTGCGCCGGCTGCTCTACCTGTTGAGCTTCCGAATGGTGGGCGCTCCAGGATTCGAACCCGGACATGGCATGCCTCGCGCGCCCCTTCGCCTTCATTTGTCCATGGCGGCATGCGCTACCGCGACGAACGAGGTTCGGCAGCGGCGCACCAGCAGGGCTTTGTGAACCCTGGCTCGCGGGCCAGCGGGACATCCGGCGCGTTCTAATGAGCGAAGAGCGTGCCAGCGGGCGGGGTGGCAGACCGAAAAAACCGGCAACGCATTGAAATGAAAGGGGAATGGCCGGTTTTTGGCCGGCCGGCGCGCGCGATCCGGATATCGTGGTATGCGGGGAATCCGATACAATTGGATCGCTTCATATCCTATGAGATAAACATGCGAAAGACCGTCGCGATCGGCTTTCTCGGTACCGTGCTCGACCAGGGCGGCCGCACGCCGCGCCGTTACCGCAAGTGGCGGCCGACCGTGTCGCTCTGCATGCAGCCCGAGCTCGCGATCGACCGGCTCGAGTTGCTGCATCCGCCGAGCTACGCGCGGCTCGCCAATCAGGTGCGCGACGATCTCGCGCAGTTGTCACCGCATACCGAGGTGCGGCTCACGCCTGTCACGATCCAAGACCCGTGGGACTTCGAGGAGGTCTACGCGACGCTGCACGACTTCGCGCGCGCGTATCCGTTCGACGTCGAGCACGAGGACTACCTGCTGCACATCACGACGGGCACGCACGTCGCGCAGATCTGCTGGTTCCTGCTGGCGGAAGCGCGTTACCTGCCCGCGCGCCTTGTGCAGACGGGGCCGCCGCAGCAGACCGACGAAGGCCCGAGCGGGCCGGGCACGATCTCGGTGATCGATCTCGACCTGTCGCGCTACAACCGGATCGCACAGCGCTTCACGCGCGAGCGCGACGAAACGGTGTCGTTCCTGAAGGCCGGCATCGCGACGCGCAACGCGCGTTTCAACGCGCTGATCGAGCAGCTGGAACGCGTCGCCGTGCGTTCGCGCGCGCCGATGCTGCTCGTCGGGCCGACGGGGGCCGGCAAGTCGTTCCTCGCGAAACGCGTGTATGAGCTGAAGCGCGGCCGTCATCGGCTCGCGGGGCCGTTCATCGAGATCAACTGCGCGACGCTGCGCGGCGACGCGGCGATGTCGACGCTGTTCGGTCACGTGAAGGGCGCGTTCACCGGCGCGCAGTCCGCGCGCGCGGGCCTGCTGCGTGCGGCCGACGGTGGCCTGCTGTTTCTCGACGAAATCGGCGAACTCGGGCTCGACGAGCAGGCGATGTTGCTGAAGGCGATCGAGGAGAAGCGTTTCCTGCCGGTCGGCGCGGACGTCGAGGCGACCAGCGACTTCCAGCTGATCGCGGGCACGCATCGCGATCTGCGGCAGATGGTGGCGGCCGGCACGTTCCGCGAGGATCTGTATGCGCGGATCAATCTGTGGACCTACGAATTGCCGGGGTTGGCCGAACGCCGTGAGGACATCGAACCGAACCTCGAGTTCGAACTCGACCGTTTCGGCCGCGAGCACGGCGAGCAGGTGCGGTTCAACGTGGAAGCGAAGCGGCGCTATCTCGCGTTCGCGGCGTCGTCGCGCGCGGCGTGGACCGGTAACTTCCGCGAGCTGTCCGCATCGATCACGCGGATGGCGACGCTCGCGGATGCGGGGCGAATTACCGAAGCGGTTGCCGCTCAGGAAGTCGAGCGGCTGACGCGTACGTGGTCGTTGCCGGGCGGTGCCGGTGCGCCGGATGCGTGCGTCGACGTGGTGTTCGGTGCGCGTGCGGCGGAACTCGACCTGTTCGACCGTGCGCAACTCGAACGCGTGCTCGACGTGTGCCGCACGTCGGCGAGCCTGTCGGAAGCCGGGCGTACGCTGTTCGCGGTGTCGCGGCAGAACAAAAAGCAGCCGAACGATGCGGACCGGCTGCGCAAGTATCTCGCGCGGTTCGGGCTCGATTGGGACGGTGTGCGGCGCGCACTCGAGGGCGTGTGATGACGAGTGGACGCGCCCGATGTCCGGGGCGCGTCGAGCGTTGGCGCGCGTCGTACATCATGCGCGACAACTTCAGCCGTTCATGACGGCCCCGCCACTGCTGTCCGGCGACGACGCACGCATACTCACGCGTAGCACACCGCAATGATCTCCGCACTCGCCGCATCATCGAACGGCGCGCATTGCCAGTCGCCATACCAGTCCGTCGACGAGAATCCGGCCGCCGCCACGCGTGCCTGCAGGTCGCGCTGCGCGATGAAGCGCAGCCGGCTCGTGCTTTTCAGCTCCGTGTCGTCGCGGCGGAAGCGGTAATACGTGTCGAACGTCACGATAGAGCCGTCGACCGCGGTCACTTCATGATGCAGTTCCACGCTGCCGAATTCGCGCGATTCGACACGGGATGCCGACGCGTGCGGCGTCCATGTTCGCCACGGCTCGATGCGCGGGTTGCGCGTTTCGAACAGGAAGCGGCCACCGTCGGCCAGCACGCGCCGCGCGCCGTGCAGCGTTGCTTCGATGTCGGCGTCGGTCAGGAGGCACTGGAAGGCGTGCCCGGTCATCACGACGGCGTCGAACGGCGCGCCGGGCGGCAGGCCGCCGAGATCGCACGCGAGCCAGCGGACCGCGCTGGCGCCCGGCTGACGTCGCGCATGGTCGATCATCGCCGGTGCCGGATCGATCGCGACGACGTCATGCCCGGCCGCCGCGAGCCGGCGTGCGAACGTGCCGGTGCCGCAGCCGAGGTCGAGAACCCGTTGCCGCGCGGGGCCGATGTGCGATGCGTAGAACGCGTAGTCGCGATCGCCGGCGTTGAACAGGTCGTAGACGGCGACGAGTCGCGGGTCGCTATAAAGGAGATCGCCGGAGGATGCCGGGCCGGACGTCATGCGACACGCGCATCAGCGCTGCTGCACCGCGACGCGCAGGCCGAGCGCAATCAAGATCGAGCCGATGATCTTCCCCTGCCAGCGCGTGAGCCACGCGAGCCGCTTCACCACGCGGCCGAGCGGGCGGATCGAGCACGCGATCAGCGTCGTGTAGAGCGAGCTGAGCACGACGAAGATCAGCCCGAGCACGGCGAACTGCACGAACGTCGAACCGCGTTCCGGATGCACGAACTGCGGCATGAACGCGAGGAAGAACAGTGCGGTCTTCGGATTCAGCACTTCGGCGGGAATCGCCTGCAGGTACGCCTTCAGCGGCGTGACGGACGACACCTTCGGCAGCGACGGATCGGACGGCCGGTCGAGCAGCGCGCGCACGCCGAGGTAGATGAGGTAGGCCGCGCCGACCAGCTTCACGACGTTGAACGCGAGTGCCGACGTCATCAGCAGCGCCGACAGCCCGACGGCCGCGAACAGCGTATGCACGAAGTCGCCGCTTGCCACGCCGAGACCGGTGAGGATGCCGGTCTTGCGGCCGCCCTGCACGGTGCGGCTCAGCACGAGCAGCACCGCGGGGCCGGGAATCAGGAACAGGCCCAGGACGACAGCCGTGAAGGTGGTCAGCGTGGTCAGGTCGAACATGGCGGCTCCGGGAGAATGGGCGCAGCGGCGAGGATCGACGCATTGTATTCGCTTCGGCGAACGGCTGCCGACGGTGGTCAGCATCACCGGTTGGTCTTTTCGGCCGGAAAATCGACGTACGCAATGATTTGCGGCGACGCCCGGTGCTGCTGTGCATCTATCGGCTGGATGTGAGCGCTTGGCGCAGCCGGTGGGCGGTGCGTTGTGTCCCGTGTGAAATGAATTTGTAATATGGACCCCGAATCCATTAGGCAAATTATTCGATAAAGCGCCCTAAAGAAACTCGCGCCTGCGCCGTTACCCTTCCTCGGTATCGCATAAAAGTACGACGAAAGCAGTACAACCACACGACCTAAAAACCGAGGGCGCACGGCCGGCGAAGCCGTGCGCGAGATCAGAACGGGATGCACCGATTCAATGGGGCGCGCAGGCACCGGGGGCTGGCGCGCGCTGTGCCTTTGCGTTGCCGTAGCCGGATTGCTGCCACATTGCGCCGCCGCCTCGGGGATTGTCCCGGACGGCGGCACGCCCACGAGCGTGTCGGTCGGCCCGAATGGCTGGCAACTCGTCAACCTCGCACCGGCGGTCGCCGGGGTATCGAGCAACACGTATTCGTCGTTCAACGTGACGGCCGCCGGCGCGACGCTGAACAACGCCGGCATCAACGCGCGCACGATCGTCAACCAGGTGACGAGCACGAACCGCAGCCTGATCGAGGGCGAAATCGAGGTAGCCGGACCCCGCGCGAATGTCGTGCTCGCGAACCCGAACGGCATCACGATCAACGGCGGATCGTTCGTCAATACGGGGCATGTCGCGCTATCCACCGGCAACGTGAGCTTCAATGACTTGCAGATCGCGCCCGGCGTGATACAGCGCAACATCGTGCTCGACACGTCGACCGGCACGATCGTCGTCGGCCCGGGCGGACTGGCCGGCGCGCTGATCGGGCTGGATCTGATCGCAAAGAACATCGTCGTCGACGGCGCGATCGACAATACGTTTTCGTCCGCGACGGCCGGCGTGCGCCTGCTGGCCGGACGGAGCCGCGTCGAACTGAACACGGGACTGTCGCCGAACGATAACGCCAACGACTGGCTCTCGCGTACCGCGACGAACGACCCGGACACCGCATCGACCTATGCGATCGATATCACGGCCGCAGGCAGCGTCACGAGCGGACGCGTGCAGCTGATCGTCACTGCTGTTCTACTACAACCCGCAGGAAGAGGATCTGCTGTTGCAGCAGGCGGCGTTGAAGCAGACCGGCAAGTCGAGCTTCGTCGATGGGCTGACGTACGACAACGAGAAAAACCTGTCGGTGACGGCGCAGGAAAAGATGTACCTGTACCAGAACGCGATCGACTACTCGAAGGCGCACGACCTGCAACTCGGCGCCGCCCTGACGCAGGAGCAGATCAACGCGCTCGACAAGCCGATGCTGTGGTACGTCGAGCAGACCGTGCCGGATCCGACGTGTCACGCGACGGGCACCGCGACGTGCCCGACGATCACCGCACTGATGCCGCAGGTGTATCTGCCGGTGGACACGCAGGCGATGTCGGCGGGCGGGAACATCTCGGGGCACGACGTCACGCTGAAGTTCAATCAGGACGGCAACGGCAGCATTCTGAATACGGGGAGCATCACGGCGTCGGGGACGCTGAGCGTCGATACGCACACGCTGACGAATCAGGCGAATCAGGTTGACGTCGGCGAGATCTGGCAGAAGGTCGATGGCGGGTATCTGAAGACGACGGGCACCGTCGTGCAGCCGGGCGGGTTCATGAGCGCGGCGAACATGGACCTGAACGTGCAGACGCTCAACCAGATCGGTGGGGCGTTGCAGAAGCTCAACGCGGATGGGACGGTTGATGCAACTTCGACGCAGGCGATGCTTGCATCGCTGCAACATCAACTCGGCGGCGGCTTCACGCAAGAGACAGTAGCGGACCATCTGCATTCGGAGTTCGTACAGCAGGGTGGGTTCGGTCCGGAGCAGCTTTTCTCGATGGCGGCTGCTGTCGCGTTGTCCGCGATGGGGATGCCTGTCGTGGGCGCCATGGTGTCGTCCGCGTCGAATCAGGCGTTCAGCGATCAAGGGTTCAGCCTCGGGGAGGTTCTTAAGGCAGGCGTGGTAGCTGATTTGACGCAGGGGTTGATGGCAGGATTGGACCTCAATGCGTTGCCGATGCAGACCATCGGAAACAACATCGCATCGAATACGATCACCTCGGAGCAGATCCTTCAGGGCGCGTTTGAAATCGCAGGTCGGGGGTTGGTATCGGCAACCGTGAATACGGTCGCGTATGGGGGGAGCTTCGGGACTGCGTTGAAAGGGAGCGTTGTGAGCGACCTGGCGGCTGTCGCGGCGAGCGCGATCGGGCAGCTCAACGAACTTCACTTTTTCGGCGAGGGTGATCTCGGCAAGGCCGGATATGTGGCGGCGCATGCGGCGCTCGGATGCGCTGCGAGTGCGGCTAGCGGTACGGGCTGTGCAGGTGGTGCGATTGGTGGGGCCGTGTCGGCTGGACTCAATCCGATCATTAACAGCAGCGGCGCCCTCCCGCCTGCGGCCTTGGCGGTCGTCGAAACGTTCGTCAGTGGTAGTGTGGCAGGAGCGCTCGGCTTCAACGTCCAGGGCGCGGTGACGGCGGCGCAGAATGAAACACTAAACAACTTCTGCGAACATAACTCGTGTGGTCGCGCCTTGGCCGCAGTGGGGGCAGCGGTCGGCGGTGGTGCAGCGGCCGCCGGATCAGTTGTTGTGGATGCTGCCACCGGCGGACTGAACGTCGTTGCGACGCCGGCCGAGGTGGCAGCAGGCGCAACGGTGGGTGCCGCCGTAGGCGGGGCTATCGGATCGGGGCTAGACTGGCTGGGCGCTCATAGTGGCGCTATTCTTAGCAGTGGAGACGACAGCACGGCAAGCGCCCCCGAGTCTCCCACGATCGACCCGGCCGATGTCGCCGGGAAAACGCCGGAGGAAATCGATCAACATGCCAAGGATAGTGGATTGATACCCAAAGGCCCCAATCCTCAGGGTGGTCAAGGTGCTTATGTTGATCCAGTGACGGGAGAGCAACGCATATTGATTCATCCTGCCGATCCTTGCCCGCATTGCCATGTCAATAACCCGTCAGGAGAGCGGCTCGATATCAATGGAAATCCCGTCGCACCGGAGTCGCCAGCTGCACATTTGCCGTTAAACACAAAATGAACTTCAATCACTGCCACGATTGGACCTTC
Organism: Burkholderia sp. AU19243; assembly: GCF_018148075.1. Classification (NCBI taxonomy): domain Bacteria; kingdom Pseudomonadati; phylum Pseudomonadota; class Betaproteobacteria; order Burkholderiales; family Burkholderiaceae; genus Burkholderia; species Burkholderia sp. AU19243. Next base: position 33,887 of record NZ_JAGSTV010000009.1, read on the forward strand.
GTCGCGCTTAAAGTCGACTGGCGACTAGGCGAATCAGCATTCGAGATGCGAGACGCGTCGTCGCATAGCCGAACGTTGATGGCAAGGGGCCTTGTATCCGTGAAATTGCCTCGCGAGCATCCGTGGGGTCCCAGCGTAAGCATTAATAGGATGACGCAGAGCCAAGATGAAAGGGGGAGTGTTCTGTGCATCGAAATGCAGTCCGGTGACGTTATTGAATGTGTTGCCGGATCATTCGAGTTTCTCGAAGCGAGTCCAGATTAGCGCAGGATCGGCTTGCGCCGGTGATTGCCCGGTCAGCCGCAGTGAGACGAACCCGGCCACGAGTCGGGTTTGTGCTTTATGACTTCAGCGAGCGTAACGGCGCCGCTGCTGATTTGCTTCCTTCGTCGTTGTCAGTGCCTCGGTGCTGGCCTGCTAGAAAATCCTCCCCGCCACTTCGCGGCGCACGTCGTCGTCGACGTGCATTTGCCGAATTCCGTCGATCGTGTGCCGCAGCCAGGTATCGGCAATGACGCGATGTTCGTCGTATGGCCGGTCGGCCGGCGCGGCCGTGGAATTGCGCATTTGCTGGTCGCGGATCGTCATCGAAATCTCCCCTTGAAATGGCACAGACATGACGCACGTACCAAAACGCGTGCAGAACGGTCGCTCAGGCAAGCGTGGCGCGGGTTTGAGGCGTACAACATTCCTGAGCGGTGCAGCGTCGTCGTAGCGGTCGCGAATCACGCAAAGCCAGAGCAGATGGAGGGTTGCGCGATGGTGCAGATTGCACCACGTCGTGCGCATCGTGGTGGTCCTGTCGCCTTGCTGTAGCGCTTGTTTGTCTGAGCGACAACCTTCATCAGGATTTCGTGAAGGAAGGCGGCTCGTTCGGGATGACGCAGATCTTCTCGATGGTCGTCGCCGTTGCTGCAGCGATCATGATGCAACCGGAGATATCTGCTGCGATTGCGTCGATGTCGGGGGCCGCTGAAGCGGCGACCACGGCAGCGTTTATGGCAGCTCAGCAAGGGTTGACGGGGGCTGCCATCACTGCTGCAGCAAGCGCAGCAGGGGGGTCGCTGGCCGTTGGCGGCTTGGCCAACACGATGATCGCGGTCGGGTTGAGCTCTTTTGCGTCGAGCGCGCTAGGCCAGGTCGTTGCCACCGGTCAGATCGATTTCGGCGCGAGCTTGAAGAACGGTCTGATCGGAGCGGTGACGGCCGGTCTGACGAACGGCATCACGTTTGACAGCAGCACCGGTTCGTTCGGCTTCAATGCAAATGCCGCATTCGAAGGAAGTGCGCCGTCCCTTTCGGCGCTGGCCGGTGTGCAGACGACGGGTAATGCGCTGGTGCCGCAAGCGGGGGCAGTATCGGGGTCGCTTCCGACCGCAGCGTTGGCGTTGTCTGCCAATGCCGCGATTCAGGCCGGTACGCAGACGCTCATTGGCGGGGGAAGTTTCCTCGATAGTTTGCGGGATAGTTTCATTCGGGATGCGGCCGCGGCTGGTGCGTATGCGATTGGGCAGGGAACTGATCCGCTTACGATAGAGAACGTCGCGGCCAATGGACTTCTTGGATGCGCAGCGAGCGCTGCAACGGGAACTGGCTGTGCTGCCGGTGCGATCGGCGGAGCGACCAGCGCCGTCGCGGCTCCGTTGGCGATCGTGGCGTTCGACCCGGCTGGAGCGCCGCTGACGACCACACAGCTAGCGGAAGTGACGACGCTGTCCATGCTTAGTGGTGGTTTGGCAGCCGGGCTGGCGGGCGTTAATGCGCAAGCCGCGGCAACGTGGGCGGGCAACGAGGCAACTAATAACGCCGAAAACCATGTAGAGAAGATCGTTCAGGCTTGCGGGCAGAATGCTTTTTGTCGTGCGCTGTTACTGACCTCTCCGCTCATGGCGTCTGCTATAGCAGGATCCGGGGCGGCGACTAGGGCCACGGCATCAAACGACTCGCATGATAATCAACCGCAGTTACCAGATACGTCGGGCGGCGGCAACGATGACGACTTGAGTGGCGGATCGCAGGCGCGGCGGGCCGGGAACTCTACGGTTGCGGGGGTGACTCTACTACAGACCTGTATGCCGATGGCAGCAGGGCCCTGTATCCCGATCGTGATGCCGGCTCCGGCCGCTTTTACTCTGCCGAAGTTTGGTCCAATATTGACTATCGGCAGTGGCGGGAATGACGGCAACGAATCGGGTAGCACGGCGAGCGACAAGGAAGGAACGTCATCCACCCCAGAAGCCGGCAACTATTCTTTGCTGGATCCTAAAGCGGAGACCCATGTTCTCTATGGTGATGGACCTACTTCCGGAGGGCATTTGTTTGGGATTGGAAAACCAGGGAAGTCTGAATTTCCAGCGACCTGGAGCGCACAAGATATAGCTAACGCTATTTCTGATATCGCGACGAATCCCAATACAATTTGGTCGAAACCGGCACCAAAAAATGGCTACATAACTGGCACTGGTACGATCAAAGGCGTTGACGTTAAAGTTGTTATCGACCCCGCGAAAGGTCGAATTGTTACTGGCTATCCTACAAACTTGCCGAGAAATCCGAAATGAATGAAATTTCTGACGATGCGTTGATTGAAGGTAATTTAAATTTTATTCTTAATGAGATGAGGGCTCAACCCGAAGTTTCCCAATACTACCCGCCGGATGGGCTCACCTATGCGGAGCATTTGGCTCAGATCGGCGAGTTTATTGATCATGCTGGAGAGTATGGGCTCGCATACGAGTACATTGTGGGAGCATTGGAGAGCATTCCGTTCAGAGTGACCGGCGCGGCAGCGGTAAAACTTCTGGAGGTGGGACTGCTTGTGGAGTTCAAGTCTGAATCGGAAAGGGACAAGCGATTTGACAAGCGTCCATCGCGATAGAGCTTGATACAAGAGCAGTAAAGAGAATTCTTCTACATTGAGGGTGGGACTTGTTGCGATAACTACGTCAGAAGCACGGCCGGGCGCCGAAATCGCCGAGACAGTCGTGAACATGGCAATCTGCTTGTGCCGTATCTGAGACGGCGAGCACGATGGTGCATCCGGGCGGGTTCATTAGCGCGGCGAACATGGGCCTGAACGTGCAGACGCCGAACCAGATCGGTGGGGCGTTGCAGAAGCTGGCGGCGGATAGGACGGTTGGCGCGGCGTCGACGCAGGCGATGCTTGCATCGCTGCAGCAGCAGCTCGGCGGTGAGCTTACGCAAGAGACGCCGACCGACCATCTGCATTCGGAGTTCGTGAAGCAAGGGGGCTTCGGGCCGGAGCAGCTTCTTTCGATGGCAGCTGCCGTGGCGTTGTCCACGATGGGTATGCCGATCGTGGGGGCTATGGTGTCGTCCGCGATGAACTATAGTGGTCAACTGATTCCGGACACTGCGTTAAGTTTTTCGTCCGCGACAGCCGGCGCCAGTCCGTCATTGAACTGATGCGGCCGTCCCCCTTCCGTGTAATTACTCAACTACCTTGAACACGGAAATCCTGACACCCCTGCTCCGCATTGCAGTGGATGACACCCGCAGAATTCGCCCGTCGGGCAAGGGAATCCGCCTCGCCTGACAACTCAACCAAGCCGGAAATCTCCACTTCCGACCGAGACTAATTCTGGTTCAGGGTCAGGTCAATTCCGCCCTAAAGAATACGAAATCCCTGCCGTTACTCTTCCTCGATACCGCAAAAAAACAAGACCAAAACGACTCAACCACACGACCAACCGACGAGGGGCGCACGGCCGGCGAAGCCGTGTACTTGATCAGAACATGAGACGCACCGATTCCACTCGACGCGCGGGCAACGGGGGCCGGCGCGTCGCTTCCTTTTGCTCCAGCGCAGCGGCTTTTCTGTCGCCTTGCGCCGTCATGGCCGCGAGCGCCACCTCGCGCGACCGCGCATCCACGCCTATCTCCGCCACACTGCGCGCCGCGTATCGACACCTGCGGAGCTGCGCATCACCCATCGCCGAAATATCAAAAAGCCCATCCACGCCCACTAAAGGGGGGCCGCCCCAAAACCCAAACAGCAAGCGATTCCAACTCAACGCAACACAAGCAGATTCCAATCTTGACTACCAAAAAACGCATCAAAAAATCGGGGGGTTGAATTGAAGAAGCAGTCTCTTTGTTTGCTGGCAGCTGCCGGAATCTCGGTATTCGTCGTCGCAGGATGCGGCGGTGGCGACGGCTCGTCGAATGCAAGCAGCGGCGCACCGGCCAACACCGGCGGCGCCAATAACGCGGCGAGCGCACCGGCCGTCGCATCGACGCCGCTCGCGGCCGTGCCCGCAAGCGCGCCGATCGCATCGTCGCAGCCCGTGATGGTCGGCGAGGCGCTGCCGAGCCTGACGAGCCCGCAAGTCGGTTCGACCGTCGCGACGGCAAGCGGCCCGACCGGGATCTGGACGCAGTCGGGCAACCTCGGCTACTCGACCATTGCACTGATCGACCCGAACAACAACGTGAGCACGCTGAATCTGCTCAGCTCGTTCGTGATGTCCAACGATTTCACGTCCCTGACGGTCAACGGCGCGACGTGGTCGCTCAGCTCGGGCTTCAACTTCGCGGGCATGACGGGCGTCGTCACGAAAATCGACTCGGGCTCCGGCGCGTACAGCGCGAAACAGACGTTGTCCGGCACGATCAGCCGCGGCGGTACCGCATCGAACTTCACGTGGACGTACAACGCGGAAAACGCGCTCAGCGTCACGCAAGACAGCGTCACCGGCGCATGGGCGACGACGAACGCATCGTTCACGATCGCATCGGGCGGCTCGGTCACCGGCACGTTGAGCGGCTGCAACATGACCGGCACGCTGCTGCTGTCGACGCCGAACTCCAACCAGAACATGTACGACATGACGCTGACGGCGTCGGCATCGTCCGGCTGCAAGCTGCCGGCCGGCGTGCCGCTGGCGGGCAGCGCCGCGATCACGTTCGTGCCGATCCGCGGCAGCAACGGCTTCCAGCGGTCGATCCTGTACGTGCTGCGCGCAGCTGATTACAGCTTCGCCGCATACGGTCAGGTCATCAAGCAATAAACGCACTACCGTCATACGCGGCTCCGCGTCTTCACGCGCCGCGTGCGACGGCCCGATGAATTTCCGTCAACAACAAGAAGCCACTGACCCAATGAAGAACTCCACCAAAGCCACCCTGTCCGCTTGCGGCCTGCTCGTGACGCTGCTGTCCGGCTGCGTCACGTTGCCGAACACCGACATGAAGCCCGAAGCGCGCGAGAAGCTGCATTCGATCGCGATGCTCGACGTCACCGAGCCGAAGCGTATCGCGGTCATCAATCTCGGCAGCGCGGCAGCCGGCTTCGGCCTGCTCGGCGGTCTCGCGCAAGTGGCCGTCAACGCGAGCCATACGAGCACTTACACCGACCACGTGACGGCCAACAAGATCGTGTTCGCCCCCGACATCGCAGACGGCGTCGCAGGCCGGCTCACCGGCAACGGCTATCAGGTCGTGAAGCTGGCCGGCCAGAAGGCGAAGCTCGCCGACGACGGCAAGTCGGACGACTACTCGGCGATCCAGACCGACGCGGACGCGATCATGAACCTGTGGTTCACGTCGTTCGGCTATATCTCGCCGGCCAACCAGCCCGACTACATTCCGTGGGTGGTCATACGCGCGCGCATTCTCGACGCAAAGACGAAGCAGGACATCTATTACAAGACGTTCGCGTGCGGCTACGACATCAAGGCGAACAGCGTGCACATCGACAGCGATTTCGCTTACACGTATGGCAGCTTCAGCGATCTCGAGAAGAATTTCGACAAGTCGGTGGAAGGGATCAAGTCGTGCGAGAAGTCGGTCGCGGACATGATCGGGCAGGATCTGGCGCGCACGCCGGCATCTGCGCCGACATCGGCATCGGCCAATGCCACTGCTTCCACGGCGTTGACGACTGCGGCCACCGCGACCGCGACGGCCACTGCGCCGGCCACCGCATCGAAATGATCGCGACGCGCCTGCAGAACCGTCACGACGCGCGTTTCGAATCCGGCGGCGCTTGAAGAAAAAGCGGAGGAGGGAAGTACTGCGTGCAGCCGGGCGGTTTTCATGCCGCCCGGCCGCGTGTGAAAGCGACTGGCTTACTCGCCGCTGTCGCCCTTGATCTGCGGCAGCGCCGACGATTCACCCGGCGTCAGCAGGCCGACTTGCGAATACACGCGCAGCTTGTCGCGCGTATCGGTGATGTCGAGGTTGCGCATCGTCAGCTGGCCGATACGATCGCGCGGCGAGAACGTCGACGCAACCTTCTCCATCGACAGACGCTCCGGCTGATACGTGAGGTTCGGCGACTTCGTGCTCAGGATCGAATAGTCGTTGCCGCGGCGCAGCTCGATCTTCACTTCGCCGGTAATCGCGCGCGCGACCCAGCGCTGGGCCGTTTCGCGCAGCATGATCGCCTGCGGATCGAACCAGCGGCCCTGATACAGCAGGCGGCCGAGGCGGCGGCCGTTCTCGCGGTACTGTTCGATCGTGTCTTCGTTGTGGATGCCGGTGACGAGACGCTCGTATGCGATGTACAGCAGCGCAAGGCCCGGGGCTTCGTAGATGCCGCGGCTCTTCGCCTCGATGATGCGGTTCTCGATCTGGTCGCTCATGCCGAGGCCGTGGCGGCCGCCGATGCGGTTCGCCTCGAGCAGCAGCTCGACCGGGTCCTTGAACTCGACGCCGTTCAGCGCGACCGGCTGGCCCGCTTCGAAGCGCACAGTCACTTCTTCGGCGGCGATCTTCACGTCGTCGCGCCAGAACGCGACGCCCATGATCGGGTTCACGATCTTGATGCCGCTTTCGAGGCTTTCGAGATCCTTCGCTTCATGCGTCGCGCCGAGCAGGTTCGAGTCGGTCGAATACGCCTTCTCCGCCGACATCTTGTACGCGAAGCCGGCCTGGTTCATGAACGCCGACATTTCGGCACGGCCGCCGAGCTCGTCGATGAACGTCTGGTCGAGCCACGGCTTGTAGATCTTCAGATCCGGATTCACGAGCAGACCGTAGCGATAGAAGCGCTCGATGTCGTTGCCCTTGTACGTGCTGCCGTCGCCCCAGATGTTGACGCCGTCTTCCTTCATCGCGGCGACGAGCATCGTGCCCGTCACGGCGCGGCCGATCGGCGTCGTGTTGAAGTACGTGACGCCGGCCGTCGTGATGTGGAACGCACCGCTTTGCAGCGCCGCGATGCCTTCGGCGACCAGCTGCGCGCGGCAGTCGATCAGGCGGGCGCCGGCTGCGCCGTATTCGATCGCGCGTTTCGGGATCGCGTCGTAATCGTCTTCGTCGGGCTGGCCGAGGTTCGCCGTGTATGCGTACGGGACGGCGCCCTTCAGTTTCATCCAGTGCAGCGCGGCGCTGGTGTCCAGGCCGCCGGAGAAGGCGATACCGACCTTCTGGCCGGTCGGGAGGCTTTCGAGAATCGTGCTCATAGGAATTACCGTGGATTGAAGCCGGTGGGATCGTATTTCGCGGAATATGCGAGTATCGGCTGTCCGGGAAGTTGGGGCAAGACCTGATTTTCGCGGCAATCCGTCGCCGCGGCCGTCGCGGCGGGGCCGCCGGGCCGTGAACCGTCCCGAGAATCCGTCGCGAAGCGGCGTGACGGCCGGCGGAAAATCCGGCGAATCCGGCAGACCTGCGCGCGGTATGCGCGCTCCTTTTCCGGGGACGGATCAGAGCATCCAGTACGAATGCCGTGGTCAACGCCCGCCGGCGCCGCATATGAAAGCAAAATGAAATATTGTGCGATCCCGCCCTCGGAACGCGCGGCGTTCGGATCGACGTTCAGATATTCCACGCGCGCGCGGTTTCGAGCAGCTTCTCGCGCAACTGATCCACTTCACCGGCCAGCTTGGCCGTAATCGACACGTACCCGGACAACTGCAGCGGCGGCACGCCATGCAGCACGTCGTGCGGTGCGTCCGCGGCCGGCCGGCGGCGCGGTGCGAGCCGGCTCGGCGTGCCGAACTTGAGCGCGCGGCTCGCGCCGACCAGCGTGTCGCGGATGCGCCGGTTCACGGCTTTCATCGCGGTGCGCATGTAGTCGCGGGCGGCGAGGTCGTCGCGGGCGGGCACCGCGCTCGACAGGATCTCCAGATAGCCAATGCACAGACGCAGGCTGCGCTGGATCGCCTCGAGGTGCGCGACCGGGATGTCGCATTCCTTCGACACCGACGGCATCAGCGAGCGCAACTGCACCAGCAGCGCGCTCAGCGCGGCCATTTCCTTCAGGTGCGCGTCGTCGGTCACGGGGCGGTCGCCGGCGAGTCGCGCATGCACGGCCGCGCACGCGCGCAGCGCGTCGGCGAGCTTGTAGCGCCACGAATAGGTCGCATAGAGCGGCAGCGCGAACGAGAACGCCAGCGCGATCGCGATCCCGGTCAGCACGTTCACTGCGCGCCAGAGGCCGTCGACGATCTCGTTGTCGCCGTGTCCGGCGACGATCACCATCGTGATCGCGGACAACAGCGCGATGTAGCCGGCCTTGCCGATCGCGTGATACGCGCACACGCCGCACGCGATCGCCATCAGCAGATAGATCGCGAGCGGCGCATGCAAAAAGGAATACAGCAGGATCAGCGCAAGCCCCGCCAGCGCGCCGATCGACGTGCCGAGCGCACGCTCGGCCGCCTTCTTGCGGATGTTGCCGTGGTGCTGCAGCCCGCCGACGACGATGAGCACGGTGATCGTCGACCACTCGCCATGCGGCACGTTCAGCCCCGTGGACAGCGCGATCGACACGAGGATCGCGAGCGCGACGCGCGCCGCGTGGATCAGCTTTGCGTGCCGGTAGCGGCGGTACGGATCGAGGAGCGGACGGAGCGCGTGGCGCAGGAACGGAGGCAGTCGGGCAGGGAGCTGGGCGGTCATGACGGAGTGGGGATGGCCGGAACACGCGCGGGCGGCCTGCGCGGGCCGGCGCCGCGCCGCTCGCGCAGCTGACGTAACGCTAGCCGAACGCACGCGGACTGTCCACGCCGGTGCGGCGCCGGTCGTCACGCCGCGGCATCACGTGGCGTCAGCCAGCGTCGCCAGGCGTCAGCCGATATCAGCCGATATCAGCCGATATGAGCCGGTGTCACGCGTCGGCCGCACTCGCGTGCTCGGCGTCCGACACGCGGTTGCGGCCGCCGGACTTTGCGCGGTACAGCGCGTCGTCGGCCTGGCGCAGCAGCGTTGCGGCATTCACGCGGCCGGCGGCGGTCGCGATGCCGATGCTCGCGGTCACGTGCCCGTACGGGCTGCGGCGATGCTCGATGTCGAGGCCCGCGATCGCGCGCCGGATCGCTTCGGCGACGGTCGCCGCGCCGTGCGCATCGGTATCGGGCAGCGTGACGACGAATTCCTCGCCGCCGTAGCGCGCGACGTGGTCGCTGTCGCGGCGCAGGCAGCGCGACGCCGCTTGCGCGACGTCGCGCAGCACGTCGTCGCCGGCGAGGTGGCCGTAATAGTCGTTGAATGCCTTGAAATGATCGACGTCGACGAACAGCACGGACAGCGGGCGGCCGCTGCGCGATGCGCGCTGCGCTTCGTTCGCGAGCACCGCGTCGAATGTGCCGCGGTTGTCGAGCCCGGTCAGCGAATCGGTGTGCGCGAGCCGGTACAGCTTCGATTCGGCGATCTGCCGGCGGCTGAGTTCACGCGACAGCGCGAGCGAGCCCCACGCGATGAACGCGGTAAAGAGCGCCATCAGCACGGCGGTCCAGATCGCTCGATGGTTCCACGATGCATAGACGTCGACCTCGGCGGGCGCGACGTCGACGGTCAGCGGCAGATGCGCGAGATGCTTGTAAACATAGATGCGCCGCACGCCGTCGATCGGGCCGGTGCCGACGAGTGCGCCTTCGCGGCTGCGCTGCGCGTCGATGAACAGCTGCGAGTCGTGCAGGTCGACGCCAACCGCGCGCGCATCGTACGGCAGCCGCGATACGAGCGTGCCGTTGTCCTCGACGATCGCCGCGCTGCCGTGCCGGCCGACCGCGAGCCCGTCGAGGAGCGCGCGGAAGTAGTCGATGCTGAGCGTGCCGACGACGATTCCGCCGAACGTGCCGTCGGCGCGCGTGATGCGCCGGCTGAGCGCGATCGTCAGTGCGCCGCCGCGCAGCCGCGACGGGTAGGGCCGGCTGATGTAGAGGCCCGTTGCGAGCCCGTCGCGGTGGACGGCGAAATATTCGCGGTCGGCAAAATTGCCTTGCCGCGGCGGCGACTCCGCAGAATCGATCACGATATTGCCGTGTGCATCCATCACGAAAATGGCGCCGAGAAACGCGCCGGTCGCCGCGCGGTCGAACAGCAGCCGGTGCCGCTGATGCGGCGGCAGCGTGGCCAATTCCGGATCGGCGAGACCATCGACCACGTTTTGCAGCGACAGATCATACAGCTCGATATTGCGGGAAATATCGCGCTCGATCAGCAGCATCAGATTGCGCGCGTTTTCAACCGCATGGTCGTATGCGTCGTGACGCGCTTCGATCAACAGCGACGCGGAGAGTCCCCAACTGAACAGCAGCAGAACGATACCGGCCGCGAGGACGCCGCGGGGCGACAGAATGCGCGCCACGGCCAAGGCGGTGTGGCGGCGCAGCGCGGCGATCAACGGGGGTGACTTCATCCTCGGCGGGGGCGGAGCGGCGGGCATTTTGCGTCTTCGACGCTTCCGCACGCTGATTATTTCGATTTAAACCGCATTATCTCGCGAATTCGCGTATCTCGCCGTGCGATGCAAAACATGCATGGGAAACCATCATTGGAAACGGTTACGCATCATTACGGCGATTCTCGGCCGCGATTTGATTTCAATCAATTTCGACTGGCACTATTTTGTCTGATTATTTCATGGTGGGCGAAACAAATTGGCGTTTTAAAACCTGCGCCGGCCGTTGTTCGTAACCGATTCATCGGACATTTGCGTATTCGCAGGACGGACGGCGCGTCGCGGCCGGCGGTCACGTGAATGCACCTCCAGGCTGTTGATTCCGCGGCGCCTGCGCGCGACGCTCGGGCATCCGGGCGCGAGCGGCCCCCATGACGAATCAGGTAGAATCCGCGCTTCGCCGCCGGCGCCCGGCGCGCAACGCGTATCGGGGCCGCATCGAATGCATCGCAGGCGGCGCACGGCGCCCCGCTCCCGCATGTGCCGGCCCCGGATGCCGGCCCGCTCAACGTTCGTCTCGTTTATGTCCGCACTTCCGAATTCCGACCAACCCGGTTCGTCCGCGAACCCACCCAAGCTTCATCGCGCGCTGAAGGCGCGCCACCTGACGATGATCGCGATCGGCGGCTCGATCGGCACGGGCCTGTTCGTCGCGTCCGGCGCGTCGATCTCGCAGGCAGGCCCCGGTGGCGCGATGGTCGCGTACATGCTGATCGGCCTGATGGTCTACTTCCTGATGACGAGCCTCGGTGAAATGGCCGCGTTCATGCCGGTGTCGGGCTCGTTCGCGACCTACGGCGCAAAATTCGTCGATGAAGGCTTCGGCTTCGCGCTCGGCTGGAACTACTGGTACAACTGGGCGGTGACGATCGCAGTCGAGCTCGTCGCCGCGCAGCTCGTGATGCACTACTGGTTCCCGGACGTGCCGGGCGTGTGGTGGAGCGCGGCGTTCCTCGCCGTGATGTTCCTGCTCAATGCGTTGACGGTGCGCGGTTTTGGCGAGGCCGAATACTGGTTCGCGCTGATCAAGGTGGTCACCGTCGTCGCGTTCATCGGCGTCGGGCTTTTGATGATCTTCGGCATTCTGAAAGGCGCGCCGGGCAACGGCTGGGGCAACCTGACGATCGGCGACGCGCCGTTCGCGGGCGGCCTGCCGGCGCTGATGGGCGTCGCGATGATCGCCGGCTTCTCGTTTCAGGGCACCGAGCTGATCGGCGTTGCGGCCGGCGAATCGGAGCACCCGCGCACGACGATTCCGCGCGCGGTGCGTCAGGTGTTCTGGCGGATCCTGCTGTTCTACGTGCTCGCGATCTTCGTGATCGGCGTGCTGATTCCGTACACCGACCCGAACCTGCTGAAGAGCGACGTGACCGATATCGGCGTGAGCCCGTTCACGCTCGTGTTCCGACACGCGGGGCTGGCGTTCGCGGCCGGCGTGATGAACGCGGTGATCCTGACGGCCGTGCTGTCGGCCGGCAACTCGGGCATGTATGCGTCCACGCGGATGCTGTACAACCTCGCGACCGAAGGCCGCGCGCCGAAACTGTTCGCGAAGCTGTCGCCCGGCGGCGTGCCGCGCAATGCGCTCTATGCGACGACTGCGGTTGGCGCGCTGTGCTTCTTCACGTCGCTGTACGGCGACAAGACGGTGTACCTGTGGCTGCTGAACACGTCGGGGATGACCGGCTTCATCGCATGGCTCGGCATCGCGATCAGCCATTACCGGTTCCGCAAGGGCTACGTGAAGCAGGGCTACGCGCTCGATCAGCTGCCGTATCAGTCGAAGTGGTTCCCGTTCGGCCCGTTGTTCGCGTTCGTGCTGTGTCTCGTGATCGCGCTGGGGCAGGACTACCAGGCGTTCCTCGCGAACCGGATCGACTGGGCCGGTGTTGCGGCGACGTACGTCGGCATTCCGCTGTTCGTTGTCGTGTGGCTCGGCTACCGGCTGCTGAACAAGAGCCGCTTCGTGCGCTACGAGGACATGGAGATCGCGCCGTGGGTCGCCGCGAATCGCGGTGCGCACGCGCAGCGCGTGACGAACCGCGAAACGGCGGCCTGAGGCCGACGCGGCAAGCCGCCGCGCGACGCGGAGCGAGCACGCAGTGAAGACGGGAAGCCCGCGGGCTTCCCGTTTGTTTTCGGGCGCGTGGGCGCGCATGGCGGCGGCGCGCGCACCGCGTGCCGGGGGAACCGCATCGGCGTGTGCGCGGATACCGCGCAACCCCATTTTTTTGTCGGTTTTCCGCTGCACGGGGTCAAAGCCGGTTATATTTCCCGACCCTACCGGGCGACGGCCCGGCCGGCGCGACGAGCGCGGCGCGGATCGGGCATCCGGCGCGCGCGTCGAGCGGCGGCCGGCGGCGCCCGGCGTTTTCATCGTTCCGGCGGCGCGTGCACGGCCGGCGGAGCGCGCAACCCAGAGGAATTCATGAGCGCATCACCCGCCGAGCGGAAGGCCGGACCCGTTTCCATCGTGCGAATCGAAGCCGCGATCAATGCGTGGCGCGAAGTGTATCCGCCGGCGCCGGACGGCGAGGACGGCTACGCGCTCGACGCCGGCAGCAATTGCCTGGCCGAGCTGTACGGCGCGATGATCTGCTATCGGCTGCCGGACGTGCCGCTCGATTCGCTGAGCGACGCGCAGCGCGACGCGCTGTACGCGACCGAGGCGTGACGCGCGGCCGGCACGATGCCGCGGCGTGGCGCCGGCGAACGAACGGGAAGCCCTCGCGGCTTCCCGTTTTGCTTTGCGCGGCTTCGGGCGTCGCCGCGAATGCAGTGCGGCTCGCGCAGGGATCGGCGCCGGCTGAGGTATCGTGACGGAATCGGGAAGCAGGCGATCGAGGAAGCCGCTGAGGATAGCCGGCGGCAGCGACCGGCGCTGGCGTTGCCGGCGCGGTGCCCAATGAGCGCCCGTTGCCTGTCCGGGAGGATTCGAACATGGAGTTGAGACACCTCCGCTACTTCGTCGCCGTCGCCGAGGAGCGGAATTTCACGCGTGCGGCCGAGCGCCTGCACATCGCGCAGCCGCCGCTCAGCCGTCAGATCCAGCAGCTCGAGGAGTCGCTCGGCGTTCCGCTGTTCGAGCGCAATGCGCGGCCGCTGAAGCTGACCGACGCGGGACGGTTCTTCTATTCGCATGCGGTGCAGCTGCTCGCGCAGACGACCGAGCTCGAATCGATGACGAAGCGCGTCGGCAAGATCGAGCGCAGCATGTCGGTCGGGTTCGTCGGCTCGACGCTGTACGGGATGCTGCCGAAGATCATCCGCCGTTTTCGCAGCGAGTATCCGGCCGTCGAGCTGAGCCTGCACGAGATGTCGACGATGGATCAGATCAAGGCGCTGAAGGAAGGGCGCATCGACGTCGGCTTCGGCCGCATCCGTCACGAGGATCCGAGCGTGCGGCGCGTCGTGCTGCGCGAGGAGCGGATGATCGTCGCGCTGCCGGTCGGCCATCCGCTCGACGGCGCGAAGCCCGTGCTGTCGCTGCACGATCTCGTCAACGACACGCTGATCATCTTTCCGAAGGCGCCGCGGCCGAGCTATGCGGACCAGGTGCTCGCGGCGTTTCACGATCGCGCGTTGCAGCCGCGGCGCATCTATGAGACGCGCGAGCTGCAGATCGCGCTCGGCCTCGTCGCGATGGGCGAGGGCGTGTCCGTCGTGCCGCACAGCGTGTACGGGCTGAAGCGCGACGACATCAGCTACAAGCCGCTCGACGACCCGAATCTCGTATCGCCGATCATCATGAGCATGCGTATGCTCGACGAATCGGGGGACATCCGCGCGATGCAGGCGCTGATTTACCGGCTCTACGACGAGGCGCAGATGGAGTATCTGCCGCCGCAGCCGGAATGAGCGTGCGGCGGATGGCGGCTCGCTCCGCGCGGCGCGCGCCGTGGAGCCGCGATCACCGGTATTCGATGCGGCACGCGCGCGCGATCGCCTTCACGCAAACGACATACACATGACCGACATCGTGACCGAGGAGATCTGGGTAGAGACGCCGCAAGGGCGTCTCTTCGCGAAACGCTGGGGCGTGGCACGCGCGCCGCACGCGACCGCATTTGGGCAGCGCGCGCCTGGGGCGGCCGCGCCTATGCCGGCCGCGCCCATCGTGCTGCTGCATGATTCGCTTGGCTGCGTCGAACTATGGCGCGACTTCCCGGCGCAACTTGCGCAGGCCACGCGGCGCGACGTGATCGCGTACGACCGGCTCGGCTTCGGCCGCTCCGATCGCCATCCGGGGCAACTCGCGACGACGTTCGTGCGCGACGAGGCCGATCACGGATTTCCGGCGCTGCTCGAATGGTGCGGCATCGAGTCGTTCGTCGCGTTCGGGCACAGCGTCGGCGGCGGCATGGCGGTTTGCTGTGCGGCTGCGCATCCCGAACGCTGCCGCGCGCTGGTGACGGTCGCCGCGCAGGCGTTCGTCGAGGATCGCACGCGCGACGGCATTCGCGAAGCAGCGCAGCAGTTCGCCGCGCCCGGCCAGCTCGACCGGCTCGCACGCTATCACGGCGACAAGGCCGAATGGGTGCTGCGCGCATGGGTCGACACGTGGTTGTCGCCTGCGTTTCGCGGCTGGACGCTCGACGACGCGCTGCCGCGTGTCCGCTGTGCGACGCTTGCGATTCACGGCGCGCAGGACGAATACGGATCGGACGCGCATCCGAAGCGAATCGCCGCGCGCGTCGCGGGGCCGTCGTCGTACCTGATGCTCGACGGATGCGGACACATGCCGCATCGCGAGCGTACCGACGACGTCCTCGCCGCGGTCGCGGCCTTGCTGCGCGACGCGCCCGCCTGAGCGCGCGAACGCCCGTGCGCGATGCGATCGGCGGGGCCGGGCCCGCCGGAATTCAGAACGCCAGCTGGATCGCGAGGTCGATCGCGAGCAGCGCGATCGAGCAGCCGATGCCGAGCACCACGTTCGGCAGGCGGTGCTCGAAATCGCGATGGTCGCGGCGCATCGCCGCGCCGAGCAGGAAGATCGCTTCGACGACGATCTGCAAGCCGACGAACAGCAGCATCAGCAGATACTCGTAACCCATCTGCTTGAACGCGGCGAATTGCATCCCGTGATCGCGGATCCACTGACCGACGCGCAGCAGTTCGTACACGAACAGCAGGGCGGGAAACAGGTAGCTGATGAAGTAAGTCGGCGCGGTCGCGTGCCGTAGTTCGAGGTGGAAGTGCTGATGCGTGGTAGCCATCACGAAGCCCTCCTTGCAACGCATGATTGCGGTCGCGACGGCGGCGCGGCGACGTGCGGACCAACGGATTGCCCGATCCATCGTGCGCAGCCGTACGACATCAGCATACTGCTGCGCGGGAAATTTCGCATCCCGCACGCGCGTTCGTCGCAAAAACCCCGAATCACCGAGGATCGCGCGGCATTTCCGGCGGCGCGCGGGCTACGCCGGCCGACGGTCGTCGTTCACGCCTTCGCTTGCGCGCCTTCGATGAACAGCTTCGCGACCGACCGGAACTCCCGCTTCAGCGACAATCCCGGCACCGTCAGCCAGCGCAGCATCGCCGCAAGATACAGGTGATGGAACCACGCGGCGAGCTGGTCGGCTGCGAGCGCCGCATTGAGTTCGCCCGCCTGCTGCCCCGCGCCGATCAGTTGCTGCCACAGGAGCGCGATGTCGGCGCCGTTCGTCTTGCCGCCGTCCGCGTGTTGCGCGCCGATGCTCAGGAAGCGGTGCCGCAAATACGCGAGCAGGTACGCCGGATGCTGTTCGCACCACGCAGCCGACGCATCGAGCACGCACGCGAGCCGTGATGCGAACGTCTTGCGCCGCGCGACGTCGCGCTGCAGATGCGCGAGATCGCGCGCGAGTTCACCTTCCAGCCAGTGCGCGAGCACGGCCTCTTTCGTCGCGAAGTGGTTGTACAGCGTCCGCTTCGCGACATCCGCGTGCGCGGCGATCTGCTCCATCGTGACGGCGTCGTAACCGTGTTCGTCGAACAGGCGGGCGCCGGTATCGGCGAGGTGCGCGAGCATCTGGCTGCGCTTGCGCGCGCGGCGGCCCGGTTCGTCGGTCGTCATAGGCGTGGCTCCATGGCGCGGGTCTTACGAAAAGTGTACGAATTGCATTAGTATACGACGTGCACTTTTGAGAATCCACCCGCATGCATCGCGGAACGAGGAGTCCCACATGAATTTCGTCATCGCCACTTACGGCACCGAAGGTGACACGCGTCCGCTCGCGGCGCTCGGCCGCGCATTGATGAACGCGGGCCATGAAGTCCGGTTGCTGGCCGATGCCGCGACGCTCGGCTCCGCTACCGCACTCGGCGTGCCGTGCGCACCGTTGTCCGGCGATATCCGCGCGGTGATCGCGCCGAACGGCGCGCTGTCCCGCGCGCTGAACCGGCGCGGCGGTTTCAACGACACGTCGAAGGCGCTCGTCGCGATTGCGAACGGGAATACGGCCGCATGGATGCGCGAGGTCGCCGACGCGTCGGCCGGTTGCGATGCGATCCTCGTGTCGGGGCTCGCGTCGTTCGTCGGTCTGTCGGTTGCCGAATATCGGGGCGTGCCGGCGATCGGCGCCGGTATGATTCCGATCACGCCGACCGCGGCATTCGCGTCGCCGTTCCTGCCGCCCGGCAGGGTGCCGCGCTGGCTGAATCGCACGAGCCACCGGTTCGTGAATGCGCTGCTGTGGCAGGCGTTCCGCAGCGCGACCAATGCTGCGCGCGCAAGCGTGTGCGGACTGCCGCCGCGCGGGCGCGTGTGGACCGGCCATCCGATGTTGTACGGCGTGTCGCCCGCGTTGCTGTCCGATGCGGCCGACTGGCCGCCGAACGCGCTGGCATGCGGTCAGTGGCGCGTCGACGCGCCGGCGTGGATGCCGCCGCCCGCGTTGTCGGCCTTTCTCGAAGCGGGCGAGCCGCCCGTGTATATCGGTTTCGGCAGCATGGCCGGATTCGATCGGGCCGCGATGACCGACGCGCTGGTGCGCGCGCTCGACGGCCGGCGCGCACTGTTTTATCCGGGCTGGAGCGGAATCGATGCGTCGATGCTGCCCGCGCACGTGCACGTGATCGGCGATACGCCGCACGACGAGTTGTTTCCGCATATCGCGATGGCGATCCATCACGGCGGCTCGGGCACCACGCATTCGGCCGCGCGGGCGGGGATACCGTCGGTCGTCGTGCCGTTCGTGGGCGATCAGTTTTTCTGGGCCGACCGGCTTCGGCGGCTCGGTGTCGCGGACGCGCCGGTGGCCGGACGTCGCGTGGACAGTGCCGCGCTCGGCCGTGCGATCGCGTTCGCAGCCCGTGCGGACACCCGGGCGCGTGCCGCCGAACTGGGTGCGCGCATCGCGCGGGAAGACGGCGTGCGGCTGGCAGTCGACGCGCTCGAGCGCTGGGTGCGCGGCAGCTCGCGCTGACCGCGCCGAGCGCGCGGCCCGTGCGTCAGAAATGTCCGGTGAACCGGTAGCGGCTGCCCGGGTGCCACAGGTTCGCCACCGACGCGACCATCCCCTGCGACCACGTGCGCCGGTGCAGCAGCAGGCACGGCTCGCGTTCGTCCATCGCAAGATGGCGGCGCGTTCCCGCGTCGGGCATCGCAGCCTCGATCCGGTATTCGACGCGCTGCAGCGGCGCGACGCGCGTCAGGTACTGGTTCGGTGTCGTCGTCGTGAAATCCTGCAGTGCGTATTCGGGCGCGCAGGCCGGATTGACCCAGCGCTCCTCGAGTTGCACGGGCGTGTCGTTCTCGAAGTGCAGCACGCGCGAATGAAAGATCGGATTGCCTGCATCGAGCTGCAGTTCGTCGGCGAGCTTCGCGTCGGCGACCGCCGCGCCCACCTCCAGCACCTGCGCACGATAGGCATGGCCGCGCGCGGCCACTTCGTCGGAGATGCTGCGGATCGCGACGAGTGTCGATTCGTACTTCGGCGACGCGACATACGTGCCGGAGCCGCGCGTGCGCGTGAGCACCTGCTCGGCGGTAAGCTCGCGCAGCGCGCGGTTGACCGTCATCCGCGCGACGTTGAATTCGCGCGCGAGTTCGTTCTCCGACGGCACCTGGTCGCCTTCCGCCCACTCGCCTGCATGAATGCGCGCGAGGATGAAATCCTTGATTTCCTGATAGATCGGTGTGGTCATTGCATTGCTGGTCAAGAGACGGGCCCGCGTGCCGCAGCGCGGCCATCGTATCGGTGTCCGGGCGGAGTGTACCGGGTTCGACGCCGCGACGGCCCGCCCGTGAGCGGTGATCCGGGTTATCCCGGCATCGGTCCGTCCCGATGCCGCTCGCCCGGCGCATGGGCGCGAATCGCGGCCGGCCTGTCGAGCGCACGCGTCAAAAATAAAAGTATAGACAAATACGTGCACGTCGACGGCTGTCCGGACTCCGCCTCGAAAGGCGCGTTACAGCAGTACATAACGGGAAGATGCCTGAAATATAAGGGTGAGCTGCGCATCCGCGAAATAATCAGACAATTAGAGAGAAACACGGATTGCCGGTGATGGTCCTGAAAAGGCAAAGTTGTATGTACAACTTCGAGTGCCGCTCGATGAGTGGCATCCGGGTTGGCAGGGCTCGGGTGGCCGCGCCGCCGGACGGGACCCGAGCCCAGTTCGCCTATGACAGGAACGCCATGAAGAAACTCGCGCTCAGTATCGCCGCCTGCATCACGGCCGGTGCCCATGCCAACGATCGATCGACGATCGGGCTCGGCGATTCGGCGTCCTCGGCGGCTGACTGCCGCCACGATGTGCGTCGCTGACGGCGCGCACAGCATCCGTTGCCGGATGCCGCTCGCGTCGCCTGATGCGCACGGCTTGATGAGCACGCCGCATCATGTCGTGCGCAGAACTCGTTTGCTGCGCGGTTAATGGCTATTGACAATCCAGCCACATCGTTCTGGATCCCTAATATGATTTTCCAAGGATTTGGCCCGCTGCTGTGGGCCGGCACGGTCGAGACCGTGAAGCTCGCGGTGCTGTCGCTCGCCGCGTCGCTCGTACTGGGCCTCGCTGGCGCGGCCGCGAAACTGTCGGCCAATCGCGTGCTCAAGTCGGTCGGCACGTTCTATACGACGCTGATCCGCGCGGTGCCCGACCTCGTGCTGATGCTGCTGCTGTTCTACGGGATACAAATCCTGCTGAACAACGCGACGGACCTGCTCGGCTGGGATCAGATCGACATCGACCCGTTCGTCGCCGGTGTGGTGACGCTCGGCTTCATCTACGGCGCATACTTCACCGAGACGTTTCGCGGTGCGTTCCTCGCGGTGCCGCGCGGCCAGCTCGAAGCCGGTTTCGCATACGGGATGAGCGGCTGGCGCGTGTTTCACCGGATCCTGTTTCCGCAGATGATGCGCTTCGCGCTGCCCGGGATCGGCAACAACTGGCAGGTGCTCGTGAAGGCGACCGCGCTCGTGTCGATCATCGGCCTCGCGGATGTGGTGAAGGCGTCGCAGGACGCCGGCAAGAGCACGCTCGATTTCTTCTTCTTCACGCTTGCGGCCGGCGCGATCTACCTCGCGATCACGACGGTGTCGAACGTCGTGCTGCACCACCTCGAGAAGCGTTATTCCGTCGGCGTCCGGAGGCTTGCACTGTGATCGAACTCATCAGTCAGTACTGGCAGAACTATCTGTACACCGACGGCTACCGCTTCAGCGGCCTCGCGATCACGCTGTGGCTGCTGGTCGTGTCGATCGCGCTCGGCTTCGCACTGGCCGTGCCGCTCGCGATCGCACGCGCATCGTCGAACCGCTGGATCTCCGGCCCGGTGTGGCTCTACACGTACGTGTTCCGCGGCACGCCGCTCTACGTGCAGCTGCTGATGTGCTACACCGGCATCTACAGCCTGCAGGTCGTGCACAACCACGTGCTGCTCGACACGTTCTTCCGCAACGCGATGAACTGCACGCTGCTCGCGTTCGTGCTGAACGAGTGCGCGTACGCGACCGAGATCTTCGCGGGCGCGATCAAGGCAACGTCGGCAGGCGAGATTGAGGCCGGAATGGCATACGGGATGTCGCGCTTCAAGCTCTACACGCGCATCATCCTGCCGTCCGCGCTGCGCCGCTCGCTGCCGAGCTACAGCAACGAAGTGATCCTGATGCTGCATGCGACGACGCTCGCGTTTACCGCGACCGTGCCCGACATCCTGAAGGTCACGCGCGACGTGAACTCGGCGACGTACATGTCGTTCCAGGCATACGGCATCGCGGCCGTGCTGTACGCCGTCGTCGTATTCACGCTCATCTGGGCGTTCCGCAAGCTCGAGACGCGCTGGCTCGCGTACCTGTCGCCGCGCGGCCACTAATGCATTCGCACGATTCGCAAGGAAAGACCAAGCATGTACAAGCTCACCGTTGAAAACCTGCACAAGAAGTTCGGCGACAACGAGGTGTTGAAGGGTGTGTCGATGAAGGCGAAGGCCGGCGACGTGATCAGCATCATCGGCTCGAGCGGCTCCGGCAAGAGCACCTTCCTGCGCTGCATCAACTTCCTCGAGCAACCGTGCTCGGGGCAGATCACGATCGGCGCCGAGCCGATCCAGACCACGCGCGACCGCAACGGGGCGCTGCGCGTGGCCGACCAGAAGCAGTTGCAGCGAATGCGCACGAAGCTGTCGATGGTGTTCCAGCACTTCAATCTGTGGGCGCACATGACCGTGCTCGAGAACGTGATCGAGGCGCCGATGGCCGTGCTCGGAATCGGGAAAGACGAGGCGGTTGCGCGCGCACGCAAGTATCTGGAGAAGGTCGGGCTCGCGCCGCGCGTCGAAGGGATGTATCCGTCGCACTTGTCGGGCGGGCAGCAGCAGCGCGTCGCGATCGCGCGTGCGCTCGCGATGGAGCCGGAGGTGATGCTGTTCGACGAGCCGACGTCGGCGCTCGATCCGGAACTCGTCGGCGAAGTGCTGAAGGTGATGCAGCAGCTCGCCGAGGAAGGCCGCACGATGGTCGTCGTCACCCACGAGATGGGTTTCGCGCGCAACGTGTCGAACCACGTGATCTTCCTGCATCAGGGAAAGATCGAGGAAGAGGGCGATCCGCAACAGATTCTCGTCAACCCGAAGAGCGAGCGGCTCGGACAGTTTTTGTCGGGGCGACTGAAGTAGGCAGGCGCTGCTGAAACTGGAACGCTAAATGCTTGTCCCGGACGACTCTTTCGATCGAGGAGCGCCGCGATGAGCACGCCGACACCTACCGCGTTTTCCCATGTGAGGCCGCAGGACACGCCGTATCGAGGCGAGGGCCTGCGCGACTTCTTCCTGTATCGCGATCTCGGCATCGCGGGCGCGACGAACGGCCGGGTCGTCGCGCAACTCGTCAGGGCGAATCATGCACCGGCGGCGGGCACCGGCTGGCACCGTCACGAGGCGGATTTCCACATCGTGATCATGCTCAAGGGCTGGGCGCGCTTCATGTACGGCGAACGCGAGACACTCGTGAATGCCGGCGACTGCGTGCACCAGGCGCCGGGCATCGTCCATTACCTGTTCGACTACTCGCCGGACATGGAGTATCTGGAAATCGTCGGGCCCGCCGATTTCAAGTCGATCGACGTCGAAGGGCCGTGCGACGTTCCCGCGCCGACGCCGTGGGGCGACGCGGGCGCGTGAGTTCTCGCCGGATTCGTGTGACGTTCCGTTACACCGTGTCAAAGATGGTCAATTCGACGCCGTGCGGTGCACGGCAGCTGCGCGACGGGCGTTAAGGGAGAACAGCCGGGCCACCGGCTGATCAACCCAGGAGAAAGTCATGACCCGCATCGCGAAGATTCTGACCGCGGCGGCTGTCGCGGGCGCCGTCCTCATGCCGGCGCTTGCCGAAGCCCATTCGCACCGCGTGTGCCATTTCGATCACCACCATCACCGTACGTGCCGCTGGGTACGTTGACCCGCGACGCGCATGCCCGGCACCGCGTCGGGGATGCTGCGAGCATCCAGGCAAATCAGGAGAGGATCATGAAAAAGACGATGTTGATCGCCGCGCTCGCCGTCGGCATGGGTATGTCGATCGGTGCGTTCGCGCAGGTTCCGGCGAGCGCGCCGGCCGGCACGACGGGCCTGTGCAAGGACGGCTCGTTCTACTCGGGTGCGTCGAAGAAGGGCGCGTGCGCGGGTCACAAGGGCGTGAAGACATGGTACGGCGCGTCGGCCGCAGTCGCGGCCAGCGCGCCGGCTGCGGCGCCTGCGGTTGCTGCTTCGGCTTCCGCGGCGTCCGGCGCCGCGCCCGCGAAGAGCGCACCCGCTGCGGCGCCCGGCGGCGGCGCGGGCAAGGTATGGGTCAACGACAGCACGAAGGTCTACCACTGCTCGACCGACAAATACTATGGCAAGACCAAGCACGGCAGTTACATGTCGGAAGCCGATGCGAAAGCGAAGGGTTATCACGCGTCGCACGGCAAGGCCTGTTCGTAACGCCGACGGCACGCGCGGGCCAGCGCGGCCCGCACACCGCACACCGCACACCGCACGGTAGCGCGCCCCGCCGCCGACTCGGCGGGGCAGTTCGCGCGAGGGCCGGGGTAGCCACGCCGCTCGTCGCGACGGCGCGCGTTCAGCGCGCCTGAGCGCATTGCGCGACGGATGTCGCCGCGTCGTCGACGCGCGTGCGCGCATCGAGCAACGCGCGCAGCGTCACGTAGTGCGCGCCGCTCGCGTCGCCAGCGGGATCGGCGGTCCGGTCGTACGGCTCGTTGTCGTGGATCGTCGCCCGCACGATCGGATAGATCTGCGTTTCCCAGCGACTGCCGTTGAACACCCCGTAGTGGCCCGCGCCCGTCTGCACGTGATGCGTTTTCAGGTACGACGGCAACCCCGAACACAGCTCCTGCGCGGCCACGGTCTGGCCGACTGCGCAGATGTCGTCCTTCTCGCCCTCGATCGTCAGCAGCGCGGTGCGGTGGATCGCGGCGGGCTCGACCAGCCGGTCGCCTACCATCAGTTCGCCGCGCGCGAGCGCGTATTGCTGAAACACCTTCTCGACGGTCTCGAGATAGAACTCCGCGGTGAGATCGGCGGTCGCGAAGTATTCGTCATAGAAGCTGCGCAGCGTGTCGGCTTTCGCCGGGTCGCCTTTCGCACGCTCGAAGTACAGATCGGCAAACGACGCCGCATGCCGGTCCGGATTCATCGACATGAATGCGCCGACCTGCACGAAGCCCGGATACACGCGACGCTGCGCGCCGACGAAGCCGGGCGGCACGACGCTGATCAGATTGCGCGCAAACCACTCGATCGGCCGGCTCGTCGCGAGCGCGTTGACTTTCGTCGGATTCACGCGGCAGTCGATCGGCCCGGCCATCAGCGTCAGGCTCGCGGGCTGTGCCGGATCGCCGGCGGCGGCCATCAGTGCGACCGCCGACAGCGCGGCGACGGTCGGCTGGCAGATCGCGAGCACGTGCGCGTCCGGCCCGATCTGCCGAATGAAATCGATCACGTGTTCGACGTATTCGTCGAAACCGAAGCGCCCGGCCGACAGCGGGATGTCGCGCGGGTTATGCCAGTCGGAGATGTAGACATCGTGATCGGCCAGCATCGTGCTGACCGTGCCGCGCAACAGCGTCGCGAAATGTCCGGACATCGGCGCGACGATCAGCACGCGCGGCTGCCGTGCGACTGATCCCGCCTTTCGGAAATGCAGCAGCGTGCCGAACGGCGACGCCGCGGCGGCTTCCTCGACGATGGGCACCGTGTGGCCGTCGACGACGGCCGATCCGATGCCGAACGGCGGACGCCGGTGCGAGAACGCGCAGCATTCGATCAGTTCGCACAGCGCGTCGATCATGCGGCCCGTCGGGGTCGACGTGGCGGGCGGCCACAGCGACATCGCCGCGCGGGTGGCGGCGGCCCAGGCGCGCGCGGGACGCAGGCATTCCGCAGACCATTGGTAAAGCGGATAGGCAAGCAGGTTCATGTCCGTCGCTCGGTGCGTCACGTTGCATTGTGCGAGGCAAGCGGTGTGCCAGTATCGCGCTGGCACGCGGGTTGCAGCGCTTCCTGCGCGTCGCGGGATCCGCGGCGGTTCAGGCGGCACGTGCGCGCGTACGCGTGAGCGCGCTGCACCGCAGGCGCGGGTCGTGCATGCGGATCCGGCCGCGGCGCGGTGCGACGCTGCGCCAGTTCGGCGAATGCGCCGCACGAGCGTGGTGCGGCGCGTGCGGCGCGGCGGGCGCTTTCGGTGCAGGGGCGCGAACGGCAATCAGCAGGGGAACGACATGGAATCGACCCGACAAACGACATTGACCATCAGCAGCCGCAATTATTCGTCGTGGTCGATGCGGGGATGGCTGCTCGCGAAGCTGAGCGGGCTCGAGTTCGAGACGGTCAGCGTGCCGATCGATGCGACCTCGCGCGCGGAACTGCTGCTGCTGTCGCCGTCGATACTCGTGCCATGCCTGACGCACGACGGCAGCACGGTGTGGGACACGCTGGCGATTGCCGAATACCTGAACGAAATCCGGCCCGATGCGCGGCTGCTGCCCGACGATCGCCATGCGCGTGCGCATTGCCGGTCGATCTGCGGCGAGATGCACTCCGGTTTCAGCGCATTGCGCTCCGCGTTGCCGATGAACCTGCGTGCGCATTTTCCCGGTTTCCGGATCTGGTCGCGTGCGCAGCACGACATCGAACGCATCATGACGATTTGGCGCGAATGCCTGTCCGCGTACGGCGGCCCCTGGCTGTTCGGCGCGCAGATCGGTATCGCCGATGCGATGTACGCGCCGGTCGTCACGCGCTTCCTGACCTACGACGTGAAACTCCCGCCCGATATCGCCGACTACTGCATGCGCATACTCGCGCATCCGTTCGTCGCCGAATGGATCGACGCGGCGCAGGCGGAGCACGAGGATATCGACGAACTCGACATGGAGTTCTGATCCGCTGCGCCGCTACCCCGGCTTTCAATTTGACGACAGGCGCGCGGTTCGAAACGAATCCACTCGGCGGTCGATCAGTCCGCAAACGTTTGGCTTCGATTGCGCACGCTGGCGAGTGCGAATTCCCTAAAGGATGTTGCGCGCGATGACGTAAACGGGTCACGGGGACGACTCGCGATCGCACGCATCCGACATGCGACGCGCAGTCCGCAACAACCAGCGCAGCAGGGGAACCAACTTGAATCGTCAGCAATCGTGGACGCGTACGGCCGCGCCCGGAGAGATCATTTACTCGGAGGGCTTCGCCGGTGAGCCCGTCATCTTTCTGATCGCCGACGGCAAGGTCGAGTTGTCCACGCGCTGCGACGACAAGCGCGTCGTCGTCGCGACGCTCGGGCGCGGCGAATTCTTCGGCGAAGCGGCACTGCTCGGATCCGAACCGCGCGCGCATACCGCGAAGGCGCTGTCGTTCTGCCAGCTCACGGTCGTGCCGGCCGCGACGCTCGACGACGAAATCGAGCACGTGTCGGCGCTGCTGCGTCATATCGTGCGCACGATGATCCGGCGCGTGAAGCGCAAGGACGACCAGCTCGCGACCTATACGCACGCGGACTTCATGCCGGGCGTGGTGTCGTATGCGCACGTGCTGTCGCTGATGGCGGGCGCCGAAACGCGCGGCTCGGACGACGCGTGGTCGCGGCGGCCGATGCAGGCGCATGCGGCCGAGACGTCGGTGCCGCTCGCTGACGTGATTCGCCGCTGCCGCGCGATTGCCGGTCATTCGCGTCCGCACGTGCTCGCGATGCTGCGCCGCATGGAAAAGCTCAATCTCGTCACGATCGGCGCCGCGCACGCCGATCACGCCGGCGGTGCGGTCGAACATGGCGCGTCGGCGGATGCGCGCCAGGTCGTCACGTTCGATGCCGCGCGCGTGGTCGATCGCGCGCAGCAGGTCGCCGATCACGAACTCGACGTATCGATCAACTGCGAACTCGAGCTGATCGAACTCGTCGATCTCGAAGCGCTGATCGGCGTCGACCGGAAGCTGCTGCTCAACAAGCTGTCGCACGGCGAGATCGCGGACGAAGTGTTCGCGTTCCGCAAGTCGAAAGTGCTCGGCTATGTCGAGCAGAAGGGCGTTGCGTATTTCTCGCGGCGCAGCCCGCGCGCCGGCGGCGACGTGCGCTCGCTCGAGGACATCGTGTGGGTCGACCAGCGCACGCTGTTCGACGTGATCAGCGCATTCGACACGTACGATCTCGCGAAGCTGATCGCGAGCCTCGACGACCGCGCGGTGGCGGACAAGCTGTTCTCCGTGATGACGGAAGCGCGGCGCAACGAGGTGTCGTGGGTGATGCGCCGCGAGTTGAAGCTCGATCCGATCGAGGTCGAGGAGATCGAACGCCGCGTGCTGGACGCCGTGCGCGCGGCCAAGGCGCCGGCGGCCGTCGCGCCGCTGGCTTCGTCCGACGCATGACGCACGCACGACGGAGACGCATATGGACCTGTTGACCCTGGTTGGCGTGGTAGTCGGCGGCGCGGCGATCGTGTTCGGCTTCGCGCTGGAAGGCGGGCATTTTTCGATGCTGTTCCAGTTCGAAGCGCTCGTGATCGTGCTCGGCGGAACGCTCGGCGCGGTGATGATCCAGAACACGTGGGCGCGCTTCTTCGACGCGGTGAAGCAGCTGCGGCTCGCGTTCGTGCGCGCGCAGGAAGTCGATCGCAAGCACCTGACCGACGTGCTGGAATGGGGCGATCGCGCGAAGCTCGACGGGTTGCTTGCATTTGAATCGATGGACGTGACCGGCATTCATCCGTTCGCGCGGCGCGGGCTCGAGCTGCTCGCGAACGGCGTGCCGACCGCCGTGCTCGAGGACGCGCTGCATCGCGACCTGGATGCATACGAGCGCAGCCGGCTCGCCGCCGCCCGCGTGTGGCAGCAGGCCGGCGGCTATGCGCCGACGTTCGGCATTCTCGGCTCGGTGCTCGGGCTCGTGCAGGTGACGAGCCACATCCTCGAACCGGCGCAGCTCGGGCCGGGCATCGCGGTCGCGTTCATCGCGACGCTGTACGGCCTCGCGTTCGCGAACCTGGTGTTTCTGCCGCTCTACGGGAAGCTGCGTGCGCAGATCGACAGCGAGCTGCGGTTTCGCAAGCTGTATCTGGACGGCCTGCTCGCCATCTCGCGCAAGGAATCGCCGCACACGATCGAAACGCGTCTGACCGGCGACGTGCGCGGACGTGCGGCCGAGTCGCTCGCATGATGCGCGAGGAGCTTCGACATGACCGCTCGAACTGACGCGGCGCGCGTGCGTGCGCCTGAGCGCGCGCGCGACGACGATGAAGCCGAAGGCACGCAATCGGGGCGCTGGCTGATCTCGTATGCGGACCTCATCACGACGCTGATGGTGCTGTTTCTCGCGCTGTACGTGCTGCAGCTCGCGAAATACAACGCACTCGATGCGCGGTATCAGACGCTCGCGCGCCACGAGAGCGGCGCAGCCAGTGCAACGGCCGCCGCGCCCGCGATGCCGGATCGCGCGCCCGCATGGCTCGCTTCGCTCGACGCGCTGAAGAAGAACGGCCGCATTTCGCTCGTGCGCGCACCGCACGGGATCGAGATCGGCATCGACGCGAAGGTGCTGTTCAACGTCGGCGATGCGCACCTGTTGCCGGACGCCGCACCGGTACTGAGCCAGATCGCGCGCGCGCTGAGCGAGCACGCGAGCGGCGACATCCTCGTCGAAGGGCATACCGACAGCGTGCCGATCGCGAACGCGAAATACGAATCGAACTGGGAGCTGTCGTCCGCGCGGGCGGGCAGCGTCGTGCGCTATCTGGCCGAGCGCGGCGTCGCGCCGCATCGGCTCGCGGCGATCGGCCGGGCCGATACGCAGCCGCTCGTCGCTGGCGACGATGCGGCTGCGCGCGCGCGCAACCGGCGCGTGACCATCTTCGTCGCGTATTGAGATGAGCATCGCGCGGCGGCGGTTCGTCGCGCGACGCGTGGTCGGCCCGCCGGCATAACGAATCCCGAATGTCGACCATGTGACGGCGGCGATGCGATTTCGCGCGCCGCGTGCCGATAACCCGAGCTGGCTCGAATCGAGCGGTTATCGGGGATATTCCATGCACTTCTGGCGCAAGCTGTCCATTCAGAACAAGCTGATTTTCAGCATGACGAGCTGCCTGCTCGTGTTCGTTGCAATCTCGAGCGGGCTGAGCATACGGCTGATCGGCGACGCGGTGCGCGAGCGCGTTGTCCGCGAGGAACTGCCGACTGCCGTGAACGGCATCCGCGCCGACGTGCAGCGGCAGATGGCCGGCCCGATCGCCGCGTCGCGCCTCCTCGCGCGCGATGCGTTCCTGCTGCAATGGGAAGCCGACGGCGAGCCCGATGCCGGCACGCGCAACTGGATCCAGCTCGCGAAGAACGTGAAGGACGAGCAGAAGGCCGCGTCGGTGCAGTGGGCGTCGCTCAAGAGCGGCAATTACTACAACGAGGCCGGCCTGCAGCGCAAGGTCACCGACAAGGATCAGTGGCTGACCAGCTTTCTCGCGTCGGGCAACGCCTACGACGTGAACATGGATCGCGAAGTCACGCTCGGCGGCTACATGATGTTCATCAACAGCCGCGTGGAGCTGGACGGCGCGGCGGTCGGCGTCGCCAGCATGAGCTTGTCCGTCGATGCGCTCGCGAAGGGCATCGCCGCGTACCGGATCGGCGACACCGGGTTCGCGTATCTCGTGCGGCCGGACGGCGCGATCATGATGCATCGCGATACGTCGCTGATCGACGGCAAGCATTTCCTGAAGGACGCACCGGGCCTGCCGCGCGACGCATCGTCGACGCTGCTGGCCGGCAAGCCGTATGCGTACTTGAGCGTCGACGGCGAAGACGGCGCGCGATTCATCGCGACGTCGTTCATCCCGGAGCTGAATGCGTACGTGGTCGTCGAAGTGCCGCAGGCGGAATTGCTTGGCCCGGTGACGCGCGCGATTCGCAGCGCGGCGCTGGTTGCCGCAATCGTCGGCCTCGGCGTCGCGCTCGTCGTGATCTGGCTGGTGGGGCGCGCGATCGCCGCGCCGATCCGGCGCGCGGCGACGCTGCTGTCGGAGATTGCCAGCGGCCAGGGCGACCTGACACGCCGGATGACGGTCGAGAGCGGCGACGAGATCGGCCAGCTGTCCGATGCGTTCAACCGTTTCGTGTCGTCGCTGTCGACGCTCGTGCACCGGATCCGCGCGGCGTCCGCGTCGATTGCGACCGGCTCCGCGCAGATCGCGTCGGGCAATGCGGACCTGAGCGAGCGCACCGAAGCGCAGTCCGGCAATCTGGAGCGCACGGCGTCGTCGATGGAGGAAATCACGGCGGTCGTGCGCAACAACACCGAAACCGCGACGACGGCCGCGCAGCTGATCACCGGCGCAGCGGATACCGCGACGCGCGGTGGACGGGTGGTCGGCGAAGTCGTGACCACGATGGAGCAGATCAGCGACGCGTCGAGACGGATCTCGGAGATCATCGTGATGATCGACAGCATTTCGTTCCAGACGAACATTCTCGCGCTGAATGCGGCGGTGGAAGCCGCGCGCGCCGGCGAGCAGGGCCGCGGGTTCGCGGTCGTCGCGTCGGAGGTGCGCAATCTCGCGCAGCGCAGCGCGCACGCGGCAAAGGAAATCAAGGTGCTGATCGAGCACAGCGCGGGCACGGTGAACACCGGGTCGCGTCTCGTCAGCGAGGCCGGCAACGTCATGCGCGATGTCGTGTCGCAGGTTCAGGGCGTCAGCGCGATGATGAGCGAGATCGCGGAGGCGAGCATCGAGCAGAGCGCCGGCATCGATCAGATCGGCGGCGCGGTGCAGTCGCTCGACCAGATGACGCAGCAGAACGCGGCGCTCGTCGAGCAGAGCGCGGCGGCCGCGCAGAGCCTGAAGCAGCAGGCGGCCGAGCTGACACGTCTCGTATCGGCGTTCAAGATCGATGACGATGCACGAATGCCGAAGTCGGACGATTGACGCGCGGCGGCACAATGCGCCGCCGCGCAGGCGTCCGCGGGCCGACGCCGGGCTTCAGGGCGAGCGCAAGGTCATCAGCCCCAGCGTGAGCGCGTTCAACGGCATCGCCGCGGCGCCCATCAGGAAGCTCGACGCATTCGCGCTCGCGCCCGGCATATGCAGCAGTGCATGAACGATCCGCTCGCTCGCATGGCCGTCGCCATACGGATTGCTCGCGCGCGACATTTCCTCGTAGGCGCTCTCGCTGTCGAACAGCCGCGACGCTTCCCACAGGATCCGCTCCTGATCCGTGCCGACGAGCCGCGCGGTGCCGGCCTGGATCGCTTCGGGCCGCTCGGTCGTCTCGCGCGTGACGAGCACGGGCTTGCCGAGCGCCGGCCCTTCCTCCTGGATGCCGCCCGAATCGGTGATGATGAAATGCGCGCGCGACATCAGGAACACGAACGACAGATATTCCTGCGGCTCGATCAGGTAAATGTTCGGCACGCCGCCGAGCAGCGCGCGCGCCGGTTCCCGCACGTTCGGATTCAGATGCAGCGGATACACGAACTGCGCATCGGGATAGCGGTTCGCGAGCGCGCACAGCGCCACGCAAAAATTGCGGAACGGTTCGCCGAAGCTTTCGCGCCGGTGGCCCGTGATCAGCACCACGCGGCGTGACGGTTCGAGAAACGGAAAATGCGAGGCAACCTTGCCGTGGAGCTCGGCATCGTGGTCGAGCATCCGTTTGACGTCATGCAGCGCATCGATCACGGTGTTGCCGGTCATCACGACCGCGCCGACCGGCACGCCTTCGCTGAACAGGTTATCGCGTGCCTGGCCGGTCGGCGCGAAATGCCATGACGACACCGCATCCGTCACGCGGCGGTTCAGTTCCTCCGGCCACGGCGACCAGATGTCGCCGCTGCGCAGCCCGGCTTCAACGTGCCCGACCGGCAGATAGCGGTAGAACGCTGCGAGGCTGACGGCGAGTGTCGTGGTCGTATCGCCGTGCACCAGCACGACGTCCGGATGGAAGTCGTCGAAGACGATGCCGATCGCCTGAAGAATGCCGGTCGTCACGTCGGTGAGCGTCTGGCTCTGGCGCATCAGGTTCAGATCGTACTCGGGCTTGATGTCGAACAGCGTGAGCACCTGGTCGAGCATTTCCCGATGCTGCGCGGTCACGCAGACTCTGGCGTCTACATCCTTGCGCGCCTTCAGCGCGCGGACGAGCGGCGCCATCTTGATGGCTTCCGGGCGCGTCCCGAACACAAGCAAGATCTTCTTCATCGTTATCCTCGTTGAGCTTCTTTGCGCCGGAAGACCCGGCACCTGGCGCCAAGCATGGTTGCGGGCAACCCGCACCGCTCCCGCGTGCGATCGCACCGGCCGATGCGGGCCGAGCGACATGCTGCGGTGTGGCGGGGCGGGCGCACCGTTCTTGTCCGCGCGGTCCGTGCCACGCAATCGTCGGACGACGGCCGTCCCGTTGACCCTGATCCGTCACGTCATGAGCGTTCCTCGCTATGTCGGTCGCAACGTCTTCGTCATATCGTTCGCGTTGCCATACGGCGGCGCGACCGACAGAGATCCCGATTCCGATACAGCAATATTCAAACCAGCCGCTCGTGCTGCCGGGTCCGCTTCAAGCGTCACGCACGATTCGTTCCGGAACGTTTCACAACTGCTACGGACACCGTATCGGCCGCATGCCGCGTGACTGAAAAACGTTCGACGCATCGCAGCGCCGCTCCGGTCCCGTGGTTCGACGAATGGTGGTGCGTGCGCTGCGTCGGCCGCCGCGCGCGGGGCACGCAATTTACGAATTGCGTTGGATCGCTTTGCCCGGCGAATTTCATCTGCGCAATGAATGGAGCGACATCGATCTGACGGCTTCGGCCTTTTCGCGAAGGTTTTCGCCGCAGTGCGTGGCGACGTCGTCGCCGGGGCCGACTGCTGCGAAATGTTGCGTATCTGTAACGTAAGGGCAGTGCGCGGACGCGATATCCGCATGACGGACGCCGGAGCCGCGTTGCGGCAGGCCGCCTGCGCGGTTGCCGGACGCGATTCGTCCGTGGACGATTCACGATTGATTTCGCGTCGAAGCCGCGTCGCGCAAAGCGATGCGTGCGCCGATCAGCAGACGATTCGCCGCCCGATGCAAACGGCTGGCGAGACGCGGCCGCTGCGCATGCGTCGACGCTGATTCGTCGGTGAATCAAAAAGCTGCTGCCGCGGCGCGGCCGGCGCTTGCGGCGAGGGTGTCCTCCGTTGCCGCACGGGGCCGCGCGGCCGATGGCTCGCCCCTTGCTTGTTCTGGCCGGACAAGGCGCATCCCGACGCGTTCGACCGGCAGCAGGCGAACCGGGACGCCAGAGCAACGAATCCGGAAAGCGGCACGGCACGCTCGTCAGGCGCGGAACATGGCCGCGCGCGCGACGGACGTGTGCCGCTTGCCATTGACATCCGCGCGATCCACGGCCGTGCCCCAGCGTTCATCGGCCGGCGTCGCCGGCACGGGGGGCAGCACATGAAAAACCGTCGGACGATGTCGCTGTGTGTCGAAGGCATTCTGCTGCTGATCGTGCTCGCGTGTGCACAGGCGCTGCATGACACCGCATCGCGGCCGGCAGCCGCAGCGGTGCAGGTGCAGGTCGGCATGCCGGCCGCCGATGCGGCCGAGCGTGTCGGCGGCTACGGCGGTCCCGCGCCGCTTGCCGTGCTCACGTCGACCGATACGTCCGCACTGCTCGAGCCGCCGCTCGCCGACGCGCCCCGCATCATGTTCGATCCGGAAACATTGCTGATGCCGTGCGTCGCGTATCTGTGGCTGTTCACGCTGTTGACGTGCGTGTATGCCGCGCGGCATTACATGTTCAGCCTCGACCGGTTGTTCAAGCCGCAGCATGCGCCTTATCAGACGATTACCCATGGCGATTGGCCGCGGCTCACCGTGTTCGTTGCCGCGCACAACGAGGAAGCGGTTGTCGTCGATTGCCTGATGGCGCTGCTCGCGACGACCTATCCGCACGACCGGCTGACGATCATTCCGGTCAACGACCGATCGACCGACAACACGCGCGCGCTGATCGACGAGGTGAAGGCGTTGGCCCCCGACCTGATCAAGCCGTTTCACCGCGAAAGCGGCAAGCCGGGCAAGGCGGCCGCGCTCAAGGACGCGCTGCGCTTTATCCGCGGCGACATCATGGTGGTATTCGACGCCGACTACCTCCCGCGTCCCGGCCTGCTGAAGGAGCTCGTCGCGCCGTTCTTCGACCCCGAAGTGGGCGCGGTGATGGGGCGCGTCGTCCCGCAGAACGCCGACAGCAATCTGCTCGCACGGCTGCTCGATCTCGAGCGCGCGGGCGGTTATCAAGTCAATCAGCAGGCGCGCAACAACCTGAACCTGGTGCCGCAGTACGGCGGAACCGTCGGCGGCGTGCGCAAGGGCGCGCTCGATGCGGTCGGCGGCTGGTGCGACGACACGCTCGCCGAGGACACCGACATGACCTACCGCCTGTTGCTGAGCGACTGGCGCACGGTCTACCTGAATCACGCCGAATGCTACGAGGAGGTGCCCGAGCGCTGGGCGGTGCGCGCGCGGCAATTGACGCGTTGGGCGAAAGGGCACAACCAGACGCTGCTGCGCTATCTGGGCCCGGTGTTGCGCAATCCGCTGATCTCGCCGCGTTGCCGGCTCGATGGCGCGCTGCTGCTCGGCGTGTTCCTGATGCCGGCGCTGCTCGCGATTGCATGGGCGACCGCGATCGCGCTGTACCTGCTCAACGGCGTCAACTCGACGGCGCTCGGCCTGCTCGTGTCGCTGCTCGCGTTGTTCGGGTTCAGCACCTTCGGCAACTTCGGCGTGTTCTTCGAGATCGTCGTCGCCGCACGCCTCGACGGTCGCGCGACGCGGCTGCGGCTCGTGCCGGTCAACGTGGTCGGCTTTTGCGTGACGATCGCGGCGGTGGTGTCCGCCCTGTGGGGCCTCGCGCTCGACGCCGCGTTCCGTCGCGAACTGAAATGGGACAAGACCGAGCGCTTTCGCCGGCAATTAAAACCGGGACGATGAACGATGACGACCTTCAACGTGATGGTGCCGGTGGCCGGTGTGCTCACCTTGCCGTTCCTGCCGTTGCTGCATGAACTGATCCGGCGCAGCGACGTGGCCGCGCTGCCGATCGGCGACGGGCCGTTCGTCGATCAGGCGCTCCTCGCCGCGCGCTGGCGCGATGCGCTGCGCACGCATGCCGGCGGCGCGCACCCGGCCGATTCGCCGGCCGCGCCGCCGTGGCACGCGCTCGGGCTGCTGGTGCGCGACGACGACGAGATTCGCGTCGTGCGTGACGAACAGTGCGACGACGTGCTGTACGCGCGCCGCACGATCACGCTCGATGGCGGCGCGCGGGCCGCGTACGCGTTCGCAGAGCAGCGCATCGACATTCACGCCGGCGCGACGGTCGGCATGCTCGCGCACGCGCCGCACATCGACGTCGACAGCGCAGTGCTGCGCGGCGCCGTGGTCGGCGGGACGGTGTGCCTGCACGGCGCCGGCGGCTTCGCATGCCTGTACGGCGAGCCGATCGTGTTCGGCAAGACGGCGGGCGCCGCGCCCGACGCCGCGTCGGCCGACATGCCCGACCCGCCGCGTCGCGCCGTGTCGCTGACGCGCCACTTCGCGAAGCTGCCGCACCGCTACGTGCACGGCCGTTACCTGCTGCCTTGCGACGTGCGGCTGCCTGCGCACACGGCGGTGCAGGGCAACCTCGTGGTGGACGGCACGCTCGTACTCGGCGACGGTTGCGTGCTGCACGGCAGCGTGAAGGCGCATCGCGTCGAACTCGAACGCCACGCGTTCCTGCATGGCGGCGTGTTCGCGCGCGACGACGTGCTGCTCGCGAGCGGCAGCTGCATCGACGGCGTCGTGTCGGCCGGCGGCCTGCTGCGCGTGACCGGCGCGCGCATCGGCGTGGCCGGCCATCCTGTCAGCGCGTGCGCGCGCGACGTCTCGGTGATCGGCCATGCGTGCGTGCACGGCGACCTCGTCGCGTGCCGCAGCGGCTGGTTTCACGCATCCCGTTAAGGAGCGCCCCATGTCCGATCGTTTCCGCCGTCGCCGCTCGCGCGCGCCGGTCGCCGCCCTGGCGATGCTGTGCGGCGTCGCCGCCGGCCCGCTCCCGGTGCGCGCGGCGCAGCCGGATGACACCGATGCTTCTCCGCCCGCGCAAACGGCCGACGCTGCGACGCCCGTCATCGTGCCGCGCACGCTCGACGGGCCCGCATTCGTGCGTGTGTCGCCCGACGGCGTGCCGGACGGCACGTCGCTCGCGGAGTTTTCGCCGGACGAAACGAACCGGCCGCCGTTGCCCGATGCGGTGATCGCGCACGTGCAGGCGCCGGGCGAACCGCATGCCGAGATGTCGCTCGGCGTGTCGAGCGCGCACCTGACGCACGGCTACGGCGACTGGTACGGCGTGCACGTGCGCGGCGTCTATCAGGACGGCGGCCGCACGATACTCGGCGAACTGGCGCAATTGCACCGCTTCGGCGAAAACACGCAGCTCGGCTCATTGACGTACGTGCAGGACATGGGGCCGGACTGGTTCGGCGGCATCGGCTTTTCCGGCACGACGTCCGGCACGATCCTGCCGAGCGCACGCGTCGACCTGTCGATCAACCGCAAGCTGCTGTCCAACCGGTCGCTGATCGTGTCGCTGGGAGCCGGCTACGCATGGAACCGCAGCGGTCACAAGGATCAGCTGTATCACGCCGGCCTGATCTGGTATGCGCTGCCGAAGTGGATCTTCGAGGCTGGCACGAACTATACGGTCGATTCGCCGGGCTCGGTGAAGGCGCCGCAATACTACGGCGCCGTCACTTACGGCGAAGTCGGCAAGAGCGTGATCGTGCTGCGCGCCGGGTTCGGCCGCGAGGCGTACCAGGTGACCGGATCCGGTTCGCAGATCGCCGACTTCCGCAGCCACGAAGTGATCGCGAAATGGCGCTACTGGGTCACGCGCAAGTGGGGCACGCAGCTCGAATTCGACTACTACCACAACCCCTACTATTCACGGATCGGCGGCGAGCTGAGCGTGTTCTACCGCTGGTAGCGGGGGCGGGGGCCATGCAGACGCGTCCCGTCCGTTCCGCCGTCGACCGTTCGCTGCGGACCCACCCGCATCCGCAGCGCTGGCTCACGTCGATCGCGCTGCTGACGCCGACCCTTTACGCGTTGCTGTGGGCCGGCTTGCCGCTCGCGTGGCGCTACTGGCGTGCAGTCATGATCTGGGGTGCACGGCAGATCGATCCGGCACTGCACGTGATCGTGCTCGGCTATCCGCCCGATGCGCCGCGCGTGCCGCTGCTGTCGATCGACGTCGCCGCGCGCATGCCGAGCGGCACGCAGCTTGCCGTCACCGCGGCGATCTGCGCGGCCGGCTTCGGCGCGTCGTTCTATCGCCGCGCGAGCTGGTTGCCCGTTGCATATCTGTTACGTATCGCGAGCTTCACGCAGATGCTGATTTGCGCGTATTTCTGGCTCGCGCCCGGCGCGTTTCCGTACGTACCGATGCTGCACCTGCGCGACATGTTCGTGCTGCACGGCGCGGCGATCACGCTGATTCCGCTGGTGATGGCAGCGCTCTACTATCCGCTCGATTTCTCGCTGCCGCAGAAAATTGCCGCGTCGGTGCTCGTGGTCGGCTACTTCGTGTTCGCGCTGCCGTTCGTGATGCTGCTGCATGCGATCGTCGTCCATCACGGCTCGCTGCTGTTCCTGCCGTTCTGCTACTTCCTGCTAGGCGGCCCGCTGCTGATCGGCCTGCTGGTCACGCTGTACACCTACTGCGCGAGCTGGCCAGGCGCGCTGACGAATCCGTCCGGCGACGCGCGCTGAGATCGCCGGGAAAAACCGCCGTATCAGCGATGAAACGATTCGGCCGCGTTTTCGGCCCGTTCGTGCGGCACCGCGGCACGCGAAGCGAGCACGACCGGGCCTCCAGCGCCAATGGCACGTTGTTCGCTTGAGTCACCACGTCGCATCGATGCGTTTGCAGCGGAGAAGACGGTGCGGTTTGCCAGGGCCCGTTCGCGAGTCCGGCGGCCGGCGCCGGCGTCGTTCGATGCTCGACGAATTGGGCAGCCTCACACTTCCACCGGACAAGGTCGGTTGATCGCCCGGCACGCGCACCGCTGCCGCGCACAACCCATTCCTTAAGCGAGGAGCACACCATGTTGGCAAAGTCAGGCAAGTTCTTGCGGATTCTGTTCGCGTTGTTCGCGCTCGCATTCGCATTCAGTCCGGGCGGCGTTCGGGCAGCCACCAACCAGCTGCTGCTGTTGGTGCCCGATACGCTGACGCTGCCCGATCCTCGCGTGTCGGCCTGGCTCGACACCGCGCAGGAGGAGGGGCTACAGATCAAGGTGATGACCGACAGCCAGTTCCTGGCCGCCGGGTCGACGCTGTCGCAGTACCCGGGCCTGATCCTGCCGGACCAGGTTCATACGACGGCAGCCGACACGCTGGTGACCGCGATCCAGAACTACGCGTTGAACGGCGGCAAGGTGATGCTCGTCTACGACTTCGGCGTGCTGAATTCGGCCGGCTTCTACGTGAGCCCGAAATCGCGCTTCAGCAGCATGGCCGGCGTCGATTACGTGTTGTATGACCAATACGGCGGCAACATGATCGGCCTCGGCAACGTGACCGGGATGAGCAGCTGGCTGCGCACGCTGCAGGTGCCTCCCGGCAAGTCGATGGCATGGACGACCACGTCGACGACCACGGCCGCCAGCCCGACGATGTCGTTGGCGTCGACGAGCAGCTCCGGTACGTCGAAGACTTCGGCATCGACATCCGGCACCAGCGCGCTGTTCCTGCCCGCCAGCCCGTCGAACCCGGGCGGCCTCGCCAATTACAACCATGGCGCATGGTTCCAGTACACGACGCCGCCGACCGGCAGCGGGCTCTTGAACCAGACGGTGCCGAAATTGACGGGCGCCGTCGCCGGCAAGCTGAAGAAGACCACGTCGTATAGCGCCGGCTCGCTGCTGAGCACCGCGACGGGTACGACCGCCAACGCGCTCGCGTCGACGCTGGCGACCACGACCGACACGCTCGAAGGCATCTCCGGCTACGTGTACGGGTTCCTGACGTATCCGAGCTTCGTCACTCAGGGCACGTATTCGGGCACGACGATCCTGACGTCGCCGAATTTCGGGCTCGTGTCCGGCTACAACCCGTACGGCAACGGGGGCGTGCTGTTCGTCAACCTGCCGCTCGCGTACCTCGACGGGCAGACCGACGGGATGCTGATCCACGGCTACCTGCACTATTTCGGCACGCAGATGCTGAATC
This sequence comes from Burkholderia sp. AU19243, assembly GCF_018148075.1. Lineage (NCBI taxonomy): Bacteria > Pseudomonadati > Pseudomonadota > Betaproteobacteria > Burkholderiales > Burkholderiaceae > Burkholderia > Burkholderia sp. AU19243. The sequence continues at coordinate 72,763 of NZ_JAGSTV010000009.1, forward strand.
TGCCGTCGTTGTCGCCGCTGCCGAACGCGCAGGCCGGCCTCGTGTTCAACTGGCACTTCTGCGCGGGCGACCAGATCCAGCCGGCGCTCCAGCTGAAGAACCTCGGCGTATGGAACAACGGGCCGTTCTCGATCGTGGTGACGGCCGGCCCGGACGAGGCAACGTTCGGTGACGGCAACGGTATCAATCTCGCCAACAATCCGACGGCGCAGAGCCTTCTCAAGTACTTCGTCAGCAAGGGCCAACACGTCGGCAGCCATGGCGGATGGATTCACGACTACTGGGGGGCGAATGCGAGCGAAACGAACGCGAGCACGTTCACGCAGTACCTGGTGATGAACCATCAGGCGATTCAGACGGCGACGGGCTTGCCCGATGTCGAATACGCGGCGCCGGAAGGCAACACGCCGACGTGGTCGGTGAACTGGCTCGAAAGCAACGGCTTCAACGGATACTACTTCACCGGTCACACCGGCTCGGCGCCGACCCGCGCGTATCGCAACGGCGCGCTGCTGAACCCCGGCCTGTGGGCTTACCCGGTGATGCCGTTCGGCAAGTACGCGACGTTCGAGGAGTTCCAGCAGTATGCGGTGCCGACGACCGACGTGAACAACTGGTATGCGGCGCTGATGAACTTCGTCGTCGCCAACCGCACGAGCCGGTTGATCTATGCGCATCCGCTCGGCGCATCGTCGTATACGTCGACGCTGTCCGCGATCTTCTCGCAAGCCAATTCGCTGAAGCTTACCGGGCAGTTCCGCTGGTACACGATGACCGACATCACGGTGTTCGACCGGTCGCGCCTGAACGTCACGTGGTCGGCCACCGATACGGGCTCCAGCTGGGCATTCTCGGCCAGCCACCCGACGAGTCTCGCGAACATGACGTGGCTGCTGCCGAAGGCGAAATTCGCGGCGCCGATCATCACGCAAGGCATCGGCACCGTCGGCATCACCGACTCGAAGTACTGGCTCGTCACCGCGAGCACCGGTACCAGCCTCAAGTTCACGAGCGCCAAGGTGAACTGAGCCGCAACGCCGACGCGTGCGCCGGACGCGGCGCGGCCAACGCCGCGCCCGGCGCCGATTGCGCAGCATAACCGCGCAGGAGCCCCAGATCATGAATCGGCCCGCGCTTTTCCCCGCCGCCCGCGCATGCGTGGCGGCCATCGCCAGGTTGCTGCGTGTCGCGCGCATCGCCTGCTGCGTCGCCGCGTGCTGCTCGATGCCGCACGCGGACGCCGCAGAACTGCAGCTCAACGGGCTGTACCAACGTCCGGATGGCGCGATCACCGTGCGGCTGAACGGCGCGGGCATCGACCCGTACTTCGCGGCGAAGGCGCTGCTGGCTGCGGCCGATACGCGGATGGACGCCCGGCAGTCCGCGCTCGCCTGGATCGCGTGGGTATTGCCACGCCAGCGTCCGGACGGCGGCTTCGACCGCTATTGCGTGAAGAGCGGGCTCGTCAGCCCGTGTGCGGAAGCCGACGCGGACGACGCGATGATGGCGACCTGGATCGAACTGCTCGCGCGCTTTGCGCCGCCCGACGGGATGCCCGCCGCATGGGAAGCGAGCATGAGCCGCGCGGGCGCGCACCTCGACACGCTGCTCGACAGCGCGACCGGCGTTTACCAGATTTCGTCGACGCTGCACGTCGCGCTGCTGATGGACAACGTCGAAGTGCACAGCGCGTTTCAGGCGCTCGCCGCGTATTACGTGCGCCGCGCCGACTACGCACGTGCGGCGCCCTGGAGCCAGCGGGCCGACCGGCTGGCGGCGGCGATCGTGAAAGTGTTCTGGCGCGGCACGCAATCCGGTTTTCGCGCGAGCACGCAGAAGATCAGCGACGCGAGCTTCTATCCGGCGAAGGTCGCGCAGATCTTTCCGATCCTGTCGGGCATCCGTGTGCCCGACCAGTCGAACGAGACGATCTATGCGCAGTGGATGCACAAGTACGGCAAGACATGGATGCAGCTCGCCGGCTCCGATTTTCCGTGGGGATTGATCGCGCTGGTCGCATTCAAGATGAACGACTGGAGCACCGTTGCGTGCTGGTACGCGCGCTCGGGACCTTATCGTCACGGCGCGCACTGGAACGTACTGGAGGAGGCGTTGTACCTGGCATTCGAAAGCCGGATGGCCGATCCGCTCGCACCCGCCACCTGCGGGTTCACGACGGCGGAGGCAACGGTGACCGGATCGCGCTGACACGACGGCGCACGGTCCATGAACGGACAAAGGGAAGGAGACGTGTCATGTGTGGCATCGTCGGCGCGGTCGCGCAACGGAACATCGTTCCGGTTCTGATCGAAGGTTTGCGCCGCCTCGAATATCGCGGCTACGACTCATGCGGGGTCGCGACCGTCGTCGACGGGCAGGCGCGCCGCGAACGCAGCGTGTCGCGCGTCGCCGATCTCGACGCGCACGTACGCAGCGCCGGCCTCGCGGGGAGCACCGGCATCGCGCACACGCGGTGGGCAACGCATGGTGCGCCCGCGACCTGCAACGCGCATCCGATCTTCTCGCGCGACGAGATCGCGCTCGTGCACAACGGCATCATCGAGAATCACGAGACGTTGCGCAGGCAACTATCGGAAGAGAACTACGAGTTCGACGGGCAGACCGACACCGAGGTCGTCGCGCATCTGATCCACAGCAAGTATCGCGGCGACCTGCTCGCCGCCGTGCGCGACGCCACGGCGCAGTTGCACGGTGCGTATGCGATCGCGGTGTTCAGCAAGAGCGAGCCGCAGCGGCTGATCGGCGCGCGCGCCGGCTCGCCGCTGGTCGTCGGCCTGAAGGACGACGAATGCTTTCTCGCGTCCGATGCGCTGGCGCTGGCCGGCATTACCGATCGGTTCATCTTTCTCGAGGAAGGGGACGTCGTCGAATTGACGCCGGGCGGCGTGCGGGTGCTCGCGCGCGACGGCACGCCGGTCGAGCGCCCGATCCAGACCGTCGCATCGACGCAAGGTGTCGTCGAGCTCGGACCGTACCGGCATTTCATGCAGAAGGAAATCTTCGAGCAGCCGCAGGCCGTCGCCGCGACGATTCCCGATGCGGGGCTGTTCGACCCGGCCGCATTCGGCCCGGATGCCGCGCGCGCGTTCGGGCAGATCGACAACGTGCTGATCCTCGCGTGTGGCACGAGCCACTATTCTGGGCTGACCGCGCGCCGCTGGCTCGAGACGATCGCGCGGCTGCCCGCGCAGGTCGAGATCGCGAGCGAATACCGCTATAGCGACGCGCTCGCGCTGCCGAATACGCTGGTGGTCAGCGTGTCGCAATCCGGCGAGACCGCCGATACGCTCGCCGCGCTCAAGTACGCACAAGCGCTCGGCCACATGGACACGCTCGCGATCTGCAACGTGCCGACCAGCGCGATGATGCGGCAGACCGGGCTGCGGTTTCTCACGCGCGCCGGCCCGGAAATCGGTGTCGCGTCGACCAAGGCGTTCACGACGCAGCTCGTCGCGTTGTTCATACTGGCGGTCACGCTCGGGCGTTTGCGCGGCTACGTCGACGACGCGCAGCTCGCGCGCTACACGACGCAGTTGCGGCGGCTGCCGGCCGCGCTCGAGGACGTGCTCGCACTGGAGCCGCAGATCGGGCGCTGGGCGGCGGAATTCTCGCGGCACGAGAACGCGCTGTTTCTCGGGCGCGGTCTGCATTACCCGATTGCGCTCGAAGGGGCGCTGAAGCTGAAGGAGATTTCGTATATCCACGCGGAAGCGTATCCGGCCGGCGAGCTGAAGCACGGGCCGCTCGCGCTCGTCACGCACGCGATGCCGGTCGCGACGATCGCGCCGAACGACGCGCTGCTCGAAAAGCTGAAGTCGAACATGCAGGAAGTGCGGGCGCGCGGCGGCCAGCTTTACGTCTTCGCCGATGCCGATACGCGAATCGACAATGGCGAAGGCGTGTCGGTGCTGCGGATGCCGGATTACTACGGGTTGCTGTCGCCGATCCTGCACGTCGTGCCGCTGCAACTGCTCGCGTATCACGCCGCGTGCCTGCGCGGCGCGGATATCGACAAGCCAAGAAATCTCGCGAAATCGGTGACGGTGGAGTGACGGGAGAGGGTAGGGCCGGGGAGCCGTTCCGGTATGGCTTGGCGCGATACCGGGACGAGCGTGACTGGAGGGGCGCGATGCCCGCGCCGTTACGATTTCGCGTCGTCGGAACCCGTATCGCTGTCGAGGCAGAACATGATGGGGTCGCGGGGATAGTGCTTGATATCCGGCGAGAAGTCATATTTTCCCTCGGTCCAGTAGTACCCGCAGCACACGATCAGCATCGACATCGAAAAAGGCAGCGACACGCGGCCCCATACCCAGAACGCGGCAAGCCCAAGCACGGCGATGACCGAGATCCACAGCAAGGCCGGTCGGCGCTCTTTCGCAAGCGGCTTCCAGGTTTCAGGGTGAATTCCGGCGGCGATGAACGCCCTCGGATTGAAACGCAGCCCGCGATGCGCCAGACCGCATAGCACAGCCAAATGGAGTTCATCGCGATTCTTGAAGCGGATGCAACGAATGGTGTTGTCCGCACCGAAATCCACGAGGTTCGTGCGCAACGTAACCGGCTTTGCCGATTCGAGCTTCGCGCCGCGCCGCCAGAACTGGAAGCTGGCCGGCCGCATGGTGACGCGGGAAGCGCTGTGGTACTCGACGTCATAGCGCAGATCCAGCCTCGGCACGATGTCGCTCCATTCGATGCGCTGCTCCTGCTGCGTGGCTGCCGTATGCGTGCGCTTGCCCATTCCGTATCGGAAACCGGTTGAGTCGACTTCGAACCACGCGCCGATATTCATCGTGGCTCGAATGAAGAGCACCACTGCCCAAGCGATGACCCCCAGCATGAGCATCCATACCACGAAGCCGAGGAATCCGGTTCGCGCAAGTGATGCATCTTCGAACGGCGCGATCGCCAATCCGAAGAACATTGCGACGAAGAACAGCACCAGGCCGATATTGATCAGATAGGTGCTGACGAGGTCCGGAATGCCGCTGCATGACGGTATCTGCCGAAGATGAGCCGGTAGCGCAATGACGCGCGTTTTCGCGCCGGAGGCCGGGCTTGATGACGTGTTCGAGGCGCGGTCGGCTGCCACGGTGTCGTCCGAGCGGGTGGTCATGGCGTACGGTTCCTTTTTCAGAGCAGGTGATTCCCGGGGCGATGAATTGCTCAGATGGTAGCCGATCACGCGGATCGGCTTGCGTCGTGCATCCGTAGCGCGAGCCGAAGCGGAAAGGTTCGCTGCATTGTTCTCGGAATTGTCGCGAATCGGGAAGGCTGGTAATCGACTGCGCGCAAACAGGCGAGGCGCCGCTCTCACATCGCCGCATTCGTGCGAAGATTGACGCCTCGCTCCGACGCCCGGTCCCGCCGCCGCCATGACCCGATCGAACGCCGACCACAACCCGCAAGCCGGCCACCCGCCGTGGATGGCCGTCGCGCTGGCCGAACTGGGCATCCGCCGTTTCCCGCCCGGCAGCATCAATCCGCGCATCGTCGAATACAACAACCAAACGAACCTCGCCGGGTACGACGACAAGATTTCGTGGTGCTCGTCGTTCGTCAACTGGTGCATGACGCACGCGGGCATTCGCGGCACCGGTTCCGCGCTCGCGCGCTCGTGGCTCGCATGGGGCCGCCCGCTGGAACAGCCGGTGTACGGCTGCATCGCGATCCTGACGCGCGACGATCCGGCGAGCTGGAAGGGCCACGTCGGCTTCTACCTGCGTCACGACGACCGGCACGTGCACCTGTTCGGCGGCAATCAGCTCGAAGAAGTGCGCGAGCTCGCGTATCCGCTGCACGAAGTGATCGGCTACCGGTGGCCCGATGCGGGCTGAACGCGGCGCATGACGCAGCCGGTGCGCGGTAGCTCGCACCGGCCCGATCCCCCGCGCGTTCGCCGGGGCCGCAGCCCGGGGGGCGGCGGCCGTCAGTGTGCTGCGCCGGCGCCCGCGACCGCCACGGCCTCCGTCTCGCTCCCGCCCGCCGTGTCGTTGCGGCTCCACCCGCCGCCAAGCGACCGATACAGCGCGACCGCCGCCAGCGCATGCTCGCGCCTGACCTGATTGAGCGCGTCCGAATCGCGCAGGTACACCTCCTGCGCGGACAGTACGTCAAGGAAATCCGTCGCGCCGCCCTTGTACAACTGGTTCGCGAGCCCGAGCGCCTTGTCAGACGCCGCTAGCGCATCGCCGAGCCGCCGCGTGGCCTCGTCGGTGCTGACGAGGTTCGCACGCGTATCCTCGACTTCCCGCAGTGCCTGCAGCATCGTCTGCCGCAAGCCGAGTTCCGACTCGCGCATCCGGCTCTCGCTCTGCGCGATGTCGGCCGTGATGCGCCCCGCATTGAAGATCGGACTCGTCGCGCTCAGCGCCGCGCTGAACAGGTTGTCGGTCAGCGTCGGCAAACCGAGGTACGACGCGGCCAGAATCCCGTCCGTCAGATTCAGCGAGAACTTCGGATACCGCTCTGCCTTCGCGACGCCGACCTGCGCCGCCCGCCGCTCGACTTGCGCATACGCGGCGAGCACGTCCGGCCGGCGCAGCAGCGCCTGTGACGGCAACGTACGCGGCGAGCCGGCCGGCGGTGCCGGAATCGCACCACCCTGAGCGAGCACGAGCCGGTCGACCGATTCGGGCGTGCGGCCCGAATACACGGCGATCAGGTTCAGCTGATGCGCGATCTGCGCCTGCGTCGGCGGAATCCGCGCTTCGAGCGCATCGAGCTGGTTCTGGGCGCGCGTGACGTCGAGCTCCGTCGACAGCCCGAACGCCTGCCGCTTGCGCGTCAGCTCGAGCGCATGCCGGCGGATCGCCGCGTTGTCCTGCAGGATCTTGAGTTCCTGCTGCGCCCAGCGCAGGTCCACATACGCGGACGCCGCATCGGCCGCGAGTGCGAGCCGCATCGCTTCTTCCGCATGCTTTTCCCCGACCAACTCCGCCTGCGCGGCCAGCAGGTCGAGCCGTTCGCCACCGAACACGTCCGGCGACCAGCTCAGTGCCAGCCCCGCACCGGCCTGTCGCACATAGCCGAGCGGCGGCGGCGTGTTCTGGCGCGCGTCGGCCGCATGCGCGGTCGCGTCGAGTTCGGGCAGCAGCACCGCGCGCTTCTGTACGGTCAGCGCCTGTGCCTGCTTCACGCGTTCGGCGGCAGCCTGCAGATCGAGATTGCCGTCGAGCACGGTCGCGATCAGCCGGTCGAGCACCGGATCGTCGAACCGCGCCCACCACGCGGCGGCGTCGATGTCCGCGCGCGGCACGTCGGTGTCCCACGCGGCGGGCGCGAGCGATTGGACGGAATCGGGCAGTGCCGGATGCTGTGCGGGCTGCACCGCGCACCCGGCGGCGAATGCGCTGACGGCCAGCGCGACGAGTGGCTTTTTCATGATGATGACCTTCGCTTCAGTGTGCGTCCGGCGGCGGCGCGTTGAGGTTGATCGGGCGTGAAAACGCGACGGCGACGAGCGCGACGACGAAGCACAGCGACAGCGCGTAGTACGCATCGGCGAAGGTCAGTGTCAGCGCTTCGCGATAGATCAGGCGGTGCAGGTTCGCGAGGCCGGCCTGCGCGGTGTCGAGCGTATTGCCGGCGACGGCGCCCCAGTACGCGGCCTGGCGATCGAGCAGCGACGCGACCTGCGGCTCCCCGGCGCTCACGTGCTCGTTCAGGCGCAGATAGTGGAAGTTCACGCGGTCGTTGAGCATCGTCGCGCTCACTGCGATGCCGATCGCGCCGCCGAGGTTGCGCATCAGGTTGAACAGGCCGCTCGCCGATTTCAGCCGCGACTGCGGCAGCGAGCCGAGCGCCATCGTCACGATCGGCGGCACGCTGAACTGCTGGCCGATGCCGCGCAGCGCCTGCGGCAGCAGCAGTTCGCGCCAGCCCCAGTCGTGCGTGATCGGCGTGTACAGATAACAGCCGAGTCCGAAGCAGATCAGCCCGAACACGAGCAGCGCGCGCATGCTGAAGTGGCGCGCGGCGAACGCATACGCGCACAGCGCGATCAGCTGAAACGCGCCCACCGACAGCAGCGCGATGCCGATCTGCAGCGAGCTGAATGCGCGCACCTGCGCAAGAAAGAGCGGTGTGAGGAACACCGTCACGAAAATCCCGATGCCCGTCACGAACGAAAGCAGGCTGCCGATCCCGAAGTTGCGCACGACCAGCGCGCGCAGGTCGACGATCGGATCGTCGGCGGTCAATGCGTGCACGACGAACAGGACGCCGCAGATCGCGGAGATCCACGCGCAAAAGACGATCACGTCGTCGCTGAACCAGTTCTTGCGCGGGCCTTCCTCCAGCACGTATTCGAGGCAGCCGAGAAAGCCGGACATCAGCGCGATGCCGAGATAGTCGCCGCGCTTGACGAGGCTCAGGTCCGGCTCGTCGATGTGCACGTAGCGCGGCACGAGCACGGCCACGACGATGCCCGGCAGCAGGTTCAGGTAGAACAGCCAGTGCCACGACCATTGATCGGTGATCCAGCCGCCGATCACCGGCCCGATCGCCGGCGCGAGCGACGCGAGCGCGCCGATCGTCGTCGACGCGATCAGCCGCTGCTTGCCCGGGAACAGCACGAACGCAGTCGTGAACACGGTCGGGATCATCGCCGCGCCGAGCGCGCCCTGCAGCCCGCGGAACAGGATCATCGAGTTGATGTCCCACGCGAGCCCGCACAGCATGCTCGTGATCGTGAAGCCGACGGCCGACGCGACGAACAGCCAGCGCGTCGACATCACCTTCGACAACCAGCCCGACATCGGAATCACGATGATCTCGGCGATCAGGTAAGCCGTCTGCACCCACGACAGCTCGTCCTGGCTCGCAGACAGCCCGCCGCCGATGTCGCGCAACGATGACGCGACGATCTGGATGTCCAGCGTCGCCATGAAGAAGCCGACGCACATCAGCGCGAACGCGAACACGCGCTGCTTCGTCGGTTGCGACGCAGGGTCGCCGGAAAACGCGGTGGTCATCGTCGGCTCCCGCTCAGTTCGCGTGGTCGGTATGCACGGTCACGACCGCGGACAGACCGGGGCGCAGCACGTGCTCGATCCCCGGCTGCGGATCGAGATGCACGCGCACCGGCACGCGCTGCACGATCTTCGTGAAGTTGCCGGTCGCGTTCTCGGGCGGCAGCACGCTGAAGGTGGCGCCGGTCGCGGGCGCGAGGCTGTCGACGCGGCCGTGCAGGCGCGTGCCCGATGCGTCGAGCGCGACGTCGACGCGATCGCCCGCGCGCATCTTGCGCAGCTGGTCTTCCTTGAAGTTCGCATCGATCCACAGGCCCGCAGCCGGCACGACCGTCAGCAGTGGCACGCCGACGTTCGCGAGCATCCCGACGCGGCCGGTGCGGTTGCCGACATAGCCGTCGACCGGCGAGCGGATCGTCGTGTACTCGACGTTCAACGCCGCGGCGCGTTGCGCGGCGAGCGCCGTGTTTACGCGCGCCCGCGCATCGGCAAGCTGCGCGCCGAGCACGTCGAGCTGGCGCTTCGCCGCGAGCAGCGCGGCGTCGCTGCGCGCGACCGCCGCATCCGCTTTCGAATAGTCGGCGTCCGCACGTTCGACGATCTGGTTCGATACGGCGTCGGACTTGACGAGCTCCCGGTAGCGCACGCGGTCGGACGACGCACGCGCGAGTTCGGCCGCCGACGCGTTCTTGTCCGCCGCATGCTGGCCGATCACCGCATACTGCAACTGCTGCTTCGCTTCGAGTTCGGTCACCGCGGCGCGCGCGCTGTCGACTTCCGCGCTGGCCTGCGCCAGTTTCGCATCGTAGTCGCGCGCATCGAGCTGCACGAGCACGTCGCCGGCCTTCACGCGCTGGTTGTCGGTCACGAGAATCCGGTCGACGAAGCCGCTGACCTTCGGCGCGAGCACGGTCACGTCGCCGCCGACATACGCATCGTCGGTGCTTTCCTGGAAGCGCAGCACGAACAGCCAGTCGAGCGCCGCCGCCGCGACCGCGACGACGACGGCCGCCACCGCGATCCGCATCCATGGCACGCGGCGCCGTTGCGTCGCGGGCCGCTCGATTGTGGCTGCCTCGCGTGAGGCAGCGGTTGAGGTCGTTTCCATCGAATCACCTATGTATATGCACTTATTGAGGCGATCGACGACACGTCGCCGATCGGGGAAGTCGTCAATCGCGTTCCGGCAGGTTGTGCGTGATCCGGAACAATTCGTCTCTGAGGCGGGCCGCGCGGGCCGGCCCGAACCGCTGCTCGAACGCTTGCTGCGCGGCGAGCCAGTGCACATGCGCGTCGGCGATCTTCGCTTCGCCGTGCGCGGTCAGCGCGAACGTCTGGCGGCGGCAGCGCGCCTCGATCCGGCCGGTCACGAGCGCCGCGCCGATCAGCGGCTTGAGCGCGCGCAGCAGCGCGGTGCGTTCGATCACCAGCACCGCCGACAGCGTCGCCATCGTCAGGCCCGGGCGCTCGCGCAGCAGCGCGAGGATGCTGTACTGCGACGGCGTGACGCCCGCCTGCGACAGATAGCGCTCGTAGAACTGCGAAATCCGTCGCGCGGCTTGGCGCACCGCGAAGCAATCGTCATCGGTCAGCGTAGTGTTGTGCATGTGCACATGTTAGGCGGCGCGACGGCGCGAAGCGAGCGGTGGCGCAGGATCAGATTGGTGTCGTGGCTGTACCAATCGACGGCCGGCCGGCGCGTGGACGCGCCGGATTACGCGGCGGCCGGAACGGTCCCGCCTTCGCGGGCGGAGTAGGCGGCCGTGTAGTCGAGGAACGCCTTGACCTTCGCGGGCAGCAGCGCGCGGTTCGCGTAGGCGAGCTTGATCTCGACGAATGCATCGACGAGATCGGCGCCTTCGAGCAACTGCACGAGCGCGCCCGACGCGAGTTCGGCTTCGACGAGCGTCTTCGGCACGACGCCGATGCCGAAGTCGTGCATCACCATTTCGCGGTTGAAGACGGGGCTGTTTGACGAGATGTCGAAATCGAGCGGCACGGTGAGCGTGTCGCCGTCGACCCGGAACGACAGCGCGGGCCGCCGCAGCGACGGCGACATCGGCACGAACGCATGGCCGGCGAGCGCGGCCGGCGTGTCGGGGCGCGGATGCGTGCGCAGATACGCCGGCGTCGCGACGATCACGACCGGGATGCGTTCGATCAGCCGCACGACGGTCGTCTCGCTCGTCAGCATGTAAGGCACGACGATGCCGATGTCGTAGCCTTCGCCGACGAGATCGACCGGGCGCTCGGTCAGCGTGACGTCGAGGCGCACCTTCGGATGCGCGGCCTTGAAGCCGGCGATCAGCGGAACGAGCCGGTTCAGCGCGGCCGTCGTGTGCGCGACGAGACGCAGCAGCCCTTCGGGCTCGCGCGTGTGCGACTGCGCCTGTGCTTCCAGCGAATCGAGTTCGTCGAGCACCGCTGCGCAGCGCTCGTAGATGCGCTCGGCGGTTTCCGTGAGCGACACCTGACGCGTGGTCCGGTGCAGCAGGCGGCTGCCGAAGCGCGCCTCCAGGTCCGCAACCGCCCGCGACACGACGGGCCGCGCGAGGCCGTGCATGTCCGCCGCGCGCGTGAAGCTGCGCATTTCGACCACCGACCGGAAGATCCGCAACTTGTCGATGTAGTCCATCTTCGTCTCCTCGATCCGATCGGGCGATTGCGGTGCGCCGGATGCCCGCGACGGCCCGCCGCGACCCGTTACGGGCGAGTGTACATTGACTTTATGCATATGCACATATAAATTGCCGGACATGAACGATACCCAGATCGCCCAAGCCTGCAATTGCCTCGCGCTGCGTCAGGCGGCGCGCTTCGTCACGCAGCTCTACGAGCGGCATCTGGCCCCGGTTGGCGTCACGCCCGCGCAGTTCTCGATCATGGCGAACCTGTCGCGCCGGCCCGGCCTCGTGATGAGCGAACTCGCCGATACGCTGGTGATGGACCGCACGACGCTGCTGCGCGCGCTCAAGCCGCTGCAGCGCGACGGATTCGTGGCGGCGACGGCGTCCGAGCACGACGCGCGCGCGCACGCGCTGAGTCTGACGAAACTCGGCGAGCGGACCTACGCGCAGGCCAAAGTCGCATGGCAGGCCGCGCAGGACGAGTTCGAGACGCAGTTCGGCCGCAGCCGGGCCAAGGCGCTGCGCGATGAACTGTCGGGCGTGACGGCGCTGCGCTAGGCGCAACGCGCGCGGTAGTATCGCGAAAGCGATCCGGATCCACCGGACGAGACACGAGGAGCACCCATGCTGCAGTTGAGCGAGCGCGACGACGCGATGTTGCGCGGCGCATTCGGCGACGGCGTCGCACGCGCGATGCGCATCGTCGCGCGCACGGCCGACGTGATGTCCGCGCCGCATCTGATCGACATCACGTGCGCGCATATCGACGGCTGTCTTTATCACGGCCGGACGAGCCTTGACTTCGTCGAGTATTTCGTCGACACCGGCGCGCAGGTCGCGGTGCCCACCACGCTGAACGTCGGGTCGCTCGACCTGATCCATCCCGAGCTTTATCACGGCGACCGCGCGATTCAGCGCGACGCGCAGCGGCTGATGGATGCGCACCTGCAGCTCGGTTGCGAATCGAGCTTCACGTGCGCGCCGTATCAGCTGAAGAATCGTCCGCGTGCCGGCGAGCAGATCGCATGGGCCGAATCCAATGCGATCGTGTTCGCCAACTCCGTGCTCGGCGCGCGCACCAGCCGCTACGGCGATTTTCTCGATCTGGCCGCAGCAATCACCGGCCGCACGCCGTATGCGGGGCTGCACGTCGAAGCGAATCGCGCGGCGCGGATCGTGTTCAACGCGCCGGATTTCGGCGACCGGCCGTCGCGCGACATTTATTTCGCAGCGCTCGGGCTGTTGGTCGGCCGTATCGCGGGCGCGGTCGTGCCCGCGATCGTCGGGCTGCCGCCGAATACCACGGAAGACGAACTGAAGGCGCTCGGCGCGGCCGCCGCGTCGAGCGGCGCCGTCGCGCTGTTCCACGCGGTGGGCGTCACGCCCGAGGCGCCGACGCTCGACGCCGCGCTGCACGGTCGCGCGGCCGAGCGCGTCGTCAACGTCGCGCTCGCCGATCTGGACGACGTCCGCCGCACGCTGAACCACGGCGCGGCAGGCGACACGCTCGTCGCGGTCGCGCTCGGCACGCCGCACTTCTCGCTGGCCGAATTCCGCACGCTCGATGCGCTGCTCGACCAGTTCGACGGCAAGCCCAAGTGCGATTTCTACGTGAACACGAGCCGCTTCTTGCTGTGGGAGCTCGGCGAGCTCGGGCTTGCGGAGAAATTCGACGCGCGCGGTATCCAGATCGTCGTCGATACGTGCACGTACATCACGCCGGTGATGAAACAGCTGTCCGGCCTCGTGATGACCAATTCGGGGAAATGGGCGTCGTATGCGCCCGCGAACATCGGCGTCACGGTCGCTTACGGCAGCATGCGCGAGTGCGTGCGTTCCGCGTTCGAAGGAAAGGTGCGATTCGATGACTGACGCAACGATTCGGACACTGACGGGCGACACGCTCGTGCCGGGCGGCGCGTGCGCGCACACGATCGTCCTCGACAAGCCGCTCAGCTTCTGGGGCGGCTACGACTCCGGCGCCGGACAGATGGTCGATCGCGGGCACCCGCAGGCCGGCGCGAGCCTCGCCGGCCGGATCATGGTCATGCCGCACGCGAAGGGATCGAGCTCGAGCAGCAGCGTGCTCGCGGAAGCGGTGCGCAACGGCACGGGGCCGGTCGGGATCGTGCTGAAGGAGCGCGACCTGATCATTTCGATCGGCGCGATCGTCGCCGCCGAACTGTATGCGATCGCGGTGCCGGTCGTATGCGTGACGGATGCCGTGTATGACGCGATCGTCGCCGCGCGCGGCGACGTGCGCATCGATGCACGCGAAGGCGACGGCGGCGCGCGGATTTACGTCGGCAACTGACTGTCCGGCTTATTCGCGCGCGCGCGCGCCGGCCGTTTCCCGATACGCGCTGGGCGTCTGCCCGGCCCAGCGCCGGAACGCCCGAGTGAAATTCGCCGGGTCGGTAAATTGCAGCCGCTCGGCGATCGTCTTCAGGTCGAGATCGGATGCGGCAAGCAACTGCTTCGCGTCGCGAAACCGCGCTTCGTCCAGCAGCGTCCGATAGCTCGAACCGGCTTCCTCGAGCCGGCGCCGCAACGTGCGCGTCGACACCAGCAGCGCGTCGGCGAGCGCGTCCGGGCCCGGATAGCCGCCGTCCGTTCTCGCGAGTTCCGCGCGCACGCGTTCGACGAGATCGCCTTCGTCCTGGCGCACCTGCGCATATTCGCGCTCCACCTGCACGAGGGCCTGCCGGTGCGCGACTTCGTCGGCGAGCGGCAGCGGCCAGTCGAGCACGTCGCGCGCGACCCACAGCGCATTCGCCGCGCAGCCGAATTCGACCGGCGGAAGCGTGTCGCGATAGCGCGCGAAATAGCCGGGTTCCGGCCAGGCGAAGCGCAGGGCGATCGACGGCGACGCGCGCCCCGACCACTGCGCGATGTTCTGCGTGAGCCCGGTCAGCACGAACTCGAACATCACATGATGCTGCAGCACGGGGCTCGCCTGCACGCCGTGCAGCTCGAGCGTCGCGCCGTGTTCGTCTTCGGTATAGGTCAGACGGTATTGGCGATTGCGCATCCGGAAGTAGCGCTGCGTGACGACGAGCGCGGCGCGGATGTCCGGCGCGGTCAGCGTCGCATAGCCGAGAAAGCCGTGAACGGTCGGCTTCAGCAGCAACCCGAACGCGAGCCCGATGCCCGGATCGCCGCCGATCTCGATCGCGTTGAGCACGAGCCGGCCCCATTGCGATGGTGCGACGCGCGCGTCCGGTTCGGCCAGCACCGCGTCGCGCAACCCGGTGCCCGCGCGAACCGCGGCGAGATCCACGCCGCGCGCGGCCAGCGCCTGCAGCAGCAGGCGCGTATAGGCGACCGGAATCGTCGGCCGGCGTAGCCCGAGAGGGTCCTTGCGTGGCGGGGAGGTCATGTGTTTTTGGCCGGAAATGACAAGCATTATGGCTGTTTGACCCCTCACGTTCAAGGCGGCGCGCGGCCTACGATCACATTCATCGCAAACCGCAGACCGACGATGACAACCTCTTTTCCGCACCTGCTCGCGCCGCTCGACCTCGGATTCACCACGCTGAAGAATCGCGTGCTGATGGGTTCGATGCATACGGGCCTCGAGGACAGCCGCAAGACGCTGCCGCGGCTCGCCGACTACTTCGCCGAACGCGCGCGCGGCGGCGTCGGCCTGATCGTGACCGGCGGCTTTGCGCCGAACGTGGCCGGCTGGACCAAGCCGTTCGGCGGCACGCTGATGACGTCGGCCGGCGCACGCCGGCATCGCGTGATCACCGACGCCGTGCATGAGCACGACGGCAAGATCGCGTTGCAGATCCTGCATACCGGCCGCTACGGCTACCACCCGTTTGCCGTCGCGCCGTCGAAGATCAAGTCGCCGATTTCGCCGTTCGCGCCGCATGAACTGAGCGCGCGCGGTGTCGAGCGGCAGATCCGCGCGTTCGTCCGCTGCGCGCAGCTCGCACGCGAGGCCGGCTACGACGGCGTCGAGATCATGGGCTCCGAGGGCTACCTGATCAACCAGTTCATTTCGATGCATACGAACAAGCGCCGCGACCAGTGGGGCGGTTCGTACGAGAACCGGATCCGGCTGCCGATCGAAATCGTCCAGCGCACGCGCGAAGCGGTCGGGCGCGATTTCATCCTGATCTATCGGCTGTCGATGCTCGACCTGATTCCGGACGGCAGCGACTGGAGCGAGACCGTGCAGCTTGCGAAGGCCGTCGAGCGCGCGGGCGCGACCATCATCAACACGGGAATCGGCTGGCACGAGGCGCGCGTGCCGACGATCGCGACGTCGGTGCCGCGTGGCGCGTTCGCGTGGGTGACGAAGAAGATGAAGGGCGAGGTCGGCATCCCGCTCGTGACGACCAACCGGATCAACCGGCCCGAAGTGGCCGAGCAAATCCTCGCGGACGGTTGCGCGGACATGGTGTCGATGGCGCGTCCGCTGCTCGCGGATGCGGAGTTCGTCGTCAAGGCGGCGCAGGGGCGCGCCGACGAAATCAACACCTGCATCGGCTGCAACCAGGCGTGTCTCGATCATGCGTTCAAGAACAGGATCGCTTCGTGCCTGCTGAACCCGCGCGCATGCCACGAGACCGAGCTGATCTACGCACCGGCGCAGCAGCCGAAGCGCATCGCGGTGGTCGGTGCGGGGCCGGCCGGGCTTGCGTGCTCGACCGTGCTCGCGCAACGTGGCCATCAGGTCGACCTGTTCGACGCGGCGGCCGAGATCGGCGGCCAGTTCAACATGGCAAAGCGGATTCCGGGCAAGGAGGAATTCGACGAAGCGCTGCGTTACTTCGGCCGGCAGCTCGAGCTCACCGGCGTGAATCTGTATCTGAATCGCCGCGTCGACGCGAGCGACCTGATCGCGGGCGCTTACGACGAGATCGTGCTCGCGACCGGCGTTGCGCCGCGCGACCCGAAAATTCCCGGTCAGGACGGGGCGAACGTGCTCAGCTATATCGACGTGCTCGCCGGCCGGCAGCCGGTCGGGCGGCGAGTTGCGGTGGTCGGCGCGGGTGGTATCGGCTTTGATGTCGCCGAATACCTCGTACAGGACGGCGCGTCGCCGACGCTCGATCTCGAGGAATGGAAAGCCGAGTGGGGCGTGACGGATCCGGCCGCGACGCGCGGCGGCGTGACGCGCGCGCAGGTCGCGCCGCCCGCTCGCGAAGTGACGCTGCTGCAGCGCAAGGCCGCGCCGCTCGGCAAGGGCCTCGGCAAGACGACCGGCTGGATCCACCGTACGACGCTGAAGATGAAGCAGGTGAAGATGATCGGCGGCGTGAACTACGAGTTGATCGATGCGCGCGGGCTGCACGTGTCGTACGGCGAGCAGCGCACCGATCGCGAACTGATCGAGGCCGATACGATCGTGCTGTGCACGGGCCAGGAGCCGCAGCGTGCGCTGCTCGCGCCGCTGCAGGCGGCCGGACGCTCGGTGCACTTGATCGGCGGCGCGGAACTGGCCGCCGAACTCGATGCGAAGCGCGCGATCGACCAGGGTTCGCGGCTGGCCGCGCGGTTGTAACGCGGTGCGGCTTCGGGCATCGCGGCGGCGCGCGCGGCGCGATGGCCCGTGACGCGCGCTCCGACCATTGCCCGTTCGTACGACGTCGGCAGCATGACGCAACTGCGTGCGGCGTCGCCCTGCGGCGCGCCGACGCGATCCCGGCAGATTCCGGCAGATCGCGCCCGCTCCTTGCCGGCGTGCATCACGCCGCTTCGGCCCGCTCTTCTTCTTCAGCTTCGAGCATCGCCTTGACGATCAGGTAGACGGCCGGCAGGTCGTCGTCGTCGCGACGCCAGTCGACAGGCTCGTCGACGTCCGCCGCGACGAGCCGGCTGTCGCGAAGGCGAATGAACGCATTGACGACCGCCGGATCGTTGCGGCTCAGGAAACCGGCATTCGAGAACGCGAGTTCCTCCACGTTCAGCAGCGCCTGCCAGCTCATTGTGCGGGTGGCGGCCGGGTGAGTGCGGCGTCGCAGCCCGAGCGCGCGCTGCGCGGGGCCGCCGACGACGCGCTGCAGGTCGACCACCGCCCGCTGCGCGGCGCGTTCGAAGTGGACAGGATTGAAGCCGGGTTGCTCGGGATCGAATGCGGATGACTGGAACATGGTCGCCTCACAAAAGTCCGTCCGTCATGGATGACGGAATTCGGGTCAAATGGTGCAAAAGCACTGTAAATATATACAGTGTTCGGCGCGACAGCAAGTCCCGAATGAACCCGCGTGCGTGGCGACCGGTTTGGGACGACCGGCCGGTGGGCGCACGAGCGTGCGGTCGTTCGCTTCGGCGCGGCCATTCACACTGACGCGGCGATCGTTTCCCGCAGCCACCGATGCGCGGGATCGCGATGCACGCGTTCGTGCCACAGCATCGACATTTCATAGCCGGGAACATTGACCGGCGCTTCGACGACGCGCAACGCGGGCGTATTGCGCACCAGCCGCTCGGGCAGCATCGCGACGAGGTCGGTGCCGGCGATGGCCGACATCACGAACAGGAAGTGCGGCACCGACAGCGCGACGCGCCGTGTGGCGCCCGCTTGCGCGAGCACTTCGTCGGTCACGCCGAAAAAGCCGCCGCCGTCCGGCGATACGATCACGTGTTCCAGCGCGCCGAACTGCGCGAGCGTGGGCCGCCGCTTCAGCTTCGGATGCCCGGCCCGGCCGACGAGCACGTAGCGCTCGGTGAACAGCGGCAGGCGCCGCATCCCTTCCGGCGAGCCTTCGGTCGTATGAAACGCCAGGTCGATGCCGTTTCGTTCGGCATCCTGCTCGATGCGAGGCGGCACGAGCTCGACGACGGCGAGCCGGGTCGCGGGCGCGGCCGAGCGCAGCGTGTTCAGCGTTGGCAGGACGATCGTCGATTCGCCGTAGTCGGTCGCGGCCACGCGCCACGTGTTGGTCGCAGTCGCCGGATCGAACGGCGTGGCCGTCAGCACCGCGCGCTCGAGCCCCTCGAGCGCATCCCGCAGCGGCTCGCGCAGCGATTCCGCGCGCGCGGTCGGCCGCATTCCTCGTGGGCCAGGCAGCAGCAGCGGGTCGCCGAACAGGTCGCGCAGCTTCTGCAACTGCACGCTCACCGACGGTTGAGACATGTTCAGTTTTTCCGCGGCGCGCGTGACGTTGTGCTCGGCGAGCAGCACGTCGAGTGTGACCAGCAGGTTCAGATCCAGTCGTCTGAGATTGTTCATGGTTATACCTGGAATGTCAGGAATTCATTTCAACTATATCGGTTGAGACGGCATCCTGCAGTCATTCCATCCACGGAGCCAGGAAAATGAATGTGTTGATCGTCTATGCCCATCCGGAACCGCGATCGCTGAACGGTGCGTTGCGGGATTTCGCCGTCGCGCATCTCGAAGCGGCCGGCCACACGGTGCGGGTCACAGATCTGTATGCGATGAACTGGAAGGCCGCATTCGACGCGGACGACGTGCCCGACCGCGCGCCCGACGCCCGGTTCGATCCCGCGCTCGATTCGAAGCGTGCGTTCGAGACGGGCACGCAGCGCGACGACATCGCACGCGAACAGGAGAAACTGAAGTGGGCCGATGCGGTGATTCTGCAGTTTCCGCTGTGGTGGTTCTCGATGCCGGCGATCATGAAGGGCTGGGTCGAGCGTGTGTATGCGTACGGATTCGCGTACGGCGTTGGCGAGCATTCCGACCGGCATTGGGGCGACCGTTACGGCGAAGGATCGCTCGCGGGCAAGCGTGCGATGGTGATCGTGACGACGGGCGGATGGGAGTCGCACTACAGTGCGCGCGGCATCAACGGGCCGATCGACGACGTGCTGTTTCCGATCCAGCACGGGATTCTGTATTACCCCGGGTTCGACGTGTTGCCGCCGTTCGTGATCTACCGCGCCGGAAAAATGAACGATGCGCGCTTCGACGAAATCCGGGCGGCACTGGGCAAGCGTCTCGATGCGCTTTGGACGGCGCAGCCGATCCCGTTCCGGCGGCAGAATGCGGGCGATTACGAGATTCCGGCGCTGACGCTGAAGCCGGGAATCGCGCCGGGAGCGGTCGGATTCGCCGCGCATCTCGCCTTGGAGCCGTGATCGTCCCCGCATCGTCGCGATGCGGGACGACACCGGCATCCCGGGCTGCAAAACGACACGGGCGGCCAGCGAGCAAAGCGCCGGTCGCCCGTGTGCTTCCCGTCGCGCGGCCGGCTGGCGGCGCGCTTCAACGTGACTTACCGATCATCCTCCCGCACCGAAGACGGATGCCGGCATAGCGCGCGCACTTCCATCTCCATATACGGAAACAACGGCAGCTGACTCAGCACGTCATGCAGCTGCTGCACGCTCTCGACGTCGAAAATGCTGACGTTCGCATACTGCCCCGCGATCCGCCACAGATGCCGCCACACGCCTTCGTGCATCAGCCGCTGGCACATCGCCTTTTCTTCGGCCTTCAACGTGGCCGCCTTGACCGGGTCCATGTCCGCCGGCAGGCGGACGGTCATTTCCACATGAAACAGCATCCTCGCTCCTTGCGTTATCGATTCGTCGAACGGGACGGCCGCTCAGGCCTGCGCGCGCGCGCGCTCGACCTCGCTCGCGGGAACGTCCTGCTTGTCCTTCAGAAGCGTGAAATCGAAGTCGATCAGCGCGAACTGCCCGTCGACGCCGTACGGCTTGCCTTCCGCGCCTTCGGCCTGCCTGATCTTCGGGATCAGCCCTTCGCGCGTCGCGAATGCGAAATCGTCCCAGATATGCGGATCGCCTTCGATGTTGATCTGCGTCGTCAGCTTACGATATCCGTCCGCGGAAACGAAGAAGTGGATGTGCGCGGGACGGTGACCGTGTCGGCCGAGCAGATCGAGCAGCTGCTCGGTCTTGCTGCCCGGCGGCACGCTGTAGCCGACCGGCAGCACGCTGCGGAAGCTGTAGCGGCCGTCGGCATCGGTGCGGATCGAGCGGCGCAGATTGAACGCCGGCTGCGACTGGTCGAAGTACGAGTAGTTGCCCAGATGGTTCGCATGCCACACCTCGACGAGGGCGTTTGCAAGCGGCGCGCCGTCCTGGCCGAGCACCCGGCCGCGCATCACCAGCGTCTGGCCCGGATCGGTGCCGTCGTCGAGACGCGCATGGCCGACCGATTCCGGCGCGCCCGCGACGTACAGCGGCCCTTCGATCGTGCGCGGCGTGCCGCCGTGAAAGCCGGCCTTCTCCTCGGCCTCGTCCATCCGCACGTCGAGGAAGCGCTCGAGACCGAGGCCCGCCGCGATCAGCCCGAATTCGCGGCCGGCTTCGTTCAGGTAGTTCAGCGCGGTCCAGAATTCACTCGGCTGCACGTCGAAGTCCTCGATCGTGTAGCAGATGTCTTTCACGATCCGATTGACGATCGCGCGCACGCGCGGGTTGCCGGGTTTTTCCGCGGCGTCGTCGAAGGTCTTCAGCAGGGCGTCGATGGCTTGCTTGTTCATCTGTGTCTCCGGGTTCGGTTGTCGTGTCGTGTGTGATCAGCGGGCGCCGCGTCGCATCCGATCGATGCGGGCCCAGTCGAAGGTGATGCCGAGGCCGGGCGTGGCCGGCAGGTGCAGCTGGAAATTTTCGTAGCGCAGCGGCTCGACGAGGATTTCCTCCGTGAGCAGCAGCGGGCCGAACAGTTCGGTGCCCCATTTCAGCGCGCCGAACGTGCTGAACAGTTGCGCGGACGCCATCGTGCCGGCCGCGCCTTCGAGCATCGTGCCACCGTACAGGCCGATGCCGGCCGCGGCCGCGATCGACGCAACGCTCGCGGCGCCCAGCAGCCCGCCCGATTGCGCGATCTTCACCGCGAACACGTCGGCCGCGCGGTCCTGCGCGAGCGCGAATGCGTCGACCGGGCCGTGCAGCGCTTCGTCTGCCATGATCGGGATGTGCGCGAGTTGGGTGAGCCGCTTCAGTCCCGCGCGATTGGTCGCAGCGATCGGCTGCTCGACGAGGCTCACGCCGGCGTCGGCGAGGCGCGCGCCGGCGCGGATCGCGTCGGTTTCGCTCCATGCCTGGTTGACGTCCACGCGCACGTCGCCGCGCTCGCCGAGCGCGCGCTTGATTGCGATCACGTGCGCGACGTCGTCGTCGACCGCGTTCGAGCCGATCTTCAGCTTGAATGCGCGATGGCGGCGCGCGTCCAGCATCGCCTCGGCTTCCGCGATGTCGCGCTGCGTGTCGCCGCTCGCGAGCGTCCATGCGACGTCGACCGCGTCGGTTGTCCGGCCGCCGAACAGTTCGGATAGCGGCACGCCGACGCGGCGCGCGTGCGCGTCGAACAGCGCGGTTTCGAGCGCGCATTTCGCGAACCGGTTGCCCTGGAACAGCTTGCGCGCACGCGCCATCGCGGCGCCGGGGCGTGTTGCGTCCATCCCGTGCAGCAGCGGCGCGAAATACGTATCGATATTGACCTTGATGCTCTCGGGGCTCTCCTCGCCGTACGCGAGACCGCCGATCGTGGTCGCCTCGCCGACGCCTTCGATACCGTCCGTGCATCGAACGCGCACCAGCACGAGGGTCTGGCAATTCATCGTCGCGACCGACAGTTTGTGGGGCCGAATCGTCGGCACGTCGACGAGCAGCGTCTCGATGCGTTCGATGGTGGCGGCTGTTGCTATCATGCGATTCCTCCTGTTGGTGCACATGGTAGGAATTCCCGCCCGGCGTCGTCCAACACTCTTTCCGACTACTTCCATACCTTTGAGGCATGAAATGGAATTGCGCCAGCTCCGCTACTTCATCGCCGTCGCCGAGGAAATGAACATCACGCGCGCGGCGGAGCGGTTGCACATGACGCAGCCGCCGCTCAGCCGGCAGCTTCAGGCGATCGAGGACGAGCTCGGATTGCCGCTCTTCGAGCGCGGCGCGCGGCCGCTGAAACTGACCGACGCGGGCCGCGTGTTCTATGCGCAGGCGAAGCGCGTGGTCGAGCAGGCGGACGAGCTTGGCCCGCTGACGCGGCGACTCGCGCAATTGTCGGAGCGGATCGTGATCGGCTTCGTGCCGTCGACGCTTTATGGCGCGCTGCCGGACGTGATCCGCGCGTTTCGGCAGGCGCACCCGGATGTCGAGCTGTCGCTGATCGAAATGTTCACGCTCGAACAGCTTGGCGCGCTGAAGGGCGGCCGAATCGACGTAGGGTTCGGCCGCTTGCGCTTCGATGACGACCAGCTCGTGCGCGAGGCGCTGATCGAGGAAAAGCTCATCGCCGCGCTGCCGGCCGGGCACCGCCTTGCCGATCCTGACCGGCCGCTGACGCTCGCCGACATCGCGAACGAAACGCTGATCGTCTATCCGAGCACGCCGCGACCGAGCTTTGCCGACCAGCAGCTGTCCGCGCTGCGCGACGGCGCGCTCGTGCCGGCTGCGGTGCACGAGGTGCGCGAGCTGCAGACAGCGCTCGGGCTCGTCGCCGCGCAGGTGGGCGTGTCGCTGGTGCCGGAAAGCGTCGACGGCGTGCGGGTGAAGGGCGTCGTGTACCGGCGGTTGCCGGAGCCCACGGCGACGTCGCCGATCATCATGAGCCGCCGGCTGCACGGCGAGAGCGCGGCGACGACCGCATTCTGCGCGATTGCGCGGGAGATGATCGCGCCGGCAGGGTAGCGGCGTTCGTTCTCGTAGTGCTGCAACTAACGGTCTATTTCGACGTGGTCGGCGGAGTGTGGAACGGGCGGTGCGACGCGGCGGTCATCCGCGCCCGATACAGGCTAGGCGCCGGGCAAGGCTGCGCGCGGCTGGCGAGGCGGCAAGCGGCAAGCGGCAAGCGGCAAGCGGCAAGCGGCAAGTGGCAAGTGGCAAGCGGCAAGCGGCAAGCGGCAAACGGCAAACGGCAAACGGCAAGCGACAGGGCGACAGGCGACAGGCGACAAACGGCAACGCGACAAACGGCAACGCCGCAATCGCCAAGGCGCCCAACGCTGCAACCCCACGTCCACCTACCGCTTCCCGTCGAGCGTCTCCGACGGCGATTCGCCGAACTTCTCCCGATAAGCGATCGCGAATCGCCCGAGGTGCGTGAACCCGCAATCGAGCGCGATGTCGGCGATCCGCCGCTCTGATCGCGGCCCGCGCAGCAACTCCCTCGCGTGCTCGAGCCGCGTCGCCCGCAGGTATTGCATCGGGCTCATCCCGCGGAATTGCAGGAAAGCGTCGCGCAGCGTCCGCTCGGGCACGTTGGCGGCCTGGACGATGTCCGCGAGTTGCAGCGGCTGCGCGTAATGCGCGGCGATGAACTCCTGCGCGCGGCGCACGAACCCCGGCGCCGGATCGTGGCGCGAGCGCTGCAGCACCGACGGCGGGTGGCCTTCGATCAGCAGGTCGATCAGCAGATGCTCGAGTTGCGATGCGACACGCGGGTTCGCATTCGCGCGTTCGAGCAGTTCGGGCGAGCCGGCCACGAGCATCAGCTGCTGGCGCCACGCGGCGAGCGCGGCGTCGCTCACGTGCAGCACCGGGTCGAGCGTCGCGCGCGGGTCGCCGGTCAGCGCACCGACGGTCGCCGCGTCGATGCGCAGCACGAACTGTTCGCAGTCGGCCGACAGCACCGCGTCGAAGCGCTCGCCAGGCGCACACAGCACGCCCGTGTGCGCGTCGACGCCGAGCCGGCGTCCCATCGCGTGGACTTCGGCCTGCCCGGACAGGCAGAACATCAGCAGGTAATAGCCGTCGACGGCGTCGACCTGTACGCGCATCGCGTCGCCGAACGCGATGGTGCCGATCCCGAGGCCGCCGAGCCGCACGAAATCCATATGCGACGCGCCCTGCACGCGGCCGCTCGGCAGCAGCGCGTGCGGCTGCATCACGCGCGAGATCCGCTCGCGCGTCTCGTCGAGATCGCGGGATTCGAACAGCCGGTGCGCGCGCAGCGCAAACGGTTCGAACGACGTTGGGGACATGGGCATCGGCCTTGGAATAGACGCGCGCTTCGATCCGGCGAATGGGTCGCGATCGTGCGCGGGTCGCGTGTGTCGCCATGCTAGCGCAGAAATCCGCCGAAAGTGGATATTGCGCCGCCGCAATCGCACTTTCCGGATAGACGCCGAATATTAGCTTTTCAAAAATCGGCTCCATGCAATCAACGACACGGAACCACAAGGAGTCCGACATGGAGCAGACAGAATCGCCCGTCGTCTTCGCCGCGCGCGACGACGCATCCGACGTGCATTTTCCGCACGACGACGGTTCGCGCGTGCCGTACAAGGTATTCAGCTCGCGCGCCGTCTACGATCGCGAGCAGGAACGCATCTTCCGCGGGCCGACGTGGAACTTCGTCGCGCTGGAGGCGGAGATTCCGAAGGCCGGCGACTTCAAGAGCACGTTCGTCGGCGACACGCCGGTGGTGGTCACGCGCACCGAGGACGGCGCGCTGTCCGCGTGGGTGAACCGCTGCGCGCACCGCGGTGCGCAGGTTTGCCGCAAATCGCGCGGCAACGCGAGTTCGCACACGTGCGTGTACCACCAGTGGAGCTTCGACAATCAGGGCAACCTGCTCGGCGTGCCGTTCCGGCGCGGCCAGAAGGGCATGACCGGGATGCCGGCCGACTTCGACCCGAAGCAGCACGGGTTGCGCAAGCTGCGCGTGGACAGCTATCGCGGGCTCGTGTTCGCCACCTTCAGCGATGAAGTTGCGCCGCTGCCCGACTATCTCGGCGAGCAGATGCGCCCATGGATCGACCGGATCTTCCACAAGCCGATCGAGTATCTCGGCTGCACGCGCCAGTATTCGAAGTCGAACTGGAAGCTGTACATGGAGAACGTGAAGGATCCGTATCACGCGAGCATGCTGCACCTGTTCCATACGACCTTCAACATTTTCCGCGTCGGCATGAAGGCGCGCTCGATCCCGGATGCGAACCACGGGCTGCACAGCATCATCACGGTGACGAAGACGGGCGACGACACGTCCGCCGCATACAAGCAGCAGAACATTCGCTCGTTCGACGAAGGGTTCCATCTGGAAGACGAATCGATCCTCGATCTCGTGTCGGAATACGACGAGGACTGCACGAACCACATCCAGCCGATCTTCCCGCAGCTCGTGATCCAGCAGATCCACAACACGCTGGTCGCGCGGCAGATCCTGCCGAAGGGGCCGGACAACTTCGAGCTGATCTTCCACTTTTTCGGCTACGCGGACGACACGCCCGAACTGCGCGCGCTGCGCATCAAGCAGGCGAACCTGGTCGGCCCGGCCGGCTACATCTCGATGGAAGACACCGAGGCGACCGAACTCGTGCAGCGCGGCACCGTACGCGACGCCGACGCGACGTCGGTGATCGAGATGTCGCGCGGCAATCCGGACCAGCAGGACACGGTGATCACCGAAAGCCTGATCCGCAAGTTCTGGGTCGGTTATCAGAAGCTGATGGGCTATTGAAGCGGGAGCGCGCAACGATGGAAAACCTCACGGAAGACATGAAGACGTGGTTCGAGATTTACATGCTGCAGAACCGCTACATCGGCCATCTCGACAACGACCGGCTCGAACGCTGGCCGGAAATGTTCACCGAGGACTGCACGTACGAGATCGTGCCGAAGGAAAACGCGGATCTCGGGCTGCCGGTCGGGATCGTCCACTGCACGAACCAGCGGATGCTGCGCGACCGCGTGGTGTCGCTGCGGCATGCGAACATCTATGAAGAGCACACGTACCGGCACATGACGTCGGGCCTGACGATCGTCGCGCAGCGCGACGGCGAGATCGACACCGAAAGCAACTACGTGGTCGTGCAGACGCGCAGCAACGGCGAATCGAACGTGTATCAGGCCGGCAAGTACTACGACACGGTCGTGCGCACGCCCGACGGGCTGCGCTACAAGACCAAGCGCGTGATCTACGACACGTCGCGCGTGCAGACGCTGCTCGCGACCCCGATCTGACCGATCTGACGAAGCAAGGAATCGACATGACTGAAGCAACGCTCGCGCAATGGCATCCGCTGGGCGCATTCGACGAATTCTCCGAAGACGAACCGGCGGCGCGTGTCGCCGGTCAGAAACCGATCGCCGTGTTCCGGATCGGCGACGAACTGTTCGCGATGCACGACCTGTGTTCGCATGGTCACGCTCGGCTGTCGGAAGGCTATGTGGAAGACGGCTGTGTCGAATGCCCGCTGCACCAGGGCTTGATCGACATTCGCACGGGCGCGCCGAAATGCGCGCCGATCACCGAGCCGGTGCGGGTTTATCCGATCCGGATCGTCGACGGGCAGGTGGAAGTCAATGTCGACTGACCCGTTCGTGATCGTCGGGGCCGGCCATGCGGCCCGGCGCACCGCCGAGGCGCTGCGCGAGCGCGATGCCGCCGCGCGCATCGTGATGATCGGCGCGGAACGCGAACTGCCGTACGATCGTCCGGCACTGTCGAAGGACGCGCTGCTGAGCGACGGCGGCGAGCAGCGGGCGTTCATCCGCGACGCGGGATGGTACGACGCGCAGCGCATCGAGCTGCGGCTCGGCACACGCGTCGACGCGATCGAGCGCGCTGCGCAACGGGTTCGGCTCGACGACGGCGCGACGGTGCCATACGCGAAGCTCGTGCTCGCGACGGGCTCGCGCGTGCGCACGTTCGGCGGGCCGGTCGACGAAGGCGTCGTCCCGCATTACGTGCGTACCGTTGCCGATGCGCGTGCGTTGCGGGCGCGGCTCGCGCCGGGGCGTCGCGTGGCGGTGCTCGGCGGCGGGTTCATCGGCCTCGAAGTGGCGGCGGCCGCGCGCCAGCTCGGTTGCGACGTGACGGTGATCGATCCCGCGCCGCGCTTGTTGCAACGTGCGTTGCCCGAAGTCGTCGGCGCGTATGCACGGCAGTTGCATGACGCGCGCGGCGTGGTCTTCCGGATGGCGACGCTGCCGCGTGCGATCCGCCGCGCGCCGGGGGGCGGCGCGCTCGTCGAGACGGATCGCGGCGACGTGCCGGCCGACATCGTCGTGGTCGGCATCGGCGTCGTACCGAATGTCGAGCTCGCGCATGCGGCGGGGCTGGATGTCGACAACGGCATCCGCGTCGATGCGGGATGCCGCACCGCCGATCGCGCGATCTTCGCGGCGGGCGAGGTGACGATGCATTTCAATCCGCTGCTCGGGCGTCACGTGCGGATCGAGTCGTGGCAGGTTGCCGAGAACCAGCCGGCGGTGGCGGCCGCGAACCTGCTCGGCGCGGACGAAACGTATGCCGAGCTGCCGTGGCTGTGGTCCGATCAGTATGACTGCAACCTGCAGATGCTCGGGCTGTTCGGCAGCGAGCGGACTACCGTCGTGCGCGGCGATCCCGCGAATGGACCGTTCACGGTGTTCGGGCTCGGCGACGACGGGAAAATCGTGGCGGTGGCCGCCGCGAACCTGGGGCGAGACATCGGCGCGTCGCGCCGGCTGATCGCGGCAGGCGCCGCGCCCGATCCGGCGAAGCTCGCCGATCCGGCGGTGAACCTGAAAACGTTTCTGTGACGTGATGCGCGAACGCGGCCGGCTTGGCGGCGTTCGCGTCGGTTAGCGGGAACGTCGGCAGAGGCCCGTTTCGGCATGACACGCGCGGTGCGGGTTTGTCGTCGGTCGGCGATCGGTGCATATTAGCGGCATTGCCGTTGCACCGGTCGCCCATGACGCCAGACAAAGCCCTCGAACTGAAACGCAGCAAGCGCCGCGCGCTATGGCTGCTGCTGGCCGCCGTCGCCATATTCGTCACGACGATCCTGTTGCCGCGCGGCCCGTGGGTCGACGGCTTCAAGGCGGTGGCCGAAGCCGCGATGGTCGGCGCGCTCGCCGACTGGTTCGCGGTCGTCGCGCTGTTTCGTCGCGTGCCGATTCCGTTCGTGTCGCGCCACACCGAAATCATCCCGAAGAACAAGGACAAGATTGCGGACAACCTCGCGGTGTTCGTGCGCGAGAAATTCCTTGGCCCTGACGCGCTCGCCGCGCAGATTCGCCAGCACGATCCTGCGCAGAAGCTCGGCGCGTGGCTCGGCGAGCCGGCGAACACCGAAGCGCTCGGCGGCTACGCGACGAAGCTGATGAGCTTCGCGCTCGACATGACTGACGACGCGCGGATCCAGTCGTTCGTCCACGACGCGTTCCGCACGGTGATCGACCGGATCGACCTGTCGCAATCGGCGGGCGCGATCCTCGACACGCTGACGAAGGACGGCCGCCACCAGACGCTGCTCGACGATGCGATCGAACAGGTCGTCGACGTGCTCGACAAGGAGGAGAACCGCGAGGTGATCGCCGGCTTCATCGTCGAATGGCTGAAGACGCAATACCCGAAGGTCGAGAAGATCATGCCGACCCAGTGGTTCGGCGAGAACGGCGCGCGGATGCTCGCGAGCGCGGTGAGCCGCGTGCTCGAAGGCGTTGCGGCCGATCCCGAACACGAACTGCGGCAGCGCTTCGACCGCACGGTCGCGCGATTGACCGAGCGGCTGAAGCACGACCCGGCGTTCATCGCGAAAGGCGACGAGATCAAGCGCTACATTCGCGACGGCGATGCGTTCAACGTGTATGTGCGCGATCTGTGGGACCAGTTGCGCGCGTGGCTGAAGGCCGATCTCGCGCGCCCGGATTCGGCGTTGCACCGGCAGGCCGCGACGCTCGGCGGCTGGCTCGGCGCGCGGCTCGCGGAAAGCCCGGCGCTGCGCGCGTCGCTGAACGAGCACATCGAGCGGGCCGTGCACGAAATGGCGCCGGATTTCGCGGATTTCCTGATGCGTCACATACGCGATACGGTGCGCAACTGGGATGCGCGCGAAATGTCTCGGCAGATCGAGCTGAACATCGGCAAGGATCTGCAGTACATCCGCATCAACGGCACGCTGGTCGGCGGGCTGATCGGGCTCGGGCTCTACGTGGTGTCGCTCGTGCCGCGATGGGCGGCTGCCTGGCTGCATTGACGCGGCTGCGCCCGGCGCGCAGCGCGCGGCCGGCTCACGCGTGCGCCTTCGCGCCGTGCAGCTGCAGGCCGAGCGCCTTGATCACTTTCAGGATCGTGCCGAAGCTCGGATTGCCGTCGTGCGACAGCGCCTTGTACAGCCCTTCGCGCGACAGGCCGGCGTCGCGCGCGACCTGCGACATCCCGCGCGCGCGCGCGATCACGCCAAGCGCATGCGCGATGAAGGCCGGGTCGTCGCCGGCTTCCTGCAGACAGGCCTCGAAATACTCGGCCATGTCGTCGTCGGTTTTCAGGTGTTCGGCCGAATCCCACGGCCGGGTCTTGATCTTGTCCATCCGTTACTCCAGGTCGAGCCGTTCGAGCATCGCGTGCGCGGCGCGGATGTCCGCCTGTTGTGTCGACTTGTCACGGCCGCAGAGCAGGATCACCCATATCGTTTCGCGCCTCGCGTAGTAGACGCGATAGCCGGGGCCGTGGTCGATACGCATTTCGACGATCGGTGAGCCGGCGGATTTCCAGTCGCCCGGGTTGCCCATCGACAGACGGTCGATGCGCGCCTGGATGCGGCGCCGCGCGACGCGATCCGTAAGGGCGGCA
Source organism: Burkholderia sp. AU19243 (assembly GCF_018148075.1). NCBI lineage: Bacteria > Pseudomonadati > Pseudomonadota > Betaproteobacteria > Burkholderiales > Burkholderiaceae > Burkholderia > Burkholderia sp. AU19243. Next base: position 102,840 of record NZ_JAGSTV010000009.1, read on the forward strand.
AACCACGCGTCGAAGACGTCTGTGGTCCGGATACTGTACGAAGGCGAACTGTAGGGCATGGATTTCAGTATGTCAACCATGGTTCACAGATAGATTGAATCGAATTCGGTGCCGATACGGTACGGCCGTGCGCGCCGTTTGACGTCCAATTGGCCGTCAGGCCGATGCTGCGCGGGCGCCGGCCGCTGGTCATCCGGTCGAAGTCGCGATGCCGCGAATCCGTCTACAATCGAAAACGTTCCTGCCGCCCGCGCATGTTTTCGCTGTTTGCTGCGCGCGGGCGGATCCGTTTGTCCTCCTGCTCACGGAGGCGCCGCCGTGCGATGCGCGGCGGGCAATGCAATGGTTGCATCCGGTAGGTAAAGCGTCCGCGTGCCGTAGGCCGGCGCGCGTTCTGAACGCCGCGCGCCTGTAAGCCGGGCAAGGCGGCATCAACCGAGAGTCCCCACCCATGAAAGCATCGGATCTGTTCGTGAAGGCGCTGGAAGCCGAAGGCGTCGAGTACGTGTTCGGCATTCCCGGCGAGGAAAACCTCGATCTGCTCGAATCGCTGCGGCGATCGAAGATCAAGCTCGTGCTGACCCGGCACGAGCAGGCCGCCGGTTTCATGGCGGCCACGTACGGTCGTCTGACGGGGCGCACCGGCGTGTGTCTCGCGACGCTCGGGCCCGGTGCGACGAATTTCGTGACGGCCGCCGCGTACGCGCAACTCGGCGGCATGCCGATGCTGATGATCACCGGGCAGAAGCCGATCAAGTCGAGCAAACAGGGTCACTTCCAGATCGTCGACGTCGTCGACATGATGCAGCCGCTTACGAAGTTCACGCGGCAGATCGTGTCGATCGGCAATATTCCGGCGGCCGTGCGCGAGGCGTTTCGCCGTGCGGAGGAAGAGCGTCCGGGCGCCGCGCACCTCGAACTGCCGGAAGACATCGCGCATGAAGAGGGCGACGGCAAGCCGATTCCGCGCAGCTACAGCCGGCGGCCGGTGGCCGAGGAGAAGGCGGTCGCGCATGCGATCGACGCGATCCAGGCAGCACGTCATCCGCTGCTGATGATCGGCGCGGGCGGCAACCGCAAGACGACCTGCAAGATGCTGCTCGAATTCGTGAACAAGACGGGCATTCCGTTCTTCACGACGCAGATGGGCAAGGGCGTGATCGACGAAACGCATCCGCTGTGGCTCGGCAACGCGACGCTGTCCGACGGCGACTTCGTGCACCGCGCGATCGAGCATGCCGACTGCATCATCAACGTCGGCCACGACGTGATCGAGAAGCCGCCGTTCTTCATGCGCGCGGACGACAAAACGGTGATCCACGTGAACTTCCTCGGCGCGCAGGTCGACCCCGTCTATTTCCCGCAGATCGAAGTGGTCGGCGACATCGCGAACGCGGTATGGCAGATGAAGGAAGCGGTGACGCCGCAGTCGCACTGGGATTTCGAGCGCTTCACGATGATCAAGGAGCATTTCGACGCGCATCTGCAAAAGGGCCAGCACGATCCGCGCTTTCCGATGTATCCGGTGCGGATCGTGAACGATCTGTATAACGCGCTGCCGGTCGACGGGATCGTCTGCCTCGACAACGGGATGTACAAGATCTGGTTCGCGCGCTACTGGCGTGCGCATGAACCGAACTCGCTGCTGCTCGACAACGCGCTCGCGTCGATGGGCGCAGGATTGCCGTCGGCGATCGCGACGAAGATCGTGCATCCGCAGCGCAAGGTGATCGCCGTGTGCGGCGACGGCGGGTTCATGATGAATTCGCAGGAACTCGAAACGGCCGTGCGGCTGAAGCTCGACATCGTCGTGATGATCCTCCGCGACGACGCGTTCGGGATGATCCGCTGGAAGCAGGAAAACATGAACTTCCCCGATTTTGCGATGACGCTGAAGAACCCCGATTTCGTGTCGTATGCGCAAAGCTACGGCGCGCACGGGCATCGCGTCGAAGCCGCCGATGATCTCGAGCCGCTGCTGCGCGACTGTTTCTCGACGCCGGGCGTTCACGTGATCGACGTGCCGATCGACTATTCGGACAACGAGCGCGTGCTGAACCGCGAAATCAAGCGCCTGTCGGCGCAACTCTGAATTCCCCGTTCACCGGAAGGAGCCGTTCCATGTTGAAGGAAACCTATCCGTACTACCTCGCCAACGAGGCCGTCTACGCGAATACCGATCTGGAAGTGACCGACAAGTTCAGCGGGAAGGTCGCAACGCGCGTCGCGCTGGCCGATGCGAAGGCGATCGATGCGGCCATCGGCGCGGCGGTTGACGCGACGAAGCCGATGCGCGAACTGCCCGCCTACAAGCGGCAGGCGGTGCTCGACCACTGCGTCGCGCGTTTTCGCGAGCGCTTCGACGAACTGGCCGAGGCGCTCTGCATCGAGGCCGGCAAGCCGATCAACGATTCGAAGGGCGAAGTGACGCGGCTGATCGATACGTTTCGCGTCGCGTCCGAAGAGGCCGTGCGCATCGACGGCGAAGTGCTCAATCTGGAGATCTCCGCACGCGCGCAAGGCTACACCGGCTATACGCGGCGCGTGCCGATCGGCCCGTGCTCGTTCATCTCGCCATTCAACTTCCCGCTGAACCTTGCCGCGCACAAGGTCGCGCCCGCGCTGGCCGCCGGCTGCCCGTTCGTGCTGAAGCCCGCGAGCCGCACGCCGATCGGCGCGCTGATCATCGGCGAGGTGCTCGCGGAAACCGATCTGCCGAAGGGTGCGTTCTCGGTGTTGCCCGCGCATCGCGACGGCGCCGACCTGTTCACGACGGACGAGCGTTTCAGGCTGCTGTCGTTTACGGGCTCGCCGGCAGTCGGCTGGGCGCTGAAGGAGAAGGCGGGCAAGAAGAAAGTCGTGCTCGAGCTCGGCGGCAACGCGGCGGCGATCGTCGACGCGGATCAACGCGATCGGCTCGACTACGTGGTGGAGCGTCTCGCGTTCGGTGCGTTCTACCAGTCGGGCCAGAGCTGCATCGGCGTGCAGCGGATTCTCGTGCATGCCGATGTGTACGACGCGCTGCGCGAAAAACTGATCGCGAAGACGCGTTCGCTGAAGATGGGCGATCCGAAGGATCCGTCGACGTTTGTCGGGCCGATGATCTCCGAATCCGAATCGCGCCGGTTGTCGGGCTGGATGGATGCGGCCGTGGCCGCGGGCGCGAAGATTGTCGCGGGCGGCAAGGTGGACGGCGCGATGTTCGAGGCGACGCTGCTGGAAAACGTCGGCCGCGACCAGGATCTTTATCGCAAGGAGGCGTTTGGCCCGGTCGCGATTCTCGAGAAGTTCGACAGCTTCGACGATGCGCTCGCGCGCGTGAACGACAGCGACTTCGGGCTGCAGGCCGGCGTGTTCACCGATTCGCTCGCGCATGCGCAGCGCGCGTGGGACGAGCTGGAGGTCGGCGGGGTCGTGATCAACGACGTGCCGTCGTTCCGCGTCGACAACATGCCGTACGGCGGCGTGAAGGATTCGGGGCTCGGCCGCGAAGGGATCCGCTATGCGATCGAGGACATGACCGAGCCGCGGCTGATGGTCGTGCGCCGCCGCTAGCGGGCGCCGGCGCGGCGGCGCCGGCCGGCACGCGGGCGGGCGTTCGTGCCGGCCCGCGTGCCGTTCTCGTTCCGGCGTGCGCTCGGGCGAAAAGCCGGCCGGCGTTCGTGCACGGACGTGCCGCCGCCGCGCGTCGCGCGCCGAGCGCGCTCGACTGCAAGCATCGCATCATGATGTAATCGCGCGAAATGGTCGCCGGGGGTACGACACCGGCTGGCATGCGCATTCATTCTTCATGAGGTCGATCGATGTCCCCCGTCTCGGCGTTCAAGCTGGTTTTGCTGTCATTCCTCGCGATCGTCGCACTCGAATACATCGCGAAGCGGTTGCGATTGCCGCCCGCCGCCGCGCTGCTGATCGGCGGCATCGGCATCGCGTTCATTCCCGGGCTGCCGCACGTCAATCTCGATCCCGAACTCGTACTGCTCGTGTTCCTGCCGCCGCTGCTGATGGACGGTGCGTATTTCACCGTGTGGGAGGAATTCAAGCGCAACGTGGGCGGCATTCTGCTGCTCGCGATCGGCGCTGTCGTGTTCACGACGTTTGCGGTCGGCTTCGCGGTCCACTGGATCGTGCCGTCGCTGCCGTGGGCTGCGTGCTTCGCGCTCGGCGCGATCGTGTCGCCGCCCGATGCGGTCGCCGCGAAAGCGGTGCTCGAACGCGTCGCGTTGCCGCGCAGGCTGATGGTGCTGCTCGAAGGCGAAAGCCTGCTGAACGACGCGGCGGGGCTGGTGCTGTTCCGCTTCGCGGTCGCGGCCGCGTTGACGGGCGCGTTCAGCCTCGAGCACGCAGTCGTCCGCTTCGCGGAGCTCGGGCTCGGCGGCGTCGTGGTGGGCTTTCTGGTCGGCAAGCTCGTCGTGTGGTTCCTGAAGCTGCTCGACGACGACTATCTGGTGATTACCGTCGCGGTGATCGCCGGCTGGATCGCGTACATCGCCGGCGAAATGGTCGAGGTGTCGGGCGTAATCGCGACGGTGACGGCCGGCATGATCATCGGCTGGCACCAGCACGAAGTGTTTTCGGCAGCCGTGCGCACGCGTGGGACCGCGTTCTGGCAGGTGATCGTGTTCCTGCTCGAGGCGATGGTGTTCGTGCTGATCGGGTTGTCGCTGCGCGGTGCGATTCATCGGCTCGGCGGCTTCGGGCAGGTGCTCGGCACGATGATGCCGGCGGTGCTTGCCGTGCTCGCTGCCGTGATCGTGTCGCGCTTCGTGTGGGTCTACGCGGTCGAGGCGCTGAAGTGGCCCGTGCGCGGGATCGTCCGGCGCGGCGGCGCGCCCGACTGGAAGGCCGCGACGATCATGAGCTGGGCCGGCATGCGCGGGGTCGTGACGCTGGCGATCGCGCTGTCGCTGCCCGAGGCGATGCCGGGCCGCGACGTGATCCTGGTCGCGTCGTTCGCGGTGATTCTCGTCACCGTGCTGCTGCAGGGCACGACGATCGGGCCGCTGATCCGGCTGCTGCGCCTGCCGCCGAGCGAAGCGCGCGCAGCGCACCATCTGACCGAGCCGCAGACGTGGGCGTACATCGAGGCGGCACAGCTCGCGGCAATCCAGCCGCTGGTGCGCGACGACAGCGGCAACGTCATTCATCCGCGCCTGCTGGAGCAATACACGTATCGCGCGGAGCTGACCGAGCGCACGAAGAACGAGCCCGAGTACCCGGCGGAAATCCGTGTTGCGCACTACGACGTCGTGCTGGCCGCGATCAAGGCCGGCCGCGCGGAATTGTTGCGCCTGCACCGTTCGGGGCACATCCACGACGAGATGCTGCACATGGTCGAGCGCGATCTCGATCTGCAGGAAGTGTCCGCGCAGCACGCGCGCGGGTAAGCCCGTCGCGCGGCTCCGCCCGGCGCGGGGCGCGGCGATGCTCGCTGCGGCCGCTGCGGCCGCTGCGGTTTGCGCCGCGCACCGGCGCTGTGCGCCGCGATCGGCGCGGCCGCGGAACCCGGTCCCGATACGATCGACGCACCACCCTTGCAGCGCATGCAAGCCTCGCGGCGCCGGCTTCGCAAACGTTATCGTCGTTCGCGTCCGGAAATGATCTGATTTAACCGAACCCCGCTCTTTCACCATATTTGGCAAAACTAAACCGGAAGGAGATAGATGCTGTGTTCTAATTTCATTTAGAATCAGCTGGTTATCTTTATTGAGAGAAAGCGTGCGGAGGTAATACGACCGTCGGCGGGGAAAATCGGCGTTCGGATCCCCGCGAGCCAATGCCGACAGGCCACATCGGCAACAACAGGCGGATTTCTCAACCGCTAAATCAAGATGGCGTCCAAGTCGGATAAACAACTCCCATGAAAGAATCAATTGGAGATTTGGCGTTTGAAACGGTATTTATGAAAGAATCGAGCGGTGAAAATGCGCCGGATTGCCTTGAATCGGGACTGTCGGTTCTGCTCGTTGACGATCAGCCGTTCGTCGGCGAGGTGATCCGCCGCGCGCTGCGCGGCGAGCACGATATCGACCTGCACGTGTGCACCGACGCGCACCGGGCGATGGCACTCGCGCGCGACGTGAAGCCGACGGTCATCCTGCAGGATCTCGTGATGCCGGACATCGACGGTCTCGATCTCGTGCGCGCGTGGCGTGCCGACGCCGAGACCGCGCGTGTGCCGATCATCGTGCTGTCGGCGAAGGAGGAGCCGATCGTCAAGCGCGAGGCGTTCATCGCCGGCGCGAACGACTATCTCGTGAAGCTCCCCGACGCGATGGAGCTGACCGCGCGCATCCGCTATCACTCGAATTCGTATCTGATGTCGCGGCAACGCGACGAAGCGCTGGATTTCCTGTCGCACGACATGCGCTCGCCGCAGACGTCGATCCTCGCGCTGCTCGAGGTCTATCGCAACGAGCACGGCGACATGCCGGCGATCATGGAGCGCATTGCCGGCCACGCGCGGCGCGCGCTCGCGCTCGCCGACGGGTTCATCCATCTGACGCGCGCGCAGTCCGAGCGCCGCGCGCACGAGGTTCTGAGCCTGAACGAGATCGTGCTCGACGCCGTCGACCAGCTGTGGGAGAAGGCGGCCGGCTTCGGCAGTCGCGTCGTCGCGCACGTGCCCGACACAGCCGGCGTGACGATGGGCGACCGCATGATGCTCACGCGCGCGGTCGCGAACCTGATCGACAACGCGCTGAAGTACGGGCCGGCCGGCACGGACGTGCACTGCACGTTGAGCGATGACGGCGGTGCGTGGCTGATCGGGGTCGAGGACGCCGGCGCCGGCATCGCGCCCGAGCAGCGCACGGCCGCGACGGAGTCGTTCGTGCGGCTCGAATCCGCGCATGGTGCGGCGCGCAGCGGCTTCGGCCTGGGGCTGGCGTTCGTCCGTGCGACCGCCGCGCGGCATCGCGGCCAGATCCTGATGCGCAATACCGCGCGCGGCTTCATGGTCGCGCTGCGGTTGCCGGCGCAGGCGGAGCGGTAATGTCGCGGCGCAGCCCGCCGCGGCCGCGCTGCCGGAGAGACCCGATGCGCTCGTGGCGCGCCGTGCGGCGCGCAGGCGGGCGCGGATTTTTTCAACGCTGAATTTAGAAAGCCCATAACGAACATGGCCACCGTGACGCCTCGCGCGACCAATGAAAGCCTGCATCCGACGATCGGCGGCGCCGCCCGGCTGACGCTCGGCAACCGCATCCTGCTCAGCTTCGGCGTGCTGTTCGTGCTGATGCTGGTGACCGCCGGCGTGTCGTACGAACGTCTGCGTGCGATCAATACCGAAGCCGTCAGCATCGAGCGCGACTCGCTGCCCGGCGTCTATCTCGCGGCGTCGCTGCGCGGTGCGGTCAACGAATCGTTCACCGCGCTGCAGCAGGCGACGTTCGTCGAAAGCGATCCGGAGGCCGTGCAGCGCGATCTCGCGAAGATCGGCGAAGCGGTGAAGGACGTCGAGTCACTGTCGGTCGATTACCAAAACACCACGTTCCGCGATGACGACCGCCAGCGCTTCGCGACGTTCCGCGCGTCGTTCGACCGCTACCTTCCGCTGTTGAACGATGCGGTCCAAAAACACCGCGTGTCGCACGACGAGGCCGTCGCCGCGTACGCGAAAGTGCAACCCGCGTGGGCCGACGTCGTGCGCAACGCGAATGTGCTGGTGCAGGAGAACCGCAAGTTCGCCGACCAGTCCGCGAAGCTGATCCGCGAGTCGGTGCAGGACACCGAGATCGTCCTGGCCGCCGCGCTCGGTATCGTGCTGCTGTCCGCGCTCGCGCTGGGCTACGGGCTGTACCGCACCGTCACCGTGCCGATGGCGCGGCTCGTCGAGGTGCACGACGTGATGCGCACCGGCAATCTGACGCGCCGCCTCGACCTGCGCCGCCGCGACGAGTTCGGCACGCTCGAGACGGGCTTCAACCGGATGGCCGACGAACTGACCGAACTGGTCGCGCGCGCGCAGCAGTCGTCGCTGCAGGTGACGACGTCGGTCGCCGAAATCGCGGCGACGTCGCGCGAGCAGCAGGCGACCGCCAACGAAACCGCGGCGACGACGACGGAGATCGGTGCGACGTCCCGCGAGATTTTCGCGACGTCGCGCGACCTGCTGCGCACGATGAACGAGGTGGCCGGCGTGGCCGAGCAGTCCGCGACGCTCGCGGGCGTGAGCCAGAGCGGCCTCACGCGGATGGGCGAGACGATGCGCAGCGTGATGGACGCGGCCGGCTCGGTGAACGCGAAGCTCGCGATCCTCAACGAGAAGGCGCTGAACATCAATCAGGTCGTCGCGACGATCACCAAGGTGGCCGACCAGACCAACCTGCTGTCGCTGAATGCGGCGATCGAGGCGGAGAAAGCCGGCGAATACGGCCGCGGCTTCGCGGTCGTCGCAACCGAAATCCGCCGCCTGGCCGACCAGACGGCGGTGGCGACCTACGATATCGAGCAAACGGTGAAGGAAATCCAGTCGGCCGTGTCGGCGGGCGTGATGGGCATGGACAAGTTCTCGGAGGAAGTGCGCCGCGGGATGCTCGACGTGCAGCAGGTCGGCGGCCAGCTGTCGCAGATCATCGCCGAAGTGCAGACGCTCGCGCCGCGCTTCCAGATGGTCAACGAAGGGATGCAAACGCAGGCGAACGGCGCCGAGCAGATCACGCAGGCGCTGTCGCAGCTGTCCGAGGCCGCGCAGCAGACGGCCGAATCGCTGCGGCAGTCGTCGCAGGCGATCGACGACCTGACGCTCGTCGCAAATCAGCTGCGCACCAGCGTGTCGCGCTTCAAGGTCGACGCGTGATGCGGGCCGAGCCGCACGGCGGCGCGCACGCGCTGTTCCTGATGTTCGATCTCGACGGCGAGCGCTATGCGCTCGACGCGGCCGACATCGACGAGGTGTTGCCGCTCGCCGCCGCCAAGGCCGTGCCCGGTGCGCCCGAATGGATTGCCGGGCTGCTGATGCGCGGCGGTCAGCCGGTGCCGGTGATCGACGTGCCGATGCTGGCGCTCGGGCGGCGCGCGCATGCGCTGCGCTCGACGAGGCTGGTGATGGTCCGCCATCGCGTCGAGCCGCTCGATCGCGCGCGCGTGATCGGGCTGATCGTCGAGCGCGCGACGCAGACGCTGCGGATCGACCGCACGGCGTTCCGCGCGAGCGGCATCTCGACCGCGCGCACGCGCTGGCTCGGGCGCGTCGCGCACACGCGCGACGGGATCGTGCAGCAGGTGTCGGTGTCGGACCTGATCGGCGACGTCGCGCGTTCGTATCTGTTCGACGGCTTGGCCGGCCAAGGAGGGGAGTTCGCATGAGAGTGGCCGATTCGCGATTTCGCGGCTGGCTGTTGCGCGAAACGGGCATCGATTCCGATTCGCTCGGCAACGATTTTCTGCTCCGCGCACTGACTGAACGCGTGCACGCACTGCAGGGCGACGGCGAGCGGCTGCCGTCGGCGGCGCGCCCGCCGCTCACGCCGGAAGCGCTCGATGCGTACTGGCAGCAGCTCAATGCGTCGGCCGACGAGCGGCGCGCGCTGATCGAGCTGTTCGTCGTGCCGGAAACGTGGTTCTTCCGCGATCGCGAGGCATTCTCGACGCTCGCGCGGCTCGCGGCCGAGCGGGTCGCCGCCACGCCCGGGCGTGTGATTCGCGTGCTGAGCGCGCCGTGCTCGACCGGCGAGGAGCCGTATTCGGCGGCGATGGCGCTGCTCGACGCCGGCCTCGATCCGGCCAGTTTCACGATCGACGCGATCGACCTCAGCGCGCGCGCGGTCGCATACGCGCGGCTCGGTTGCTACGGGCGCAACGCATTCCGCGGCACGGCCACGGAGTTTCGCGGCCGCTACTTCACGCCCGTCGAGGACGGCTGGCTGCTCGACGAGCGCGTGCGCGCGTGCGTGCAGTTTCGGCAGGCGAACCTCGTCGAACCGGGCGCCGATACGGGCATCCGCTACGACTTCGTGTTTTGCCGCAACGTGCTGATCTATTTCGACCGCGACGCGCAGGACCGCGTAATCGGTTCGCTGGAAAGCATGCTCGTCGATGACGGCGTGCTGTTCGTCGGTCCGGCCGAAACGGGTGTCGCGATGCGCCACGGGATGCGCTCGGCGCGCGTGCCGCTCGCGTTCGCGTTCCATCGTGCGCACGGCGACACGGCGGAAGGCCACGCGGCCCGGCATGCGGCGGCGCCCGCGCTGGCGCCATCCCGGCGCGCGGAGCGCTTCTCGGTTACGCCGCCGGCCGCGCCCCGGCCGGTGCTGGCCGTCGTGCCGCCGGCGTGGGCCGGCACCGCGCGTTCGCCCGGCGCGCCCGCACAAGCCGACCTGCGCGGCGATGTGCGACTTGGTGCGCTCGATGCGCTCAATACAAGCCGCGCGGGGACTGCCGTGCATGCGGCCGACGCGCCGGCAGCGCCGCTTGCCGCCGGCGCCGCGCCGACGCTGGAGGAAGCACAGGCGCTGGCCAACGCGGGCGCGTTCGACGAGGCCGAGCGCGTGCTCGCACAGTTCTCCGCGCATGCCGGGCCGCACGCGGACGCGTTCTATTTGAACGGGCTTATCGCCGACGCACGCGGCCGCGCTGCCGAAGCGGGCGATTTCTACCGTAAGGCGCTGTATCTGCGGCCGACGCATCACGAAGCGCTGACGCATCTCGCGACGTTGCTGGACGCCGGCGGCGACGGCGCCGGCGCGCAATGGCTGCTCGAGCGAGCGCGCCGCTCGGCCGGCTGATGAGAATACGGGTTGGGAGCCGACATCGGGATGACCGACGAAAGAATGAACCGCGACGCGGTTGCCACTGACGACACGACGATCGGCGTCGACGATTGCTGGAACCGGATCGGCACGCGCGGCGACCGCTCGTGCGAGCGGCTGGCCGACTGCCTGCGCTGCCTGAACTGCCCGGTCTACGCGTATCACGCGGCGAAGCTGCTCGAGCGCCCGCTCGATGCCGCCGAGATGGCCGACGCCACGCAGCGGATCAGCGCGGTCGATGCGCCGCGCGCGCATGCCGGCGACGATACGCGTCAGGCGGCGCTCGCGTTTCGCGTCGCCGACGAATGGCTCGCGCTGCCGATCGGCGTGTTGCGCGAGATCGCCGGCACGCGCCCGATCCATTCGCTGCCGTATCGCCGCCATTCGGCCGTGCGCGGCGTGGTCAACATTCGCGGCACGCTGCGCATCGCGATCTCGATCGGCGCGCTGCTCGGCCTCGACGCGGGCACCGTCGGCGCACGCCGCGCCGACGGCCGCTTCACGCGGCTGCTCGTCGCGGCCCACCAGGGCGAGCCGGTGGTGTTCCCGGTCGACGAAGTCGAGGGCGTGCTGCGCTTTAGCGCGTCCGAATGGGTGCCCGTGCCGGCCACGGTCGGCCGCGCGAGCGCCGGGCTGTCGCGCGGCGTACTGTCGTGGCGCGGCAAGTCCGTCGGGCTGCTCGACGACGACCGGCTGTTCGACGCGGTCACCCGGAGCATGCGATGAGCGGCGATGACGATCTGAGCCACCTGTCGCTGCTCGAGCTGTACCGCGAGGAGACGCGCACGCAGACCCAGGCGCTGTCCGAGCGTCTGCTCGCGCTCGAAGCCGGCGAGCCCGACGCCGCGGCGCTCGAGGCGTGCATGCGCGCCGCGCATTCGCTGAAGGGCGCCGCGCGCATCGTCGGCGTGCCGCTCGGCGTCGACATCGCGGGCCGGATGGAAGAATGCTTCGTTGCCGCGCAGGCCGGCACGGTCGCGCTGACGGCCACGCACGTGGACGTGCTGCTCGCCGGCGTCGATCTGCTGGTGCGCGTTGCGGACCCGCACGCTCAACCCGTGTCGTCTGCCGAAATCGACGCGTTCGCGCTTGCGCTGGCGAGTGCCGACGGCGCGCATGCGATGCCGGCATCGAGCGTCGCGCCGCCGTCCGTCATGCCATTGCGCGGACACGACGGGGCCGCGAACGAACCCGGTGGGGCCGCCGCGGTGCCGCCGCTCGCGGTGCCGGCGGCCGCGCCCGATCCGGTCCCGGCCGGCCGCGCGGCCGGCGCGGGCGCGATGCGGCGCGTGCGCGCGGATACGTTGAACCGGCTGCTGAGCCTGTCCGGCGAATCGCTGGTCGAATCGCGCTGGCTGAAGCCGTTTGCCGAATCGATGCTGCGCGTGAAGCGAGCGCAACGCGATGCGGCGCGCTCGCTCGATCTGTTGTACGAACAGTTCGCCGACGATCTCGATGCGGGCGTGCTCGCGTCGGTGAACGAAGTGCGGCACATGCTCAACGACCTGCAGCGTTCGCTCGCCGAGCGGATGGACGAGTTCGACCGCTTCGAGCGGCGCAGCACGCATATCGCCGAACAGCTGTACGACGAGGCGCTGCAGTGCCGGATGCGGCCGTTCGGCGACGCGACGCGCGCATATCCGCGCATCGTCCGCGACCTCGCGCGCTCGCTCGGCAAGCAGGTGCGCTTTTCGATCGTCGGCGAAGGCACGCAGGTCGATCGCGACATCCTCGATCTGCTCGATGCGCCGCTCGGCCATCTGCTGCGCAACGCAATCGACCATGGCGTCGAGTCGCCCGACGCGCGTCGCGCGCGCGGCAAGCCGGCCGAGGCAAGCGTGACGCTCGAGGCGCGCCACAGCGCAGGCTCGCTGCTCGTCAGCGTGATCGACGACGGGCCGGGTGTCGACATGGACGCGTTGCGCGCGGCCGTCGTGCGCCAGCGCCTGACCGACGACGAGACGGCCGCGCGCCTGTCCGACCCCGAGCTGCTCGAATTCCTGCTGCTGCCGGGCTTTTCGATGCGCGACGCGGTGACCGACGTGTCGGGGCGCGGTGTCGGCCTCGACGCGGTGCAGGAGATGGTGCGCGGCGTACGCGGCGCGGTGCGCATCTTCAACGAGCCGGGCGCGGGCATGCGCTTCGTGCTGCAACTGCCGCTGACACTGTCGGTGATCCGCAGCCTGCTCGTCGAGGTCGGCGGCGAGCCGTACGCGTTTCCGCTCGCGCACGTGCGCCGCACGCTGGAGCTTGCGCACGACGACATCGACGTGCTGGAGGGCCAGCCGCATTTTCCGTTCGACGGCCGGCGCGTGGGCCTCGTCGACGCGCATCAACTGCTCGACACGGACGAGCCCGACGTCGCGCGCGCGAGCACGGCGGTCGTGGTCGTCGGCGGCGAGCCCGAGTTGTACGGCGTCGCCGTGGACCGCTTCCTCGGCGAGCGGATGCTCGTCGTGCAGCCGCTCGACAGCCGCCTGCAGAAGATCCAGAACATCGCGGCCGGCGCGTTGCTCGAAAATGGCGACCCGGTGCTGATCGTCGATGTCGAGGACCTGATCCGCTCGGTCGACAAGCTCGTGCGCGGCGGCCAACTCGCGAAGCTGACGCGCGACCGGCAGCTTGCGCTGGCCGACCGGCGCCGCCGCGTGCTGGTCGTCGACGATTCGCTGACGGTGCGCGAGCTCGAACGCAAGCTGCTCGAGAAGCGCGGTTACGACGTGACCGTCGCCGTCGACGGAATGGACGGCTGGAATGCGGTGCGCAGCGACGCGTTCGATCTCGTCGTGACCGATGTCGACATGCCGCGCATGGACGGCATCGAGCTCGTCACGCTGATCAAGAACGACCCGATGCTCAAGCGTGTGCCGGTGATGATCGTGTCGTACAAGGATCGCGACGAGGATCGCCGGCGCGGGCTCGATGCCGGCGCCGACTACTACCTCGCGAAGAGCAGCTTCCACGACGAAGCGCTGCTCGATGCGGTGCACGACCTGATCGGGGACGCGCGCGCATGAACATCGGCATCGTCAACGATCTGCCGCTTGCCGTCGAGGCGCTGCGCCGCGTGATCGCGCTGCGCACCGATCACCGCGTGCTGTGGGTGGCGACCGACGGCGGCGAGGCCGTGGATTTCTGCGTCGCGCATCCGCCCGATCTCGTGCTGATGGATCTCGTGATGCCGAAGCTCGACGGCGTGGCGGCGACGCGGCAGATCATGGCGCGTGCGCCGTGCGCGATCCTGATCGTGACGGCGAGCGTCAGCGCGAACACGTCGTCGGTGTACGAGGCGATGGGCGCCGGCGCGCTCGATGCGGTCGACACGCCGACGCTCGCGCTCGGCCTGCCGTCGGATGCGGCGCCGCAGCCGCTGCTCGCGAAGATCGACCAGATCGGCCGCCTGCTCGAAACCCGGAGCGCGGCGCTAGTACCTACCGGGCCTGCGCCCGCGCGCGGCCAGCCGACGCTGATCGCGATCGGCGCGTCGGCCGGCGGCCCGACCGCGCTCACCGCGCTGCTGCGTGCGTTGCCGGCCGATTTTCCGGCGGCGCTCGTGATCGTGCAGCACGTCGATCAGGCATTCGCGTTCGGGATGGCGGAGTGGCTCGACGGTTATACGCCGCTGCCCGTGCGCGTCGCGCGGCAGGGCAGCGTGCCGCAGGCGGGCGAGGTGCTGCTCGCCGCGACCAACGATCACCTGTCGCTGTCGCCGCGCGGCGTGCTCGGCTATACGCGGCATCCGGCCGACACGCCATACCGGCCGTCGGTCGACGTGTTCTTCAATAGCGTCGCCGACAGCTGGCAGGGCGACGCGCTCGGCGTGCTGCTGACCGGCATGGGGCGCGACGGCGCGCTCGGGCTGAAGGCGATGCGCGCGAAGGGCTGCTACACGATCGCGCAGGACGAGGCGACCAGCGCCGTATACGGGATGCCGAAGGCGGCCGCGGCGATCGGTGCCGCGTCGGCGATCCTGCCGCTCGACCGGATTGCGCCGCAACTGATTTCCCGCGTGACGCGCGTGCCGCGCGACTGACGGGCCGCGTTGCGTGCGATGCGCGGCGTCGCGTACAATTGCCGCCTGCGGAGATGGCATGCCTCCCTGCGGTCGAGTCCGGCGCGTCGCGCGCGCGGTCTTCGGCCCTCAACCGCCGGTTCGCCCGGCTGATGATGCCTGCGTGTTCCTGGGTTGTCAGGAGGTCGCAGGCCGTCCATGCGGTGTTCTGCCGCCCAGGTGTCGATGTCCTGTCGAATCTGGAAACCATGTTTTTCTCGACTTCCGCCGATATTGTCGCGACCGCGCGCTACGTGTGCCGGTGGCTCGCTCTCTCGGCCCTGCTCGGCGCGCTGGCCGGCACGGCCTCCGCGTTGTTCCTGATCGCGCTCGACTGGGCGAGCGCCACGCGCATCGCGCATCCGTGGCTGCTGTGGGCGCTGCCGGCCGCCGGCTTCGCGACCGGGTGGGTCTATCACCGGTTCGGCCAGTCGGTCGCGCGCGGCAACAACCTGCTGATCGACGAGATTCACGACCCGAAGGCGCTCGTGCCGAAGCGGATGGCGCCGCTCGTGCTGGTCGCGACCGTCGTCACGCACCTGTTCGGCGGGTCGGCCGGCCGCGAGGGCACGGCCGTGCAGATGGGCGGCGCGCTCGCCGATCGCATCACTCACGTGCTCCGGCTCGATCGCGAGCATCGGCGCGTGCTGCTGATGGGCGGCATCGCGGCCGGGTTCTCGTCGGTGTTCGGCACGCCGCTCGCGGGCGCCGTGTTCGGGCTCGAAGTGCTCGCGATCGGCCGCGTGCGGTACGACGCGCTGTTGACCTGCGTCGCGTCGGCCATCGTCGCGGACCTCGTGTGCCGCGCGTGGGGCGTGCATCACACCGTGTATGCGATCCCGTTCGTGCCGGCCGTATCGGCGACCGCGCTGGCCGCGACGGTCGTCGCGGGTGTCGCGTTCGGTGTCGTCGGGCGGTTGTTCGCGTTCGCCACGCATGCGCTGACCGCGTGGTGTCGGCGCGTCGTCCGCTACGCGCCGCTGCAGCCGGTGCTCGGTGGCGTGATGGTGGCCGTGGCGGCGAGCGTGCTGAACGTGCCGCAGTATCTGGGGCTCGGGATTCCGACGATCGAAGCGGCTTTTCGCGGACCGCTGCCCGTCTACGATTTCGCGGGCAAGTTCGCGTTTACGGTCGTCACGCTCGCGTCGGGATTCAAGGGCGGTGAAGTCACGCCGCTGTTCTACATCGGCGCGACGCTCGGCAATGCGCTCGGCCAGGTGCTCGCGCTGCCGGTGCCGGTGCTTGCGGGGCTCGGCTTCGTCGCGGTGTTCGCGGGCGCGGCGAACACGCCGATCGCGTCGACGATCATGGCGATCGAGCTGTTCGGCGCGGATGTCGGCGTGTATGCGATCGTGGCGTGCGTGGTCGCGTACCTGTTTTCCGGACACGCGGGGATTTATCGATCGCAACGGGTGGCGGTGGGGAAGGCCGCACGGATGGAGGCGGACTGAGGTCGGCCTGCGCCTGCGCCGGCGCCACAGCGCCGGACGCAAGCCGGTCTCCGTCGATCGCGGGCCGCCGGGCCAACCGCCGCGCGCTATTCCTTCGGCAGCTTCGCGACGTTGCGCGCGAGCAGCTCTTCGATATCGATGCCCTTGTCCGCCAGCAGCGTCGTGACGATTCCCGTCAGCTCGCCGAGCGTTTCCTTGACCGACTCGCGGATCGTATCCACGACGACCTGCGTACTGCGTTCGATTTCGATGTTGACGTTGTCGTCGACGCCCTTCGCATCGAAGGTCGTCGCGCGTCGCGTTTCCGGAATCAGCCAGACGTCGAACCAGCCTTCGTCGCGATTGACGTCGGACACCGTGAGGCTGCAGCCGTTGATCGCGATATACCCCTTCGCGAACACGTAGCGCTTGAATTCGGCCGGCACGCCGATGCGGATCATCCGGTTGTGTTCGGACGATGCGATGTGCACGATGGTCCCCATGAAGTCGACGTGGCCGGACAGCGGATGCCCGCCGATTTCGGCGCCGTCCTTCGCGGCCCGTTCGACATTGACGCGCGCGCCGGTCGTCAGGTTGGCCAGCGTGGTGATGCGCAGGCTCGGCAACATCACGTCGAAATCGATCAGTACCGGCGAATGAATCGTCGTTACCGTCAGGCAAACGCCGTCGACCGACACGCTCGCGCCGATCTCGATGTCGGTGGTGAACCGCTCGGGGAATTCGATGGTGAACGTCCTCAGTTCGCCGTGATCCTTGACGGCCTTGATGACGCCAACACCCTGGACAATGCCTGTAAACATGATCTGCCTTTCGTCGCGAATTGCGTGGCCGGTATGATAAGTGATCCGAGGAACCCCCATCGCGAACAGGGTCGGGCCGCGGTACGGCGCAATCATGAACGGGGCTCGGCCGCAATCGGCGTCACCGCACGGTCGCGCCACATCGCGGCCCGTTCGCGTTACGCCCGCGCCGGCTCTCCGCGCGGCCCGGCCTGGTCGCCGGCGCCGCGCCGCGGCGAATCGAGCAAGCCCTTCGCGAGTTCCAGCGCCTGCCGCTCGAACAGCCGGCGGTAGACCCCGCCGTCGAGCCGGATCAACGCGTCGTGGTTGCCTTCCTCGATCACTTTGCCGCGGTCGAGCACGAGCAGGCGGTCGAGCGAGCGCACCGTCGACAGCCGGTGCGCAACCACGAGCGTCGTGCGGCCCACCATCAACCGCTCCATCGCCTGCTGGATCAGCACCTCGCTTTCGCTGTCGAGGCTCGACGTCGCTTCGTCGAGGATCAGGATCGGCGCATCCGCGAGGAACGCGCGCGCGATCGCGACGCGCTGGCGTTCGCCGCCCGACAGCTTGATCCCGCGTTCGCCGACGAGCGTGTCGTAACCGTCCGGCAGCGCCGCGATGAAGTCGTGCGCGCTTGCGAGCCGCGCGGCGCGCTCGATCTCCGCACGGCTCGCGCCGGGGCGTGCATACGCGATGTTCTCCGCGAGCGTGCGGTGGAACAGCACGGGCTCCTGCTGGACGATCGCGATCTGGCTGCGCAACGAATCCTGCCGCACCTGCGCGATGTCCTGGCCGTCGATCGTGATGCGGCCGCCCGACACGTCGTACAGGCGCTGGATCAGCTTGATGAACGTCGTCTTGCCCGACCCGGAATGACCGACGAGGCCGACGCGTTCGCCGGGCGCGATGCGCATCGAGAAGTCGTCGTACAGCGGCACCGGATGGTTGCCGTAGCGGAACGTCACGTGCTCGAAGCGGATCTCGCCGCGCTCGATCCGGATCGCGGGCGCGCCGGGGCGATCGTCGATGCCGAGCGGCTGGCGCTCGAGTGCGACGAGCTCTTCCATGTCGTTGACCGAGCGCTGCAGGTTGCGGATGTGCATGCCGACGTCGCGCAGGTAGCCCTGCAGCATGAAGAACATCGTCAGCGAGAATGCGATGTCGCCGACGCTCGCTTCGTCGTTCGCCCAGAGCCGCAGCGCGACGCCGATCATCGCCGCCTGCATCGCGACGAGCATCGCGCCCTGCAGGCCGCCGTTGAACGTGCCGCGCACCCACGTGCGGCGCGTGCGCTGACGCCACTTGCCGATCACGCGCGCCAGCCGCGCTTCCTCGCGCGCTTCCGCGCCGAATGCCTTGACGACGGCGTTGCAGCTGACCGCATCGGCGAGCGCACCGCCCATTCGCGTGTCCCACATGTTGCCGAGCCGCGCGGCCGGCGCGACGATGCCGAGCGACACGGCGACCGTCACCGAGATGTACAGCAGCGAGCCCGCGCCGACGACGACGCCCATCACCGGCCAGTGCGAGCCGAGCAGCACGGTCGCGCCGACGAGCATCGTGACCGACGGCAGCAGCGCGATCAGCACGGTGTCGTTCAGCAGGTCGAGCGCCCAGATGCCGCGCGTGATCTTGCGCACGGTCGAGCCCGCGAAGCTGTTCGCGTGCCAGTCGGTCGAAAAGCGCTGCACGCGATGGAACGATGCGGCGGCGATCTCGCTCATCATTTTCAGCGTGAGCGTGATGATGTTCAGATAGACGCCCTGCCGCAGCAGCGTCGCGCCGATGCCGAGCGCGGCCAGCGCGCCGAACGCGGTCACGGCCGCGTGCCACGCGGCGGCGCGGTCGGTCGAGCCGGATGACAGCGCATCGACGAGGCGCCCGGCGAACAGCGGCGTGAGCACGTCGGCGAGCGCGCCGAGCAGCGCCAGTGCCGCGATCGCCGCGATGCGCACCGGCTGCTTGCGCCAGTAGCGGAACGTAAAGCCGAAGACGGCCTGGAAAGCGTGGCCGCCCAGATGGGTGGTTTTTCTGGTCATGTATCGTTGCCCGGCGCATCGCGCGACGGGACTTTCCGGTTCGGAGAACGTCGAAAACGCAACAGCCGGCCCGCACGGACTTCGCGGACGCAATGAAACGGGCTGTCGGGAATGGCGCGGGCTGGCGTGCTAACCGGTAAGCCGGGGGCGCACTCGGGAGCCGGCGCGGACGACGGGCGGAATCAGCCGCGTCGTGGGACCACGTTCGGGAAGGCTGCTGGCATTCGGAACATCTGCACCTCCCTGAAGTGAATGGTTGAAAAGACGCCGAAATGGCGTGAACGGATTTTATCAGCAGGGCGCGGCGCGCCGCAATGTCTGACGAATACGGCGTTGCAGCGTCGATACGGTGCAGATATTCGACGTTTCGGCCCTCTTTCGTTCGCACGTTCGCACGTTCGCACGTTGGCGCGTTCCGCGCTGCGGTGCCGCACGGGCCGGCCGCCCGCATCGATTACACTTCGCGGTTGCGCGCGGGCCGGAGCGGCCTCGCGGATTCACCCCGATACATTCCCGAGGAAACGATGAGCGACGTTCAGCAAGGCATCCTGGCTCCGATCGACACGGCGGCCCGATACCTGACTTTCACGATTTCGAACAACGGCAATGTCGCCGCGGCGCTGAAGGCGTTGCGCGAACTCGTCGACGGGCGCGGCGCGGTCGCGGGTTTCGGACACGCACTGGCCGCTCACCTCGGGCGCCCGGTGCCGGGCCTCACCGAATATCCGGCATTCGCGGTGAACGACCGCACGCTGCCGCGCACGCCGGCCGACGTGTGGGTGTGGCTGCGCGGCGACGATCGCGGCGATCTCGTGCTGCGATCGCGCGCAATCGAGCGCGCACTCGCGCCCGCATTCGCGCTGCAGGACGTGGTCGACGGCTTCCGCTACTCGAACGATCGCGACCTGTCCGGCTACGAGGACGGCACCGAAAACCCGACCGGCGACGACGCGCTGGCCGCCGCGATCGTCGCCGGACAGGGCGCGGGACTCGACGGTTCGAGCTTCGTCGCGGTCCAGCAGTGGCTGCACGATTTCGACCAGATGGAGCGCATCGCTTCCGGCGACATGGATCACATCATCGGCCGCCGCCGCTCGGACAATGAGGAACTCGACGATGCGCCCGAGTTTGCGCACGTGAAGCGCACCGCGCAGGAAAGCTTCGAGCCGGAAGCGTTCATGCTGCGCCGTTCGTCGCCGTGGGCCGATGCGCGCCGCGCCGGGCTTTATTTCGTCGCGTTCGGCGCGTCGTTCCGCGCGTTCGACGTGCAGATGCGCCGGATGAGCGGCGCCGACGACGGCATCGTCGACGGCCTGTTCCGCTTCACGCGGCCGCTGACCGGCGCGTATTTCTGGTGCCCGCCGGTGAAGGACGGCAAGCTGGATCTGTCCGCGCTCGGACTGTAAGCGCCGCACCTCGTCCGCCAACGGGCGGGCCGCGCATCGTGCGCGGCCCGCCCGTTTTGCTTGTTGCGTGCCGGCGTGCCGCTTGCGACGCTCGGCCCGCGGCGTGTCAGGCCAGCGTCGTTTCGATCGGCGTGCCGCGCTTGATGAACAGCGTCACCGGCGTCTTCTCGCAAATTTCCGCGAGGCGCTGGCGCTGCGCGTCGTCGAGCGGGCCCTCGAGCGTCACCAGGCGGCGCACGTACTGCTGGCCTTCGCGATCGGCATGCAGTTCGGTACGCACGTCGATGTGCACGGCCGGCCACGTCTTG
Source organism: Burkholderia sp. AU19243 (assembly GCF_018148075.1). Lineage (NCBI taxonomy): Bacteria > Pseudomonadati > Pseudomonadota > Betaproteobacteria > Burkholderiales > Burkholderiaceae > Burkholderia > Burkholderia sp. AU19243. The sequence continues at coordinate 123,625 of NZ_JAGSTV010000009.1, forward strand.
CGCTGCATATACATGCGCAGCGTCGCGGCCGTGCACTGCGCGAGGCCCGCAAGCACGAGCTCGAACGGCGCCGGACCGAGCCCCTGGCCGCCTTCGCGCGGCGCTTCGTCGCCGGTCAGCGCATGCGTGCCGGCCTGTAGCTGGACAACGTAGTTCGGCGCGTCGGCGGCGAGGACGGCGGCAGCGTGGATGAGCGGCATGGCGAATCTCCGGTAAGCGGGAAGGAAGGGCCGCGTCGGCGCGCGGCATGTCGGCCGTCAGCATACCGTCTCGCCGGAAAACGCGGGCGCAGCGCGTTGCGGCGACACGCGACGCGATCAGTCGGCGCTGGCGCCGACACTGCGGCGCACGAGGGTGGCGACGCGTTCGCGCACCCACTGGTGTGCGCGGTCGGTTTCGCGTGTTTCGTGCCAGTACGCGAGCAGCGGAAAAGGCTTGAGCCGCAGCGGCAGCGGTTGCACCGCGATCGGCAGCATCGCGGCCATGCGCAGGGCATACGTGCGCGGCAGCGTCAGCAACAGGTCGCCCGTGGCGGCGATCTGGCATGCGGCGAAATAGTGCTGGCAGACAAGTTGGATATGACGGAACCGTCCGTCGTTGCCGAGCAGCACGTCGAGAGATTGCGGTTCGCCGAGCGACGACACCGCGATATGCCGGGCGGCGAAATAGTCGCCGCGCCGCAGCGGGCCGCTCATCAGCGGATGATCGTGCCGCATCGCGACGACGAGCGAATCGTCGAGCAGGTGCTCGGTCGCGATGCGCGGCCCGGTCGGCACGCGGCGATCGACCGCGAGATCGAGGTTGCCCGATGCAAGTTCGCGCTCGATGTCGTGCACCGCGACGCGGCGGCTCACGAAGCGCAGGCCCGGCGCTTCGTCCGCGAACGCAGCGACGATCCGCGGTAGCGCAATCGATTCCAGCACGTCGCGAATGCCGACCGCGATGCTCAGGTCGAGTTTCGCCGGATCGAATGCGGCCGGATCGCGCGCGGCGCGTTGCAGGCCGGCAAGATGAAGCTGCACGTCGGCGATCATCGTGCGTGTGCGTTCGGTGGGCACGATGCGGTTGCCCTGGCGCACGAACAGCGGATCGTCGAAGTGCGCGCGCAACCGGTTGAGTGCATGCGTGACGGCCGGCTGCGTCAGGTGCAGCGCGCGGGCGGCCGCACCGATGCCGCCGTGCACGTAGATGGCGTCGAACACGCGGAACAGGTTCAGGTCGAGACGATGATCGGCGGGCACGGGGGTGAGCGGAAGTGGGAACGTTGCCGATTCTAGAGCGATTGGATCGTGTTGGCCGAAAACGCCGGTACGCGCACGATCGAACGCGCATCGTGCCGTCCATTCGCGTCAATTTCCCCGGTTTCGGATTACGACAACGTTTGCGCTGAATCGATTCGATAATTTATTGGTCATTTGAAGCGGTTCAGTGCATTTCCCGGTGTATTGGCGAAAGCTGTTTAATAATCTTTAAAAAGATGAGATCGGGATGCGCCGTTTGTCTTTAATTTTGCAAAAGACTGTACGATTTTTCGCATTCTGCCGGGCGGATTATTTGACGCGACCGGAATGAGCGCTCCATTAAATAGCTCGGCGCGTTGTGCGATCGGGCTTGTATCAATCCGCCACAACCCTGTCGCGATCGGCCAGTTTCCAAGCGGGTTTCGGTTTAAAGATATGATGCGGACGCTTTTTCAAGCACAGAGAAGCGCATCGATCAAATAAAAAGCGCGTTTGAGAGAAGTGGGCAGGAAATACGGGGGCTTGGCAAGTGAATGCTGGTGAACAACGGGCGGTTGTCGTCTTTTTGAGTGCGGGTTTCTCGCTGGCCCAGGCCGCGTACATGATCGAGGCGTTCAACCTCGCCAATCGCCTGATGCCCGTGGGGCCGGGTTATCAAGTGACGTTCGTGTCGGCCAGCGGCGGGCTGTTGCCGTCGTCGTCCGGTGTGCAGGTGACGACCGACAAGTTCGACGATGCCCACGTGCAGCGCGTGCACGCGTTTTTTCATCTTCACGGCGATCATCTGCTGTTCGGATGGACCGAAGCATTGCTTCTCCGGTTTCGTGCGGTGCACGCGCATGCCCGGTGGCTCGCGGACGACGTGGAAATACCCGCGACCGTCGTGTCAAATCGCGCCGGCGTACGGCAGCCCGCCGCGTCGATAGTGAGCTTCGTGTCCGCGGCGGACCGTGCCGACGAGCCGGCCAGACGCACGGACGTGCGGGCGGTTCTGCTGGAATTGTTCAGACATGAACTCGGCGCGCTCGCGGCCGATGAAATCGAACGGCACGTTTACCGCGATTCCGGCGACCTTATCGGGCCTTCGGCCGAGTGGTCGATGCGCGAACTTGCCGCGAGCCAGCCGATTCGCATGGCGATGCAGTTGCTGCGTGCGGGCAGTGCCGGGCGGATCTCGATCGTCGAGATCGCACAGGCCGTCGCGATGAGCGAGCGCAACTTTCTGCGACGCTTCAAGAAGGAAGTCGGCGCGACGCCGACGGAATTCATCTTGAGCATTCGTCTGGAGCGCGCACGCCACATGCTGATCCACACCACGTTGCCCGCGGACAAGATTGCACGGCGCACCGGCCTCGGCAACGGCGAGCGTCTTGCGAAGCTGTTCCGGCAACACATTGCGCTGTCGCCCACCGAATTTCGTGTCATCGAGCGGCAGCGGATCGCGAAGGCGGGCATCGAGCCGTCTTGCCCGGCGACGCCAAGCCGCGCGCACGACACACGCTCGTGCGAGCCCACGAGCGGACGATCGATCGCTCACGTGCGGTATTGCAGAGGCGCGACGATTCGATCGAAACGCGATGACGCGGCGGGGCCCGAAATCGCGTGCGTTACGCCGCACGTTACGCGGCGCGTAACGTAACAACGATCGCGTGACGCACCGCGCACATCGATTCAGCCGACATCGAATTCATGAAGGGCGTCGCGCAATCCACGGATTTCACAAGGTTTTCCATCCGATAAAGAGGGGCTTCGATCCCCGTTTGCGATGGTGGCACGATTTCTGCTTATTCAGACGCGTGCCGCAGTATTTAACATCAATAACATCAGACCAATCATGAATTCGATTCCGACTTTCGGTATCGGCGCCGCGGAATTGCCGTCGATGCCATCCAATCTCCTCGCACACAGCAGGTGGGCAAGCCCGCGTATGCAGCAGCATCAGGGCGCGCGTCCCTGATTTAATCACCGACCGTATCAGCGCTTACGCCGGTTGTTGTGGCAAGGGCGACTGCATATTCGCTCGTCGCCATTGCGGAAGTCATGCCGCGACAGCCGGGCTGAATCAATAACGTGAAATCGTCGCTCTCCGCGTCATGGATAGCGATAAATAGGAATCCTATATGGCGAACGGCTGTCGAGCGGATTTTCGAGTGCCGTCGCGCGCAGTTGGGGAAGGTTCGGGCGATGGAGTGCGCGTCGGCATGCCGGCGCTGCGGATCACGTCGTGAACGCGGGGGCAAGATGAGCAAGACGTCACATTTCGAATACAGGTCGGTCGGACCCGGTGTCAACGGGGTCGTCGCCCGCACGGTCGATCTGATGCTGATCGTATTCGGTGCGGCGCTGGCAGCGCATTTCCGGTTTGACGCGGTCGCGAATGCCCGGCTCGACGCGTCGGTCGTTGCGTTCTCGAGCGCCTTTTCGTTGATGTTGTTTCCGACGTTCGGCGTGTACCAGTCGTGGCGAGGGCGCTCGCTGTTCCGGTTGGCGGGGCAACTGGCGCTGGCGTGGCTGATCGCGCAGGGCGGCGCGCTGGTGGTGACGTTTACGCTTCACAAGTCGGAGTCCGTGTCGCGGTTGTGGTTTGCGTACTGGACCGGCATGACCGGCGCGGCGCTGATCGCTGTGAGGCTCGTCGTGCACACGATGTTGCGCCGGCTGCGGCATGCGGGGATGAACCTGCGATCGGTTGCGGTCGTCGGGCGCGGCGAGTATTGCCGTCGCGTAATCGGCACGATCGAGCGGTCGCCCGCGAGCGGGTTTCGCGCCGCTGCGGTGTTCGACGTGGATTCCGTCGCGCGCGGCGCGGTGGCGGGTATTCCGGCGTTCGAGGACGAAGCGGCATTCATCGCGTATGTGCGCCAGCAGGGCATGCGCGAACTGTGGCTCGCGCTGCCGCTGTCGGAGGAACGCACGATTCTGCGCTTCGTATCCGAATTCCGCGACGAGCTCGTGAATATCCGCTTCATGCCGGACGTCAGCGCGTTGTCGCTGTTCGACAGCGCGCTGACGGACGTGCTGGGCGTACCGGCGATCAATCTTGCCGCATCGCCGCTGCCGCCGCATGCGCTGCTCAGCAAGGAGATTTTCGATCGATGCTTCGCGGCACTCGCGCTCGTGGCGCTGCTGCCGTTGATGCTGATCATCGCGATCGCCGTCAAGGCGACATCGCGCGGGCCGGTGTTTTTCAGGCAGCGCCGCAAGGGCGCGGACGGGCGCGTGTTCAGCATCTACAAATTTCGCACGATGCGGCTGCACACGGAGCAGCCGGGCGTCGTCAGGCAGGCGACCCGCCACGATGCGCGGATCACGCGAGTGGGGCGATTCCTGCGCCGCACGAGTCTCGACGAGTTGCCGCAGTTCATCAACGTGCTGCAAGGCGACATGTCGGTCGTCGGCCCGCGCCCGCACGCGCTGGAGCATGACGAGTTGTACCGCAAGGTCGTCGATCGCTACATCCAGCGCTACCGGATCAAGCCGGGCATTACCGGCTGGGCGCAGGTCAACGGCTATCGAGGGGAAACCGATCGGATCGAGAAGATGCAGGGGCGGGTCGAGCACGATCTCTATTACCTGCAGAACTGGTCGTTCGGGCTGGATATGCGGATTGTGGGCGCGACGATTCTGAAGGGGTTTGTGGGGGGCAATGCGTATTGATTGCATGGCGGCGGCGAGGGCGTCGTGCGGGGCGAGAGGCCGCTGGAGTGACGGAAGGCGGGTGTCTACAAGAGTGTCGATAAATCGAAACCATGAATAAACGAGTGAAACAAGCTGTCCATTCCGGCTCGCCAGGCCTGCGCGGTCGCTGGACCACAATGCTCGTCGCGGGTGCCTGTCTGGTGTTGTCGGGGTGCGCCGCTGCGCCGGGGATGCGCATGACCGGACCGGCCACGCTCGCGGTATCCGGCGGGGACGGAGCGCCGGCTGAGTCGATGCAGATTCCGATCGAGGAAATCAACGCGACACTGATTCGCCAACTCCGCGCGGCGGCCAGCGCCGACGACGGCGAGCGTTTGAGATCGCTCGTCGGCAAGGCTCAACCCTATACCCTCGGCGCAGGCGATGTCCTTCAGATCACGGTCTGGGATCATCCGGAATTGACGCAGGCGCAGGGCGCGCCGCAGCAGACCAACGGACGCCCGTTCGATCCGCCTCAGGGTTTCGTCGTCGACAACGGCGGCAACGTGCAGGTGCCGTATGCGGGGAACGTGCAGGTCGCGGGTCTCACGGTCGACGGCGCACGCAAGGCGATCACGACGGCGATGGCGCGTTACTTCGTCACGCCGAAGGTCATGGTCAGGGTCGCGTCGTTCAGGGCGAAGCAAATCTACGTCGACGGCGAAGTCCGTACGCCTGGCAATGTTCCGATCAACGACATTCCGATGACGCTGTTCGAGGCGGTCAATCGCGCGGGCGGGTTCGCCCCCACGGCCGATCAGAGTCGTTTGGTTCTCGTGCGCGACGGGGTGTCGTATCCGCTCGACCTCCCGGGCATGCTCGCACGCAACGTGAATCCTGCGTCGATTCCGCTCCGCGATGGCGATTTGCTACGAGTCGTGCCGCGCGAAGACAACGGTGTGTACGTGATGGGCGAAGTGAGCAAGCCGGTGACGGCGTTGCCGCTGCGAACCGGCAAGCTGACTTTGAGCGACGCACTGTCGCAGGCCGGCAGCCTCAACAGCACGAGCGCCGACGCCGCGCAACTCTACGTGATCCGCGGCGCGCAGGGCGAGACGCCGCAGGTCTATCACCTGGATGCGCGTTCGCCGGTATCGATGGTGCTGGCGAACCAGTTCGAGTTGCGGCCGAAAGACGTGGTTTATGTCGACGGGAACGGGCTCGTCCGATTCAGCCGGGTTCTGAGCTTGCTGCTGCCCGCCATCAACGCAGGCCTTACCGCGGCAATCGTCTCGAAATGATTCGGCATTTGCTCATCGTTTGCCATGGCAACGTGTGTCGCAGCCCGATGGCGCAGGGCTTGTTCCAGCGCCTGCTGCCCGGGGTGTCGGTTTCGTCGGCAGGCCTGCAGGCCAGGAACGGCATGGCGATCGATCCGGTTGCAGCCGCGCTGCTGAAGTCGCGTGAAATCGACATGTCGGCGCATCGTGCGAGACGTCTCGACGAACGCATGTGCAGCGCGGCGGACCTGATTCTCGTGATGGAGCTCGAGCAACGCAAGGCGATCGAGCGATTCCACCCCGCATCGCGAGGGCGCATCTATCGCATTGCCGAAGCCTTTCCCTCCGATGTGGCCGATCCGTACCGGCGGTCACAACGCAGCTACGACTATGCGCTGACGCTGATCGAACACGGCGTCAACGACTGGGTCGAGCGCATCGGCAACCTGATCGAACGAGACCGTTGAGCCGTCCGGCTCGCCAGCCCAAGGATATCGGCAGTCACCATGAACTCTATGAAAGCACCCTCCCATTTCCCGCGAGACGCGGACGAAGTCGACATTCGCGGCATCGCCGACATGATGATCAAGAACGTCAGGATCATCGGCATCGTCGCGTGCGTGTTCGTGCTGTTCGGTGGCCTGTATGCGCTCGTCGCGAAGCCCGTCTACAGCGTCGACATCGTCGTGCAGGTCGAGAGCAACGGCGCGGACATGATGGGCGGCGCGGCAGGTAGTCTCGTCGGTGGTCTCAGCTCGCTATTCGACGTGAAGTCGACGGATGACGGCGAAATGGAAATCCTGAGATCCAGGCTCGTGACCGAGCCTGTCGTCGTCGATCAGCGCCTGGCCATCGAAGCGACGCCGAATCATTTCCCGATCATCGGAGCGGTGATTGCACGCTTCAACAAGAAGCTTTCCACGCCGGGACTGTTCGGGATGGGCGGGTTCGTATGGGGTGGCGAACGCATTTCGGTGTCGACATTCGAGGTGCCGCGGGATTTCCTCGAGGACCGGTTTTTCGTGACCTTCCTTGGCGACGGGCGCTTTCGTCTTTCGGGGAGCGACCTGGACGCCGAAGCAACAGGCCGGATCGGCGTGCCGCTGCATGTCGGCACGCCGGCCGGCGACGTGACGCTGACGGTCGCGGCGATCGAAGCGCGCCCGGGTGCTCAATTCGTCGTCAAGGCATTCTCGAAACAGAAGATGCTGACGAAACTGCAGAAGGCGTTGACCATCACCGAAAAGGGCAAGGACCAGTCCGGCGTCATCGGCGTCACATATGAGAACGACGACCCCGTTCTGGGCGCCGGCGTGCTCAACGAAATCGCCGACAACTACGTCCGCCAGAATGCCGACCGGAAGGCAGCGACAGCCGAGAAATCGTTGAGATTCCTGACCGAGCAGGTACCGGACGTCGAGAAGCAATTGCGCGCGGTCGAGGATCGCTTGAACGCTTACCAGACGAAGCACGAAGTAATCGATCTGAGCGAGCAGGCGAAAGCGATGCTCAATCAGTCGGTCACGGCGCAGACGTCGTTGTTCGAACTGGAGCAGAAGCGCAAAGCGTTGGCGTCGGTCTACACCCCGGAGCACCCTCAACTCGCGTCGCTCGATCAGCAGATTGCCGCGGCCAAGGCCAACGTGGGCACGTTCAATGACGCAATCCAGCGGCTGCCCGATGCGCAACAGAACATCGTCCGGTTGCGACGGGACGTTACCGTGCAAACGGAGATCTATGTCGGGCTGCTGAACAGCATTCAACAGTTGCGGCTCGCGACGGCGAGCAAGATCGGCAACGTGCGCGTGATCGACCACGCGATCGTTCCGGATCAGCCGGTGTGGCCGAAGCCGCTGCTCGTGGTCGCACTGGCCGCCGTGATAGGCCTGGTAGTTGGAGCGTGCGTCGCGATCGCGCGGGCAGTGCTGTTCGGCGGCGTGACCGATCCGTCGGAGATCGAGCGTGACGCCGACCTGAACGTGATTGCGACCATTCCTCTCAGCCCCGTTCAGCGCCAGCTTACGCGGGTCGGGACGGGTGCGAGCCAGGACGCGGCGATTCTGGCGCTGGCCCGGCCGCACGAGCCGGCGGTCGAGGCGTTGCGAAGCCTGTGCACTGCGTTGCAGTTCCTGCTGCTCGATCGGCCAAAAAACAACGTGGTTCTCGTCACGGGGCCGGCTGCCGGCATCGGAAAGTCCTTCATATCGGCAAACGTCGCGGCGCTCCTCGGTCAATCGAACAAGCGTGTGCTGCTGATCGATGGCGATCTGCGGCGCGGGCGCCTGGCCAAGGATTTCGGGACTCGGTCCGCGCCCGGATTGTCGAGCGTCCTGCGCGGCGAAGCAGTACTCGATCAGGCGATCGTGCGCGGCGTGTCGCCACACGTCGATTTCCTGCCGACGGGCCCGCGCGTAGGGCAGCCGGTTGAACTCTTCGCATCCAACGACCTTGCCGTGGTGGTCTCCGAAGTCTCACATCGCTACGACATCGTTCTGCTCGATGCGCCGCCGCTGCTCCCGGTCACCGACGCGACGGTGTTTGCGCGGTACGCGGGCACGATCCTGCTCGCAGCCCGTTCCGGCATGACCACCCAGGGCGAGATCCTGGAGTCGGTGAAGCGGATCGAGCGCGTCGGCGCGACGGTAACGGGCGTGGTGTTCAACGGTTTCCGGCCGGGGCTGCGCTCCGCGCAATACGGCAACTACGGTGCGTATGCGTACGAAGGCGCCGAGGCGGAAACGCGTGTCGAGCGGATGTGAGCTGTCCAGGGAGAAGCCGATGACGATCCGTCATGAAAACATTCTCGTCACTTTCGGCACGCGGCCGGAAGCCATCAAGATGGCGCCCCTCGTGCGACGCCTGAAATCGCTCGCCGGCGTGCGATGCGCGGTATGCGTGACCGCACAGCATCGGCAAATGCTCGATCAGGCGCTCGACCTGTTCGACATCGTTCCAGACTTCGATCTGGACCTGATGCGTGATGGGCAGACGCTCGGCAACCTCACCGGTCAAATCCTGACGACGCTCGATCCGGTTCTCGAGTCGCTCAGGCCGGATCTGGTGCTCGTGCATGGCGACACGACGACGACGCTTGGCGCTTCGCTGGCAGCCTATTACCGCCGCATTCCCGTCGGGCACGTGGAGGCCGGGCTTCGCACGGGCAACTTGTATGCACCATGGCCGGAGGAGGCCAACCGGAAAATGACCGGCACGCTTGCGCTGCATCATTTCGCGCCGACCGAGACGTCCAGGTCGAATCTGCTGTCCGAAGGCGTGGCTGCCGAACGGATTCACGTAACGGGCAACACGGTCATTGACGCATTGCTGACGGTGACGGAGCGGCTGTCACGTGAGCCTGATTTGGCCGAGCGGATGCGTGCTGCATTTCCGTTCCTCGGCGACGAGCGTCGAATGATCCTGGTCACGGGGCACCGGCGCGAGAATTTCGGCCGGGGCTTCGAACAGATCTGCACCGCGCTGGCGACGATCGCGACGCGTTTTCCAGAGTGCCGGATCGTCTATCCGATGCATTTGAACCCGAATGTCCGCGAGCCGGTGACGCGCCTGCTCGGCGATATCGACAACATCGTGTTGATCGAACCGCAGGAATATCTGCAATTCGTCTATCTGATGAGCCGCGCATGGCTGATCCTGACCGATTCGGGAGGCATTCAGGAGGAAGCGCCGTCGCTGGGCAAGCCGGTGCTCGTGATGCGCGATACGACGGAGCGCCCGGAGGCGGTTGCGGCTGGAACGGTTCGTCTGGTGGGCACCGACGCGAGTCGGCTGGTCAGCGAGGTCACGCAGCTGTGGGAGTGCCCCGACGTGTACGACTCGATGAGCCGGGCGCACAACCCGTACGGCGACGGCCGCGCAAGCGAGCGCATCGTCGAACTGCTGACGGCTCGCACGTCCGACGCCCGCACGGCGGTAGCGGCGGCCGGCCGGTTTGCATGAACCCTATTCCCAATACAGCGAGATCCATCCATGTCCTTCGATGTCATTTCCGTAATCGGGCTCGGCTACATCGGCTTGCCGACCGCCGCCGCATTCGCGGCGCGACGTAAAACGGTGGTCGGTGTCGACGTCAATCGCGCAACGGTCGATACGATCAATCGCGGCGACGTGCATATCGTCGAGCCGGAACTCGACATGCTGGTGCGTGCAGCCGTGACGCAGGGACATCTGCGGGCGACCGAGACGATCGAGCCGGCCGACGCCTTTCTGATCGCGGTTCCGACGCCGTTCGGTGCAGGACACAAGCCGGATCTGAGCCACGTCGAGGCGGCGAGCCGTGCGATAGGCCCCGTCCTGAAGAAAGGCGATCTCGTCGTGCTTGAATCGACGTCACCGGTCGGCACGACGGAAAAGATCGCTTCCTGGCTCGCGGCCATGCGACCCGATCTGACGTTTCCGCAACAGGCCGGCGAGCAGTCCGATATCCGGATTGCGCACTGCCCGGAGCGCGTGTTGCCCGGACATGTGATTCGCGAACTGGTGGAAAACGATCGTGTGATTGGCGGCATGACGCGACGGTGCAGCGAGCAGGCCGCGGAACTGTATCGGGTCTTCGTGCGCGGCGAGTGCGTATTGACGGATGCGCGTACAGCCGAAATGTGCAAGCTGACCGAGAACTCGTTCCGCGACGTCAATATCGCGTTCGCGAATGAGTTGTCGGTGATCTGTGAGTCGCTGGACATCAACGTGTGGGAACTGATCCGCTTGTCGAATCGGCATCCGCGAGTCGACATCCTGCAACCGGGGCCTGGCGTCGGCGGGCACTGCATCGCCGTGGATCCGTGGTTCATCGTCGATTCCGCTCCGGAGCACGCACGGCTTATCCGTACGGCGCGAACCGTCAACGACGACAAGCCGAACCACGTACTGGACCGGATCGAGCATGTCGCGAAACGCTTTCGCGAGCCGGTGATCGCGTGCTTCGGGCTCGCGTTCAAGGCCGACATAGACGATCTGCGCGAAAGTCCCGCCGTCGGCATCGTCCGCGAGCTGGCGAATCGCGAGATCGGGCAGGTCATCGCAGTCGAGCCGAACATCCGGCAGCTTCCCGCGTCGCTGGAAGGGCGTGTAATGCTCGGCGAAGTTGCCGATGCGCTCGCGCGCGCCGATATCGTGGTGATCCTCGTCGATCATCGGCAATTTAAACAGATCGATCCGATGAAGCTGCACACGAAGATCGTGATCGATACGCGCGGGTTGCTCGCGCGCGAGCGGCAGGCAGCGTGATCCGATGACGGCGCGCATGTCGAACGTAACGCGGGCAATGACTTCGTCCGGCTCACGGCCGGGCGGGGCAGGGCTCGGCCGCAGTTTCGCCGCGATGCTTCTGTGGCAGATCGGTATGTATGTCGTCCCGCTCGCGACGTTCCCATATTTGACGCGGGTACTCGGTCCGGCACAATTCGGCGTGGTCGGCTATGTCACGGCGTTGACGGTGTACGGAACAATACTGACCGAATGGGGCTTCAATCTCAGCGGCCCGCGAGCGGTCGCGCAATTTCGCGGCGATCCGCGGCGGTTGAGCGAGCTGGTGTGGTCGATCGTCGGCGCGAAGGCGTGCCTGTGTGTTGCGTCCTGCGCGATTCTGTCCGCCGTGCTGATGGTCGACCACACGCTTGCAGCCATGTCAACGGCGATCTGGATCGGCTGGCTCGGTGTGATCGCTAACGTCTGGACGCTCAACTGGCTGTTGCAGGGCCTCGAGCGATTCTCGTCTTTTACGGCCGTTGCGCTCGCAAGCCGGTTCGTCGCACTGCCGCTGACTTTCTGGCTGGTCCGCTCGCCAGCGGACGTAGACATCGCCATTGCGATCCAGTCACTGACATCGGTGCTTGCGGCCGGCGGGTCGATGTTGATGGCGCGTCGCCTCGGATTACTCGGTCACCGGCATTTTTCCTGGCGTGCGGTTCGTGCGCAGCTGGTCGACGGAGCGGACATGTTCGTGTCGACCGCATCGGTCAGCCTGTTCAGCGCTGCAAACACGGTAATCGTCGGCGCGCTCGGCGGACCGTATCAGGTCGGCTTGTATGCCGCTGCGGACAAGTTGAAGACCGCTGGAAACATGGTGCCCGCGCAGATCAATACGGTTCTCTACCCCCGGATTGCCGCGCTGTTTGCACGGCGGCAACCGGATGACGAGCGAGCGGCTGCCCGACTGACGATATCCGCCGGAATCGCGATCGTGTTCGTGACGGGCATCGGCATCGCGATCTGCTTTTCGATATCCGATGTGCTCACCCGGTTCGTGCTCGGTGAGAAATTCGCCGGCGCGTCGTCAGTCGTGAACGTCCTCTGCCTGTCGACGTTGTTCGGCAATGTCGCCTATTTCCTCGGGCTCCAGGTACTGGTGCCCTTCGGCCGCACACGCCGGCGCGCTCGCGTGATGCTCGCGGCGGGAGTGCTCAACGTGCTGCTCGCGGTGCTGCTGGTGCCGCGCTGGGGCGCGGCCGGTGCGGCCACTGCATACCTGGTGGCGGAGTTCACGTTGCTTGCGGTCTTCGCATTGTGGATCGCCCGGTCGGCGACGCTGCGCGCTCACTTTGCACAGTCAACTCGATCTGAGGGCGCGCCATGACATTCGATATTCGCGTGATATCGCTGTCCGATTCGCCGAGACGTGTGGCGATCCGTGAGATCTTGGGCCGTCACGGTGTCGAGTTCGACTTTGAGGACGCATTCGACGCACGAGCGCTCGACGCGGACGCGTGCTCGGCCATGACGGACGTCGCGCGGGTCATCGCACGCTATGGCCGACCGCTGAGCCGCGGCGAGGTCGGTTGCTTCGTCAGCCATGTGCGCGTATGGGAAAAAGTCGTTCGATCGGGGCGCGCGACGATCATCCTCGAGGATGATGCGATGCTCGACCACGCGCTGTTCGAACGTCTGCTTTCGGCTCCCGGCAAGTCGCTCTCCGACCATGCGGATATCGTGCTGCTGGGCCGCTCGAAGCTGTCCCGCGAGCGCGCAGTGCTCGCCTACCTTTACGAGCCGCTGAAGCGGGCGCGGTCGATCGCGGGGCTCCAGATCGGTGTGCCGTTCAAGCAATGGACGAGCGGGTCGGTCGGCTACTGGATCAGCGTCGACGGTGCGCGCAAGGCGCTCGAACATACGCGTGGTTCGGTCGGAGCCCTGCTGGACGACTGGCCGTGGCATCGCGATCACGGCGGGCTGCGCATCGCCGAGCTGCGTCCGTATGCGGTTTGGGAGGCATTCGAGACGATGCCGAGCGCGATCGAAGCCGGACGCGTCGCGCTGTCGTCGCGGCGTCACGGCGCGCTTGAATGGTTGTACAAGCCGCTGCGCGTCGTCCGTGCCGTCTTTCGCTGGCTGATCGTGGCCGCACTCACCCTTACCGCGTCGCGCGGCCAACTCTTTGCTCGCCATGGATGACAGCCTTCGTTTCTCGTATGGCCCGCGCTCGCCGCGCTCCGTGACCGAGCCGGCGACGCGAATCGCCGCGACGCTGGCATGGGCGACCCTCGGCATCGGACTCTTGTTGTCGCCGCTTGGCGACTTCCTGTCTGTCTACATGACGAACAGTGCGACGTCGCACGGGAACGACGCGCGCATCTCGTTGCTCGTCCGTGGCGTGATGATCGCCGGCCTTCTGGCGTTCACGCTATCTGGGTTTCGCGCAAGGATGTCCGGTGTTCGCATCACGATCGCGGCCGTGCTGGCGCTCTGCGTGACGCTCGGCGCCTACGTGCTCGGCGCGCTGACAGATCGCGAGGTGATCGAGCAAAGCGTGTTCGTACTGAAGGTGTTTTCGTTCTTCGTTTATCCGGCGGCCATGGCACTGCTCAGTGATCGGCGCCTCGCGCAAATCGAACGGGTAGCGTTCGTCGTATTGCTGATTTACGGCGCATCGATCGTGATGGGCGCGGCGATGTCGATCGAGATGTTCCGTAGTTATCAAGCCGAGACGCACATTCGCTCGGGGTACAAGGGGATCGTCTATGCGCAGAACGAAGCCGCCGCGTTGATCGTCGTTGCGCTCGGATTCGCGTACCTGCATGCGTTGACAAGCGGCTGGAGACTCCGCAGCGTGGCGCTCACGACGTGCATGCTGGCCGCGGCAATGCTGTCCGGGACGAAAGGGGCGGTGGTCGGCGCGTTGGGAATGACCTGCGCGTTTTGTTATGCCCGATTCGACGCCATCAAGGCAACCCGCTATGTCGGCATGGCCGTCGCTGCGCTGGTTTCGGCTGCGATTCTCGCCTATCTGTTCATTCCTGCGGTGAACGACGCGGTGGAACTCAGTCAACGCTACTTCGCCCATCAGAGCGGACGTATCGGCAACGACAAGATCGTCACGCTCCTGCTTTCCGGTCGGAACCTCAAGTTCGCCAACGTCTGGGACGATCTCCAGCAAGGCAATTTCGTCGCATTGCTCACGGGCGGATATCCGGTCGTGCGTTACATGGTCGAGATCGACGTTCCAGACTTGATCCTGATGCTCGGATTGCCGCTTTTTACTGTCTATATCTGTGCGCTTTCGGGTTCATTCTTGCGCCGAGGGCCGCGCACCATGTCGCGCCGCTTCGGGCGCCTGTTCTTTATCGTGCTGTTTGCGATGGCTTGCACTGCCGGACACGTGCTGGGTTCCGCGGTGATCAGCCCATTTCTTGGATTGATTGCGGTCCGGATCCGGCGCGACATGCACCGGGTGGCACGTGAGAGGGCCGGTCTATGAGAAAGGTCGCAACCGGTATGCAAGAGCCGGCGCGCACGCGCCTGATACGCGTGTTGCATGTCGGGCCCGGGCACGGCCAACGCGGCGGCATCGCGTCGGTGCTCGGCGAACTGATGGCGCAGCGCGATGCTTTTGCGAACGCGTCGATTCAGATCGCGTTCTTCGGAACGCACGGATTTCGCAAGGTGCGCGACGCGGCGAGCTTTGCGTGGCTCGACGTTGCGAGATTTCTTCGCG
The DNA here is from genome assembly GCF_018148075.1 of Burkholderia sp. AU19243. Lineage (NCBI taxonomy): Bacteria > Pseudomonadati > Pseudomonadota > Betaproteobacteria > Burkholderiales > Burkholderiaceae > Burkholderia > Burkholderia sp. AU19243. The sequence goes on from NZ_JAGSTV010000009.1 coordinate 138,711, forward strand.
ACGTATGGAGTGCGGACGTTATTCACTTTCACGTTTCCGAGCGTGGGTCGTTCTATCGCAAGCTGTTCCTGTGCCGAATCGCAAAACTCTGTCGGCGACGCGTGGTCTTCCATCTTCACTCGGGGAATTTCGATCGGTTTACGGAGCGGGCGGGCCCGCTAACGCGCATGGCAATTGAGTGGTTCGTGGGCAGCGCGGATGCCACGGTCGGTGTCTCCGAAGCGGGGGCGCGCGTACTGAACCGGTTCAGGAACGGCGCGGGCGACGCACACGTGATCGCGAACACGGCCGTCGACGCGCAGAACGCGCCCATGTCGACGATGGCGGTGCCCGACCGTACGTACATTGCGTTCGCTGGTCGGCTGTCCGAGCAAAAAGGGCTCGCAACGTTGATCGAGGCGCTGGCCGCGTTGAATGCAATGGGCCGCTCCATCGATCTCGTGATGGCGGGCGACGGCGACACGCAGCGCTGGCACGACTACGCCGAAACGCTGCGCGTGGCCGATAACGTTCGATTCGCCGGTTGGCTTGCGGGTTCGGGAAAATCCCGTTTTTATCGAGAAGCCCTGCTGTTCTGTTTGCCCAGCCGGTTCGAATCGTTCGGCATTGCCGCGCTGGAGGCGATGTTTTACGGGGTGCCGGTGGTGGCGACTCGCGTGGGCGGCCTGGCCGAACTGGTCGATGACGGCGTCACGGGATACCTCGTCGAACCGGACGATGCGCCGGCGCTTGCGCGCGCGATGCACGCGATCGCCAGCGATCCGGCGCTTCGTGAGCGAATGGGGCGGGCTGCCCGCGAGCGAGCACAGCGCTTGTACGCAGCCGAGAGGGTCGTTGCGCGGTATGTGGATTGTTATCGACAAATAGTCGGAAGGAGCTGATATGAATGCGAAGCGGGATTTTCGACGCGCGCTGGTGGCAGCATGTATTGGCTTGACGGCTGTGTCCGACGCGATGGCGTCTGCGTCGGATTTCACGAAATCGGTGCATGTCGAATCCTATCGGTCGATTTACACGAACGATTGGCAAAACGGAATCGGCGACATCGAAATTCAGGCCGTGCGGCACTCGGATGTCACGTGGGTGGCGGATCCGGCGAATCCCACACGTCGTTCGATTCGTGTGCAGATTCAAAAGAGCGAGGATTTCACGTATCTGATCAATGGATCGCCGCGCGCGGAATTCACGTTGCCTCGCGACGTCGTCTTTGCTCCCGGGCATGATTATCTGATTTGGTGGCGCACGTATCTGCCGCGCGACTTTGCATTTGATTCTCAACAGATGGAGATCATCACGCAGATACATCAGAGCGGCCTGGTCGGATCGCCGCCATTCATGCTGACGCTGCTGGGCAACGAGTACACATTTTCCGTGCGCGGCGGAACCAATACCCTCCACGGATTCGGCGGACGCCTTTGCTGCGCATCCGATGATCGGGGTAAATGGGTCGACTGGGTCCTTCAGTACACGCCCGATGCAAGCGGCGAGCATGCGATCACGCACCTGTGGAAAAACGGCACAAGCGTCTTCGACGGAAGCGGGAAGCCGAATGCATATCCGGGCGACGTGAGCGCTTATCTGAAGTTGGGCGTGTATAAACCGGGCTGGCAGAAAGACCCGTCGGACGTGACCGTCGTAACGCTGTACTTCGGCAAGGTCGCGATTGGCGACAGGAAGGCCAAGCGATGAGCGCCCGACTTGATCCCGCGCAGGTGTCGGAGGCCGTGCTGGCCCACTGCCGTCGGCACGCGTATGCCGGCCACGACCCGTTCGACGGGTTGAACAGCCGGCTGTTCAGATACACCGGGTTGTCGAAACTGCCGTTTGCCAGCATTGCGTGGCTGCAGTTGCACAAGCGCAGTCCGTTCAACTTCAGGCAGCTTCTCGGTGTTCCGAGAATGCGCAATCCCAAGGGCGTCGCCCTCATCGTGCTCGGTCTGCTCGAGCGCGAACGGCGCATCGGCGACGGGGCGAGTGTCGACGAGGCGCTCACGCTCGGCGACTGGCTGCTGCAGCAGCGCGTAGACCGCGAGCGCTGGCGCCATAGCGCGTGGGGCTATCACTTCGACTGGGCTGCCAGGGCATTCTTCGTGCCGGTCGGAACACCGAATGCGATCAGCACCTGCTATGTCGCGCGTGCGTTGTACGCGCTTGGCGACGTCACCGGTGAGGCGCGATTCATCGATGCGGCGGTCGATGCAGGTCATTTTCTCGATACGCTTTATGTGCCGCATCAAGGCTCGGGCTATTTCGCGTATATCCCGGGCGAATGCGCGTTCGTTCACAACGCCAATTTGTGGAGTGCGGCGTTCGTGGCCGAGACGGCAGTGCGGACCGGAGACGTGCCGATGCGAGAACGCGCGATCGCTGCCGCACGATTGACGGCCTCGATGCAACGACCGGACGGTGCGTGGGCGTACGGCTTGCGCAGCCATCACGGTTTTGTCGATGGATTCCATAGCGGCTATAACCTCGAGGCGCTGCATCGGCTGCAGCGCGTGTGTCGAACCCGGGTGTTCGCCGAATCGATCGATCAGGGGCTCGCGTACTATCGACACGCGTTTTTTCTGGCCGATGGAACCGTCAAATATTACGACGACAGGATCTGGCCGCTCGATATGCACTCCGTTGCGCAGGCACTGATCACGTTGCTGACCGTCTCGACGTCGGACGTGGACTACGCGTTGGCCGTGCGCGTATTCGAGCGGGCGGTAGAGACGCTCTACATGCCGGACAAGGGCCGCTTCGTCTACCAGCGCAACGCCCGCTTCACGAACCGGGTCGATTATTTGCGATGGACCCAGGCATGGGCGTTCTACGCGATCGAATTGCTCGCGAACCGCGTTCACGCCGAAGACGCAGCGCACACTTACCTTTCCGAACCGGAAGTCCTATGAAACGCATCGAGCTGTTTGGTTGTCCGATGGACGTCGCGACCATGTCGGAGACAGTCGAACTGATCCGCAATCGCATTGCTCGCCGGCAGTTTACCCAGCACGTGGTCGTCAACGTTGCCAAGCTGGTCAATATGCAGGCTGACCCGGACCTGGCCGGATCGGTGAAGGCGTGCGACATCATCAACATCGACGGCATGGGCGTGGTGTGGGGCGCGCGCGCGCTCGGCCACGCGGTGGACGAGCGCGTCGCCGGCATCGACCTGTTCGACCGGTTGCTGCGAATGGCGCAGGATGACGCGTTGCCGGTCTTCATGCTTGGCGCAACCGATGCAGTTGTAACCGGGGCGGCGTTGGCGATCGAAAGAAAATATCCGTGCTTGAAGATCGCCGGGATTCACCACGGATATTTCTGGGACGACGAGGAGGCAGTGGTATCCATGATCCGCGCGTCCGGTGCAAGGCTGCTTTTCGTCGCGATCACGTCACCGCGCAAGGAGAATTTCATCAATCGGTGGAGGGCGGAACTCGGCGTCGATTTTGTCATGGGGGTGGGCGGCACCTTCGATGTCGTCGCTGGCAAAGTTCGACGTGCGCCAATCTGGATGCAGAACGCGGGTCTCGAATGGCTGTTTCGGGTGCTTCAGGAGCCGAAACGGATGTGGAGACGTTACTGGACGACGAACAGCCGATTCGCGTGGATGCTCGTGCGCGCGCGATTCGGGGCACGGCCGCGCGGCATGCCGACGGGGCGTACCGGCCACTGAACCGTGCACGGGCATTCCAGGCGGCGGCCACGGAGCCGCCGCCTTTCCGTACAATCGGGGCATTATCGACGGCGTTCCACCCCATGCCCCTCCTCCCCACCACCGCCACCGCCCCTTTCTGCCCGTCGGAAGTAAAGGGCAGCATCACGATCGACGCCGGCGCGTCGCGCTGGATGAAGCTCAAGCGCTTCTTCGGCCCGGGCCTGCTGGTTGCGATCGGCTACATGGATCCCGGCAACTGGGCGACCGACATCCAGGCCGGCTCGCAGTTCGGCTATTCGCTGCTGTGGGTCGTCGCGTTCTCGAGCGTCGCCGCGATCTTCCTGCAGATGCTCGCCGCGCGGCTCGGCCTCGTGGCCGGCAAGGACCTCGCGCAGGCCAGCTACGACCGCTACGGTCCGTTCGGGCGCGTGTTGCAGTGGGTTACCGCCGAAGTGTCGATCATCGCGTGCGACATCGCCGAAGTGCTCGGCTGCGCGCTCGCGTTCAAGCTGCTGCTCGGCGTGCCGCTCGCATGGGGCATCGTGCTCACCGCGCTCGACACGGTGATCGTGCTCGGCCTGCAGGGCAAGGGCGTCCGGCAAATCGAGGCGATCGTGCTCGGGCTGATCGCGACGATGGCGTTCTGCTTCGTCGCACAGGTCGCGATCACGCCGCCCGACTGGCATGCGGTCGCGACCGGGCTCGTGCCCGGAGATCCCGGCCACGACCGCAAGGACGCGATCGTGCTCGCGCTCGGCATCGTCGGCGCGACGATCATGCCGCACAACCTGTATCTGCATTCGTCGGTCGTGCAGACGCGCCACGTGGTCGGCGGCGCACGCGGCCTGATCCGCGACACGCTCGCGCTGGTGCGCATCGATACCTGCGTGTCGCTGTTCGTCGCGATGCTCGTCAACGCGGCGATCCTGATCGTCGCAGGCGCCGCGTTCCATGCGACCGGGCAGCACAACGTGACCGACATCGAGCAGGCCTACCGGTTGATCACGCCGATCGCCGGCGGCGCGGCCGCGCTGCTGTTCGGCATCGCGCTGCTCGCGTCCGGGCAGAGTTCGACGCTGACGGGCACGATCGCCGGCCAGGTGATCATGGACGGCTTCCTCCATACGAAGATCCCGTGCTACCAGCGCCGGCTGATCACGCGCGGGCTCGCGCTGGTGCCGGCGCTGATCGGCGTGCTGTGGCTCGGCGAAAACTCGGTCGGGCAACTGCTCGTGTGGAGCCAGGTGCTGCTGAGCCTGCAACTGCCGTTCGCGATGTGGCCGCTGATCAGATCGGTCAGCGATCGCAACACGATGGGCGAGCATGCGATCGGCCGCAAAATGCAGATCGCCGCGTGGGCGCTGTTCGTCGTCATCACGGGTACGAACCTGCTGCTGATTACGGGTGTCGCGGGCTGATACAGCCTGTCACAGGCTGAAACAGGCGCCGGGCCGGCTTGCGTTAAACTGCGGCCTTTCTCCGGCCGTTCGAAGTCCGTCATGTGGAGTGAAATCAGCAACATAGGCGATGCCGCACTGACCCTGCCGGTCGCGCTCACCTGCGCGGTCTGGCTCGCGCTGTCGAACTGGCGGCTCGCGTTGCGTTGGGTCGTGCTGCTCGCGGCCGGCATGAGCCTGGTCGGCGCGACCAAGATTCTCTATGCGGGCTGCGGGATCGAACTCCCGCAGTTCGACTTCCGTGTGATCAGCGGCCACACGATGATGTCGACGTCCGTATGGACCGTCGCGCTGTCGATGATGTGGCAGGCGTTTCGCCCCGGCAACACGCCCGGCGCGCTGGCCGGCCTCGCCGTCGGGGCGGTAACGGCCGTCGCGCGCGTGCTCGACCATTCGCACACGACGCCCGAAGTCGTCGTCGGCTGGCTGCTTGGCGCTGCGGTCGCGCTGGCGTTTCTGCACGCGTACGCCCGGGTGCCGAAGCGACCGTTCGCGCCGCGGATCGCGGCCCTCTGTCTGCTGCTCGTGTCGGGCATCGCATACGGCCATCGTGCGCCGTTCCAGCAGATGATCGACACGCATTCTCCTCAGTTCTGCGCGTTCCTGCGCACGTCCGGCGACGGGTTCTGACGCGCTTGCCCGAGGACTCAACGGAGCCATCGGCCACCGGGCCACGGCTGCGCCGTCGCCCGGTGGCCGTTCCCTGGTCTATTCCATTCGCTTCCTCGCCGGCGCCGGCGGGCGTTCGGCTAGCGTGGAGCCGGTATGCGCGTCGATCGATCGGGCGCGCTGCGCGGTCATGGCCAGCCGGTCTTGCGGTCTTCGGTTCACCGGTTCCGGCGTGGAAGTCATCAGAAGCGCCTATGACCGGGCATTACCAATATTCATTTCATCGATAGGTCGCATTCGCGTACGCTGGCGATCGTCCGGCGCTCGGAGCGGCTGGGCGCGGTTTGTCCGGCACGGCAACCCAGGCTCGTTATACTCGCGCAATCCGCGGCCGTCGGCCCGCGCACGGCAACCGCCGTTCCGGCACCGGTCCGCCTCGACGATCCACGAAAGGAGCAAGTTTCCATGACAGTCGTTTCCCCGCGTCTCGCGGGCAAGTGCGCGTACATCACGGGCGCCGCCGGCGGCCTCGGCCGCGCGATCGCGCGCAGGATGGTCGAGCAGGGCGCGCGCGTGTTCCTGACCGACGTCGCCGACGCGGCAGTGCTCGACGCGTTCGCTGAGGAACTCAATGCGGGGCACGCAGTGCCGGTCGCGTTCGCGGCCACGCAGGACGTGCGTGACGAAGCGCGCTGGCAGTCGCTGCTCGCGCAGGCGGTCGATGCAATGGGCGGGCTGTCGGTGCTCGTCAACAACGCGGGTGTCGGGTCGATCGGCTCGCCCGCGCAGATCGAGCTCGACGAGTGGCGGCGCGTGATGGCGATCAACGTCGAAAGCATCGTGCTCGGCTGCAAGCATGCGCTGTCGTATCTGGCCGAGAGCCATCCCGCATCGATCATCAACATCTCGTCGGTGGCCGCGTTCAAGGTCGAGCCGGACTTCACCGCTTACAACGCGTCGAAGGCGGCGGTGGCGTCGCTGACGAAGTCGGTCGCGATCGACTGCGCGCGCCGCGAGCTGGATGTGCGCTGCAACTCGATCCACCCGGCGTTCATTCGCACAGGGATCGTCGAGCCGCTGTTCCAGTCGCTTGGCGAACGCGACGCGACACGCAAGCTCGCGCGCGGCATTCCGCTGCGCCGGCTCGGCGATCCGGACGACGTCGCGTATGCGGCCGTCTACCTGGCATCCGACGAGAGCCGCTTCGTGACGGCCGCCGAACTCGTGATCGATGGCGGCATGTGCGCGGTCTGACGCGCAGCGAACCCAACTACCGGAGGAGAACATCGTGGCGACACCCATGAACCGCCAACTGCTGTTGAAGACGCGCCCCGAAGGGCGGGTCGGCCGCGAACATTTTTCATTGGTCGAAACGCCGGTGCCGGCGCTCGCCGACGGCGAAGTGCTCGTCCGCGTGCTGTATCTGTCGATGGATCCGACCAATCGCGTGTGGATGAGCGACGTGCCGCAATACCTGCCGCCCGTCGCGATCGGCGAGGTGATGCGCGCGCTCGGCATCGGGCGCGTGGTCGCGTCGCGCCACGCGGATTTCGCCGAAGGCGATCTCGTGCAAGGGCTCGTCGGCTGGCAGGATTACGCGGTGGTGCCGGCCGAGCAGGCCGCACAGCTCGTGAAGCTGCCCGCGCAGTCGGGCCTGCCGCTGCCGACGATGCTCGGCGCGTGCGGGATGAGCGGGCTGACCGCGTACTACGGGCTGACCGACATCGCGCCGGTGCAGCCGGGCGAGACGCTCGTCGTGTCGGCGGCGGCGGGATCGGTCGGCTCGATTGCCGGCCAGATCGGCAAGATTCACGGCGCGCGCGTGGTGGGCATCGCGGGCGGCGCGGACAAGTGCCGCTACCTGACGGAGACGCTCGGCTTCGACGCGGCCGTCGACTACAAGGCTGCCGATTTCCGTGAGCAACTGAAGGCGGCGACGCCGGATGGCGTGCACGTGAACTTCGAAAACGTCGGCGGCGAGGTGATGCGCGCGGTGTTGTCACGGATGGTGATCGGCGGGCGTGTCGCGCTGTGCGGCGTGATCTCGAACTACAACAGCGGCCGCGCGGCGGACGACGTCGGCGTGCTGATCTCGAAGCGGATCACGATGCGCGGCTTCCTGATCCTCGACTATCGCAAGAGCCGAGAAGCGGTGCAGACGCTTGCCGGCTGGCTGCGCGACGGCCGGCTCAAGGCCGAGGAAACGGTTGCCGACGGGCTCGAGAACGCCCCCGACGTGCTCAATCGGCTGTTCGACGGCGATCATCGCGGCAAGCTTGTGCTGCGCGTCGATCCGCAAGCTTGAGCGCACGCGTACTCCTGCGTTGAGTTCGAACCAGCGGGCATCGATTTAGGATTCGTCCCATATCTTGTTCCGAGCGGTCTCCTTAAAGTGATTATCGGCAAACGGCGGCGTGACCTCCGCGTCACGCCGCCGTTTTTTTGCGCGGCAAAAACGGAGGCTCCACATGCGAACGAAGGCAGGGCAGGCGGCATCGACGGCGGTGCGCGCGCGAACGATGCGGCGCGTCGGCGGCAAGCTGCGGGCAGTCGCGACCGGAATGGGCGCGGCGTGCGCGATGGCCGCTGCCGGTGCGGCCGAGCGCGGGAATGCGGATGGCATCGTCCGGTTTACCGGTGCGCTCGTCGATCTGTACGACGTGACGTTCGAAGCGCCGTCGAGCGACGTAGTCGAAGGCGCGACCGCGACGCTGCGCTTCGACGCGCACGGCCGCGGGCTGCCGGGCGTGGAGGTGGCGCTCGTGCGGCCGGACGGCCGACCGTTGCGGCGCAGTGGGGTGATCCGCGCGACGTGGCGCGACGCACGAAGCGATCGGAGCGTGTGGCTGGCACTGGACCGCACACATCGTGTCGGTCCCGATGGCGGCGTGTTGACGGTGGCCGGGCCGGCGCCGGAAAGCGAGACGGGCGCCGTGGCGCCCGTCGTGATCAGAATCCGTCATCCGTAACACGGTCGCACACGATCATGTGCGGGCGCGGCGCAGCCGCGCGCCGCGTCACTCGCCTTGTTCGGCGCGTGCGTAGATATCCCAGCTCGCCATGAACAATGCGGCGACGAGCGGCCCGATCACGAAGCCGTTGATGCCGAACAGCGCCATTCCGCCGAGCGTCGAGATCAGCACGACCCAGTCGGGCATCTTCGTGTCCTTGCCGACGAGGATCGGGCGCAGCAGGTTGTCGACGAGGCCGATCACGCCGACGCAGAAGGCAACGAGAATCACGCATTTCCAGATCGACCCGGTCGCGAGAAAGTAGAGCGCGGCGGGCACCCACACGAGGCTCGCGCCGATTGCCGGCAGCAGCGACAGGAACGCCATCAGCGCGCCCCACAGCACGACGCCCTCGATCCCGAGGATCCAGAAAATCAGCCCGCCGAGCGCGCCTTGCACGAGCGCGACCGCGATATTGCCCTTCACGGTTGCGCGCACAACCGTCGTGAACTTCGCGAGCAGCAGGTTCTTGTGCTCCTCGTCGAGCGGAATCGCGCGGCGCACGCGCCGGCCGATTTCGCCGCCGTCGCGCAGCAGAAAGAACACCATGTACAGCATCACGCCGAAGCTGACGACGAACTGGAACGTGTTCTGGCCGATGCTGAGCGCCTGCGCTGCCGCGAACTGGCTGATCTGCGCGGCGCCGTCGGTCAGCTTTTTCTGGATGCCGGGGACGTTGGACAGCCCGTACTTCTGCAGCAGGTGCTGGATCGACGTCGGCAGCGCGTGAAAGATGTCGTGGACGTATTGCGAATAATTCGGCGGTGCGTCCTTGAGCTGCTGGTACACGTACGCGATTTCCTGCACGAGCGTCGCCATGACGAACACGAGCGGCAGGATCACGATCAGGATGATCAGCGACATCGTCACGAGCGCCGCCAGGTTGCGCCGCTTGCCGAAGCGTGCGGCGAGCCAGCGTTGCACCGGCTGGAACAGGATCGCGAGAATGGTGCCCCAGAACACGGCTCCGGAGAACGGCGCGAGGATCCAGCACAGTCCGACGGTGACCGCGAACAACAGGAAATAGAAGAATTTTTGGTGATCGTGTCCGCTGTCCATGGAAGGTTCGCGCAGATTGTTGTCCGGTTTGATTGAATCTCGTTGCTACGGGCGCGATCGGCTCGCGAACGGCACGCATTCGCGGCGAAGCGCGCGGCGTGGCGGCCCGAACGGCAGTATGCCCGCAAAGGTGCCGCCATCATAGCCGCTGCGTGCGGCACATGCGAAAACGCCGCGGCCGGAGCCGCGGCGTTGCCGGGACGCAGGCGCGGCAGTGCCGCGCATGAGCGTCAGATGTTGAGCTTGGTGACCTTGGTGCCGTTCACCGACAGGTCGCCCATCAGGCCGGCATTGGTCAGCACCAGCACCTCGACCGGCGCGGTGGCCGTATTGGTGTCGACCGCGCCGTTCGCGCCGACCTTCACGACCGCGACCGACGCGTCGGCGCCTGCCGACCAGCCGTCGGACTTGCGGAACGTGTCGAGCGCGTCCTGCGTCATGAACAGGAACACGACTGCCTTCGACTGCGCGCCCGCCTGCAGGCCGACCGACAGCGACGACGTGTTGTAGTACCCGACGGTGCTGCCGCCGACGCGCAGCGCGCCGTTGCCGGATTGCGCGCCGACGATGAAGCCGGCCTGCAGCACGTTCGGGAACACCAGCACGCCGCGCGCCTTCGACACGAGGTCACGCGAACCGGGCACCGTCGAATAGAGGCGCGACAGCGTCGCGTTTACGCTGGCGTCGATCGACTGCCGTTTCGATGCGCTGGCCGCCGCGGTGTCGGGCTTGTCGGGCGTGGTCGTGCAACCGGCAAGGGCGAGACTGCCGAGCATCACAGCTGCGGCGGCTTTCAGGGCGAGGGACTTCTGCATGGCGTTTCTCCTTCGTTGTCGGGTTGAGGACGAACCGGGTGAACCCGCTCAACGGCGGGACAGGAGCAGGCCCGCGACGAATGCGAGACCCGCGACGACGCCCGCGGTCTGCCACGGGTTGTCGTGCACGGCTTGCGATACGCGCTCGGCCGATTCACGCAGCCGGGCGGCCGCGGTGCCCGACGCGTAGTCGAGCGTGCTGCGCGCCTCGTCGAGGCGCGCCTGCACCCGCTTGCGCAGCGCGGCGATATCGCCGTCGCCATCGTTCTTCAGCAGGTCTTCGAGTTCGTCGACGAGCCCGCGCAGATCGTCGGTCACGTCTGCATGCAGATCGCGGGCAGCTGCGCGCGTCGTGCGTCCCACGCGCCGGCCGGTGCGACGGATGTCGGACAGGCCGCGGTCCAGCTTGTGTTCGATCGAGTCGGTGAGCGCCATGGTGTTTATCCTCCTTCGATTTGATTTGCAGCCCCAGATTGCAGGCCAATTTGAAGATAAGACGAATCCCAGCAACCAGTGTGATTCACATCAGCCAATTGAGTTTCGAGACAAATTTTCAATTCGCCGGCAAGTTTCCCGGGAAGCCCCGCCGCACGGGGCGCGGCGGCGATTGAAAAAATTTCGCAATCGCGAGTAGCAGCACGACGAGGCCGCTGCGCGACGCGAAAGTCCGGTAAATATGGCGTCGCCTGGCCAATCAGGTAAATAGTGCCGTTGCACGCGTTCTGTTGATGCAATTGCACTAATCGCCATGGCGTGCTGGAGCACACTTCGTGCCCGGGACGGGGCAGACCGCGCCTTCGTCCAGTGCCAGGTCGATGACGACGGGGTCGTGGTCCGATGACCGGTATGGATCGGGTGCGTAATAGGCTGCCCTTTGCGCCGCGGTTTTGTAATCGGGCACGGATTGGAGCGCGGCCGGTTCATCGGCGTTGATGTGCCAGGTCTGCGCGGCCCTCACGCGGGCGGCAAGCCGCGAGCTCGCGAGCGCGTGATCGAGGTTGCCCGCTACGCCGCGGAATACGTAGCTGTAGCCGCCATGACCGGCGAAGCGGGCCACGAGGTTCGTGTACCCGTGCGCTGCGAGCGCGCGCAACGGGTCTTCGTGCGTGTAGCTGTTCAGATCGCCGAGCAGCAGCACGCCGTCGGCCGCGGCGCCGGTCGGCGTCGTCGCGAGCCACGCGGCGATGCGCTCGGCCGCGCGCGTGCGCGTCGCGTTCCAGCAGCCTTGGCCGTCCGATTGATCGAGATCGGCGCCGGCGGCGCGCGAGCAGTTCTTCGACTTCAGGTGATTGACCGCGACCGTGAACGCGCGGGTGCCGCCGATGCGTCGGAACGTCTGCGCAAGCGGCGGCCGGTTGCGGCCGTCGAGCGCGACGCTCGTCGCGCGCCCGGTCGCCTCGATCGTCCGGCTGTCGTACAGCAGTGCAACGGCGATCGCATCGCGCCCGAGCCGCGCGGTGCCGGGTTCGACCGCGCGCCAGCCGTCGCCAAGCCGGGCCGCGAGCCGCTGCACGGCGCTTGCTTCACCGTAGCCATTGTTCGCGATCTCCATCAGGCCGATCACGTCGGCGTGCAGCGCTCGTAGCGCGGCGACGATCTTCGCTTCCTGTCGCGCGAACGCGGCGTGCGTCTTCGCGCCGCGGTTGGCCGGCTCGTCGAAGCCGCCCGCGCCGTCGCCATTGAAGTAGTTGAACACGTTGAACGACACGACGCGCACGTCGGCGTCGGGATGCCGCGCGGGCGCGGCGGTCCGCGGGTTCGGCGCGGCGTCGAATACCGGAGCCGACGCCGCGACGGGCTGCAGCCGCCAACGGCCGTAACGCTTCTCCAGCACGCCGTCGACGCCGCGCACCGTGTAGCCCGCGCGCAGCGTGTTGGCCGCACTGAGGGCGGGGGGCGGATATCGGGCGGTCGCGGGGTTCACGCGGCTCGAGCCGTCGTCGAGCACGATCCGGTTGCGTGCATTGATCGCCGCCTGCGCGGCGGCTTCGGCCGGCGGGCCGACGTGAGTGGGCGCATACAGCCGGCCGTGGCTGAGCACGACGCTGCCGTAGCGACCCAGTTCGCTGGTATCGCTGACCGTCAGCGTTTGCGCAAAACGCACGCGCATGCCCTCATGTGCGGCGAACACGGCGTCGTTGTCGACCGGCAGCGTCAGCGATGCAGGCGTGACGGTCTGCCCGCGTGCGCACACGGTTGCGCGGCCCGCCAGCGTCAGCTGCGTGCGGCCGTATTTGTGCTCGATCCTGCCCGTCACGTGCACGAGCTCGCCCGGACGGACGCGCGCATGCGGCGCGTAGACGAACAGCCCTTCCGGGACGCCGGGCCGATGCCGCCGCTGCGCGTCCGCCTGCTGGACGAAAAACCCGCGGAAGCCGCCGGCGCCGTTGAAGGCGGCGGTGACGACCGCCTCGATCGACGTGGTGCGGCCGTCCAGCGGCGAGCGGCCGTCGGGGTGCCGGATGTCGGCGATTGCCATTGTCGCGCCGCCGCAGCCGGCGTTGAGCGGCAGCGCGGCGACGGCGGACGCGACGCACAGGGCGAGCGACGCGGCGAACGCGACCGCGAGCGGCGGTGACAGGCGTGACATGGAGCGTTCCCCAGGAAGAAAATTCGCAAGTTCGGGAAAGCATCTTGACGGCAAAATCGCGTGCTGCGGACGAAATGGCCATCAGGCCAATGCCGAATGGCCAACGATGGCGGCAGAGCGCGCCAGGGCTGTTACGCTTCGCATCTGGCGCGTCATTCCGGCGCGCGCTCCGAACGCTTGCACGCGGCCCCTCAGGAGATCTCCATGTCGTACATGCTGTTGATTGTCGAACCGACCGGCCAGCGCGCCGAACGCACGCTCGAAGAGGGCCAGGCGCTCTATGCGCGGATGGTCGATTTCGCCGAGACGCTGAAAGCGCGCGGCGTGCTGCGCGGCGTCGAGTCGCTGGAGCGTTCCGAGCGCGCGACGCGCGTGCAGGTGCGCGACGGCGAGACGCGCCTCGTCGACGGCCCGTTCGCCGAGGCGAAGGAAATGGTCGGCGGCTTCTTCATCGTCGACGTCGATACGCGCGACGAAGCGATCGAGATCGCGCGCCAGTGCCCGGCCGCGCAATGGTGCACGGTCGAAGTGCGTGCGGTCGGCCCTTGCTTCCTGTGACGCCCGTTTTTCGGTGTTAACCCTGATTCGTCGGGCTGCACGTCGATCCTGCGGTCTGCCGCCCGTCGTCCGTATGAGGCGCCGATGAACGGACGCCGCTTTTCACCGACGACAAGGAGTCAACGATGCGATTCATGATCATGATCCGGGCGAACGCCGTGAGCGAATCCGACGCTTTGCCGGACAACCGGCTGGTCGAGGCGATGACGGCCTATCACGAGGAACTGGCGAAGGCAGGCGTGCTGCTCGATGCGAACGGGCTGCGGCCCAGCGCGCGCGGATGGCGCGTGCGGTACACCAACGGCAAGGGCACGGTGGTCGACGGGCCGTTCGCGGAGACGAAGGAACTGATTGCCGGCTATACGCTGATCCAGGTGCGCTCGCGCGACGAAGCGCTCGAATGGACTCGCCGGTTCCCGGCGCCGTTCGGCGCGGAGATGGAATGCGAGATCGAGGTGCGGCCGCTGTTCGAACTCGACGACCTGACGCCGAGCGAAGCGGTCGAGCGGTTCCGCGACCTCAACGTCGGGCGCGGCCACGCCGCATGAAGCCGCTTTCGCCGGGAGCGACCGTCATGCATCGAACGATCTTCCTCAGCCTGCCGGTGGCTGATCTGCCGCGCGCGAGCGCGTTCTACGTCGGGCTGGGCTTCGACGTCGTGCCGGCCTATACGAGCGACCGTTCGGTCTGCGTCCGGGTCAGCGACGCGATCCTCGTAATGCTGCTCGAGCGGCCGTTGTTCCAAAGTTTCACCGGCAAGACGATCGTCGATCCGGCCACGCACGTGCAGGTGCTGCCGTGCTTGTCGTGCGAGAGCCCGGCCGACGTCGATGCGATGGTCGTGAAGGCGCGCGCGGCCGGCGGCACCGTGCCGCGCGAGCCGCAAACGGATGCGGGCATGTACACCCACGAGTTTGCGGACCCGGACGGCCATGAGTGGGGCCTGTGCGCGCAGTTGGGCGCGGCCGCGCACGGGGCGGCGTCGTGACGCTCGAGGCGACCCATCGTGCGATCGAGGCCGTCTGGCGAATCGAGGCGCCGAAGATCATCGCTCGCGCCGCCCGCGTGGTGCGCGACGTCGGCGTGGCCGAGGAGCTTGCGCAGGACACGCTCGTCGCGGCGCTCGAGCACTGGCCAGTCGACGGCGTGCCCGACAACCCGGCCGCGTGGCTGATGACGGCCGTGAAGCGGCGCGCGCTCGACCGGGTCCGGCAGGAGTCGCTGCACGCCGCGAAGCGCGACCAGCTCGGCCATGAGATGGACGCGCTCGAAGCGCATGTCGTCCCCGACATCGCGGACGCGCTCGCCGATGCGCGCGAAGACGATATCGGCGACGATCTGCTGCGGCTGATCTTCACGTCGTGCCACCCGGTGTTGTCGACCGATGCGCGTGTCGCGCTGACGCTACGGCTGCTTGGCGGGTTGACCACAAGCGAAATCGCGCGTGCGTTCCTGTCGCCGGAACCGACGATCGCGCAGCGCATCGTGCGCGCGAAGCGCACGCTCGCCGCTGCGCGCGTGCCGTTCGAGGTGCCGGCCGCGGATGCGCGCCCCGCGCGGCTCGCGTCGGTGCTCGAAGTGATCTACCTGGTGTTCAACGAAGGCCACGCGGCGACGTCCGGCGACGACTGGACGCGCCCGGCGCTGTGCGACGAGGCGCTGCGCCTCGGCCGCGTGCTGGCCGGGCTGATGCCGGACGAAAGCGAGGTGCTCGGGCTGGTCGCGCTGATGGAACTGCAGGCGTCGCGGATGCATGCGCGCACCGACGCGCAAGGGCGGCCCGTGCTGCTGCTCGACCAGGACCGCAGCCGCTGGGATCCGCTGCTGATCCGGCGCGGCCTCGCCGCGCTCGACCGGGCGGCGAAGCTCGGCGGCGTGCGCGGCCCATATGCGCTGCAGGCCGCACTGGCGGCGTGTCATGCGCGTGCGCGGCATGCATCGGAAACGGACTGGGCGCAGATCGTCGCGTTGTACGACGCGCTTGCCGAAGTCGCGCCGTCGCCGGTCGTCGAGCTGAACCGCGCGGTGGCGGTGGGGATGGCGTTCGGGCCGGCGGCGGCGCTGGAAATCGTCGACGTGCTGCGCGACGATCCGGCGCTCGCGCGTTATCACTGGCTGCCGAGCGTGCGCGGCGACCTGCTCGCGAAGCTCGGCCGGGCCGATGAAGCAAAGGCGGAATTTCGCCGCGCGGCCGAATTGACCCGTAACGAGCGCGAAAGGGAATTGCTGCTGAAGCGGGCAACGGACGCGTGATCCGCCGCTCGCGGCGCGGCCTGGGCCTTGCCGCTATCGCGCGGATTGAAAAAGCCTATTGGGGGATGCGGACGCGAGCGCCTAGATTAAAGAGCACGATACGTGCGCGCTCGGCGCCGCATCGTTCCCCACATATATGATCGGCCCGGCGTCGCACGCGGCCGCGCCGACTCGAACGGAGGCGCAAATGGCTCAACTCAAGGGCAGCAAGACCGAAGAGAATCTGAAGGCCGCATTCGCGGGCGAATCGCAAGCGAACCGGCGGTATCTCTATTTCGCTTCGAAGGCCGACGTCGAAGGCCAGAACGACGTGGCCGCGCTGTTCCGCTCGACCGCCGAAGGCGAAACCGGCCACGCGCACGGCCACCTCGAATACCTCGAAGCCGTCGGCGATCCCGCGACGGGGCTGCCGTTCGGCTCGTCGCGGCTGAATCTCGAATCGGCGATCGCCGGCGAGACGCACGAATACACCGACATGTATCCGGGCATGGCCAAGACCGCGCGCGAAGAAGGCTTCGACGAAATCGCGAACTGGTTCGAGACGCTCGCAAAGGCCGAACGCAGCCACGCGAACCGCTATACGAAGGCGCTTGACGCGCTCGTCGACTGACGCGAGCCGTCGCAGGGCCGCACGGTCGGCGCGGAATATCCCGCGGCCGTGCGTCGAACGCCGCCCGCTGCACGGGCGGCGGGTCCGCGCGCACGCGCGCCACGCTGGAGCGCCCCATGCCCCACAAGGAAGGCAGTCTCGAAGCGCCGACCCGGCATCCGCTCGACTGGCAATCCGAAGCGTTCTATGACCAGGCCGCGATCGATGCGGAAATGACGCGCGTCTTCGACATCTGCGCCGGATGCCGGCGCTGCGTGTCGCTGTGCGGCGCGTTTCCGGCGCTGTTCGATCTCGTCGACGACACGCCGATGGGCGATATCGACGAAGTGTCGAAGGACGCGTTCGGCAAGGTCGTCGACCAGTGCTATCTGTGCGACCTCTGCTACATGACGAAATGCCCGTACGTGCCGCCGCACGCATGGAACGTCGACTTCCCGCATTTGATGCTGCGCGCGAAGGCCGCGCGCTACCAGCGCGGCGAAGCGCCGCTGCGTGACAAGGTGCTGTCGAACACCGACGCGCTCGGCCATTTCGCGGGCATTCCGATCGTCACGCAGACGGTGAACGCGGTGAATCGCACGCCGCCGGCGCGCCACGCGCTTGAAGCGCTGCTGGGCGTCGATCGCGACGCATGGCTGCCGGAGTTCGCGCCGCGCAAGTTCCGTCGCGCGGCGAAGCGCTCGGACGGTCCGCCGGTACGCGACGGCGAACGCACGCCCGGCAAGGTCGCGATCTACGCAACGTGCTACGTGAACTTCAACGAGCCTGGCATCGGCCACGATCTGCTCGCGATCCTCGCGCACAACGACATTCCGTACGAACTCGTCAGCCGTGAAGCCTGCTGCGGGATGCCGCTGCTAGAGCAGGGCAATCTCGCGGGCGTCGCCGCGAAGAAGGTCGTCAACATCCCGGTGCTGGAGCGCTATGCGCGAGACGGTTACGCGCTGATCGGCGCGATCCCGAGCTGCGTGCTGATGTACAAGAGCGAGCTGCCGCTGATGTTCCCTGGCGACGAAGCCGTGCGCGCCGTCGCCGACGCGTTCTGGGATCCGTTCGAATACGTGATCGCGCGGCATCGCGACGGCTTGCTGAAGACGGACTTCAAGCAGGGCCTCGGCACCGTGTCGTATCACGTGCCATGCCACGCGCGCGTGCAGAACATCGGCCGCAAGACGGCCGACACGCTGGCGCTCGTGCCCGATACGCGCGTGAACGTCGTCGAGCGATGTTCCGGGCACGCAGGCACGTTCGGCGTGAAGAAGGCGTTCCATGCGGACGCGATGCGGATCGGCACGCCGGTGTTCAACGCGATGGCCGAGCCGAAACCGGACTTCGTCTCGTCGGACTGCGCGCTCGCCGGTCATCACATCGCGCAGGGCATCGACGAGAAGGGGCTGCCGGCCGCGCCGCTCGCGCATCCGTTGACGCTGTTGCGCCGCGCGTACGGCATCTGACGCGCTCGACCCGCTTCGTTGCGACTACATCGACGACTTCCAACGCTCTCCGAGGACATTCCATGACGCTGACCCGCGATTCGCTGCTGACGCTCGAAGCGTACGCGAAGATCCGCAAGGCCGAACACGCACGGCTCGTCGCGTACAAGCGCCGCCGCGCGGTGGCGCTCGGCAACCATCTGCGCTTGCTGTTCGAGGATGAGACCACGATCCGCTATCAGATCCACGAGATGCTGCACATCGAGAAGATCTTCGACGAGGCCGGCATCGCAGGAGAACTGGAAGCGTATTTGCCGCTCGTGCCGGACGGCACCAACCTGAAGGCGACGCTGCAGATCGAATACGAGCACGAGGCCGAGCGGCGGGCGGCGCTCGCGCGCCTGATCGGCGTCGAGGACCGCGTGTACCTGCAGGTCGACGGCCATCCGGCGGTGTACGCGATCGCAGACGAGGATCTCGATCGCGACAATGCGGAGAAAACGTCGGCCGTGCATTTCGTGCGGTTCGAACTGAGCGGGCCGATGCGCGCCGCGCTCAAGGGCGGCGCGGCGCTGTCGATCGGCTGCGACCATCCGGCCTATACGGTCGCGCCGCAACGCATGGACGCCGAAGTGGCCGCGTCGCTCGCAGGCGATCTGCACTGACACGGTCGTTGTCGAAGCAACGACCGGAGCGTCGGCGCGCGCTTCGGAACTGCCGGACCGGCGCGCTGCCCGCACTGCCTGCATGGGTGGTGAAAGATGTAACGGACCTGCCTGCGCTTGCATGCCGGGAAACAATGTGCACCGGACGTCAGCAGACTTTCGCTACTCGCAGAGAAACAATAAAAAGATTGTGCACGGAGATAATTCGGTTCGGCCGAAATTGAATGATTTACCGATCCGTAAATATCTTGTTACGAATTTATCCCGGATTTACCGATTTTAGGCCGCCGCCCCGCAGAGTGTGACAGGCCAGGGTCGGAACGAGCCGGAACGGCCGTGGCGCGGTGTGGCGGCCCGCCCCGCAGAGCCCCGCCGGACGGGGCTTCCCAGCCGTCCGTATAACGATCGCGTAAAAAAATTCAACGATAAATGGATTGCGCATCCTTGGCAGGTTGTTTCAGTACGTAACATTAAGTCATTGTCATATTGAGATAAACCCTGACGATGGTATGCTTCGTGCACAAAAATTCCCACATTGGAGTGAGACCGTGATTTGTGCGCCATTGCCGGGAATGGCGGCACCGTGAAAGTGCGGTGTCGCGCCGGCATGCACAACAATCGGATAACCATAATGTGCAACCGGCCGCCCCGTGACGCGATGCGTGACGACGGCGCCGACAATCGCGGCCCCGGCCTGGTCGCGTGGAGAAATCAACTATGTTCTTCGATGAGCTTAACGATGAAGAGTGGTTGCGTATTTCGGCACTGATCGCCGACGAACCCATCCGGCTGAACCGCCGGGGCCGACCACGCGCGGAACCGCGTGTGGTCGCCAATGCGGTGCTGTGGATCCTGACGACCGGTGAAGCGTGGTCCAAACTGCCCGGACGCTATCCGTCCGGGCCGACGTGCCGGCGCCGCTACGAGGAGTGGCTCGCCAACGGCACGCTGCTGCAGATGATCGACGTGCTGACCCAGTTCAGCGGGCGCACGTTCGCCTACGTGCCGCCGCCGCCGGTTCCTGCCGCACCGGCGTGCCGGGCCGAGCCCGCGCCTGACAACGACCGTCTGCGTGGCGTGTTCTGGCAGAACCCGGAGTCGTGGCAACTGCCGGTCGCCCAGGCAAACGTTTGGGAGGAGGGCGCGACGGTGGCCGCGCGATCCGACGAGCGCGCGAGCCCGTCGTCCGCCGTGTCGTTCTCGGTGCCGGGCGCGCCACCCGCGGCGTCGCGCCACGGGCGCCCGTCCGCCGCGAGCTTCGCGTCGGCCGAGCCGCAGGTCGACGACTATCGCGGCTATACGATCTACGGGACTGCGCAGCCCGTGCAGAACCTGATGTACCGCGCGTGGGCCGAGATCATGCAGGATGACCGGCGCGTCGAGCGTTCGGGCCTGATCGGCCCGCGCTTCACCGACGCGGAAGAGGCGCAGCAGTACGCGCTCGACTGGGCGCGTCAGTGGATCGACCGCCACGGTGCGAGCGACGAACCGGTGCGTGCGCCGCAGAGCGAGGTGCTGGCCGGGCTGTCCGCGCTGGCGCGCGCGGAGTCGGACATCAAGCGTTTCATCGCCGAGCGTCGCACGGGCGGATTGGGCGAAAGCCGCAACGATCCGGTGCAGTCCGAGCGTCGCGAATACGCTTATCGCGTAGGTTGATCGTCATCCGGGCGGACCCGCGCGGGCATCGTGGTTCACGATGCCCGCGCGATTTTTTGTCTGCCGTCGCGTCTGCCGATGCTCGCGACGCCGGGCGCGCGATCCGCGCACCCGGCATGCGCGGCGTTACTGCCGGCCGTAGGTATCGTCGAAGCGGACGATGTCGTCCTCGCCGAGATATGCGCCCGACTGCACTTCGATCAGCTCGAGCGGCATCTTGCCCGGGTTCTCGAGACGATGCGAGACGCCGAGCGGGATATACGTCGATTCGTTCTCGGACAGCAGGAACGTTTCGTCGCCACGCGTGATGCGCGCGGTGCCGCGCACGACGATCCAGTGTTCGGCGCGGTGGTGGTGCATCTGCAGCGACAGTCGCGCGCCCGGCTTGACGACGATGCGTTTGACCTGGAAGCGCTCGCCGTTGTCGACCGAGTCGTAATGGCCCCACGGGCGATGGACCTTGCGGTGATCGGTCGCTTCCGCGCCGCGTTCGGCCTTGATGCGGCCGACGATTTTCTTCACGTCCTGCACACGGGATTTGTCGGCGACGAGCACGGCATCGGGCGTTTCGACGACAACCAGGTTCTGCGTGCCGACACACGCGACGAGCCGGCTCTCCGCATGCGCGAACGTCGATTCGGCGTTTTCGAACAGCACGCGGCCGCGGCCGACGTTCTCGGCGTCATCCTTCGGCAGGATTTGCCAGATCGCGTCCCACGAACCGACGTCCGACCAGCCCGCGTCAAGCGGCACGACGACGCTTTCGCACAGCTGCGGCTGGTTTGCGAGCGGCTCCATCACCGCGTAGTCGATCGAGTTCGACGGCGATGCGGCGAACGCGTCGCGATCGACGCGGAAGAAGTCGCCGTCCTCCTTGCCGCGCGCGACGGCCTGTTCGCATGCCGCGTAGATCTCGGGTTCGAGCTGGCGGATCGCATTCAGCCACACCGACGCGCGCACGATGAAGATGCCGCTGTTCCACCAGTATTCACCGGACGCGACGTACTGCTGAGCGAGTTCGAGGTGCGGCTTTTCGACGAAGCGGTCGAGGCGGCGCACGTCGAGATCGCCGGTGGCGGGGTCGCCGAGCGGCGCGCCGACGCGAATGTAGCCGTAGCCGGTCTCGGCGCGGCCCGGCACGATGCCCATCGTCGCGATCTTGCCCTGCGCCGCGCAGTGCACGCCGGCCGCGACGGCCGCGTGAAAGCGCGGCTGGTCGGCCACCGCGTGGTCGGCCGGCATCACCGTCATCACCGCATCGGCGCCGCCCGCGACGATCCGCAGCGCGGCCAGCGTCAGCGCGGGCGCCGTGTCGCGGCCGAGCGGCTCGAGCATGATCGACGCGCGCTTGCCGGTCAGGCGCAGTTGTTCGGCGGTCGTGAAACGGTGATCTTCGCCGCACACGATCAGCACGTCGTCGTTCAGCGGATGGCCGGTCGTCAGCCCGTCGAGCCGCAGCGCGGTCGATTGCAGCAGCGAGTGATCGCCGAGAAGGCCGATCAGCTGCTTCGGATAGTGCTCGCGCGACATCGGCCACAGACGCGTGCCCGAACCGCCGGCAAGGATCACCGGCTGCACCGCGACGCGCGACCCGGCGTCGGTGGCGGCGGAAGTGGAAGGGCGCGTATCGGCTAACACGTCCGGAGCATTCATGGTGACACTCTCCTCGTTTGAAGTCAGTGCCTGTTTTGTAGCATGAAGTAAATCGACAATAAAACCGACGTTCTTCGCGCGATATCGATCGCGCACGTATCCGGGAAAAATTTCCGCGATAGCGTCAGATGCAAACAAAAAAATAAAAAATAATTCGGCCAGGCGCGCGGCTGGCCCTTCCAGCAAGGCGATGGCAGGAATCGTAAAGTTGCCGAAATATTCGCGTTTCGCGCTCAAGTCGGGAAAACGTGCCGAATTAATTCGCGAATATCGCGGCAAGAATTTCCGATTATTTTTCGAAATACTTGTGCGCTTGAGGTGGAATTTTCTTGTCGCTTCAATAGCGTCATGCAACGTTTGAACCGGATGCGCGGCACGGGCTGCGCAAGGAGCTGTTCGGCTAACGCCTGTTCACAGAAGAGGAAGCAGACATGTTGAGCGTGCTGGCGAGAGTCATCGATATCGCGATGGTCGTGTTGGGGGCGTTGATCGCCGCCGCGCTGCACGGCGGCAGCATCTGGCTCAACGACCTGCAGCGCACGACGGTGCTGTTCGATTGCCTGCTCGTCGTCGTGTTCTTTCCGGCGGTCGGCATCTACCAGTCGTGGCGCGGCAAGCGTCTCATCGGGCTGGTGGTCCGCGTTGCGTTCGCGTGGCTGGTCGTCGAACTCGCCGGCATCCTGTTGAGCTTCAGCTTTCACCAGTCGGGCGAGCTGTCGCGGTTGTGGCTCGGCTACTGGGCGCTCGTCACGATGGCGTTGCTCGCGGGCTCGAAGGCGTGCGTGCACGTGGTGCTGCGGCAACTGCGCCGCGGCGGCTACAACCTGAAGGCGGTTGCGATCGTCGGTGGCACGCCGGCCGCGCGGCGGCTGATCGCGCAAATGCGCGCGCGGCCCGAAGCGGGTTTCAATCCGGTGTGCGTGTACGACGAAAGCGACGTGCCCGGCGAGGTCGCGCTCGACGACGTGCGCATCGAGCGGCAGTTCGAATCGCTGGTGTGGCTGGTGCGCAGCCGCGCGATCAGCGAGCTGTGGCTCACGCTGCCGATCACCGAGGAGCGGCGCATTCACCAGATCGTGACGGTGTTTCGCCACGACTTCGTGAACATCCGTTTCATCCCGGACGTGCGTACGCTGTCGTTCTTCAACCAGGAAGTGGTCGAGCTGCTCGGCGTGCCGGCGATCAACCTCGCGGCGTCGCCGATCACCGACGTGCGGATCCTGCCGAAGTTCGTGTTCGACCGGCTGTTCGCGCTCGCGGCGCTGACGATGCTCGCGCCGCTGATGCTGACGATCGCGTGCCTGATCAAGCTGACGTCGCCCGGGCCGGTGTTCTTCCGCCAGAAGCGCAAGGGCATCGACGGGCACGAGTTCGAGATCTACAAGTTTCGCTCGATGAAGGTGCACCAGGAGGTGGCTGGACAGGTCACGCAGGCGACCCGCAACGACTCGCGCGTGACGCCGGTCGGCCGCTTCCTGCGCCGCACGAGCCTCGACGAGCTGCCGCAGTTCATCAACGTGCTGAAGGGCGAGATGTCGGTCGTCGGCCCGCGGCCTCATGCGCTTGCGCACGACGACATCTACAAGGATCTGGTGAAGGGCTACATGTTCCGCTACCGGATCAAGCCGGGGATCACCGGATGGGCGCAGATCAACGGCTATCGCGGAGAGACCGACCAGATCGAGAAGATGATGGGGCGCGTGAAGCTCGATCTGTATTACATGCAGAACTGGTCGTTCTGGCTCGACATCAAGATCGTCGTGCTGACGCTGTGGAAAGGCTTCACCGGCAGCAACGCTTACTGACGCGTGACGCGCGAGCGCGCGCACATTCCGGTTTCACGAATTTCGAATCATTGGTCACGAGGTCCGACACATCATGAATCTGACTATCATCGGCAGCGGTTATGTAGGGCTTGTCACGGGCGCCTGTCTCGCCGACATCGGGCACGACGTGTTCTGCCTCGACGTCGATCAGTCGAAGATCGACATCCTGAACGAT
Source organism: Burkholderia sp. AU19243 (assembly GCF_018148075.1). NCBI lineage: Bacteria > Pseudomonadati > Pseudomonadota > Betaproteobacteria > Burkholderiales > Burkholderiaceae > Burkholderia > Burkholderia sp. AU19243. The sequence goes on from NZ_JAGSTV010000009.1 coordinate 162,724, forward strand.
GGCGGCGTGCCGATCCACGAGCCGGGGCTGAAGGAAGTCATCGCGCGCAACCGCTCGGCGGGCCGCCTGCGTTTTTCGACCGACGTCGAGGCCGCGGTCGCGCACGGCGACGTGCAGTTCATCGCGGTCGGCACGCCGCCCGACGAGGACGGCTCGGCCGACCTGCAGTACGTGCTCGCGGCGGCACGCAACATCGGCCGCTACATGAAAGGCTTCAAGGTGATCGTCGACAAGTCGACGGTGCCGGTCGGCACGGCCGAGCGCGTGCGCGCGGCGGTCGCCGACGAACTCGCGAAGCGCGGCGACGACGGCCAGATGTTCTCGGTCGTGTCGAATCCGGAATTCCTGAAGGAAGGTGCGGCGGTGGACGATTTCACGCGGCCGGACCGCATCGTGATCGGCTGCGACGACGACGTGCCGGGCGAGCGCGCGCGCGAACTGATGAAGAAGCTCTACGCGCCGTTCAACCGCAACCACGAACGCACGCTGTACATGGACGTGCGCTCGGCCGAATTCACGAAATACGCGGCGAACGCAATGCTCGCGACGCGCATCTCGTTCATGAACGAGCTCGCGAACCTGGCCGACCGCTTCGGCGCCGACATCGAGGCCGTGCGCCGCGGGATCGGCTCCGATCCGCGCATCGGCTATCACTTCCTGTATGCGGGCTGCGGCTACGGCGGCTCGTGTTTCCCGAAGGACGTCGAGGCGCTGATCCGCACCGCCGACGAGCACGGCCAGGCGCTGCAGATCCTGAAGGCGGTGTCGTCGGTCAACGCGGCGCAAAAGCGCGTGCTCGCCGACAAGATCGTCGCGCGCTTCGGTGAAGACCTGACCGGCCGCACGTTCGCGATCTGGGGCCTCGCATTCAAGCCCAATACCGATGACATGCGCGAGGCGCCGAGCCGCGAGCTGATCGCCGAGCTGCTGTCGCGCGGCGCACGCATCGCCGCGTACGACCCGGTCGCGCAGCACGAAGCGCGCCGCGTGCTCGCGCTCGATCTCGCGGCTCACCCGAGCTGGCTCGAGCGGCTGACGTTCGCCGACGACGAAGCGCAAGCCGCGCGCGACGCCGACGCGCTCGTGATCGTCACCGAATGGAAGGCATTCAAGAGCCCGGACTTCGTCGCGCTCGGCCGGCTGTGGAAGTCGCCGGTGATCTTCGACGGCCGCAACCTGTACGAGCCGGAGACGATGAGCGAGCAGGGCATCGAGTACCACCCGATCGGCCGGCCGGGCTCGCGTCAGGCGGTCGCCGCCCGCGTGCCGGGCGCCGCGCGCGCGAGCGCGTAAGCCGCGCGTTGCCGCATCGCCGCGCTGCCGTCACCACGCCGTTACCCGTTACCGATTCGAGCTGCCATGTTCCGGAACATCCTGATCGTCTGTCACGCGAACGTCTGCCGCAGTCCGGCGGCGGAGATGCTGTTCAAGTCGCACGCCGCGTCGCGCGGCGGCCCGCGCGTGACGTTCCACTCCGCCGGCGTGCGGGCGAACGACGGTGACGGCATCGATCCGGTGATGCGGCGGCTGCTCGCCGAGCGCGGCGTCGATGCGACGACGCACCGGTCGCGGCGGCTGTCGCGCCGGATCGTGCGCGACGCCGACCTGATCCTCGTGAGCGAGCGCGAACAGATCAAGGCCGTCGAGGCGGTCGATCCGTTCGCGCGCGGCAAGGTCCACCTGCTGGGCAAGTGGGAGGACGCGGAGATCGCGGATCCGCATGGCGGCCCCGAGGCCGACTATCGCGAGAGCTACACATTGATCGAACGTCTGGTTCAAGGATGGCTGCAAAAACTATGCTGAAACGTCCCATGCGCCCGCTGGCGCTCGCCGTTGCGCTGACGACTTTCCTGTCGGCCTGCGCGAGCGCGCCCGGCAACTATCTCGACTCGTCGAACCTGAAGGACGAAGGCCGGCAGGGCCAGCCCGAAACCTATCCGGTTCATTACATCGACGCGAAGCTGGTGATGGATCAACTGCAGAAGCAGCAGGTCGAGCATCCGCTGCCGCCGGGCCGTTACACCGATCCGTCGCAGTATGTGTATCGCGTCGGCCCGCAGGACATTCTCGGCGTCACGGTGTGGGACCACCCGGAGCTGACGACGCCGCAGGGCCAGTCGTTCTCGAGCGGCGGCAACACGACGCAGTCGGTCGCGGGCGCGCTGCAGCAGCCGTATACGACCGCGTTGCCGGGCCAGGCGGATCCGTACGGCCAGACCGTGGCCGCCGACGGCACGATCTTTTTCCCGTTCGTCGGCCGCATCCGCGTGGCCGGCAAGACGGTGGCGCAGATCCGCGACGAGATGGCGTCTACGCTCGCGCGCTACGTGAAGAATCCGCAGCTCGACGTGCGCGTGCTGTCGTTCCGCAGCCAGAAGGTGCAGGTGACGGGCGAGGTGAAGCAGCCAGGCCCGCTCGCGGTGAGCGACGTGCCGCTGACGCTGGTCGACGCGATCTCGCGCTCGGGCGGTTCGACCGCCGAGGCCGATCTGCAGCGCGTGCGCCTGACGCGCGACGGCAAGCTGTATACGCTCGACGCGAACGGCGTGCTCGATCGCGGCGAGGTGAAGCAGAACGTGATGCTGCAACCGGGCGACATCATCAACGTGCCGGACCGCAGCGACAGCCGCGTGTTCATCATGGGCGAAGTCAAGACGCCGGTCACGGTGCCGATGCTCAAGGGCAAGCTGACCATTGCCGACGCGTTGACGGCCGGCGGCGGCATCCTCGACACCGACGCGAACCCGCGCAAGATCTACGTGATGCGCGGGATGCGCGACAACCCGACGAAGCCGGAAGTGTTCCGCCTCGACATGACGCAGCCGGATGCGCTGATGCTGTCGAGCCGCTTCCCGCTCCAGCCGCTCGACGTCGTCTACGTGAGCACGGCCAGCTCGGTGCAGTTCAACCGTGTGCTGCAGCAGGTGCTGCCGACGATCCAGACGATCTTCTACATGCGGCAAATCACGCGCTGATAGCCCGCCGGGGCGGCGCCTCCGCCCCGGCACCACTCAAGCGGGAACGAATGGTGAACACGCAAGCGAAACACTCCTACGCGGACCTGACCGCCAAAACCGAGGAAGAGGACGTCGTCCTCGGCCAGCTGCTCCAGGTGCTCATGGACGACATCTGGCTGCTGCTCGGGATCGCGGTGACCGTCATCGCGCTCGCCGGCCTGTACTGCTACGTCGCGAAGCCGGTCTACCAGGCCGACGTGCACGTGCGGGTCGAGGGCAACGACAACACGACGCAGGCGCTCACGCAGACGCAGACGGGCGCGATGATCAACAGCGGCCCGCAGCAGGCGCCGACCGATGCGGAAATCGAGATCATCAAGAGCCGCGGCGTCGTCGCGCCGGTCGTCGAGCAGTTCAAGCTGAACTTCTCGGTCGTGCCGAAGACGCTGCCGCTCATCGGCAGCCTCGCCGCGCGCGTCGCCACGCCGGGCCAGCCGTCGCGCCCGTGGTTCGGCCTGCGCTCGTACGCATGGGGCGGCGAGCTCGCCGAGGTGGACACGATCAACGTCGTGCCCGCGCTCGAAGGCAAGAAGCTGACGCTGACGGCCGGCCCGAACGGCACGTACACGCTGGTCGACCCGGACGGCCGCCGGCTGTTGTCGGGCCGCGTCGGCGAGTCGGAGCAGGGCGGCGGCGTCACGCTGCTCGTGCAGAAGCTCGTCGCGCGTCCCGGCACGCAGTTCACCGTGGTCCGCTACAACGATCTCGACGCGATCACCGGCTTCCAGTCCGGCATCCAGGTCAGCGAGCAGGGCAAGCAGACGGGCGTCGTGCAGATTTCGCTCGAAGGCAAGGATCCGGATCAGACCGCCGCGATCGCGAATGCGCTCGCGCAGTCGTACCTGAACCAGCACGTGATCGCGAAGCAGGCCGAAGCGACGAAGATGCTCGACTTCCTGAAGGGCGAGGAACCGCGCCTGAAGGCCGATCTCGAGCGCGCGGAAGCCGCGCTGACGCAGTATCAGCGCACGTCCGGCTCGATCAACGCGAGCGACGAGGCGAAGGTCTACCTCGAAGGCAGCGTGCAGTACGAACAGCAGATCGCCGCGCAGCGCCTGCAGCTCGCGTCGCTCGCGCAGCGCTTCACCGATTCGCATCCGATGGTGATCGCCGCGAAGCAGCAGCTCGCCGAGCTGCAGGGCGAGAAGGACAAGTTCAGCAACCGCTTCCGCAGCCTGCCTGCGACCGAAGTGAAGGCCGTGCAGCTGCAGCGCGACGCGAAGGTTGCCGAAGACATCTACGTGCTGCTGCTGAACCGCGTGCAGGAACTGTCGGTGCAGAAGGCCGGCACGGGCGGCAACATCCATCTCGTCGATTCGGCGATGCGTCCGGGCGACCCGGTCAAGCCGAAGAAAGTGCTGATCCTGTCGGCCGCGGTGTTCCTCGGGCTGATTCTCGGCACCGGCGTCGTGTTCCTGCGCCGCAACCTGTTCCAGGGCATCGAGGATCCGGACCGCGTCGAACGCACGTTCAACCTGCCGCTGTACGGGCTGGTGCCGCAAAGCGCCGAGCAGGTGAAGCTCGACGCGATGGCCGAGAAGGGGGGCAGCCGCGCGCGTCCGATTCTCGCGAGCCTGCGTCCGAAGGACCTGAGCGTCGAAAGCATGCGCAGCCTGCGCACCGCGATGCAGTTCGCAATGATGGACGCGAAGAACCGCGTGATCGTGCTGACCGGCCCGACGCCGGGCATCGGCAAGAGCTTCCTGACCGTCAACCTCGCGGTGCTGCTCGCGCATTCGGGCAAGCGCGTGCTGCTGATCGACGCGGACATGCGCCGCGGGATGCTCGACCGCTACTTCGGTCTCACCGTGCAGCCCGGGCTGTCCGAGCTGCTGAGCGACCAGTCGCCGCTCGAGGAAGCGATTCGCGAGACGCCGGTGCAGGGCCTGTCGTTCATCTCGGCCGGCACGCGGCCGCCGAACCCGTCCGAGCTGCTGATGTCGGCGCGTCTGCCGCAATATCTCGAAGGGCTCGGCAAGCGTTACGACGTCGTGCTGATCGACTCGCCGCCGGTGCTGGCGGTGACCGACGCGACCATCATCGGCCGGATGGCCGGCGCGACGTTCCTCGTGCTGCGCTCGGGCATGCATACCGAAGGCGAGATCGCCGACGCGATCAAGCGCCTGCGCACCGCGGGCGTCGATCTCGAAGGCGGGATCTTCAACGGCGTGCCGCCGAAGGCGCGCGGCTACGGCCGCGGCTATGCGGCCGTCCACGAATACCTGAGCGCTTGACCGCATTTCACGACACCGGGCCGGCGCGAGCGGCGCCAGTCCGGCCGACGGGAGAACCCTCGATGAAAATTTCCGTGCTCGTTCCGACCTACCGGCGGCCCGCCGACCTCGCGCGGTGCCTGCTCGCGCTGCAGCGTCAGCAGCGGCTGCCCGACGAGGTGATCGTCGTCGCGCGCCCGGAGGACGATGCCACGCACGAGCGCCTCGCCGATCCGTCGGTCGGCGGCGCGCTGCCGCTGCGGATCGTGCCGGTTGACGTGCCGGGGCAGGTCGCCGCGCTGAACAAGGGGCTCGATTCCGCGAACGGCGACATCGTCGCGATCACCGACGACGACGCGGCGCCGCGCGCCGACTGGCTCGCCCGCATCGAAGCCGTATTCCTGGCCGATCCGCGCGTCGGCGCGGTCGGCGGCCGCGACTGGGTGCACGAGAAAGGCCGCGTGCTCGACGAGTCGCGCGAGCTCGTGGGCCAGCTCACGCTGTCCGGCAAGATCGTCGGCAACCATCACCTCGGCGTCGGCGGCGTGCGCGAAGTCGACATGCTCAAAGGCGCGAACATGAGCTACCGGCGCACGGCGATCGAGCGGCTGCGTTTCGATACGCGGTTGCGCGGCGCGGGCGCGCAGGTGCACAACGACATGGCGTTCAGCATGCGCGTGCAGCGCGACGGCTGGAAGCTCGTCTACGACCCGGCGATCGCGGTCGATCATTACCCGGCCGAGCGGTTCGACGACGACCGGCGCGATGCGGCGTCGCTCAATGCGATCAGCAACGGCGCGTACAACCTGCATTTGATCCTGCGCGAGCATTTGCCGCCGGTGCGGCGCGAGATCGCGTGGTGGTGGTGGACGCTGGTCGGCACGCGCGTCTATCCCGGTCTCGCGCATGTGCTGCTGTCGCTGCATACGCCCCGGCGCGACCGCGTGCTCGAGCACTGGCGCGCGGTGCGCCGCGGCGCACGCGATGCGCGCCGCGCGGATCTTGCCCCCCGCCGTGCGGCGATGCCGCCGGTGACGTCTTGAACGGGTCGCGCGCGATGCGCACGGCCAACCCTGGAGGGCTCGACATGAAACAACCCCGACGTTCGCCTGGCGGCGCGCAGTCCCGCCATCTTCCGGAAGCTGCGGCATATCCGACGGTCCGGCGGAGGCTGACATGACTTCCACGAAGGTTCACGTCCATCTGTTCTATGGCGCCGATCCGCGTACCTATCGCAAAGGGGAGAACATCGGCTGCCTGTACGGCTATCACCATGCCGAATCCGACGAATTCCGGCTGACCTATTCGGAGGATCGTCGCGAGAGCCGCGTCGCGAGCGTCGCGCGCCGTGCGCTGAAGGCTGCACTCGGCTTCGACGTCGTGCATGCATGGCGCAATCGCACCGCGCTCTTGAACACTGACGTGATCTGGACGCACACCGAGCAGGAGCACCTCGCCGCCGCGCTGATCCTGAAGCTCGCCGGCGCGCAGGGCAAGCGCCCCCTCCTGCTCGCGCAGAGCGTGTGGCTGTTCGACAAGTGGAACGGTTTCGGCGGCCCGCGCCGCTGGCTGTACCGCAAGCTGCTCACGCGCGCCGACGCGCTGACGACGCTCGCTCGCGACAACGCCGAGCTGTGCCGCCGCTACCTCGGGCGCGAAGCGGAGTTCGTCTATTACGGACTGAACACGCAGGATTTCCCGCCGGTCGAGCCGCAGCAGTGGCAGCCGCACCGGCCGCTGCGAATCGCCGCGATCGGCAACGACCGCGACCGCGACTGGCGCACGTTCCTCGCCGCGTTCGGCGGCGACGAACGCTACGACGTCCGGTTGGCGACGCGGCGCCGCGTGCCGCGCGAGTGGCACGCGCCGAACGTGAAGATCGGTTCGGCATCGGGCCTCGCGAAGCAGCATGAACTGTATGCATGGGCCGACGTGATCGTCGTGCCGCTGCGGCCAAACTTCCATGCGTCGGGGATCACCGTGATGCTCGAGGCGGCGGCGGTCGGCAAGCCGATGATCGTGTCCGACGTCGGCGGGCTCAGCGACTACTTCCCGCACGACACGGCGGCGTACGTGCCTGCGTTCGATGTCCAGGCGATGCGCGATGCCGCCGATCGCTTCGCGGCCGATCCGGTCGCGGCGCTCGCATGCGCGCGCGCGGCGGCGGCCTGTCTGCGCGAGCGCGACCTGACCACGCAGGCGTTTGCCGAGCAGCACGTGCGAATTACGCGCGACATGCTGCGCCGGCGCCGCACGCCGGCGGCCGCGGGCCTCGCGATGCCGCTCGCGGATTCGGGCGCGTCGTCGCGGTGAGTGAGGATCGATGAGTACGATTGCCGCAGAAAGTGCACCGTCGCGCAAGCGCAGCCGGTTCGCGGATCCGAAGCACTGGGCCGGGCAGGCCGGGCTGTGGACGTTCACCGCCGCGCTGATTGCCATTCACCAGGGCAAGGTGCTGACGCTCGCGTTTCCGGTGCTGGCCATCGCGGTCGGCATCTGGCTGTATTTCAAGAGCCCCGCGCGCTACGTCGGCTTCATGTGGTGGGTGTGGTTCCTGAGCCCGGAGGTGCGGCGTCTCGCCGACTGGTCGAAGGGCGCGTTCACGCCGACGAGCCTGATCCAGGTCGCGCCGCTCGCGGTGACGATGATCGCCGGGTTCGGGCTGCTGCGGCACTACCGCGTGCTCGCGCAGCGGCGCGGCATTCCGGTGCTGCTGATCCTGTTCGGGCTCGTGTATGCGTATCTCGTCGGGATCGTGTCGAGCGGCGTGATGGCCGCGACGTACGACCTCGCGAACTGGCTGTACCCGATTCTGATCGGCTTTCACATCATGGTGAACGCGCGCGACTACCCCGAGTATCGCGACGTGCTGCTGTCCACGTTCATGTGGGGCATGCTGGTGATGGGTCTGTACGGCGTCGTGCAGTACTTCGTGATGCCGCAGTGGGACGTGCTGTGGATGGTCGGCTCGCAGATGGGTTCGCAGGGCGAGCCGGTGCCCTACGGCGTGCGGGTGTTCAGCACGATGAACTCGTCCGGGCCGTTCGCGTTCGCGATGATGGGCGCGCTGGTGTTCGTGCTGGTCGCGCCGCAGAAGATCCGCTGGTTCGCGGGCGCTGCCGGTTTCGTGTCCTTCGCGCTGTGTCTCGTGCGCTCGACGTGGGGCGGCTGGGTGATCGCGCTCGCGATCCAGCTCGTGCAGTCGAGCAACCGCGTGCGGATGCGGATCCTGATCAGCGGCGTCGTGCTCGTCGGCCTGTGCGTGCCGCTGCTGACCGTCGGCCCGGTAGCCGACCGGCTCGGCCAGCGTCTGCAGTCGATCGCGAACCTGAAGGACGACCGCAGCTACGACGACCGCAACAAGTTCTATGCAACCTTTGCGCAGACGGCGTTTACCGACGTCGCCGGCGAGGGGATGGGCGCGACGGGCGCGTCGACGAAGCTGTCGAGCGACAGTGGCGAGCTCGGCAAGTACGGCAGCTTCGACAGCGGCGTGATGAACGTGCCGTTCGTGCTCGGCTGGCCCGGCACGCTGCTGTATCTCGCGGGCGTCGTGATGCTGTTCGGTCGCACGGTGCGCGCGGCGTTCAAGCTGCGCAACGACAAGTTCGTCGGCGCATGCCTGAGCCTGTGCCTGTCGACGTTCGCGATGCTCGTGTTTACGAACTCGCTGATCGGCACGGGCGGTCTGCTGATGTTCACTGCCATTTTTTCCATACTATCCGCGGCGCACTGGCAGAAGGCGCAGCGCCTGCCGGCCGCCGCGCGTTCACGGGGAGGCGACCATTGAGAATCGCGATCGTCACGCACGTCGTGCGTCATAACGACGGGCAGGGCCGCGTCAATTACGAAATCGCGCGCGCGGCGCTGGCCGAAAACTACGAGGTCACGCTGGTCGCGTCGCACGTCGCGCCCGAGCTGCTGGCCGATCCGCGCGTGCGCTGGGTGCCGGTCAAGGTCGGCGGCTTCTGGCCGTCGAATCTCGTCAAGCAACAGGTGTTCGCGCTCAAGAGCGCGGCATGGTTGCGTGCGCACCGCGGCGAATACGACGTGCTGCACGTAAACGGCTTCATCTCGTGGATCAAGGCCGACGTGAATACCGCGCATTTCGTGCACGGCGGCTGGTTCAAGAGCCCGTACTACCCGTTCGGGCTGACGAAGGGGCTGTGGTCGGCGTACCAGTACGTCTACACGCGCGTGAACACCGCGCTCGAGCGCTGGGCATACCGGCGCTCGCGCGCGATCACGGCCGTGTCGCAGAAGGTGGCCGACGAGATCGCCGGCCTCGGCATCGACAGCCGCAAGATCAGCGTGATCTACAACGGCGTCGACGGCAGCGCGTTCGCGCTCGCGCAGGCCGATCGCGCGGCATTCAAGCTGCCGGCGGACGCGTTCCTGCTGCTGTTCGTCGGCGACTTGCGCACGCCGCGCAAGAACCTCGGCACGGTGCTCGACGCGCTGACGAAACTGCCGGCCAACGTCCATCTCGCGGTGGCGGGCTATCTGCCGGGCAGCCCGTATCCGGACGAGGCGCGCGCGCTCGGCATCGCTTCGCGCGTGCATTTCCTCGGGCTCGTGAAAAACATGCCGACGCTGATGCGCTCGGTCGACGCATACGTGTTTCCGTCGCGCTACGAAGCGATGAGCCTGTCGCTGCTCGAAGCGATGGCAGCCGGGCTGCCGGTCGTCACCGCGCGTACTGCCGGTGGCGCGGAAATCATCACGCGCGAATGCGGGATCGTGCTGGAGGACCCGGACGATCCGGCCGCGCTCGCGCAGGCGATCGGCTCGCTCGCGGCGTCGCGCGACACCTGCCGCGCGATGGGCGACGCGGCCCGCGAACTGATGACCCGTTTCGGCTGGGCCCACATGGGCGCCCAGTACGTCGCGCTTTACCGGCGCATCGGCCAACCCTCGCAGCCGTCCGCGTTCGAGCGGGTCGAGCATGCAGTCACGCAGGAGCAGTCGTAATGTCCCTTTCTTCCCGGCCGATCAAATCGTTGCAAATCGGCATGCACTGGTTCCCCGAACGCGCGGGCGGCCTCGACCGGATGTACTACTCGCTCGTCGGCGCGCTGCCCGGTGCGGGCGTCGAGGTGCGCGGGCTCGTTGCCGGCTCGCCGAAAGTCGCCGACGACACGGGCGGTGCGATCCAGGGCTTCGGGCCCGCGTCGCAGCCCCTCGCGCGTCGGATGCTCGCCGCGCGCCGCGCGCTGCGCGATGAAATCCGCAGCGCGCGACCGGACGTGATCTCGTCGCACTTCGCGCTGTATACGTTCCCCGGCCTCGACGTGACGCGCGGGATCCCGCAGGTGTCGCACTTCCAGGGCCCGTGGGCCGACGAAAGCCAGGTCGAGGGCGCCGCATCGCTCGGGCAGCGCGCGAAGCGCTATCTCGAACAGGCCGTCTACACGCGTTCGTCGCGGCTGATCGTGCTGTCGCAGGCGTTCGGCCAGATTCTGACGAACCGCTACGGCATCGATCCGTCGCGCGTGCGCGTGATTCCCGGCTGCGTCGACACCGCCCAGTTCGACACGCCGCTCACGCCGGCCGAGGCGCGGCACAAGCTGCAACTGCCGCAGGACCGGCCGATCGTGCTGGCCGTGCGCCGCCTCGTGCGGCGCATGGGCCTCGAGGACCTGGTCGATGCGATCGGCATCGTCAAGCGCCGCCATCCGGACGTGCTGCTGCTGATCGCCGGCAAGGGCAAGCTCGCCGAGGAACTTCAGCAGCGCATCGACGCGGCCGGGCTGCAGGACAACGTGAAGCTGCTCGGCTTCGTGCCCGACCAGCATCTCGCGGCGCTGTATCGTGCGGCGACGGTCAGCGTCGTGCCGACCGTCGCGCTCGAAGGCTTTGGCCTCATCACCGTCGAATCGCTCGCGTCCGGCACGCCGGTGCTGGTTACGCCGGTCGGCGGGCTACCGGAGGCCGTCGCCGGGCTGTCCAGCGACCTCGTGCTGCCGTCGACCGGCGCAGATGCGATCGCCGAAGGGCTCGGTGCGGCGCTGTCGGGCGCGATCGCGCTGCCGGACGAAGCCGCATGCAAGCGCTATGCACGCGATCACTTCGACAACGCGGTGATCGCGCGGCGCGTTGCCGGCGTGTACGAGGAGGCGATCCAGGCGGCGGGCTGACAGCGCGCCGCCCGTCATGACGACGCTCCGGCCGCGCGCACCTTCGCGTGCGTCCGGGCCGCATGCCGGCCGCCCCAACGCGGGCGCGCCGGCGTTTTGCCGTGCGCGGCCGCACACACCGCGATTCGCGCGATTCCGTTCGACCGCGCGATCTTCCCGCCGCCGACTACACGGAATGAAAAGGTGGAAAGGCGCCTGGCAACCGCTGCTACCGGTGCATGCGATCCATGTCATGCCCGCCCGCGTGTCGCGGCCCATACGATGAACGCGGCGACGCTGACCGCCGCGCCGAGTCCGCACACGCCGACCCACCCGGCGTGCGCATACGTCGCCGTCGACACGATCGCACCGAGCCCGCTGCCGGCCGAATAGAACAGCATGTAGCAGCCGACGAGGCGCGCATGCGCGTCGGGTCGCGCGCCGACGATCATGCTCTGGTTCACGACATGAACGGCCTGGCCGCCGACGTCGAGCAGCACGATACCAACGACCAGCAGCGCGATCGACGTGCCGGCAAACGCGAGCGGCAGCCACGAAAACGCGAGCAGCGCGAGCGCGGCGCCCGTTGTCGTTTCGCCGAGCCCGCGATCCGCGAGCCGCCCCGCGCGGGCTGCCGCGGCCGCGCCCAATGCGCCGACCAGCCCGAATGCGCCGATCTGCGTATGCGACATCGAATGCGGCGGCGCGCCGAGCGGCAGCACGAGCGCGCTCCAGAAGATGCTGAATGCAGCGAACATCAATAGCGCGATCGCACCGCGCACGCGCAGTACACGTTCGGTGCGCAGCAGCGTCACCATCGAGCGCAGCAGCGCAGCGTAGCCGATACGCGCGCGCGGCGCGTTCGCATCGGGCAGCAGCCGTACGAGCGCGACGAGCATCGCGATCGCGAGCGCGCCCGACATCAGATATACCGCGCGCCAGCCCGCAATATCCGTGACCACACCCGCGAACGAGCGCGCGGCCAGCAGGCCGATCACGACGCCGCCCTGCGCGGCGCCGACGACGCGGCCGCGCTCGCCGGCAGACGCAAGTGCGGCAGAGCACGCGATCAGGCCTTGCGTCATCGCGGTGCCGAGCAAACCGAGTGCGACCATGCCGGCCAGCAATGCGATGCGCGTCGACGAAACCGCCACGCCGATGCATGCGGCAGTCAACAGCAGAAGCTGAATTGCGAGCAGCCGCTTGCGATCGAGCAGGTCGCCGAGCGGCACGACGAACAGCAGCGCGAGCGCGCAGCCGAGTTGCGTTGCGGTGATGACGCCGCCGACCGCCGCCTGCGATACGCCGAAATCGCGCGCGATCGAATCGAGCAGCGGCTGCGCGTAGTACACGTTCGCGACGCTCGCCGCGCAGCACACCGCCAAAAGCGCGACGAGCGTCTTGGCGACGCGCGTGACGCCGGCCGGGCCGGCTGCACCCGCTGTCGCGTTCGGTGCGGCGGCTGTTCGACATGACGATTCCATGGGCTTCCTCGCGCTCGCTGAAGTGGTTGCAATTTAAAACTAGTTGGAGTGTAGAAAAAGTAGTTTTAAAATGCAACTTGGTGTGGCGGGCAACGGACCCGCGCACGAATGCGCCGAACGCCGTGCGAACGCGGCCGGCGCGACAGCGGAGAAAAGGATGGCCAAACAGAAAAGCCTTGCGGATTCGCCGTGCCCGGTCGCGCGCGCAACCGATATCGTCGGCGATCGCTGGGCATTGTTGATCGTGCGCGACGCGTTCGACGGCGTGCGCCGGTTCGGCGATTTCCGTGCGAGCCTCGGCGTCGCGAGCAACATCCTGTCGGACCGGCTCAGAATGCTGGTGGACGCGGGCGTGTTCGAAGTGGTGCCGGCGTCCGACGGCAGCGCGTATCAGGAGTACGCGTTGACGAAGAAGGGTGAAGGGCTGTTTCCGGTGATCGTGATGCTGCGGCAGTGGGGCGAAGCGAACCTGTTCGAGCGAGGGGAGCCGCATTCGGTGCTGGTCGAACGCAAGACGGGCCGTGCGATCCGCAAGCTCGCGCTGCGGCACGACGATGGCCGGCCGTTGAAGGCGGCGGAGACGATGGTGCGGAAAGTGGCGGACGGCAACGGCGCGACGCGCGGATAAACGCGAGGTCATCGGGCGGCGCAAGCGCCGCGCTGTTTGCGTCGCGGCACCGCACACACCGACGCACCCGCCAACGCACCTGTCCGGGGTGCTCGATCGTTTCGCTCAATCGGCCGCCGATACCACCCGTTGCGCATCCGATGTGCCCCGATGCGCGTCGGCCCTGACGAGCATCGCGAGCGATGCGGCCGCGACCAGCAGTGCGGCAGACACCGCGGTTTCGACATGCAGCCCCTCGACGGTTTGCCGCGCGCTGCCGCCCGCGAGCGCGCCGAACGCGGCGACGCCGATCGCGCCGCCGGCCTGCCGTGCAGTGTTCAGCACGGCCGACGCGATGCCCGCGCGTTCCGGTGCGACCGATGCGAGCACGGCCGTCGTCATCGCCGGCACGGCGAAGCCCATGCCGGCAGGAATCAGCAGGAACGGTACGAGCAGCAGCGGCAGCGGCGTCGCTGCGTTGGCGAAATACAGCGAGCCGTAGCCGAGCGCGGCGACGAGCGCACCGGCGACCATCGGCGCGCGCGGGCCGTAACGTGCGACCGCGCGGCCGCTCGCGAGATTCGACAGCAGGAAGCCGCCCGTCAGCGGCAGGAACGCGAGGCCGGCCTGCAACGCCGATTCGCCGCGCACGCGCTGCAGGTACAGCGCCAGCACGAATACGGTGCCGTAATACGTGAGGTTCACGCAGATCCCGAACAGCACGGCCGCGCTGAACGTGCGTCGGCGGAACAACGACAGCGGCAGCATCGGCGTCGCGGTGCGCGACTCGAGCGCGACGAAGGCGGCCGCGGCGAACGCCGCGAGCGCGAACCCGCCGGCGACGACTGGATGCGCGAAGCCGAGCGGCCGCCACTCGATCACGGCGGCGGTGAGCGCGGTCAGCATCGCGATCGCGACGAGCTGGCCGCGCACGTCCAGCGTGCTTGCCGAGCGTGCCGGCATTGCGGCACGCGCCGGTGCCGCGGGTGCAGGCGTGACGCGCCGCGCGGGGACCGATGCGAATGTGGCCGCGAGTCCGGCCGCACAGAGCGGCAGGTTCACGAGAAAGATGCCGCGCCAGCCCCATGCGGCGATCAGCAGGCCGCCGACGACCGGTCCCGCCGCAATCGAAATCGAGCCTGCCGCGGTCCACCAGCCGACCGCGCGAGCCCGCACGCGAGGATCGTGCCGGCATGCGTCGTTGAGCAGCGCGAGCGAATTCGGCAGCATTGCGGCCGCGCCGACGCCCTGCAGCGCGCGCGCCGCGATCAGCATCGCCGGGGCGACGGCGGCGCCGCATGCGAGCGACGCGAGCGCGAACAGCACGAGGCCCGCGACGTACAGCCGGCGCGCGCCGAAGCGATCGCCGAGCGCGCCGGCCGACAGCATCAGCACCGCGAACGCGAGCGTGTACGCATCGACGACCCACTGCAGCCCGGCGATCGGCAGATGCAGGTCTGCGGCCACGTGCGCGAGCGCGATGTTGACGATCGTCACGTCGAGCTGCGTGACGACGAAGCCGATGCTGACGGTCGCGACGAGGCGCGCAAGCGCGGGCGGGAAGGCGGTGGAAGAGCGGGTCGTGTCCATGAACCCATCGTAGGGCGCGATGGGCGGCGATGTTTCACGCGAGCGTGAAGCGTCGATGCGTGGCGTGATCGACGCAATGCGACCGGTATGCATGCGGGTACGCGGGCGTGCGCGTATGCGGCATGGGCCGCGATGTGCGGCGGTGGCCGCGAGCGGCGGGCCCGGCGGAGCCGCTCAGTGCCGTTCGCCGCGCCAGCGCCCGGGCGCGACGCCGAAGCGCTTCGTGAACGCGTGCGTGAACGTGCTCTGGTCGGCGAAGCCGACCATCCCGGCGATGTCGACGAGCGGGTGCCGGCCGTCTGCGAGCAGCACGACGGCGGCGTCGAGCCGCAGCCGTTGCAGGTAGCGATGCGGGGTTTCGCCGAACGCGTCGACGAACAGTTGATGAAACCGGCGCATTCCGTAGCCGCAGTGCGCGGCGAGATCGGCGATGCGCAGCGGCTCCGCGAGCCGCGCGCGCAGCCAGCGATCGATGCGCGTGAAATCGAGGCCGCCCGCGGGCGCGGCGAGGCCGGTGTCGCCGAGCAGCGCGTCGCACAGGCGCGCGGCAGCCTGCCACTGGAAGCGATGCGCATGCCGCGCGTCGCGAGCCGGCTCGTCGAGCGCGGCCGCCGCCGCCGCGACCTGCGCGACGAGCGACGTCAGCGCCGGATCGATCGCCACGGCCCGCGCGCGCTCGAACAGCCGCTGCGGCACCGCGAGCGACGCGGCGGGCAGATCGAGCACGAGCTGGCGGTTCTCGCCGAGGCCTGCGTATTCGTGGCGCGCGCCGGCCGGGATCAGCCACGCCGCGTGCCGGTCGATGCGCTGGCCGACGCCGTCCACCGCCATCACCATCGCGCCGTCGATGCCGAGCACGACCTGATGAAAGTCGTGCACGTCGGACGCTTCGCACGTGTCGTAACGGCGCAGCGCGATCGCGGGGGACGGGATGTGCTCCATGAGCGGGACGTCGGCCGGCGGCTTCGTCAGACGTCGAGCAGTTCGACTTCGAACACGAGCGTCGCGTTCGGCGGAATCACGCCGCCGGCGCCGCGCGGGCCGTAGCCGAGTTGCGGCGGGATCGTCAGGCGACGCACGCCGCCGACCTTCATCCCCTGCACGCCTTCGTCCCAGCCCTTGATGACCATGCCGCCGCCGAGCACAAACGCGAACGGGTCGTTGCGGTCCTTGCTCGAGTCGAATTTCTGACCGTCGGTCAGCCAGCCCGTGTAATGGACGCTGACGGTCTTGCCGGCTTGCGCTTCCGCGCCGGTGCCTTCGGTCAGATCCTCGATCTTGAGGCCCGATGCGGTCGTGGTGACAGACATGACTTCTCCTGAAAAGGGTTGGGTAAAACCGCTATTGTAGGCGAGCGCGCAGGGGGCCGCCCCGCGCGACGAACGCGCGGCGCGACACCGTTCGCAAGCCGCCGGGCGCCGCGCGCCGCGTGCCGCTCCAAATGAAACTGGAACGCGCGTTTGAATGTTCGGCGAGCCGGGGCCGCGCGATGCTGCGAGCAGGGCGATCCCCGCGTATGAATCGACGGCAGCGTGGCCGCCCGAAAGCGCGGTGCAACCCGTCGCACGATCCCGCGAAACGCCCGTCGCGCGCGGCTTCGACGCCGATTGCCGGCTGCGGACGCAGCGCTTTTCATACGCGCCGCGCGCCACCTTCGGCGTTCGAATCCCGGGCTGCGGCGCGACTGTCCGAGCGCCGCTTTTTCTGCGTTGCCGACCATGCACCGTTTGGAAGCACGCGTCTACCGCGCGGCTTGCACGCGACGACGCGCGCCGCCTATCTTTACAGTTATCGATGTCAAGATTTTGCCGTTGCGCGATGCGCGGCCGGGCCGCATGGGCGGGCCGGGCCCGCGGCCACGGCCGCCCGAAAACGAGGAGAACCGCGAACATGAAGTCAGCCGCTTCCGCCACCGCAGCCGACGTGATGCCGGTGCGCCGCGATCTGCGCTTCGACTTGCCGGTCGAGCGCGCGAAGGACTGGCATGCGCTCGGCCCGCACGTGACTCACTTCTTCAATGCGTTGTCGCTGCTGTTCCCGGCCGGCGAGCGTTTTTTCATGGACTCGGTGCGCAACTATCGCGACCGGATCGACGATCCGGTGCTGAAGCGGCAGGTGCTCGGCTTCATTGGCCAGGAGGCGATGCATACGCGCGAGCACGTCGAATACAACGAACTGATGCAGGCGAACCGGCTGCCCGCGCGCAAGCTCGACAAACGCGTGTGGACGGTGCTCGGTTTCATGAAACGCAAGCTGCCGCATTCGGTGCAGCTCGCGCACACGGTCGCGGCCGAGCACTATACGGCGATGCTCGCCGACTGGCTCCTGCGCGACCCGACCCGTCTCGCCGGCTCGGTCGAAGGCTACAGGCAGATGTGGGTGTGGCACGCGCTCGAGGAAACGGAGCACAAGGCCGTGTCCTACGACGTGTGGAATGCCGTGATGAAGCCGGGCGTGCGCAGCTACCTGGTCCGGATCGGCGTGTACCTGGCAACGACGCTGACGTTCTGGCCGACCGTGTTCCTGATTCACGTGACGCTGCTCTCGCGCGATCGCGACATCCGGCATCGCGTGCGCGGCATGTTGCGCGTGCTCGCATTCCTGTACGGGCCGCGCCGCGGGCTTTTCCCTCGCATCGCCGGCGAATGGCTGAGCTTTTTCCGGCCCGGCTTCCATCCGTGGGACCACGACAACCGCCATCACCTTGCGCGCGTCGACGCGCTCGTCGCCGCATACGGCGACCACGACGGCGCGTCGGCCGGCCGTGGCCGCGCGAACCCGCTCGCGCCGCTCGCATCCGGGCGTTGACTGCGCGCCCGCGGCGCGCAGCGGCGTGTGTTGCGTTGCCGCATCAGTCGCGATTGATCCGACGATTGACCGCGGTCAAGCGCAAACGGTTGCATGCGCGTGCGCGGGCGCCCGGGTTTGAGCCAATCCGGCGTGCCGGCCGTTGTGCGCCGCGGCTTCGCTCGCCGGCGTGGCCGTGCACATGGCGTCGTACCGGCCGCGCCACCGGGATAACACCCATCTAGCCGCGCGTCGGCGGCATCGATATACCGTTCATGCAAGCATTCGATTTGCCCCGCGAGCAATTATTGCGCGGGGGGATTTTATTCGGACGGAAATGCGGCCAATATGTCGGTTCGATCGAGGTCCGTCGTACATGGCGGCGAGCCGCCGCACGATACCAACGCCAAGCGGGGAACAACGATGGTTGCAAGGTCACCCGACGCAAACGGAACGGCGGCGCCCGAGATGCCGCTCGTGTCCGTTACCGCTCCCGAGGCCGGACGCAAGCTGTTCGTGATCATGCGTTCGCCGGACGAGCCGTTGCTGGCGCAACTGCGCGAGCTCGGCTGGGAGATCGCGGTCGCGAAGACGGCCGGCGCCGCGCAGAACATGACGTCCGGCGTGAACGTCGCGGCCGGGCTCATCGACTTCACGGGCTTCACGTCGCGCGACTATCCGGCGCTGAAGGCGTGCCTGAGCCAGCCGGCGATCGGCTGGATTTCCGTCGCGCAGGCCGGCATCACGATCAGTGCTGCCGTGCGCGAACTGATCCGCAGCTATTGTTTCGATTACGTGACGCTGCCGTTGCCGTACGAATGGATTTCGCACGTGCTCGGCCACGCGCGCGGAATGGCCGCGCTCGATCGCGTCGACGGCGCGGCTTACGCGGCGTCGATCGGCGAGCACGGAATGATCGGCAACTGCGAGGCGATGCAGCAGCTGTTCAGCACGATCCGCAAGGTCGCGAAAACCGATGCGAGCGTGTTCATCTCGGGCGAGTCGGGCACCGGCAAGGAACTGACCGCGCTCGCGATCCACGAGCGCTCGGCGCGCGGCAAGGGGCCGTTCGTCGCGATCAACTGCGGCGCGATTCCTCATCACCTGCTGCAGTCGGAGCTGTTCGGCTATGAGCGCGGCGCGTTCACCGGCGCAAACCAGCGGCGCGCGGGCCGGATCGAATCGGCGAACGGCGGCACGCTGTTTCTCGACGAGATCGGCGACATGCCGGTCGAAAGCCAGGCGAGCCTGCTGCGCTTCCTGCAGGAAGGGAAGATCGAGCGGCTCGGCGGCCAGGAGTCGATTCCGGTCGACGTGCGGATCATCTCGGCCACGCACGTGGACCTCGACGGGGCGGTCGAGGCCGGCCGCTTCCGCGCGGACCTCTATCACCGGCTCTGCGTGCTGCGTATTCACGAGCCGCCGCTGCGCGCGCGCGGCAAGGACATCGAGATCCTCGCGCATTACGTGCTGCAGAAATACAAGGCCGACAGCGGCCGCAAGATCAGCGGCTTCACGTCGGCCGCGCTCGACGCGATGCGCCGCTACGAGTGGCCGGGCAACGTGCGCGAACTCATCAATCGCGTGCGCCGCGCGATCGTGATGGCCGAGAGCCGGCTGCTGACGCCGCACGATCTCGGGCTCGAGACGCCGGGCGAAACCGAGCCCGTGACGCTCGAACAGGCGCGTTCGCTTGCGGAGCGCACCGCGATCGAGAACGCGCTGCTGCGCAACGATCACCGGATCAACAAGGCCGCCGCCGAGCTCGGCATCTCCCGCGTGACGCTCTACCGGATGATGATCGAGCACGGGCTCAACGATCACGACAACAACGGCGACAACGGCGGAAAGGACGGCTCCCCGTCCGGCGACGCCGACCACCAGCGGGTCGGGTGAGCGGCATTCGCGCAGCATCGCAACCGGCCCGCGCAAGCGGGCCGTGTCGCATGTAAAGGCGATGAAACGTTTCGCGTCGGCACGCATGCGAATTCGCGCGGCAAACGCCCGTGACGGCGTGCCATCCGCGCCGGGAAAATTTTCCGTACCGTCCGCGCGCCTTGTGCGGCAACGCATTGCGCTCGCGTGAGCGGCGCCCGGCGCGCCGCGCATGTTTCAGTTTCGCAACGTTGCGCATGTCCGGCCGGTTCGCGCCGCACGCTGGTCCGACGAAAGCCTTGCACGGCCGGCCGCGCGCGAAGCTGGCCCGCTCCTTGCGCTGATGCGGGTGCGAACGTCGACGACGTGGCGTGCGGCCGGACCGGCAGCAAACCCTGCACAGGCCGGCCAGTGCGCAGTCCGCGGGGATGATCGGCGGGACGGGACACAGCCCTCGTTCCGTACGGCACGGGAGCGTCGTCGTCCGATCGTCGAGGCAGCGGCGGGGTCCGGTTGCCCGCACAAGCAACGGATCGAAGACGGGGTATAAAAATGAGCAACGATCGCCACACACAGCGGCCGGCAGGCCGCGATCGCAACGATTCGACGCATCGCCGGTCGGCCGCGCCGCTCGCAGCCGGCCGGCATGCGTCGACAGGCCATCTCTCCGCGCCCGGTGCGAGGCGGATCCGGTTGATACCCGGTCATCCGCGCCGGGCCGGCGCTTTCACGCTGGCCAACCCGATCCGCATGGGGATGTGCACGCGGGCACCGGTTCCCCGGCGCCCGATCTTCACGTATTGACGACGTCGAGCGCCTGCGGTCGCCAGCGCAGGCGCTCCGCCGGCAACGCGAACGAAGTTCGGGATCCGGTTGCGCGACAACGGCGACGACACCGGCGCGACGGCAGAACGTCAGGGAGGCGTCGCCGTCCGGGAGGCAGGGGAGGGGCGGTCCAGGGTGAACAGGCCCTGGGCGCGGGCGACGGGCATCGCGCCCGTCGCCCGCGACACCGCTTCAGCCGCCGTAGATGTCGAAGTCGAAGTACTTCGACGCGAGCCGCTTGTAGGTGCCGTCCTTGACCATGTCGAGGATCGCGCGATCGATCTTCGCCTTCAGGTCGGTGTCTTCCTTGCGCAGACCGATGCCGGCGCCGACGCCGAGCACCTTCTCGTCGACGAGCTCGGGCCCGACGAACTGGTAGCCCGCGCCGCGCGGCGACTTCAGGAATCCGATCGCGGCCTGCACCTCGTCCTGCAGCGCCGCGTCGAGGCGGCCCGCCGTGAGATCCGCATACACGCCGTCCTGGTTCTGGTACGACACGACGTTCGCACCCTGCTTCGCCCAGTACGCCTTCGCATACGCTTCCTGCGTCGTGCCCTGTTCGACGCCGATCGACTTGCCCTTCAGCGATTCGGCGGTCGGCAACAGCGGCGAACCCTTTTTCACGACGAGGCGCGTCGGCTGGTTGTAGATCTTCGTCGTGAAGCCGATCTGCTCGGCCCGCTGCGCGGTGATCGACATCGACGACAGCACCGCGTCGAATTTTTTCGCCTTCAGCGCCGGGATCATCCCGTCGAAATCGTTCTCGAGCCACACGCACTTCGCTTTCAGCCGCGCGCAGATCTCGTTGCCGAGATCGATGTCGAAGCCGACCAGCTTGCCGTCGGGCGCCTTCGATTCGAACGGCGCGTAGCTGGCGTCGGTGCCGAAGCGCAGCGTGGTCCAGTCCTTCGCGGCGGCGGGGCCTGCCGATACCGCAAGCAGGGCGATCGAAACGGCGGCAATCAGTCTCTTCATGATGGTTCCTTGGCGTGGTCTATCCGGTTCTGCACGACGCGGTTGCTGCGGAACCGCGCCCCCGGCGGGCGCGCTCCGTACGGCCATTAACGCAGAAAATAAAATCGCAGTCCAGAATGGACAAAAAATATCAATTCGTTGGACGTTAGCCGTTCCGGGTGACGACCCTTGCATAAATCCGGAAATGGACTAACCTTGTTAGTAAATTCGTTTCGAGACTAACAGTCATGTCACAACCCGCCTTCGATCCGCATTCCGCCTCGCCGCAGGCCTCGGTCGCGCAGATGTCGGCGGCCGGCCTGCGAGCGTTCTTCAACATCGCGCGCGACTGGGAGCTGACGATCGACGAGCAGATCGTGCTGCTCGGGTCGCCCGGCCGGTCGACGTTTTTCAAGTGGAAGGCGGCGCCAGAGTCCGCGCGCCTGCCGCGCGATACGCTCGAGCGGCTGTCGCTATTGCTGGGCATCTACAAGTCGCTGCAGATCCTGCTGCCGCAGCCCGCTGCGGCCGACACCTGGGTCAGGCGGCCGAACGACGCCGCACCGTTCGGCGGCAAGCGCGCGCTCGACCGGATGCTTGCCGGCAATGTCGGCGACCTGGTCGCCGTGCGCCAATACCTCGATGCGATGCGGGGTGGCTGGGCGTGACGATCCCGACCGATGCGCAACACTGGCCCACGACCACCGTCGACTGGGCGCCCGCCTATCGCGTGATTCCTACTCGTTTTCCGGCCATCAACCTGTTCGACCGCGTCGCGTCCGCCGAGGACTTCGACGCGCTGTACGCGCTCGAATCGCTGACCAACGACCGCATCCGCCAGGAAGTCGGCACGCTCGACCTCGTGCCGCCGGCCGAGCGCCGCTACGGGCAGGGCTGGGGGCCGATCATGGCCGCGTTCACGCACCTGAATCCGCAGGGCAGCCGCTTTTCAGACGGCAGCTATGGCGTGTTCTACTGCGGCCGCTCGCGCGACACGGCGATCGCCGAAACGCGATATCACAGCGGGCTGTTCCTGGCCGCGACGCGAGAGCAGCCGATGCGTCAGCAGATGCGGCTCTACACCGTGTACGCGCACGGCGACGTCGCCGACGTGCGCACGTGGCCGCAGCGCAATCCTGCGTTGCTCGATCCGCTCGATTACAGCGCCGGACAGGCGCTCGGCCGTGCGGTGCGCCATGCGGGCGGCGCGGGGATCGTCTATCCGTCGGTGCGCGACCCGGGCGGCGAATGTCTCGCCGCGTTTCGCACGACGCTGCTGCGCGATTGTCATCACGCGGCATACCTCGAATACAACTGGAACGGCACCGCGATCGATGCCGTGTTCGAGCTGAACCAGGTCGGCTAGCTCGCGACGCGCGCGAGCCCGCACGTGCGGGCGGGCAGCGCAGGCTTCGGTTTGCCGCTCCGCTATGGCAGCGGCAGGTCGCCCGCATGACGCGCGCGCGCATCCGCCTGCGACAGCGACCACGTGCGGCCCGTGCGCGGCTCGACGATCGTCAGTCGTCCCGACGGCGCGAACGCGCCGGTGTCGATGAACCATTGCGCGCCGATGCGCTGCGGCGCGCGCACCGGCGTGTGGCCGGTGCAGGTCAGCGACAGTCCGGCCTGCACGGCCGGATCGACGAGCCCCTGCACCAGGTCGCGGCCCCAGATCAGCCGTTCGCGCACGTCGTGCGCATAGCTGCCCGTGTCGAGCTCGGCGTCCGGTCCGAAGAATTCCGCATGCAGCACGTTGAAGCGCGCGGGCCCGTCGCCGACCACGCGTACGAGCGGCAGCGCGTCGACGCGCGCCGCATGCGCGTGCAGCCGGTCCGGCGGCAGCTCGGCGCCCCAGTCGCCGCCGATTCCGCGCCACGCGTCGGCCGGCAGCTTGCCGCGCGACACGAGGCTCAGCACCTCTTCGTGATTGCCGCGCACGACATGGCACCACGGGCGGTCGAGCAGCTCGAGCGCGGTTTCGGACGCGGGCCCGCGATCGACGAGATCGCCGACCGAGAACAGCCGGTCGCTGGCCGGATCGAAGCGGACGTCGCGCAGCAGCGCGCGCAGCACGTCCACGCAGCCGTGCAGATCGCCGACGACGAAATCGCGGCCCGCCGAATTGGCGGGATGGCGGCAGAGGGAAGGGCTCATCCCGATATCTTAGGCGCTTGCGCTCATCGCCACGTCATGCGGGAATGGCGATAATCGGGGCGCTACCCGCCGGCGCCGCCCCGCACCGTTCGCGCTGGCGCAACCCTTTCCATCCGCTTTCGGAATCACACGATGACGCTTTATCCGCAGGTATTGCGCAACCGGCCGCGCATGGTCGCCGCCTTCGCCGCGGGCGTGCTGTGCGCGCTGTTGCTGCCGGTTCCGTCGAGGCCGACGGTGCGTGCGCTGATTGGCTGGGACTGCGCGGTGTGGCTGTATCTCGCGCTGATGTGGGTGCGCATGGTCAGCGCGCATCATCATAACGTGCGCGACATAGCGATCCGCGAAGACGAGAATGCGACGACCGTGCTGACCGTCGTGTGTCTCGCGACGGTCGCGAGCGTCGCCGCGATCGCGATCGAGCTCGCCACTGCGAAGAGCGTGGGGTTTCGCGCGGGGCTCGGCCATTACGCGGTCACGGGCGCGACGTTGTTCGGCGCGTGGTTCCTGATCCCGACGATATTCACGCTGCACTATGCGCGGCTTTACTACGGTTCGCCGAGCAGCGACCGACCGCTGCGTTTTCCCGACAGTCAGCCGGAGCCCGATTACTGGGATTTCCTGTATTTCGCGTTCACGATCGCGGTCGCATCGCAGACTGCCGACGTGTCGCTCGCGAACCGCTCCGCGCGACGCGCGGTGCTCGCACAGTCGATCCTGTCGTTCTACTTCAACATGGCCGTGCTCGGGCTGTCGATCAACGTCGCGGCGGGGCTGCTGAGCTGATGCACGCGGGCGGCCGCGCGAAGCATGGCAGCGGGGTGCGCGCGATCCGCAGCGCGACCCGAAACGGCAGCTGCGGCGGCATCGCCGGGCCTCCCGTGCGATGCAGCCAGTACGTGAAGTCGTGCCGCTCCGGCGTGCCGCTCGGCTGTGCGCGCAACGCGTGCGTCGCACGCCATCGCACACTGGGGACGCGCGATCACGCGCTACGCCGCACCGCAATCCACGCTCCCCAGAACAGGCTCGAGAAAAAGCGCAACGGCGCATCGAAACCGGCTTCGTGCAGCAGGTCGAACACTGCTTTTTCCGACGCAGGCGGATCGGCGCCCTGCAGGATTTTGGCGAGCTGCGCGCGCACTGCATCGGGCGTCGCGCCCTTCATCCGCCAGCGCTGCTGCCATGCGTCGAGCAGCCGGGGGTGGTCCGCATAGCGGCGATGATTGCCCGCAATCACGAGCGGTGCGCCGGGCTTCACGCGGCGCGCGATCGCATTCAGCAGCGCCGCCTTCGCCGCATCGCCGGGAACGTGATGCAGCACGCCGATCAGCGTCGCGCCATCGAAGGCCTGCGTATCGGGCAGCGCGTCGACGCCGGCCTCGATGAATTGCGTGCGGGCGGCGCAGCCGGCCGCTTCGACGTTCGCGCGTGCGAGTGCCAGCATCGGCGCGGACGGATCGACGGCCGTGAAGCGCCATCCCGGCTCGAGCGCGGCAGGGATGCAGATCTCCTGCCCGGTGCCGCCTGCGCCCACGACGAGCAACTGCGCTTCCGGCACGCGGATCGTCGACGCGAGCATGCACGCGGCGAGTTCGTGGCACGCGTCGTAGCCGGCAAGCGCGATGCGGGACTGTTCTGCGTATTCGTGCGCGCGTGCCGGATCGAACTTCGCGGCGCTGGAGGGGAGCGACATGGCGGATTCCTTGGGTCGGAGCGCGGACCGGGTGTCCGCGCGCATCGGCCCGAGCGTAAGGGCGCGGCCGCGCGTCAACAAGGCGTGCGGCCATTCCGGTATGCGGACTACCCGCTTCGGTCGGTACAGAAAGCAAACGTTTGCGGGGTCGATTCGCATTTAAAAATGTGATGAATCGATGCATCGTATGCGCCGAATCGGCGCATACTTTTCTTCCCCCCTGCCTGGCCGTCGCATGCCGGGCCCCGATGCGCCGCGCGCCGCTTGCGCGGCCATGCCGCTCGGCACGCATGAGGAGCGCATGATGTCAGATTGTCCGCACGATCCGTATGCGCAGCACTACATTCACTGCTTGCCGTTCGGCGCGCAGCCGTGCGGTGCGCTCGGCACGACGCCGCGCACGCATTTCCGCGTGTGGGCGCCGGGCAGCACGCAGGTCCGGCTCGAACTCGAAACCGCGCGGGGTCCCGCACGCGTGCCGATGACGCCGGCCGGTCCGAACTGGTTCGAGGTCTTTGTCGAATGCGGAGCGGGCACCCGCTACCGCTACCGGCTCGACGATGTCGTATCGATTCCCGATCCCGCGTCGCGTTCGCAACCCGACGGCCTCAACGGGCCGAGCGAGGTCGTCGATCCCCGCGCGTTCACGTGGCGTAATACGTCCTGGCACGGGCGACCATGGGAAGACATCGCACTCTATGCGATTCGTCCGCATGCGGTGGGTGGCTTCGACGGCGTGCGCCGCCGGCTGCCGCAGCTTGCGCGCCTCGGCGTGACCGCACTGGAGCTGCTCGCGTCGCCGCACGACAGCCTGCCGTTCGCGCCGCTTGCGGCCGATGGCGGCCCCGATGCGCTTAAGGCGCTGATCGACGACGCGCACGGCTACGGCCTCGCGGTGCTGCTGGAACTCGATTACGCGCGTTTCGGCAGCGGCACCGACGCGCTGCGCCATTACGCCGAGCCGTTCTTCCATACGCGCGACGATCCGTTGCAGGCGCCGCCGCTTGCGCTCGATCATCCGGAAGTGTGCGACTTCTTCTGCGACAACGCGTTGTACTGGATCGACGAATACCGTTGCGACGGCCTGCGGCTGCGCGAGGCGGACCGGATCGGCACGTCGTGGCTGCGCGAGATTGCCGATCGGGTACGCGCGGCCGTGCCGGCCGACCGGCTGATTCACCTCGTGCT
Source organism: Burkholderia sp. AU19243 (assembly GCF_018148075.1). Classification (NCBI taxonomy): domain Bacteria; kingdom Pseudomonadati; phylum Pseudomonadota; class Betaproteobacteria; order Burkholderiales; family Burkholderiaceae; genus Burkholderia; species Burkholderia sp. AU19243. The sequence continues at coordinate 189,227 of NZ_JAGSTV010000009.1, forward strand.
CGGCAGCGAACGGCATCCGGTGCATCTGGCCGATACCCATTTCGATGCGCAGTGGAACGGTTGCGGCGAACGTGCGCTGCATCGGCTGACAGCGCGCGACGAGGCCGCACACGAGGGCATTTCGGCGCACCAGTCGATCCATACGCTCGCTCGCGCACTGACTGCATCCGGCGCAGCGTTCCAGCCGGCTGCGTCGGCTGACGCCGCATTCGCCGACGGCGGGCTGTCGCTGACGTCGCTCGTGCTGTCCGACGGCGGATGGCGCGACAGCGAGCATGGACGCACGCGCGGCGAGCACACACCGCGCCTCGCGGCGCTCGCGCTGTCGTTGCTCACGCCGCAGATTCCGCTGATCTTCGACGAAACCGCATGCGACGCCGAGCGTGCGCATTTCGTGCAGTCGGCGCTCGCGGTGCGCGCGAAGCTGATTGCGCCGCGGTTGTCCGATTGCCGTCCGCAGGACGCGCATACGCTGAAGGCGGGCGGTGACGGCGATGCCGATGCGCTGCTCGCATCGTGGCGGCTTGCCGACGACGAGACACTGACCATCGCGCTGAACCTGTCGCCCGACACGGTGCCGTTCGACGCGCCGAGCGGGCGGATCGTGTTCGAGACGCCGGCGCGCGCGCGCGACCGCGTCGATGAAGGGGAGTTGCCGCCCTATTCGCTCGTCGCGTGGCTGACGGGCGACGTCAACGGCTATGCACTGACGCACGACGCGCGCCGGATCGACGGCGGCGCATGGCGCGCGATGCGTCGCTGAACGCGCGACGCTTGCACCGCCGGGCGCGGGCGCCCTGGCCGCGCTCTTACCAGAAGCCGCGAATCCCCGCGACGCCATAGGCGCCGTGGCGGCGCGCGTCGTCGAGATGCGCGCGCGTCATGCCGCCGAGCGCATAGACGGGCATCGTGGCTTGCGCGGCCAGCGCGGCGAACCGCGTCCAGCCGAGCGCCGGTGCGCCGGGATGGCTGAGCGTCGGCAACACCGGCGACAGCGTGACGAAGTCCGCGCCCGCGTGCATCGCCAGCACGAGATCGTCAGCCGTATGACACGCGGCCGATATGCGCCGCGCGGGCGGCAGCGGCCGTTGCGCGACGGCGCGCAGCGCGGCGCCGTCGAGGTGCCAGCCCGCGCCGTCGAGGTGCATCACGCCGGCGGCATCGATCGGGCCGTTGAGCATCAGTTGCGCGCCGGCCGCGGTGCAGCGCGCGAGCGCATCGGCGGCCAGCCGCGCGAACGCGGCCCGGTCGAACGATTTCACGCGCAGCTGCACGAGCGTCTCGCCGCGCGCGAGCACGGCCGACATCCGGTCGAGAAACGCGCTGCAATCGGCGTCCGATGCGGACGCCGGCTCCGGCGAGATCACGCAGCAGCGCGGCAGCGGCGGGCTCATCGCGTGCGCTGAACGGTGGCCGTCATTCGTCGGCCTCCTTCGCGGTTTTCGGATACACGCGCACGAGCACGATGCGCGGCCCGTTCATCTTCTTCACGACCACGTCGAAGCGGTCGAACGACACGCGCTGGCCTTCGGTGGGCAGATCGCTCAGCGCCTGGATCACGAGGCCGCCGACCGACTCCGCGCGCCCTTCGTCGATGTCGATGCCGAGCGCCTGCTCGAGCGATACGACGGGCAGGCTGCCCTTGCCCATCAGCGTGCCGTCGTCGAGGCGGCTCCAGTCGGCGTCGCCCTGTCGGAACTCGTCGTGGATCTGGCCCACCAGCGCGCCGAGCAGGTTGTCGAGCGTCAGGAAGCCGATCGGCTTCTCGCCCTTGTTGCCGACCAGCGCGAAGTGCGGTGCGCCCTTGCGGAAGCGGCGGAACAGCTCCAGCGCGGGCGTGTCGGGCTTCACGTACTGCACCGGCCTCACGTAGTCGGACAGGTCCTCCAGCGCCGCGCCCGCGTGCCGCGCGAGCAGCAGATCCTTCAGGTGGATCAGCCCGCTCACCTGTTCGCGCGACGCATTCTCGAACAGCGGATAGCGGCTGAAGCGATGCCGCGCGACGATTTCCATGTTGTCCGGCAGCGGCAGGTCGCGGCGCAGGCCGATCATTTCATGCGCGGGCCGCATCAGGTCGGACACCGTCATCGACGAGAAGTCGAGCGAATGCGCGAGCGTGTTCCACTCGTCGTTGGTGTACGCACCGCGGGCGGGCTGCGCCGGATTGCCGGCCGCGCTGCGGCGGCTGCGCAGGATCAGCTTCAGTTCGTCGGTCGAGTAGTGCGCATCGCCGCCGTGGTCGGCTGACAGCCCCGCGAGCCTCAGCACCGCGTTCGCGCTGGTGTTGAGCACCCAGATCGCCGGGTACATCGCCCAGTAAAACGCGTAGAGCGGCAGCGCGACCCACAGGCCGACCTTTTCCGACTGGCGGATCGCCATCGATTTCGGCGCGAGCTCGCCGACCACGATGTGCAGGAACGAGATCAGCGAGAACGCGAACACGAGCGAGATCAAGTGCACGATGCGCTCGGACTGCACGCCGATCAGGTCGAGCAGCGGGCCGATCAGTTCCGCGAACGCGGGCTCGCCAACCCAGCCGAGGCCAAGCGACGCGAGCGTGATGCCGAGCTGGCACGCGGACAAATACGCGTCGAGCCGGCCGTGCACGACCGCGAGGATGCGCCCGCGCAGGCCGTGCTTGCGGGCAAGTGTCTTGACGCGCGTCGCGCGCAGTTTGACGAGGCCGAATTCGGCTGCGACGAAAAACCCGTTCAGGGCCACCAGGAACAACGCGCCGATGAGCGCGAAGATCTGTAACAAAGAATCGCTCCAGTTGAGACAGGCCCGTCAGTATAGGGCCGGAAAGGCAAATGTAATGTATCGGACGGCCGATTGCTTACACCGGCGCCTCGCAAGGGACGGAGAGCGTGAGGGTGACGGCGGCGCGGTCGGTGAACGGCGTGTGCGTGAAGGTGCCGCCATGCGCGAGCGCGACGCGCTGGCATAGTGCGACGATCCACGCGACGCGTTTGGCGTCGCGCGTGCGGAGCATCTCGCGGCGCGCGAATGTTTCGAACGCGTGCGGCAGGCCGGGATCGGCGAGAACGGCGGCGCTGACGTCGCAGCCGACGTGCGCGACGCACTGCGCGCCGTCGCGCGCGCACGCGAACGTCACGCGGCTGCCGGCGGCACTCGCTTCGACGGCCGTCGTCAGCATCGTCCACAGCGCCTGTGCGAGGCGTTCGCGATCGGCAGTCAGCGCGGGTTCGTGCTCGGGCAGCGTCGCGTCGATGCGCACCTGCCGCGCGTCGGCCAGCGCGACGCGCGCGAGTGCGATCGTGTCGTCGAGCAACGGGCGCAAAGCGAACGGCTGCGGCTCGATCGCGAGATTGCGCGTTTCCGCGCGCGGCGCGTCGAGCACGTCGTCGATCAGTGCGACCTGCTGGTCGATGCCGGTCCGGATGCCCGCGAGCGCACGCTGCAGGTTCGGGTCGGCGTTGGCAAGCTGCCGTTCGAGCACATACGCCCAGCTGTGCATTGCGTTCAGCGGGCTGCGCAGGTCGTGCGATGCGGTGGAAAGCGCCTGGTCGCGCAGAAAGAGCGCCGCCTCGGCGGCATAGTGCGCTGCGCGTTCGCGCAGCAGGTCGGCGGCGGGATCGGCGGAAAAGGACGTCACGGAGCTGGCCTGTCGGAAGCGGTTGGGATGAAACACATGCGAACCGCCATTATAGGGATCGCGCGTGTCACGCCGGCAGCGCTTCCTCGTCCTTTTTCCGCGCATCGCCGTTCGGCAGCAGCTGGCATGCCAGCAGGCCGGCCAGCATCAGCGCGCAGCCGATCAGCGCACGCAGCGTGAGCGTCTCGCCGAGCGCGGCCCACCCCGCGATTGCCGCGAACACGCCTTCCATGCTGAAGATCACCGCCGCATGCGCGGGCGCCGCATCGCGCTGCGCGACGACCTGCAGCGTATAGCCGACGCCGACCGACAGCAGCCCGCCGTACAGCAGCGTCGGCAGCGCGCGCTTCAGCATCGCAACGCCGACCGGCTCGAGCGCGACGGCGGCCGCAACGCACAGCACGCCGCACGCGACGAACTGCAGGAACGCGAGCACGAGCGGATCGTGCCGCTTCGCGAAATAGCCGACCGCCATCACGTGCGCGGCGATGATCACGGCGCCCGCGAGCTGGAACCAGTCGCCGTAGAGCACCGAGAAATGCTCGTCGATGCTGAGGAAGTACAGGCCGATCGCCGCGAGCAGCGCACCGAACCACGTGCCGGCGCCGATGCGGTGACGCACGAACACGCCCATCAGCGGCACGATCACGACATAAAGCGAGCTGATGAAGCCCGCGTTCGCGACCCGTGTGTACTGCAGCCCGAACTGCTGCAGCGAGATCGACACGGCGAGCAGCCCGCCGAGCGCGAGGCCCGGCGCGAGCAGCGCCGGCTCGCGGCGAATCGCCGCGAACTGCGCGCGCGAGGCAGCGTTCAACGTCAGCAGCGGAATCAGCACCAGTGCGCCGAGCAGGAAGCGCAATCCGGTGAACATGAACGGCCCGATCACGTCGAGGCTCAACCGTTGCGCGACGAACGCCGAGCCCCAGATCGCGGCGGCGGCGAGCATCAGCAGGTTGGCGCGGAGGTGCTTGCGGGCATCGGGCTTCATCGGAATTCGTCAGGGGATTGGCGGGCGGCGAAACCGCCTAGTTTACGCCGAGATTGCAAGGCTGTCGGAAAACCTTCGAAGTGCCGCCGCCGCACGGGCGTCGCGCACGCGCGAATACAGCACGACCTGCGAATGCGGCAGCGGCGGCAGCCCGAATCTCGCGCCGACGTCGACCAGCGTGCGCGGCGCGACACGCCGCGCGAGCGGGCAGACGGCGAGCCCTGCGGCCGCGGCGGCCGTGACCGCCGCGACGCCGCCGCCCGTGAACCGCTCGCGCCACGGCAGTCCCGCATGCTCGAGCGCGCGCAGCGCGGCGGCCCGCACGCCGCACGGCCCGGCCAGCACCGCCAGCGGCAGCGGTTCGCCCGCGCGCGGCGCCCAGTCGGGCGCGGCAAGCCACGCGAGCGGTTCGGTAAACAGCAGCGTGCCGTCGTCGCGCGGCGGATCCTCGCCGGGCTCGTGCCGCACGACCGCTGCGTCCAGCCGCCGCTCGTCGTATTGCGCGAGCAGGTTTGCCGACGTCCCCAGGTGCATTTCCAGTGACAGCCCCGGATCCTGCCGGTGCAGGCTCGTCAGTACCGCCGGCAGGTCCGGCACCGCGACGTGCTCGCTGACGCCGAGCGACAGCCGATGCGAGCCGGCCGAAATCGCGCCGAGCGCCCGATCGTGCGCGTCGAGCAGCGCGCGGGCGGCCGGCAGGAAGTTCTCGCCGTCGGCCGCCAGCTTGACGACGCGCGGCGTGCGGTCGAGCAGCGGCTTGCCGAGGTGTGCCTCGAGCCGCTTCAGCTTCAGGCTGACGGCCGACTGCGTGGTGCCGAGCGCGTCGGCGGCGCGCGTGAAACTCGCGAGATCGGCGACCAGCACGAACGCGCGGACGGCATCGAGATCGAGGACTTTCATTTCTGATGTAAATGGATGAAATATCGATAGATGACTGTTCATTATAGTTATCCGTGTCTAACCTGACGTGGCGTTTTTCGAATGTCAACGTCACCGAAAGGAGCAGGATCATGCCGTTCACCCGAATTGCAGTACGCGAAGGCAAACCGGCCGCTTACCGCGCGGCGCTCGTCGACGGCGTGTATCGCGCGCTGATGCACACGTTCAACGTGCCCGAAGACGACATCTTCATGGTCGTGACCGAGCACACGGCCGAGAACTTCTTCTTCGGCCGCCATTACCTCGACATCGAGCGCAGCGACGATCTCGTGATGATCCAGATCACCGCGAACAACACGCGCACGCTCGAGCAGAAGAAGGCGCTGTACCGGACGATCGCGGAGAACCTTGCCGCACAGCCGGGCGTGCGGCCGGAGGACGTATTCATCAGCCTGGTCGAAGTGCTGAAGGAAGACTGGTCGTTCGGCAACGGCATTGCGCAGTACGCCCTCTGACACGTCGTTTGATCTGCGACGCCGCGGCGGGGCCGGATCGCGTCACGCGCCGGTAAGCGCCGTGTACTATGGAAGCTGCTTCACTGTCGACGCCGGCGCGTACGATGCGCCGGCGCTTGTTCATGTGCGGGAGCCTCCATGTCGCGTGTGCTGGAAATCGTGTTGTGCCTGTCGCTCGAAGGTTGGCCGGTGAAGGCGGGGAGCCGGGCCCGCGGCGACCAGCGCGACTTCGGCGCCGAGCTTGTCCGCGCGTGGCGGATCTGCCCGCAGGTGCGGATGCGGCGCGGCCACGCGCGCGTAACGATCGAGCCGTGCCAGATCGAGGAAGCCGAGCGGAGCGCCGGCGAAAGCTGGTGGACGTGGGTCGAGTCCAATGCGCACGGGCGGCGGGTGGTCGCGTCGCGCACGAAGGCGTTCGCGCCCGGCGTCGTGGCGCGCGAACGGTTCGACGCCGAACATGCGGGCATCGTCGTGGCCGCGCCGGCGCGCGGCACATCCACCGAAGCGGAGCAGGACGAGGCGGCCAGCGGCCGCGCTGAACGCGGCGATGAAGCCGCGGTTGCCGCGTCGACTGTGCCGGCGCCGCTGCGGCTCGTCAGCGAGCGGCGGCGCGGGCGATGGGCGGACGATAGCGGCGTGGTGGTCGAGATGACGCTCGACGACGTCACGCTGGACGGCGGAGCCGACGCGCCGCGCCGACATGTCGAATTGCGGCTTGCGGCGCCCGACTGGGACACCGTCGCCGCGCGCACGGCCGCGTTGCGCGCGCTGTTCGCCGCCGCGCGCGAGCTGAGCGGCGCATGGCCCGCATTCGTGCAGCTGGCCAGCGTGATCGACCGCGCGTGCGCGGGCGACCCTGCTGTGGCCGGGCCCGTGAAGGCGCAACTCGTCGATCTGACTGGCATCCGCACGCAGCGGGCCGCGCTGTTCGCGCTGTCCGCCGATATCGCCGCGCAATGGCTCGGCAATGAAGCAGGGGTGCTCGAGCGCGACGATCCCGAATTCGTGCACCAGATGCGCGTCGCGCTGCGCCGGCTGCGCACGCTGATGCGTTTCTTTCCGCGCTTCGCGGACGATCGATGGAAGGACACGTTCGGCGCCGATCTGCGCTGGCTCGCGTCGCTGCTCGGCACGGTGCGCGACTGGGACGTGTTCTCGACCGAGAGCCTGCCCGGCCTGATCGCGGCCGATGGCGGCAGTGCCGACTGGAACGGCACGCTCGACGCGGCGCGCGCGCAGGCGATGGCCGCGCGCGTCGAACTGCGCCAGGCGCTGCATTCGGCGCGCTATGCGCGGCTGACGCTCGGCTGGCTCGAATGGCTGAGCATGCTTGCACTGCCGGACACGGACGACGCCGACGCGCCGCCGCTGCGGCGTCATGCGACCAAGCGCGTGCGGCGTCTGTTCGGTCATCTGTATGCATCGCCGTCGCTCACGTCGCTCGATACGGCCGCACGCCACCGCGTGCGGATCGAAGCGAAGCGGCTGCGCTACGCGCTGGAATTCTTTGCGTCGCTGGCGTCGCGGCGCACACGCACCGAAACCGTCAAGACGCTCGCGCGCGTGCAAAGCGTGCTCGGCGAAGCGAACGACGCGATCGTCGCGCTGCATCGTCTCGAGCAACTGGCGGCGCCCGCGTATCAAGTCGGCTTCGTGCGCGGCTACGGCGCCGCGCTCGAGCAGCGCGCGGCGCGCGACGCCGAGGCGCTGCTGGCGAGCCTGCGTCCGCCGAAGCTCGATGCCAAGCCGCGTTGAGCGGCGCGCTCACTATAATGGCCTCCCGTTTTCTTCGGATTGACCGATGACCGACGCGTCGCCTCCTTCTTCCCCGGCCGCACCGCTCGAACTTGGCGGCGAACTGTGGTTGCGCGCAGGCGAGCAGACGCTCGGCGGCGCCACACGCATCGCACTGCTCGCGGCGATCGGCCAGACCGGTTCGATCACGCGCGCGGCGAAGGCCGTCGGCCTCAGCTACAAGGCTGCATGGGATGCGATCGATACGATGAACAACCTGGCCGGCGAGCCGCTCGTCATGCGGTCGACCGGCGGCAAGGGCGGCGGCGGTACGACGCTGACGCCGCGCGCGATGTCGCTGATCGCCGCGTTTCGCGCGATCGAGCGCGAGCATCGCCGTTTCATCGACGCCGCGAGCGCGGCCGTGTCCGGTTTCGACGTCGACTGGGCGCTGATCGGCCGGATCGGGATGAAGACGAGCGCGCGCAACCAGTTGTTCGGCAAGGTCGAGTCGATCGTGCGCGGCACGGTGAACGACGAGGTGACGCTCGTGCTGCCCGGCGGCCAGGCGATCGTCGCGGTTCTCACGCACGAGAGCGCCGACGCGCTCGGCCTGCAGCCGGGCGCCGCCGCGTGCGCGCTCGTGAAGGCGTCGTGGGTCGTGCTGGCGGTCGACGACGACGGCGAAGCGACGTTGAAGGTGTCGGCACGCAACCAGTTGCGCGGGACCGTCGACACCGTTGCAGCAGGTGCGGTGAACAGCGAGGTGACGCTTGCGCTGGACGGCGGCGGCACACTCACCGCCGTGGTTACGAACGACAGTGTCCGTGCGTTGCAGCTCGACGCCGGGCGGCGTGCGATCGCGTTGTTCAAGGCATCGAGCGTGATTCTTGCGGTGACGGGCTGAGCATGCGTTGCGGCGCGGCGGGCGCATGCCGAGAGCCGGAAGGCGGTCGAATGTCGAACGCCCAGCACCGTTGCACATCCGCGCACACGACGGCGAAACCGGTGTCTCCAACGTGCACGCGACGCCGGCCTCGCTTCCGCTTTCGGCCCGTTCCGGCTTATGCCGCCGACGCGGTTTCTGTCAGGCACCCGGCGTCCGCCGCGTCCGCCGCGACGGCACCGGCCCGCACGCGTTCAGATGACGCGGCTTGGCCACTCCGCGTGTGGCGCCACGGCCTGCACGCGTCCTTCGTTCAACTGCACGACTTGATCGCCGAACGCGGCAACGTCGTCGGGGTCGTGCGAGATGAGCACCATCGGGATATCGAGTCTTGCCTGCAGTTCAGCAAGTTCGTGACGCATGCGCTGGCGCAGCGCGCCGTCGAGCGCCGCGAACGGTTCGTCGAGCAGCAGGATGCGCGGCTGCGCGACCAGCGCACGCGCAAGCGCGACACGCTGCTTCTGTCCGCCCGACAGCTGTGACGGGAATTGCCCGGCGAGCGTGTCGAGTTCGAACGCTTGCAGCCAGTAAGTGACTTCGGGCGCCGTCGTCTTCGCGCGTGGATTGCGCAGGCCGGACGTGAGCCCGAACGCGATGTTCTGCCGAACGTTCAGATGCGGAAATAGCGCATAGTCCTGGAATAGATACGCGACGCGCCGCGCGCGGCTCGGCACGTCGATGCCGCGCGCGGCGTCGAACAGCGGCTCGCCGTTCAGCGTGATCGTGCCTTCGTCCGGCGACAGCAAACCGGCGATCGCCTGCAGCGTCATGCTCTTGCCCGCGCCGGACGGCCCGAACAGCACGACGCGCTGCGTGTTCGCTGAGAACGACACGTCGAGCGTGAAGCGGCGCTCGGCGTTCGAGTAGGTCTTGCGGATATCGACGGCGACGCTCATGCGGGCCTCCGTCGCGCGGCACGGCCTGGGCGCAAAACCGCGCGGGATGCGCGGGCGCACTTTGCCGCGACGGGTGCGGCGCGATGACGCGGCTCGCGATGCGTTGCGCGCGTCATGTCGGCTGACTCCGTCCGGCGCGCGCCGGCACGAGCCAGCCGGTCGCGAGCAACACGAGCACGCACGTGATCGACGTGACGAGCACCAGGAAGTTGGCCGTGGCGTCGTCGCCGGCCTGCACCGCCGCGTAGATCGCGACCGATAGCGTTTGCGTGCGGCCGGGCAGATTGCCGGCGATCATCAGCGTCGCGCCGAATTCGCCGAGCGCCCGCGCGAACGCGAGCAGCGCGCCGGCCAGAATGCCGCGCGCGGCGAGCGGCAGCGTCACACGGAAGAACACCGCGGCTTCGCCGAGTCCGAGCGTGCGGGCCGCGCGCTCCAGATGCGGATCGACGCTCTCGAACGCAGTGCGCGCCGATTTCAGGATCAGCGGGAACGCGACGACCATCGACGCGATCACCGCGCCTTGCCACGTGAAGACGAGCTCGATGCCAAGCCGGTCGAGCCATGCGCCGAATACGCCGCGCCGGCCGAGCAGCACGAGCAGGTAATAGCCGAGCACCGTCGGCGGCAGCACGAGCGGCAGCGTCAGCAATGCATCCACCACGTCGCGCATCGGCGAGCGCCAGCGCGCGAGCACGAACGCGGCCGCGACCCCGAGCACGACGTCGAGCGCGGTCGCCCAGCCCGCAACTTTCAGCGACAGCAGCAGCGGTACCCACGCGTCCTGCATCATTACGTGCTCACTTGCCCGCGGGCTTGAAGCCGAACGTCGACAGCACCGCTTGCCCCTGCGGCGACGCGACGAAATCGATGAACGACTGCGCCTGTGCGGCATGGCGGCTGTCCTTGACGACCGCGATCGGGTAGGTGATGGGCGTCTGCGTCGGCACGGTCAGCGCGACCTTCACGCGGCCCGGCATGATCGCGGCGTCCGTGCCGAACACGAAGCCCGCGTCGACTTCGCCGCGCGCGACGTAATCGAGGCTCTGGCGCACGTTGGCGGCCAGCACGCCCTTCGCGCTGACCGCGTCCCACACGCCTGCCGCGCGCAGCGCACCTTCCGTGTAGCGGCCGACCGGCACCGACGCCGGGTCGCCATACGCGACGCGCTTCACGCCGGGTGACGTCAGCTCGTTGAGCGACGCCGGTGCGGCCGCATGGCCGTCCGCCGGAACGATCAGCACGAGCGAGTTTGCGGCGAAATCGCGGCGCGTGCCGGGCACGACGACCTTATCGGCGACCGCGCGATCCATCGCCTTTTGGTCGGCCGACGCGAACACGTCGGCCGGCGCGCCCTTGGCGATCTGCTGCATCAACACGTCCGACGCGCCGAAGTTGAACAGCACCTTGGTATCCGGGTGCTGCTTCTGATAAGCATCGCCGACCGCCTTGAACGCGTTGGTCAGACTGGCGGCCGCCGACACGACCAGTTCGTCGGCGGCGCAAGCCGGAGCGCTGAACGCGAATCCGGCGGCGAGTGCGGCGAGCGGCATCAAACGGAGCAGGGTGCGGCGAAGCGGGCGTGCGGTCGAGCGCATGGTCGTCGTTGGAATGGTCGAAAACCGTAATCGTAATATAGCGCGGGTTATAACGCTCGACATACCGCTCATGCGGCGCTGAGCATGGAACCTTCAGACGTGACCGGCGGCCGGAATGACGGGCGTGACGCTCGTCACGCGTGCAGCAGCGGCGCCGGCGAGCCGGTGCGGTGCAGCGACGACGGCTGCGAGGCCGGCCGGTAGTTCGGATTGGCTTTCCATCGGGCGCGCACGAATGGCCGCTCGTGCCCCGACAGTTCCAGCGCGACCCGCGTGACCCAGCGGTGCGACGGCACCGTGATGCCATGCAGCGCGACGGTGACGAGCGCGAGACTCACGACGACCGCCGGCACCGACCAGCGGTGGGGCACCGCGTGCCACGAGCCGGCGATGAACGCGAGCGCGGCGATCGCGCCGACGATGCAGCCGGTGATCGATTCGGACGGCGAATGCGCGTCGAGCGCGACGCGCGACACACCGACCGCGACGCCGGCCGCGAGGCCGAGCGCGATGCCGGCGATCCGCACCGGCGTGCGCGTGCGGATGAGTGCGAGGAAGATCGCCACCGGGTAGACCGACGTCGACAGCATTGCGTGGCCGCTGAATCCGGTGAAGTCCCACGCGCGGATGCCGATGCCCCAGCCGAGGAATGCGATCTTCGTGAGCGCGACGACCGCGATCGCGGCCGCGAGCACGCCGAGCCATGCGGCAGCGCGTTGCCACGAGTAGCCGAGCGCGAGCCACACGGCGATGGTGATCGCGAGCGGCAACGTCAGGCCGGCGCCACCGAACGCGGTGATCGTGATCCACAGATGAGAGGACAGGTCGAACATCGGGAGGGAACGGGCAGAGGCGGGACGGATGCTTAAATCAACGCGCGAGCCGCGAAGAACGACTACAACGGATACAAGCGGTTAAACCGCAGTATAGCGCCGCGCCCGATCGAGGCCCGTTTTTACGGGACGCGGAACTATCCGTATGCAGGAAAAATCCCAGAAACAGTGTTATGGTGCATTGCACAAAGATGAACGATGCACCGTGAGTCGCACCCCTATTTTTCCTGACTGCGAGCCCGATCGATGACCAAAAGTCTGACCAAGGTATGGCTGGGCGGCATGAAGCGCATGCTGTCTCCGGTCGCCAAACGCGCGGCGCGCGATGCGCAGCGAATCGCGCGCGACGCGCTCGAGGCCGCAGCGTCGCCTGCTGCAACCGAACCGTCCCCGCCGCGCGAATCGCGCGTGCGGCCGCGCGCTGCCGCATGGGCCGCCGGCGAGTGGACGCGTGCCGAGCATCCGATGGCGAATGCGCTCGGCCGGCTGGTCCAGAATCTTGCGTACGCGCTCTATATCCCGCCCGGTCGCGCGCGCGGCCCGCGTCCGCTGGTCGTGATGCTGCATGGCTGTCAGCAGTCGGCCGACGAATTCGCGCACGGCACGCGGATGAACCTGCTGGCCGACCAGCACGGCTTCGCGGTGCTGTACCCGGAGCAGTCGCGGCGCGCGCACGCGCACGGTTGCTGGCACTGGTATGAAGACACCGACCGCGCGGGACGCGGCGAAGCGGATGCGGTCGCGTCGCTTGTCGATACGCTCGTCGACGAGCACGGATTCGACGCATCCCGCGTCTACGTCGCCGGACTGTCCGCCGGCGCGGGCCTCGCGGCGCTGCTCGCGCTGCACCATCCGGATCGCTTCGCGGCCGTCGCGCTGCACTCGGGCCCTGCGCTCGGCGAAGCGAATTCCGGCATCACGGCGATGGACGTGATGCGGCGCGGGCTGCGGCAGAACCCGGCCGCGATCGTCGACGCCCTCGTCGACGCCACCGCGTATCCGGGCATGCCGGCGCTGATCGTCCAGGGTGACAGCGACCGCGTCGTCGCGCCGAAAAACGCCGATCAGCTCACGGTGCAGTTCATGCGCCTGAACGGGCTCGCGGACAGCCGCGGCGCGCTGCGCGGCGGGGAGCGCGTCGAGACGCGCGGTGCGGGCGTGCAGCTTACCGATGTGCGCCGCGACGGCGAGACGGTCGTGCGGCTCTGCCGCGTGAAGGGGCTCGAACACGCGTGGGCCGGCGGCGACGACGCGGTGCCGTTTCACGCGGCGGTCGGGCCGGATGCAAGTGCGATGATCTGGTCCTTTTTCGAACACAATCGTCGCACTGTGGCGACTGAACGACGCACTGTGTGATCGACGCTAGCCATCGACTAGGGTTTTCCCTATAATTCGGGAAAACCCTAGTCCAGAACCTTCGGAAAGCGAGATCGAACATGTACCTGCTGAGCCACCTCTTCCTGATGCTGACCAAGAACGCTGAAAAGGCCGCGAAAGAGCGTGCCGACGCGTATCTGGCCGAAGCGACCGACATCTACGATCTCGAATTTCGCATGCGCAAGATCGATCGCGAAGCGGCGATGAACCGTCCGTTCTCGTTCGGCTCGCGTTAAGCAGCGCAGCGCCGGCCGGCGCGTCAGCCGGCCCGGCAGTTCACGCGAAAGGGCGTGTGCGGCAAGCAGCCGCACACGCCCTTTCTGCATTCGGCGCCGCGCGTTGCGTCAGACGACCGTCAGGCGCACCGGCACGTTGTTGCGGGTAGCGTTCGAATACGGACATACGTGGTGCGCCTTGTCGACCAGCGCCTGGGCGTCTGCCTTGTCCAGCCCCGGCAGCGACACGCGCAGTTCGATGTCGAGGCCGAAGCCGCCTGCGTCGTTCGGGCCGATACCGACTTCCGCGGTGACCCGCGTGTCCGCCGGCAGCGTCTGCTTGTTCTGGCCGGCGACGAATTTCATCGCGCTGAGGAAGCAGGCCGAGTAACCTGCGGCAAACAGCTGCTCCGGGTTCGTGCCTTCCGCGCCCGTGCCGCCGAGTTCGCGAGGCGCGGCCAGCTTCACTTCGAGCCTGTTGTCGGCAGATACCGCGCGGCCGTCGCGGCCGCCCGTGCTCGTGGCGCTGGTCTTGTACAGAATGTTCATCGTGCAGCTCCTGTCGGGAAGAGTGGGAGGAAAGCGGTCCGGACATACGGAATGTCGCGGGCCACGGATAAAATATAGAACACAAATAATTTGTGTGCAAATGAAATTTTGAAGAAAGAGCCCGGCGGAGCCGGGCGCGACCGCGAACGCGTGTGTCGTCAGGCTTCGTTCGACGCCGACAACGCACTCCGCAGCTGCTGCAAATCCGCGCGCAGCCGGACGAGGAACTCGGGGGTCTGCTGCATCGCGCAAAAAAGCTCGGCCGGCACCGAGCGGGCCTTGTCCTTGAGCGCGTGGCCGTCAGCGGTCACGCGCGCGTTCACCACCCGCTCGTCCGTCGCGCTGCGCACGCGTTCGACATAGCCGAGCGCCTCGAGCCGTTTCAACAGCGGCGTGACGGTGGCCGGGTCGAGGTCGAGGCGGGCGGCGATGTCCTTCACCGCGATGTCGTCGCGCTCCCACAGCACGAGCATCGCCAGATATTGGGGATAAGTCAGCGACAGCTTGTCGAGCAACGGCTTGTACGCCTTCGTCATCGCATGCGAAGTCGCGTAGAGCGCGAAGCACAGTTGTTCGTCGAGCGTCTGGGGTAACGGGGGCAGGCGGTCCATGATCCGGGGCGGCGCGGCACACGCGCTAACGATTTGCACACAAATTATTTTGCGCGCAAAAGATCTCGTTGAACAGGGGTGCGGCGGCCCCGGCGGGTGCCGTCTTCAGGAGCGCGAGCGAGCCGGTCAAACAGGGGAAGGGGCCGGCCGGCAGCGCGTGCGCGCCAGCGGCCGTGCGAGCGTCAGCGGCCCGACGTGGGCGTCGCGGCGCCCGGCTCCTGCACGCCGAAGCAGCCCCGATAGGTCGCGTAGAACGAGCAGTACATCATCGTGACGATGATGATCGTCACCGGCATCATGATCGTCAGCACGTATGCGCCGGCGCCGAGCGCCTGCAGCAGCAGCGACAGCCCGAACGACGTGGCGAGCGCGACGCCGAACCACAGCAGCCCGTACACGACGAATGCGCCGCGATTGCGCCAGCAGCTGACGACGCTGAAGAACAGCGCCTTGGCAGGCGGAATGTCGTGCCACGCGGTCAGTACCGGCGCGAACCAGAACAGCATCGCGACCGGCGCGTAGAGCACCGTCGCGAACAGCAGCGCGCCGAGCGTGCCTTGCGTGGCGAGTGTTTCGGGCGTCGCGTTCGCGTCGCCCGTCGCGCCGAGCATCATGTGGAGCAGCCCGCCGCCGTCGATGATCGACGACGCGGCGAACACCAGCACCATCAGCGCGACATAGACGACGCCGAGCACCAGCAGCCGCTGCGTCGTCGCGGTGCCGTACGAGCGGAATCCGTCGATCAGGATCGTGGGCATCACCGGCTTGCCGGCCACCGTGTCGCGGCACGCGGCCATGAACCCGACCGCGATGCCGGGAATGAACAGCAGCGGCAGCGCCGCGCCGATCACCGGCACCATCGACACCAGCGTGATCGCCAGCAGGTACGTGAAGAACAGCGTGATGAACGCGAGCGGGTTCCGGCGGAACAGCCAGATGCCTTGACGGAACCAGACATAGCCCGCTTTCGCGGGCACTTCGATCAGTTGCATGCGGTATGGGTCTCGGGAAGCACGGGCGTGTGCGCGATACGCTCACGCAGGATCCGTTCGAAATGGCCGGGGTCGTGCGGCTTGAGCATTTCTGCCGCGCGCGGCAGGTAGAAGTCGTACAGGCGCGACACCCAGAACCGGTACGCGCCCGCACGCAGCATGTCGCTCCAGTGGCGGCGCTCTTCGGCCGTGAACGGCCGGACAGTCTGGTACGCGCGCACCAGCGCGTCCGCGCGCGCGGCGTCGAGCACGCCCGTCGCGAGATCGACGCACCAGTCGTTGACGGTCACCGCGACGTCGAACAGCCACTTGTCGCAGCCCGCGAAGTAGAAGTCGAAGAAGCCGCCGAGCCGGACCGCATGGCCGGTATCCGGCGCCGCATGCGCGAACAGCACGTTGTCGCGGAACAGGTCGCAATGGCACGGGCCGCCAGGCAGGGCCGCGTAGTCGCCGGACGCGAAGAACGCCGTCTGGTGCGCGAGTTCGCCCTCGAGCAACGCGCGTTGCGCGTCGGAAATGAACGGGACGATCGCCGGCACGTTCTCCTGCCACCACGGCAGGCTGCGCAGGTTCGGCTGCTGGCGCGCATAGTCGCGCCCGGCCAGGTGCAGACGCGCGAGCATCTGCCCGACCTCGATGCAGTGTTCGACCCCCGGCGCGAGTTCGGCTGCGCCGTCGAGCTTCGTGACGATTGCCGCCGGCTTGCCGTGCAGCTCGCCGAACAGCGCGCCGTCATCGCGCGGGACCGGATCGGGCACCGGCACACCGTGGCTCGCCAGATGGCGCATCAGGTCGAGGTAGAACGGCAGTTGCTCGGCCGTCAGCTTCTCGAAGATCGTCAGCACGTACTCGCCGCGCGTCGTCGTCAGGAAGAAATTGCTGTTTTCGATGCCGGACGGAATGCCGCGGAACGCCAGCACGTCGCCCAGTTCGTAGTGGCGCATCCATTGCGCGAGATCGGAGTCGGAAACAGCGGTGAAAACGGCCATGCGAGATGCGTCTGGTCAGTTGTCGGCACGCGCGGCGGCGTACGGCGCGACAGGAAGTGAAGGGGGAACCTGGCGCCGCATCGGGACCGACGCGGCGCGGCAGGAAATCAGTAGCGCAGGTTCACCGACGGCAGGCGCGTGATCGGGATGCCCGCGTCGTGCGGCTTCGGCGACGTGTCGAGCGTCGAGCTCATTTGATAGCGGGTGCCGAAATTGGACTTCACGTCGATCTCGACCGGCTTGCCGCGATCGCGATACTCGGTGACCTCGGTGCCGTTCTTGCTCTTCTCGTGGAAGCTTGGCGTGCGTCGAATGTCGGCGAAGTCGACCTTCGACGTGACTTCGGCGCCCGGCCGGTTGATCTTGCGGAGATCGGGCAGGCCGGCGGCTTCGTTGGCGTCGGCCCGGGCCTGTGCGTCGGCGTCGGGCGTGCCGCCGGCGGCGTAAGCGGCGCCGGCAGCGGCAAGCGTGCCTGCAAACGCGGCGGCAGCGGCGACGAGAATGAGCGGCTTCATGATGAGTCTCCAGTGAACCCATCGATTTTAGCAAATACTGCGCGCAGGCCGGCCCTCGCGTGCACCCGGCATGCAAGCGCGCGGCCATGAGCGTGACCGGGTTCCGTGGTAATGTCGTTCGATCAGACGAGGTGATGAAAATGAAGAACGATTTGAGCCGCCGGCACCGGGTGCTGACGCCCGAGAGTCCTCCCGTCGAAGCTTTCGACGATCCGGTTGCCGCCGTCGCGCGGCTGTCGGCCATCTACGACACGAACACCGGCTTCCTGCGCGATGCATTCGCGCGCTACCGCCGCCACGAACCGTTCACCGAGCACGTGCGCGCGTGCTATCCGTTCGTGCGGATCCGTACCGACGTCAATACGCACGTCGATTCGCGCCGGTCGTACGGTTTCGTCGCCGGCCCCGGTGTGTTCGAGACGACCGTCACGCGCCCGGACTTGTTCGCGAACTACTATCGCGAGCAACTGCGCCTGCTGTCGAAAAACCATCATGTGAAGATCGAAATCGGCGTGTCGTCGCAGCCGATCCCGGTTCATTTCGCGTTTCCGGAGGGCATCCATCTCGAAGGCGAACTCGACCGCGACCGCCTGCTCGCGATGCGCGACATCTTCGACACGCCGGACCTGTCGTACCTCGACGATCGCATCGTCAACGGCACGTTCGAGCCGGCGCCGGGCGAACCGCATCCGCTCGCGCTGTTCACGGCCGCGCGCGTCGATTTCTCGCTGCACCGGCTGCGCCACTACACGGCGACGTCGCCCACGCACTTCCAGAATTACGTGCTCTACACGAATTACCAGTTCTACATCGACGAATTCGTGAAGCTTGGCCGCACGCTGATGACGGAGAGCACCGATCCCGAAGTGCGCGAGTACCGCAGCCAGTACAGCTCGTTCGTCGAACCGGGCGACGTGATCACGTACAACGCTAATCTGGGCAGCGAGCCGGCCGAGGGCGCCGCACCGCCGCGGCTGCCGCAGATGCCCGCTTATCACCTGAAGCGCGCGGACGGCAGCGGGATCACGATGGTCAATATCGGCGTCGGCCCGTCGAATGCGAAGACGATCACCGATCACATCGCGGTGCTGCGTCCGCACGCGTGGGTGATGCTCGGCCACTGCGCTGGACTGCGCAACACGCAGCGCCTTGGCGATTACGTGCTCGCGCACGGTTACGTGCGCGAGGATCACGTGCTCGACGCCGACTTGCCGCTGTGGGTGCCGATCCCGGCGCTCGCGGAAGTGCAGCTCGCACTGGAACGCGGCGTGGCGGAGGTCACGCGGCTCGAAGGTGCAGAACTGAAGCGCGTGATGCGCACGGGCACGGTCGCGAGCGTCGACAACCGCAACTGGGAACTGCGCGATCATCGCGAGCCCGTGCAGCGGCTGTCGCAGAGCCGCGCGATCGCGCTCGACATGGAAAGTGCGACGATCGCCGCGAACGGGTTCCGCTTCCGCGTGCCGTACGGCACGCTGCTGTGCGTATCGGACAAGCCGCTGCACGGCGAACTGAAGCTGCCGGGCATGGCCGACACGTTCTACCGCGGGCAGGTCGATCAACACCTGCAAATCGGCGTGAAGGCGATGGAGATCCTGCGCACGAACGGGCTCGACAAGCTCCATAGTCGCAAGCTGCGCAGCTTCGCGGAAGTGGCGTTTCAGTAACGCGACCGCCCGACTGCACGGTCGAGCCTGCAACGACAAAGGCCGCACGCGAACTTCCGTTCGCGTGCGGCCTTGTTGTTTCCGCTTCAGCGCGCGGGCCGATCGGCCCGGCGTTCACCGGTTCAGCACTCGCCCTTCTTTGCGTGTCCCGGCGGGCAGTGATAACGGTCGCGGCCATGGTGGCGCTCGTGGTCTTCCCACTCGCGGCGCTCCCAGTAGCGATGGCCGTCCCAGTAGCGGTCGCCGTGCCAGCCGACCACCACCACGGGCGCGGGCGCGACGACGACCGGTGCGGGCGTGCCGATGTTGACGTCGACGTTGACGGCGTGAGCGAAGCCGGACAGCGAAAGACCGAAGCCGGCGAAGGCGATGGCGATCAGCGAGCGTTTCATGTTGTTTTCTGTGATGTCGTGGTCAAAAGGCCGGCGCGGCGCGATTGGCGCGATGGGGATCGTTCCATCGCGGGGCGTCATGTCGACGAGATCAAGTGTGCGACGGCGACACGAAAAAAGCGATGCGAGTTTGTTACTGCGGATTGTCGCGACGCAAGCGGGGGCGATGAACCGCAGCCAGCACGATTTGACATTGACGCGTCGCGGGCGCGGAGCGTGGCAATCGCGTCCTGCAATGCGGGCCGCGCGATTTGACATTCGGCGATGCGCGGGGGGCGCAGTGCGATTAATGCGGTGTTACAAATGATGCGCGGCAGGCGGCGCAATCGCCGGGCCTGCCGCGCGGGAAGCGAGAGGCCGGCCGTGAGGCCGGCCATCGACGTCGCTCGAATTACAGATAGAACATGCGGTCTTCTTCGGGCGGAGGCGGATGACCGTCGCCACCGTCGGAGCCTTCTTCCTCGCCGCTGTCCTCGTAGAACGCGAGCACCGCGTCGAGCACTTGGTCGGGATCGTCGATCACCTGCATCAGGTCCATGTCTTCCGGATTGATGAGGCCGTTCGGAATCAGCTGGTCGCGGAACCATTGCAGCAGCCCCTTCCAGAACTCGCTGCCGACGAGGATAATCGGCACGAGGCGGGACTTCTTCGTCTGGATCAGCGTAAGCACTTCGGACAATTCGTCGAGCGTGCCGAAGCCGCCCGGCATCACGATCACTGCGTCGGAGTTCTTCACGAACGTGACCTTGCGCGTGAAGAAGTGGCGGAAGCGCAGCGAGATGTCCTGATAGTGGTTGCCGGCCTGCTCATGCGGCAACTCGATGTTCAGGCCGACCGACGGCGCCTTGCCGGCGTGTGCGCCCTTGTTCGCCGCTTCCATGATGCCGGGGCCGCCGCCGGAGATCACCGCAAAGCCGGCGTCGGACAGCTTGCGGGCGATTTGGACCGCGAGCTTGTAGTGCGGCGTGTCAGGCTTCAGACGGGCAGAACCGTAGATGCTGACGGCCGGGCGGATCTCCGACAGGTACTCGGTCGCCTCGATAAACTCTGCCATAATCGTGAACATCTGCCACGATGCGCGCGCCTTCTTGGCCGTCGCGCGTTCTTGATCTGCGAGCGAACGCAGACTCGGAATCACTTTTCTCTTGTTCATAATGCCTGAAGAACGAAATCTGGAAGGTAAGACCCTGCTATTGGTTGACGGTTCGAGCTATCTGTATCGGGCTTACCATGCGATGCCTGATTTGCGTGGCCCTGGCGGGGAGCCGACCGGAGCGCTCTACGGAATCATCAACATGCTGCGCCGTATGCGCAAGGAAGTCAGTGCAGAGTATAGCGCTTGCGTGTTCGATGCAAAGGGCAAGACGTTCCGCGACGACCTTTATGCCGACTATAAGGCAAACCGTCCGTCGATGCCGCCCGATCTCGCGCTGCAGGTCGAGCCGATCCATGGCGCGGTGCGCGCGCTCGGCTGGCCGCTGCTGATGGTCGACGGCGTCGAGGCCGACGACGTGATCGGTACGCTCGCGCGCGAAGCCGAGCGGCACGGGATGAACGTGATCGTGTCCACCGGCGACAAGGATCTTGCGCAACTCGTCACCGATCATGTCACGCTCGTGAACACGATGACGAACGAGACGCTCGATCGCGACGGCGTGATCGCGAAGTTCGGCGTGCCGCCGGAGCGGATCATCGACTATCTCGCGTTGATCGGCGACACCGTCGACAACGTGCCGGGCGTCGAGAAGTGCGGGCCGAAGACGGCCGTGAAGTGGCTGTCGCAGTACGAGAGCCTCGATGGCGTGATCGAGCACGCGGACGAGATCAAGGGGGTGGTCGGCGACAACCTGCGGCGCGCGCTCGATTTCCTGCCGCTCGGCCGCAAGCTCGTGACCGTCGACACGGCGTGCGATCTCGCGCCGCACCTCGAATCGATCGAAGCGTCGCTGAAGACGGACGGCGAAGCACGCGACCTGCTGCGCGACATCTTCGCGCGCTACGGCTTCAAGACGTGGCTGCGCGAAGTCGACAACGCACCTGCCGAGGGCGGCGGCGCCGATGCGCCGGAAGGCGATCCCGCGCCGGTGGTGGCGACGGACATCGTGCGCGAATACGACACGATCCAGACCTGGGAGCAGTTCGACGCGTGGTACGCGAAGATCGATGCGGCCGCACTGACCGCGTTCGACACCGAAACCACGTCGCTCGATCCGATGACCGCACGGCTCGTCGGCCTGTCGTTCGCGGTCGAGCCCGGCAAGGCTGCGTATCTGCCGGTCGCGCATCGCGGCCCTGACGCACCCGAGCAGCTGCCGTTCGACGACGTGCTCGCGCGCCTGAAGCCGTGGCTCGAATCGGCCGATCGCAAGAAGGTCGGCCAGCATCTGAAGTACGACGCGCAGGTGCTCGCAAACTACGACATCGCGCTGAACGGCATCGAACACGACACGCTGCTCGAATCGTATGTGCTCGAATCGCACCGCACGCACGACATGGACAGCCTCGCGCTGCGTCATCTCGGCGTGAAGACGATCAAGTACGAAGACGTGGCCGGCAAGGGCGCGAAGCAGATCGGCTTCGACGAGGTCGCGCTCGATCAGGCCGCTGCCTATGCGGCCGAAGACGCGGACATCACGCTGCAGCTGCATCACGCGATGTATCCGCAGGTCGCGCGCGAACCGGGCCTCGAGCGCGTGTACCGCGAGATCGAGATGCCGGTGGCGCTCGTGCTGCGCAAGATGGAGCGCACTGGCGTGCTGATCGACGACGCGCTGCTGCACGCGCAAAGCAACGAGATCGCGACGCGGCTCATCGAGCTCGAGAGCCAGGCGTACGAACTGGCCGGCGGCGAGTTCAATCTCGGCTCGCCGAAGCAGATCGGGCAAATCTTCTTCGAGAAGCTGCAGTTGCCGGTCGTGAAGAAGACGCCGAGCGGCGCGCCGTCCACCGACGAGGAAGTGCTGCAGAAGCTCGCCGAGGATTACCCGCTGCCGAAGCTGCTGCTCGAGCATCGCGGGCTGTCGAAGCTGAAATCGACGTACACCGACAAGCTGCCGCGCATGGTCAATCCGGCAACGGGCCGCGTGCACACGAATTACGCGCAGGCCGTCGCGGTCACGGGCCGGCTTGCATCGAACGACCCCAATCTTCAGAACATTCCGGTGCGCACGGCCGAAGGGCGGCGAATCCGCGAAGCATTCATCGCATCGCCGGGCCACCGGATCGTGTCGGCCGACTATTCGCAGATCGAACTGCGGATCATGGCGCACATCTCCGGTGACGCGTCGCTGCTGCGCGCGTTCGCGCAGGGCGAGGACATCCACCGCGCGACGGCCGCCGAAGTGTTCGGCGTGACGCCGCTGGAAGTGAACGCCGACCAGCGCCGGATCGCGAAGGTGATCAACTTCGGGCTGATCTACGGGATGAGCGCTTTTGGCCTCGCGTCGAACCTCGGCATTACGCGCGATGCGGCGAAACTCTATATCGACCGCTATTTCGCGCGCTACCCCGGCGTCGCGCAATACATGGAAGACACGCGCACCGCCGCGAAAGACAAGGGCTACGTCGAAACCGTTTTCGGCCGCCGCCTGTGGCTGCCGGAGATCAACGGCGGCAACGGGCCGCGCCGTCAGGCCGCCGAGCGCGCGGCGATCAACGCACCGATGCAGGGCACCGCGGCCGACCTGATCAAGCTGTCGATGATCGCGGTGGACGACTGGCTCACGCGCGACCGGCTCGCGTCGCGGATGATCATGCAGGTGCACGACGAATTGGTGCTCGAGGTGCCCGACGACGAACTGTCGCTCGTGCGCGAGAAGCTGCCGGAAATGATGTGCGGCGTCGCCAAGCTGAAGGTGCCGCTGGTTGCCGAGGTGGGTGCCGGCGCGAATTGGGAAGAGGCGCACTGACGCGCGCTGCGCGGTTTCCCGATTCCCGTTTCCCCGCGGCATATTGTTGCAGGGATGCCGAATATCGAGATGGTTTGCTTGTCGTCAACGTGCAAGCTCCCGGACAATGCAAGTCAGTCGGGTCGTTGTCGCGGGGGCGCTGCGCGCTGCGTTCCCGAGTCGGTCGCATCGAAGCGTTTCGAACTGCACATCGATGATGTCCGAACCGGTTAATCCAGCGGGCGGCGCGAACGCATCGCGTCTGCATCGTCCGGCGGCAGCAGTTTCGAATCGCAAAGGGGGAATCAGATGCATCGGATCATCATCGTAGGCGGAGGCGCGGGCGGCCTGGAACTGGCGACGCGGCTCGGCGACCGTTACGGTGCGCGCGACAATCGTCCCGCGCGTGCGCTGGTCACACTCGTCGACCGCAATCCGACCCACATCTGGAAGCCGCTGCTGCACGAAGTCGCGGCCGGCAGCATGGACCCGTTCACGCAGGAACTCGAATACGCGGCGCAGGCACGCTGGCACGGCTTCGAGTTTCAGCAGGGCGAACTCACCACGCTCGACCGCGCGGCGAAGCGCATCACGCTGTCGCCGGTCAACGACAGCGACGGCGCGGAACTGTTGCCCGCGCGCAGCCTGGAATACGACACGCTGGTGATCGCGATCGGCAGCACGACGCATTTCTTCGGCGTGCAGGGCGCGGCGGAAAACGCGATCGCGCTCGATACGGTTGGCGAGGCCGAGCGCTTCCGCAAGCGTCTGATCGCTGCGTGCATGCGCGCCGAGCATCAGGCGCCGGTGGAGCCGGCGCCCGGTGCGGCAGCCGAACCGCGCATCCAGGTCGTGATCGTCGGCGGCGGTGCGACCGGCGTCGAATTGTCCGCGGAGCTGCGCAACACCGCGCAAGTGCTGTCCGTGTACGGGCTGCACAAGCTCGATCCGCGGCATGACGTCGGGATCGTGCTGATCGAATCCGGCCCGCGCATTCTTCCGGCGTTGCAGGAGCGCGTGTCGACTGCAACGGCCGACCTGCTCGAAAAACTCGGCGTGCGGCTGATGTTGT
Source organism: Burkholderia sp. AU19243 (assembly GCF_018148075.1). NCBI lineage: Bacteria > Pseudomonadati > Pseudomonadota > Betaproteobacteria > Burkholderiales > Burkholderiaceae > Burkholderia > Burkholderia sp. AU19243. Next base: position 213,501 of record NZ_JAGSTV010000009.1, read on the forward strand.
CGGAGCGCGTGACCGAGGTCGGGCCCGGTGTCGTACACACCGCGAGCGGCAAGGCAGTCCGCGCGGATCTCACGGTGTGGGCCGCCGGCATCAAGGCGCCGGCCGTGCTGTCTCACCTCGACGGCCTGCAGGTCAACAAGCTCGGTCAGCTCGACGTGCGGCGCACGCTGCAAACTTTCACCGACGACAACGTGTTCGCACTCGGCGACTGCGCAGCCTGCGCATGGCCGGGTAACGAACGCAACGTGCCGCCGCGCGCGCAGGCCGCACATCAGCAGGCGAGTTTCCTGCTGAAGGCGATCGGCTGCCGGCTCGACGGCCGTCCGCTGCCGGAGTTCACGTATCGCGATTTCGGTTCGCTCGTGTCGCTGGGCCACTTCAGCGCGGTCGGCAACCTGATGGGCGGGCTCATCGGCGGCAACATGCTGATCGAAGGGCTGTTCGCTCGGTTCATGTACATGTCGCTGTATCGGCTGCACATCGCCGCGCTGCACGGCTATCCACGGATGATGCTCGATACGGTCGCGCACTGGCTGAGACGCACGACGTTGCCGCGTGTGAAGCTGCATTGACACCAGGCGGCCGATTGCGCCGGGCGGGCAGAGGGCGCACACCGAGCGCTCTCTGCCCGTAGTCATTTCGGGCGCGCGATCCCTCTGCATGCCGACACGGCGGCGTTCGTTGCGCGCGGCTCTTCGTTTGATGCACACGCATTCGTTCGAGAACGGTGCTTTCGTTCTGCCGCGAGTACGCGCGATGCAGCGCCTGACGACACGGAACGCGACGCGATCACACCTTCGTAATCGAGTCTTACACATCCGACAGTTGACGCGACAACGGATTATTGGGCATCTTGTCCGGGTTTTCGCGTGGCGGCGGAGTGCCGACCGCCGCGACATCCGCGCCGTTGGCCGGCGCGATGCCCCGTCAGGCCGGATCCGCGGCCGTGGCGGCGGCGCCAATCGAGGAGTGCATTCATGTTGAAACCCGAAGTCGACAGCCTGGTTCCCCACGTCCCGTTCTCGCGCCGCAAATTCATGCAGGCCGCGCTGGGCGGCACCTTCGCGGCGGCGGTGCTGCCTGTGTCGGCGCAGACGGTCACCACCGACAGCGCCGGGCTGGACGTCGACACCATCGAGATCCGCTCGGGCGACGCGAGCATCCCCGCGTACCGCGCGCAGCCGGTCGACAAGACGAACCTGCCGGTCGTCATCGTGATTCACGAAATCTTCGGCGTGCATGCGCATATCGCGGACGTGTGCCGCCGCTTCGCGAAGCTCGGCTATCTGGCGATCGCGCCCGACCTGTTCGCGCGGCAGGGCAATGCGGCGAAGTACCCGACGATGAAGGAACTGTACGACCACATCATCAGCAAGGTGCCGGACCGTCAGGTGACCGAGGATCTCGATGCGACCGTCGCGTGGGCTGGCAAGAACGGCGGCGACCTGTCGCGTCTCGGCGTGACGGGATTCTGCTGGGGCGGGCGCCAGGCGTGGCTGTATGCGGAGCACAATCCGCATGTGCGGGCGGCCGTCGCGTGGTATGGGTTCGTCGAAGGCAAGACCGACGAGATGACGCCGTTCAATCCGGTCGACCACGCGTCGTTGTTGAAGGTGCCGGTGCTCGGGTTGTACGGCGAGAAGGATACGAACATCACGCAGGCATCGCTCGCCGACATGCGCAAGGCGATCCAGACGAGCGATTCACCGCTCGCGCGGCAGTCGGAGATCGTCGTGTATCCGGATGCCGGTCACGCATTCTTCGCCGACTATCGGCCGAGCTACGTGAAAGGCGATGCCGAGGACGGCTGGAAGCGCGCGATCGAGTGGTTTCACAAGTACGGTGTGATGTGAGCGACGAGCGGCGGCGCCGGCCGCCGCTTCATCGACCGCGACATCGTCGTCGTGCCGCGTCGGTTGCTTATGGAGTCGGGCCGGTTGCGATCGGTCGCGACGGATCGGCGCTCCATTCGCTCCACGAGCCCGGATAAAGCGACGCGCCATGCAGCCCCGCGACCTCCAGTGCGAGCGCGTTGTGGCATGCGGTCACGCCCGACCCGCATTGCAGGATCACGTTGTTCGGCTCGGTGCCGGCCAGGAGCGCGGTGAATGTCTCGCGCAATTCATGGCCGGTCTTGAAGCGGCCGTCGGCGCTCAGGTTGTCCTTGAAGAAGCGGTTGCGCGCGCCGGGAATGTGGCCGCCGACGCGATCGATCGTTTCGTTTTCGCCGCGATAGCGATCGGGCGCGCGCGCATCGATCACGACGCGGCTCCCCGACGTCACGTTCGCGAGCACGGCTGCCGCGTCGACGGTCGATTCGAGCGGCGCCCCCGCGCGGAAGTCGCCCGCGGCCGGGTGCGGCACGTCCGTGGTCAGCGGCTGACCGGCCGCTTCCCATGCCTGCAGGCCGCCGTCGAGCACCGCGATGGAATCGTGCCCGAGCCACCGCAGCAGCCACCACAGCCGCGCCGCATAGGCGCCGCCTTGCGCGTCGTAGGCAACGACCTGCTGGCCCTGCTTGACGCCGCGGCTCGCCATCAGCGTCGCGAATGCGTCGCGCGTCGGCAGCGGGTGGCGGCCGTTGGTGCCGGTCTTGCGGCCGGACAGGTCACGGTCGAGATGAAGATACTGCGCGCCCGGAATATGGCCGGCTGCATAGGCGGCTTCGCCCGCGCCCGGATCGGCGAGGTCGAAGCGGCAATCGAATACGACGACGCTGCCCGGCGCCGCGGCCAGACGCTCCGCGAGATTCGCTGCGGAGATGAGCGTGGTGTAGTGGGTATGTGGCATGACGGCTCCCTGGAGTGCAAACGGCCCGATACTCCAAGTCTAAACAAAAAAAGACGGGCCGAAACCCGTCTTTTCATGTGCCCGATCCCGCGCGGCGCCGGTGCGCCGCATGCAGGATCAGAGATCGCCGAGCTGGCGGCGCAGGAACTCGTGGAAGTGCTGCATGCCGTCTTCCATCGGGCTCTGGTACGGGCCGACCTGCGATTCGCCGCGCGCCATCAGCGCCCGGCGGCCCGCGTCCATCCGCATCGCGATTTCGTCGTCCTCGACGGCCGTCTCCATATACGCGGCGCGCTCGGCCTCGACGAACTCGCGCTCGAACAGCGCGATTTCCTCGGGGTAATAGAACTCGACGATGTTGGTCGTCTTTTGCGGCCCGCGCGGGATCAGCCACGACACGACGAGCACGTGCGGATACCACTCGATCATCAGGCCCGGGTAATAGACCATCCAGATCGCGCCGAACTCCGGCGGTACGCCGTTGCGGAACTTGAGCACCTGCTCGTGCCATTTCTGGTAGGTCGCGCTGCCCGGTTTCGCGAGCGCGTTATGGACGCCGACCGTCTGCACGCTGTACCAGTCGCCGAACTCCCACTTGAGATCGTCGCACGACACGAAGCTGCCGAGGCCCGGGTGGAACGGGACGACGTGGTAATCCTCGAGGTACACCTCGATGAACGTCTTCCAGTTGTAATCGCACTCGTGCACTTCGACGTGATCGAACAAGTACTCGGAGAAATCGAAGTGATGCTTCGTGCCGAGGTTCGCGAGATCGCGCGCGACGTTGCGGCCTTCGGCCTCGAACAGCAACCCCTGCCAGTTCTGCAGCGGGCTCTTGCCGAGATTCAGGCACGGCTTGTCGGGGAAGTGGGGCGCGCCGAGCAGCTGGCCTTCCAGATCGTACGTCCAGCGGTGCAGCGGACACACGATGTTCTGCGTGCGGCCGCGCCCGTTCAGCATGATCGCCTGGCGGTGACGGCACACGTTCGACAGCAGTTCGATCTGGTTCGCCTGATTGCGGACCAGCACGCGGCCTTCCTTTTCGGACGGCAGCGCAAAATAATCCCCCGCCTCGGGCACCATCAATTCGTGCCCGACGTAACGAGGTCCTTTCTTGAAGAGGGTTTCGATCTCGCGCTCAAGCAGCGCCTCATCGAAATATGCAGTGACTGGAAGCTGGCTGTGAGCCGACTTCAACTGAAGCGCATCGCTCAGATTGGACATTCCCACTCCCGGTGTTAGCGTGAAAGCAGTGAACAACCCAACCATCGAAAAATCGATTTAGGGAAACGGAGAATTATACCCGGTTCGCCCCGCAAGGCCAGGATTAAGTGCCTGATTTGTGTCAATTTTTTGTCGGGGTGCGACCGATGGGCGCACAATGTGTGCCTGGCAAGGGGCCGGAGCGCGGGGCAGGGTGCCCAAGTCGGCAGGTCGAAAATTTCTCTTTTGCCGTAGAATGTCCGACTTGTTTTGAAATTTGACACCCTCGTCCATGGCGAAAACCGCATCCCCAGGCGCCACCCCGCCCGGCAACGGCACCGAACCGTTGCCGGACAACTATGAAACGGCGCTCGCGGAACTCGAGACGCTGGTTGCCCGGATGGAAGGCGGCGCGTTGAGCCTCGAGGATTCGCTCGCCGCATATCGCCGCGGTGCGACCCTCGTTGCGTTTTGCCAACAGCAGCTGGAGAAAGTGGAACAGCAGGTTCGCGTGCTCGACGGCGCGACGCTGAAGCCGCTGTCATCCGGAACGGCCGCCACGGACGGCGAAGACGACGATCTATGACATTCGAACAATGGATGCGGTCCGTGCTCGACCGTGTCGAGGACGCACTCGGCCACTATTTGCCGGCCGACAACGTGGTGCCCACGCAACTCCACGAAGCGATGCGCTACGCGGTCCTCGGCGGCGGCAAGCGCGTTCGCCCGCTGCTGTGCCATGCAGCAGGCGAACTGACCGGCGCGACGGAGGCGGCGCGCAACGCGGCGGCGGCGGCGCTGGAGATGATCCACGTCTATTCGCTCGTGCATGACGACATGCCGTGCATGGACGACGACGCGTTGCGGCGCGGCAAGCCGACCGTGCACGTGCAGTACGACGAGCCGACGGCGCTGCTGGTCGGCGACGCGCTGCAGTCGCAGGCGTTCGTCGCGCTGACGGATGCCGCCGCGCTGTCGCCCGCACAGCAGGCCGCGCTCGTGCGCGAGCTGGCGCTGGCGAGCGGCTCGATCGGCATGGCCGGCGGGCAGGCGATCGACCTGGCGAGCGTCGGGCTCAAGCTGACGCGCGAGCAGCTCGAGACGATGCACCGGATGAAGACGGGCGCGCTGCTGCGCGCGGCCGTGCGGATGGGTGCGCTGGCGGGCGACACGCCGTCGGCGGAAGCGATGGCTGCACTCGACGTCTACGCGGGCGCCGTCGGTCTGGCGTTCCAGGTCGTCGACGACATTCTCGACGTCACGACGGATTCCGCCACGCTCGGCAAGACGGCCGGCAAGGACGCGGCGAACGACAAGCCGACCTACGTATCGATCCTCGGCCTCGACGCATCGCGCGAGCTCGCAGCACAGCTGCGCGCCGAAGCGCACGACGCGCTGAAACCGTTCGGCGCGCGCGCACAGCGTCTCGCCGAACTTGCCGACCTGGTGGTGAACCGGGTCAGCTGACGCGAAAGCCCGCCGCCGCGCACACGCTACGGTGCGTGCAACAGAATGCGGGCGCGTTTGATTTCCTACAATGGAACGACGATGTACGACTTGCTGAAAACCATCGACGACCCGGCGGATCTGCGCCGCCTCGATCGTCGCCAACTCCAACCGCTCGCGGATGAACTGCGCGCGTTCGTGCTCGACAGCGTGTCGAAGACGGGCGGCCATCTGTCGTCCAACCTCGGGACGGTCGAGCTGACGATCGCGTTGCACTACGTGTTCAACACGCCGAACGACCGGATCGTCTGGGATGTGGGTCACCAGACCTACCCGCACAAGATCCTGACGGGCCGCCGCGACCAGATGCACACGCTGCGCCAGTACGATGGCATCTCGGGTTTCCCGCGCCGCAGCGAGTCGGAATACGACACGTTCGGCACCGCGCACTCGAGCACGTCGATCTCGGCCGCGCTCGGCATGGCGATCGGCAGCCAGCTGAACGGCGACGACCGCTTCTCGATCGCGGTGATCGGCGACGGCGCGATGACAGCCGGCATGGCGTTCGAGGCGATGAACAACGCGGGCGTTTCGGAGGATGCGAAGCTGCTCGTGATCCTCAACGACAACGACATGTCGATTTCGCCGCCGGTCGGCGCGCTGAACCGCCATCTCGCGCGGCTGATGTCGGGCCGTTTCTACGCGGCCGCGCGCGCCGGCGTCGAGCGCGTGCTGAGCGTCGCGCCGCCGGTGCTCGAACTCGCGCGCAAGCTCGAGGAGCACGCGAAGGGCATGGTCGTGCCGGCCACGCTGTTCGAGGAGTTCGGCTTCAACTACATCGGCCCGATCGACGGTCACGATCTCGATTCGCTGATCCCGACGCTGCAGAACATCCGCGAGCTGCGCGGCCCGCAATTCCTGCACGTTGTGACGAAGAAAGGGCAGGGCTACAAGCTCGCCGAAGCCGATCCCGTGCTTTATCACGGCCCCGGCAAGTTCAATCCGGCCGAAGGCATCAAGCCGTCGGCCACCCCGGCGAAGAAGACGTACACGCAGGTGTTCGGCGAGTGGTTGTGCGATGAAGCCGAGCGCGATTCGCGCGTCGTCGGCATCACACCCGCGATGCGCGAAGGCTCGGGCATGGTCGAGTTCGAGAAGCGCTTCAAGGATCGCTACTACGACGTCGGCATCGCCGAGCAGCACGCCGTCACGTTCGCGGGCGGCCTCGCGACCGAAGGGCTGAAGCCTGTCGTCGCGATCTACTCGACGTTCCTCCAGCGTGCGTACGACCAGCTGATCCACGACGTCGCGCTGCAGAACCTGCCGGTCGTGTTCGCAATCGACCGCGCCGGCCTCGTCGGCGCCGATGGCGCGACGCATGCGGGTGCGTACGATCTCGCGTTCATGCGCTGCATCCCGAACATGACGATCATGGCGGCGTCCGACGAAAACGAATGCCGCCAGATGCTGCATACGGCGCTTCAGCAGCCGAACCCGACTGCGGTGCGTTACCCGCGCGGCGCGGGCACGGGCGTGGCGACGGTGAAGGAATTCACCGAGATCCCGCTCGGCAAGGGCGAAGTGCGTCGCCGTACCGCGCAGCCGGAAGGCAAGCGCGTTGCGATTCTCGCGTTCGGCACGATGGTCGCACCGTCGCTGGCCGCCGCCGACGAGCTCGACGCAACGGTCGCGAACATGCGCTTCGTGAAGCCCGTCGATGCGGCGCTCGTGCGCGAACTCGCGCAGACGCACGACTATCTCGTCACCGTCGAGGAAGGTTGCGTGATGGGCGGCGCGGGTTCTGCCTGCGTCGAAGCCCTGATGGAGAGTGGGGTTATCCGGCCCGTACTACAATTGGGCCTCCCTGACCAGTTCATCGATCACGGCGATCCCGCGAAGCTGCTGTCGCAATGCGGTCTCGACGGTGCAGGCATCGCGAAATCGATTCGCGAACGCTTCCTGAGCCCCGCGGCCGATGTCGCCGGTCAGGCGAAGCGCGTCGCATAAGCTGGCGCCGCCTCCGGGCGGCGTCGATGCGACTGGCGCAACCGGTCAACATTGATGCGGAAAACATGGGCCTGCGGGCCCATGTTGCTTTTCCGGCTGCCGCGTGACGCGGCGTGCGCGTCGTCGAACGCGCGGCTTACAAGGATTGAAAACAAGATGAACCAGATGAATCCCGCCTTCGTGATGCCCGACGTGCAGAGCACGGTGGATACCCGCCAGATTCCGATTCAGCGCGTGGGCGTGAAGGCGGTCCGGCATCCGTTGACGGTATGCACCGAAAGCGGCGACGTGCAGCCGAGCGTCGGCGTCTGGAACCTCGACGTGCGCCTGCCCGCCGATCAGAAGGGCACGCACATGTCGCGCTTCGTCGCGCTGCTCGAAGAGAACCGCGCGCCGCTGACCGTCGCGCGTTTTCGCGCGATGCTCGCGTCGATGCTGGAGAAGCTGGAGGCCGAAGCCGGCCGTATCGAGGTCACGTTCCCGTACTTCGTGAGCAAGACGGCGCCGGTATCGGGCGTGCAGAGCCTGCTCGACTACGAAGTGACGCTCGCGGGCGAGAGCCGCAACGGCGAAACGCGCGTATTCCTGAAGGTGCTCGTGCCGGTGACGAGCCTGTGCCCGTGCTCGAAGAAGATCTCGCAGTACGGCGCGCACAACCAGCGCTCGCACGTGACGATCGACGCCGAACTCGCGGCCGACCTGCCCGTCGAGGCGCTGATCCGCATCGCGGAAGAGGAAGCATCGTGCGAGCTGTGGGGCTTGCTCAAGCGTCCGGACGAGAAGTTCGTCACGGAGCGTGCATACGAAAACCCGAAGTTTGTCGAGGATCTCGTGCGCGACGTCGCGCAGCGTCTCGATGCTGACGAGCGCGTGGTCGCATACGTGCTCGAGGCCGAGAACTTCGAGTCGATTCACAATCACAGCGCGTATGCGCTGATCGAGCGGGACAAGCGACACGCAGCGTAACGTCGGGCGTGCACTGTGCTGCCGTGTGGCAGCGCCGTATTGCCGCTGCAATGAAAAAAATGGCCGCTCGAATTTGAGCGGCCATTCTGTTTTTCGGACGAGGCTCGATCGGAGCGGTTCAGTGACTCAGCGACTCGGTGACTCGGCGCGACATCGCGCTGCGTGACTCAGCGCGCAAGCGACGCGAGATCCCAGCGCGGCTTGACCGTGAACGCGTAGTCGGCATTCGCCTGTTCAGGCCAGCGGCCAAGCCGCAGCGCGCCGGCGAGTGCGATCATCGCGCCGTTGTCGGTGCAGAGCGCAAGATCGGGATAGTGCACGTCGAACCCGCGTTTGACTGCGGCGGCCGACAGCGCCGCGCGCAACTGGCGGTTCGCGCCGACGCCGCCGGCCACCACCAGGCGCTTGAGCTTCGTCTTCTTCAGCGCGGCGAGCGATTTCGCGACGAGCACGTCGACGGCCGCGTCGACGAAGCCGCGCGCGAGGTCGGCCTTCGCGCGTTCGAGCGCTTCGCCTTCGAGCTTCGCCGCCTCGAACTTCTTCATCTGTGTGAGCACGGCCGTCTTCAGGCCGCTGAAGCTGAAATCGAGATCGCCCGAATGCAGCATCGGCCGTGGCAGCACGACCGCGCCCGGCGTGCCGGTTTCCGCAAGTTTCGAGACTTCCGGGCCACCCGGATAGCCGAGGCCGATCAGCTTCGCCGTCTTGTCGAACGCTTCGCCCGCCGCGTCGTCGAGCGTTTCGCCGAGCGTTTCGTACACGCCGACGTCGGTCACGCGCATCAACTGCGTATGGCCGCCCGATACCAGCAGTGCGATGAACGGGAACGGCGGCGGCTCGTCGACGAGCAGCGGCGACAGCAGATGGCCTTCGAGGTGATGGATGCCGACTGTCGGCTTGTTCCATGCGAGCGCGAGCGCGTTCGCGATGCTCGCGCCGACCAGCAGTGCACCGGCAAGGCCAGGGCCTTGCGTGAACGCGATCGCGTCGATGTCGTCGCGACGCGTGCCGCTTTGCGCCATCACTTCCTCGAGCAGCGGCAGCGCGCGGCGGATGTGGTCGCGCGATGCGAGTTCGGGCACGACGCCGCCGTATTCGCGGTGCATCGCAATCTGCGAATGGAGCGCGTGCGCGAGCAGGCCGCGCTGCGTGTCGTAGAGCGCGAGGCCGGTTTCGTCGCAGGAGCTTTCGATGCCGAGAACGAGCATGGGTCGGGGCGGGGCGCGCCGGTTCGAGCGCGCCGAAGGAAGGTCAACGTAACCGGAAATTATATCAGCGGGGGGAGGTCGCCGCTGATGGCGGCGCCCGTCCGAGGGCCGGGCAGGTACAATCCGCGCCATGGAAACTTATGACATCGCCGTGATCGGCGCAGGCGCCGCCGGGATGATGAGCGCCGCGGTTGCCGGGCAACTTGGCCGCCGCGTGGTGTTGATCGACCACGCGCCGCGGCTCGCCGAGAAAATCCGCATCTCGGGCGGCGGCCGCTGCAATTTCACGAATCTTTACGCGGGCCCCGACAACTACCTGTCGTCGAATCCGCATTTCGCGCGCTCGGCGCTCGCACGCTACACGCCGCGCGATTTTCTCGGGCTGCTGAAGCGCCATCACGTCACGTGGCACGAAAAGCACAAGGGGCAGCTGTTCTGCGACCACGGCAGCGACGCAATCATCGACGTGCTGAAGCACGAATGCGATGCCGGCGGCATCGCGTGGCGCCGCCCGGTGGTCGTCGACGCGGTGCGGCATGCGCCGGCCGACGGCTTCACGCTCGACACCCGGCAGGCGGGGCCGATCCGCGCGCGCGCGCTGATCGTCGCGACCGGCGGCCTGTCGATCCCGAAGATCGGCGCGACCGACTTCGGCTATCGGCTCGCGAAGCAGTTCGGCCACAAGCTCGTCGACACGCGTCCGGCGCTTGTGCCGCTCACGTTCGCGCCGCAGGACTGGGCGCCGTTCGCGGCGCTGTCCGGCGTGTCGCTCGAAGTGCGCGTGTCGACCGGCGACCGCAGGCGCGGCGGCGAATTCGTCGAGGATTTGCTGCTGACGCATCGCGGTCTGTCGGGCCCGGGCATCCTGCAGATCTCCAGCTACTGGCAGCCCGGCGATCCGATCCGCGTCGACCTGCTGCCGCAGCGCGACGTCGTGGCCGACCTGCTCGACGCGAAGCGCACGTCGAAGCGGCAGATCGGCTCGCTGCTCGCGGACTGGGTGCCGTCGCGGCTCGCGCACGTATGGCTCGACGCGCATCGCGTCGCGGCCGATGCGCGGCTCGCGGACCTGCCCGACAAGACGCTGCGCCAGATCGGCGACGCGTTGTCCGGCTGGACGTTGACGCCGAACGGCACCGAAGGCTACAAGAAGGCCGAAGTGACGAAGGGTGGTGTCGACACGCGCGAACTGTCGTCGGCGACGATGATGAGTGCGCGGGTGCCGGGGCTGTTCTTCATCGGCGAGGCAGTGGACGTGACGGGCTGGCTCGGCGGCTACAACTTCCAGTGGGCATGGGCCTCGGGCACGGCGGCGGGCCAGGCGGCCGCCGAGTTCGCGCGCGGGGGCTGACGCGCGGGTCGGCCGCCTCTTATGTCTTCACGCGGCGCTCTGCTATACTAGTAAGTCTTCCCTGCAAACCTTTATTCGTGTCGGATCATGACGATCATTCGCGTTAAAGAAAACGAGCCGTTCGAAGTCGCCATGCGTCGCTTCAAGCGCACGATCGAGAAGAACGGTCTGCTGACCGAGCTTCGTGCGCGGGAGTTCTACGAGAAGCCGACCGCCGAGCGCAAGCGCAAGAAGGCTGCTGCGGTGAAGCGTCATTACAAGCGCATCCGCAGCCAGACGTTGCCGAAGAAGCTGTACTGAACGATTGAGCGCCGCGCGGTTCGCTGAGCGGCGCACCGGCGCCCGCCGCACGATCGGCTTCGATCGGAGGCAAGCGTGCGAAGGCCGCCGATGCCGGATTCGAGCAACCCGCTTGAGACATAGTCCCAAGCGGGTTTTTGTGTTGACGTCCGTTCACGGGCGTCGAAGTCACGTTTTCATCCCGGGTGCAAGATGAGTTTGAAAGAGCAGATCAGCGAAGACATGAAGGCCGCGATGCGCGCGAAGGAAAGCGAGCGTCTGGCGACGATTCGCCTGCTGCTGGCCGCGATCAAGCAGCGCGAAGTCGACGATCGGGTGACCCTCGACGACGCCGGCATCACCGCCGTGATCGACAAGATGATCAAGCAGCGCAAGGATTCGATCAGCCAGTTCCAGGCTGCCGGCCGCGACGATCTCGTCGCGAAGGAGCAGGCCGAGCTGACCGTGCTTGGCGCGTACATGCCCGCGCAGCTGTCGGACGCCGAAGTGGCCGCCGAAGTCCAGGCCGCGGTCGCGGCAACGGGCGCGGCCGGCCCGCAGGACATGGGCAAGGTGATGGGCGTGCTGAAGGGCAAGCTCGCCGGCCGTGCCGACATGACGGCCGTTTCCGCGCAGGTCAAGGCCGCGCTGTCCAAGTAAAACCTGCTTTCCGGCGCGTCGCATGCGCGCGCCGGAGGCGTCGTATCGTCTCTTTTCGCTCGATCCCACGGTGATTCCGCATTCGTTCCTGCAGGATTTGCTGAACCGCGTCGATATCGTCGACGTGGTGGGCCGTTACGTGCAGCTCAAGAAGGGCGGCGCCAACTTCATGGGGTTGTGCCCGTTCCACAACGAAAAGAGCCCATCGTTCACCGTCAGCCCGACCAAGCAGTTCTATCACTGCTTCGGGTGCGGCGCGCACGGGACCGCGATCGGTTTTCTGATGGAGCATGCGGGGCTGACGTTCCCCGAGGCCGTGCAGGAACTCGCGCAGTCGGTCGGGCTGACGGTGCCGCACGAACCGTCGATGCGCGGCGGGGGCGCAGGCGGCGCGGGCGGCGATTATCCGGCGCCCGTGTCGAAATCGGTCGCGACCGCGCTGTCCGACGTGATGTCGGCCGCGTGCGACTACTACCGCAAGCAATTGCGCGGCGCGACGGTCGCGATCCAGTACCTGAAGAACCGGGGCCTGACCGGCGAGATCGCCGCGCGTTTCGGGCTCGGCTACGCGCCCGACGGCTGGCAGAACCTCGAAGCCGCGTTCCCCGACTACCGCGACGATTCGCTGGTCGAATCGGGGCTCGTGATCGTCAGCGAGAAGACCGACGGGCAAGGTGTCGCGCGGCGCTACGACCGGTTTCGCGAGCGAATCATGTTCCCGATCCGCAACGTGAAGGGGCAGGTGATCGGGTTCGGCGGCCGCGTGCTCGGCAGCGGCGAGCCGAAGTATCTGAACTCGCCCGAAACGCCGCTGTTCAACAAGGGCAGCGAGTTGTACGGGCTGTTCGAGGCGCGGCTCGCGATCCGCGAGCGCAAGTACGTGCTGGTCGTCGAAGGCTACATGGACGTCGTCGCGCTCGCGCAGCTCGGCTTTCCGAACGCGGTCGCGACGCTCGGCACCGCGTGTACGCCGATCCACGTGCAAAAGCTGCTGCGGCAGACCGATACGGTCATTTTCAGCTTTGACGGCGACTCGGCCGGCCGGCGTGCGGCGCGCCGCGCACTCGAGGCGTGCCTGCCGCATGCGGCGGACAACCGGACGATCCGATTCCTTTTCCTGCCGCCCGAACACGATCCGGACAGCTACGTACGCGAATTCGGCGCGGAAGCGTTTTCCGAACAGGTCGAACGCGCGATGCCGCTGTCGCAATTTCTGTTGAACGAAGCAATTGCCGGCAAGGCGCTTGATCAGCCGGAAGGGCGCGCGAAGGCGCTGTTCGACGCGAAGCCGCTGCTGCAGGCGCTGCCGGCGAACGCTCTGCGCGCGCAGATCATGCACATGTTCGCCGACCGCCTCGACATTCCGTTCGAGGAGGTTGCGGCGCTGTGCGACGTTGATGCGCGCATTGCCGCGCCGGCGCGCCAGGCGCCCGCGCGCAGCGAGCGGCGGCGTGTGACGGACAGCGAAAAGCGGGCGTTGCGTACGCTGGTGATGCATCCGCGGATCGCGACGCAGCTCGACGACGATCAGCTTGCGACCCTGCGCGCGCTTCCGCGCATCGGGGAGCTGTTTGCCGAAGTCGTCGATCACGCGCGTGCGCTGGGCGACGGCGCGGAGTTCCGGCTGCTGTCGGATGTCCTGCGAACGTCATCGAACGCGGCGACTTACGAGGAAATCTTCCGCGAAATTCTGGACTATGATGAAAACGTCCGCGATTTGCTGTTACAGAATTCGGAAGACGAGTCGGTGTCCGAACGGCAGCGCGAGCAGGAACGGATCGCGGGGGAGGAACTGCAGGCGGCGGTGCTCAAGATGCGCTATGACGCCTGCTGCGACCGGCTCGACCGGCTCGCGCGGCAATCCACGTTTACACCCGAGGAACTGGCGGAATTGACGGAATTGAACCAGCAGCGAACCGACATGAAGCGTCGGCTCGGGCTGTAGGCGGCCGGGGCGCCGAGAGAGGGGCTCCCCAGCGTGCTATAATATAAGGTTTCCAGCGGTTTGTTTTCCAAGCAGAGGCGAGAATCGCGATGGCAAAGACGACAGGCGGAAAGAAAGCAACAGGCAAGGGCTCGACGGAGCCGACCAAAAAGGTCACAGCGGCCAAGTCTGCTTCTTCCACCAGGGCAACGTCTTCAGCCACGTCAGCCCCTGCAGGAAAGAAAACCGCGGCCGGCACTGCTCAGGCTGCGCCGGCGCCGGCAGCCAGATCCAGGGCTGCCGCGAGACCCGACTCCGGGCCGGCCAAGCCGGCGGCGAAGCGGGCAAGTGCGAAAAGCGCAAGGGACACGACTGCCGCCGCGGACGAAACGGCAGTACGTACTACTCATGCACCCACGGTTCAACCGGCTGTCGTCCAGCAGCCGCGAGTCGATATAGCCGGTACGGCGAACTCCATGACCAAAAAGCTGAACGAAGTATCCGTCGATGACGACGCAAATCAGAGCGACGAGCAGCCCGCAGCCGCGGCTGCTCCGGGCAAATCCAAGGTGCGCGATCGTCGCGCCAAGGAAAAGGCGCTGCTGAAGGAAGCGTTCGCGACGAGCACGCCCGGTACGGCCGAGGAGCTCGAAGAGCGCCGCGTGAAGCTGCGCGCGCTGATCAAGCTCGGCAAGGAGCGCGGCTTCCTCACGTATGCCGAAATCAACGACCACCTGCCGGACAACTTCACCGAAACCGAAGCCCTCGAGGGCATCATCGGCACGTTCAACGACATGGGCGTGGCGGTCTACGAGCAGGCGCCGGACGCGGAAACGCTGCTCCTGAACGACAACGCGCCGGCCGCGTCGTCGGACGATGAAGTCGAGGAAGAGGCGGAAGTCGCACTGTCGACCGTCGATTCGGAATTCGGCCGCACGACCGATCCGGTCCGGATGTACATGCGCGAGATGGGCACGGTCGAGCTGCTCACGCGCGAAGGCGAAATCGAGATCGCGAAGCGGATCGAAGACGGCCTGCGCCACATGGTGATGGCGATTTCCGCGTGCCCGACGACGATTGCCGACATCCTCGCGATGGCCGAGCGTGTCGCGAACGAAGAGATCCGTGTCGACGAGCTCGTCGACGGCCTGCTCGATCCGAATGCGGCGGATGCCGCGGACACCGACGGTTTCTCCGCGAAGGAAGCCGAAGCGATCGAGAACGAGGACGAGGAAGAAGAAGAGGAAGAGGAAGAAGAGGAAGAGGAGGACGATGACGGCGCCGCGCAGGCGTCGGCCAACGCCGCCCAGCTCGAGGCCCTCAAGCGCGCATCGCTCGAAAAGTTCGCGCAGATCAGCGAGTGGTTCGACAAGATGCGCCGCGCGTTCGAGAAGGAAGGCTACAAGTCGAAGTCCTACCTGAAGGCGCAGGAAACGATCCAGAGCGAGCTGATGACGATCCGCTTCACTGCGCGCACGGTCGAGCGTCTGTGCGACACGCTGCGTGCGCAAGTGGACGAAGTGCGTCAGGTCGAGCGTCAGATCCTGCACATCGTCGTCGACAAGTGCGGGATGCCGCGTTCGGAATTCATCGCGCGCTTCCCGGGCAGCGAGACGGATCTCGACTGGGCCGAGAAGATCGCGGCCGAAGGTCATCCGTACAGCGCGGTCCTGTCGCGCAACATCCCGGCGATTCGCGAACAGCAACAGCGTTTGCTCGACCTGCAGGCGCGCGTCGTGCTGCCGCT
The DNA here is from genome assembly GCF_018148075.1 of Burkholderia sp. AU19243. NCBI lineage: Bacteria > Pseudomonadati > Pseudomonadota > Betaproteobacteria > Burkholderiales > Burkholderiaceae > Burkholderia > Burkholderia sp. AU19243. The sequence goes on from NZ_JAGSTV010000009.1 coordinate 229,082, forward strand.
GAAGGACCTGAAGGAAACCAACCGTCAGATGGCGGCCGGCGAACTGAAGGCGCGCCAGGCGAAGCGTGAAATGACCGAGGCCAACCTGCGTCTCGTGATCTCGATCGCGAAGAAGTACACGAACCGTGGCCTGCAGTTCCTCGACCTGATTCAGGAAGGCAACATCGGCCTGATGAAGGCGGTGGACAAGTTCGAATACCGTCGCGGCTACAAGTTCTCGACCTATGCGACGTGGTGGATCCGCCAGGCCATCACGCGTTCGATCGCGGACCAGGCGCGCACGATCCGCATTCCGGTTCACATGATCGAGACGATCAACAAGATGAACCGCATCTCGCGGCAGATCCTGCAGGAAACCGGTCTCGAGCCGGATCCGGCAACGCTCGCCGAGAAGATGGAGATGCCGGAAGACAAGATCCGCAAGATCATGAAGATCGCGAAGGAACCGATCTCGATGGAAACGCCGATCGGCGACGACGACGATTCCCATCTCGGCGACTTCATCGAGGACAACAACACGGTCGCGCCGGCGGATGCGGCGTTGCATGCGAGCATGCGTGACGTCGTGAAGGACGTGCTCGATTCGCTGACGCCGCGCGAGGCGAAGGTGCTGCGGATGCGCTTCGGCATCGAGATGAGCACGGACCACACGCTCGAGGAAGTCGGCAAGCAGTTCGACGTCACCCGCGAGCGGATCCGTCAGATCGAGGCGAAGGCGCTGCGCAAGCTGCGTCACCCGAGCCGTTCCGACAAGCTGAAGTCGTTCCTCGAAGGGAACTGATTTCCGGCGTCTCACCTGCGAACGCCGCCGGTGTCCATGTGATGCCGGTGGCGTTTGTGCTCTTGATCCTCTTTGTTGTTACAATGCCGGCCCGGCTTCATTGCCGGCGCAGCGCGTAACACGCGGTGCTACCCATTTGGGCCCCTAGCTCATGCTTGGTTAGAGCAGCGAACTCATAATTCGTTGGTGCCGGGTTCGACTCCCGGGGGGCCCACCAGATTCGCTTCCACGGTCGTTCGAGGAAGCCGCCAAACCCGCGATGCCGCAAGGCTTCGCGGGTTTTTTCTTTGGCGCGCCGCATGATGTCGTATCGCCGCCACCGGGGAATCACGCCGCACGTGCTGTCCCGATATCAATCGAAGTATGCTGTAGTGCGTTCGGGTATCCGCGATCGAGATCGGCGTCCGTCGACCGCGCGAACCGACGCCAGGCGCCGCGCTTCGCGCGGCCGCCAGAACAAACACAAACCGACTTCGCCCGACAGAGAGGGGCGTCCATCATGACCATGCTGCGTTCGTGGAGTGCGATTCTGTCGTTGCTGATGCTTGCCGCATGTGCGAGCCTGCCGCCACAGACCGATCGCGTGCCGACGCATGCGTACACCGACACCGCGAACACCCGCCTCGGGCTCGCGTTCCGTCGGCAGGCCGATGCTCATCCGGGGCAGGACGCGTTTCATCTGCTGCGCGATCCGGTCGACGCGCTCGATGCGCGCGTGCTGCTCGCCGATCGCGCGGACCGCTCGCTGGACCTGCAGTACTACATCTGGCACGACGACCTGACCGGACACGAACTCGCGGACGCGGTGATGCGCGCGGCCGACCGCGGCGTGCGCGTGCGCGTGCTGCTCGACGATCTGGGTACGAACGCGGACGACCGAAAGCTGCTCGAGATCAGCTCGCATCCGAACATCGAGATCCGGCTGTTCAATCCGGTCGCGACGCGCAGCTTCAAGAAGATCGGCACGGTGTTCGAGTTCTCGCGCGTGAACCGGCGCATGCACAACAAGGCGATGATCGCGGACAATCAGGCCGCGATCGTCGGGGGCCGCAATATCGGCGACGAATACTTCGGCGCGTCGTCGATGCTCGAATTCGGCGATCTCGACGTGGTCGTGCACGGCCCCGTCGTGAACGACATCTCGACCGAGTTCGATACGTTCTGGAACTCGCCGTATGCGTTTTCGATCAGCGCGCTCGTCGGCCATGACGCGCCGCCGGGCGGCCTCGATCGCGAGCGGGAACGGTTGCGCGACTACCTGCGCGCGATGGAGGACAATCCGTACGTGCTCGAGGCGCACCAGCGGCTCGGGCAGATCATCCATGGCCAGGGCACGGACCTGTCGTGGGGGCATGCGACGGTGCTCTACGACGATCCGGCGAAGATCGCGCGCGCACCGAAGGACAGTGAAGGGCACCTGATGCCGCAATTGCGCGCGCTCGCGCTGCGACCCGAGCAGGAACTGCTGATCGTGTCGCCGTATTTCGTGCCCGGCAGCGAGATGATCGAGCGGCTGCGTGCGCTGACCGCGCGCGGCGTGCGCGTGACGATCCTGACCAACTCGCTCGCATCCACCGACGTCGCAGCCGTGCATGCCGGTTACCGGCGCTACCGGCGCGAACTCGTCGACGCCGGCGTGCGGCTCTACGAGCGGCGGCCGTCCGGCGACCGGAGCATCTCGAAGCAGGTCATCATCGGGTCGTCGCGCGCGTCGCTGCACGCGAAGACATACGTATTCGATCGCAAGAGCATCTTCATCGGCTCGATGAATCTCGATCCGCGCTCGCTGAATCTGAACACCGAGATCGGCGTCTATTGCGAGAGCCCGGCGATCGCATCCGAGGTCGCGAACGATCTCGAGCCGCGGCTCGATCGAATCGCGTGGCGCGTCGAGGCTCGGACCGATCCGCCCGGGAACGGACAGCTCAAGTGGATTCAGACCGACGACAACGGCAACGTGACCGAACTCGATCACGAGCCGGAGGTGTCGCCGGCGCGGCGCATCGAGGTCTGGTTTCTCGGCCTGTTCCCGATCGAATCGCAGCTCTGACCTCTGCAGGCCGCGACGGCCGCGCACGCGGTTCCGGACGTGCGCACCTTCTTGCCCGGAACCGCCCGTCATCGCAACATCAGCGCGCGAAATCCGACGTGCTCTGGATGAACGTGTTCAGTTTCGAGATGTTCACGCTGCCGAAGCCCGTCGTCGCGTCCCAGCCCGCCTTCGCGTTATAGCCGTAGCCGCCGCTGCCGTTGTTGCCGGACGTCACGTCGTGCACCAGCGTCGCGTTGGCCGGGAAGTACTTGTAGATGCTCGACGCGGGGAACCCGAGCGCATTGTTGTTCGCCGATTGCAGCCGCGCCCAGATGCCGGTGAAGATCGGCGCGGCGAGGCTCGTGCCGCCTTCATTGTTCAGGTAACCCGCACCCCACAGCGTGTCGGACGTCTTGCCGTTCACCACGAGGATCGCGCCGGTGCGCAGGTCGGCGTCGAAGCCGACGTCCGGCAGTGCGCGCTTCGTCGAACCGGTGAGCGCCGACGATTGCCACGACGGCGCGGCCTCGTACTTGCTGTAACCGCCACCCGTCGCCCACACGGTGCCCGACTGCCAGCTCGGATCGTTCCACACGACTTCGCTGTCGTACGCGTTGGTCGACGTATTGGTGAACAGCGTCGTGCCGCCCACCGCGATCACGTACGGCGATGTCGCCGGTTCGCTGACGGTGTAGGTCGAACGCGACGGCTTGCCGCTCGCGCATTCGTACGCGCCGTGATCGCCGGCGGACACGGAAAAGGTCTGCCCCTGTGCGACTGCTTGCTTGAAAATGGTGTCGTCTGTCGCCTGCGAGCCCGTGCTGTATGCGGACGATTCGCACACACCGAGCGACACGTTGATGACCTTCGCGACGTTGTCGCTCACCGCCCGATTGTATGCGGCGGTGATCGCGGTGAGCGTCATCGACGGCGCGACATAGAACACGACCTGCTTCACGCTGCCGCCGGCCGCGCCGACGATCGACTGACTGTCGAGGTTCCATTCGACGGTGCCGGATGTATCGGTGTACGAACTGCCCGACGGGCCGGTCTGCACGACGCTGCTGCTGATCGTGCCGAGACCGTTGCTCGCGGCGAACGTGTTCAGGTCGCTGACCGTTTGAGACAGGTCGCCTTCGGAGATGACGCCGACGGTGGTTTGCGATGCGTTCGGCGTGCCGTCGCCACCATAGATCGACGAGAACTCGGTCGGATTGTGCGGAACCGCGGAGGCGCCCGCGGGAATCGTCAGGTTGCTGGTGTTGCCCTGCGGCGTGCCGCCGGCGCCGGTATGCACGAGCTCGACGTTCTGCAGGCCCAACACGGCGCCGACGATGCCGCCGATCGCGTTCGGCACCTGTGCGGCATCGCTGTTCGCGTATACGCTCCGGCCATTGTGCGTGAAGCGCTTGAGCGTCGTGCGGAACGCCGACTTGACCGTTGCCGCGGTGCCCGACGCGGACACGAGCAGGCGGTTCGGCGCGACCACGATGTTGACGAAGCCGGCCTTGCGCAAGTGCGCGACGACGGACGCGACTTGTTGATCGGTCGGTGCGTACTGCGCGGCAAACTGGGCCGACGTGAGGAACTGCCTGTAGTGCGACGATCCGGGCGTGTGCAGATCGCGCAGGTACTGGTCAAGCTGTGCCTCGTTGCGCAGGTTCAGCCCGAGCACGATGTCGACCGATTCGCCGGGCGCCATCTCGGTCGCGGCAGCGGCCGCAGCAGCGGTGCTGGCCGCCGGCGTCCCGGCGGTGCTGCCGCTTTCGGCTTGCTGGACGAGCGGCAGGAATCCCTTGGTGCGCGTTTCGGTCCAGCCGGCGGCCGGTGCGGCATGGACCGTCGCCATGCCGAACGACGCGACAGCTGCGGCGGCGAGCGCGAGCTTGACGATGCGAATGTGCTTTTGTTTCTTGTGAGCAACCTGATTCATTGAATTACCCCTCCGGTTGAACATCGAACTGCACGAACGACTGCAATCGACGACGGCGCGGATTATGCGCCGCCGGTTTCCGCCGTACCCATGCGGATGGCGTGGGCGCGACGGGGCCTTTCACCCGATCCGGATAGACGGTGACCCTCCGGGGGTGAAATGCTGGAATGCCTGATAAAGGGAGTGCCGCACCGCGATGCGGGGCGGCCGCGCCGGCTGGCCTGACGCCGGCAGGGAGGCTAGAGCAACAGTTTCGGTGTCCTGCTCATTCGATTCGGTCCTTCGGCCTGCTGCCGGACGGCAACCGCCTGGTGATGTGCATCGGCATATCGGGTGCCGACGGATCACGACGTGGCCGGCGGCGGAAATTTCGGTGCGGCGAAAGCGAACTGCGTCGAGCGGAATCGTTTGCGGGTGTTGCAATTCGTCAGATTGCTTGCATCGGACGGTATCAAGAACGAAAGTTCGGTGTCAAACTTTTTCTGATTATATGAAACAAAATTAAACCGAATAAGGCGAAATGATTTTGAAAAGTGGCGGGGGATTTGTAATTTTCAAAGCCGATTCGACGTGCAATAAAGACTCAGAACGCTGGATCATTGACGAATCGATTCGTAATGTGCGTTCGATCGCGCGCCCATTGGCTGCGTTGATGCGCTCGGCGGTGACGGCGCCGGTTCGCGTCTTTTATGCAGAAAGGGGGGAATTGACGGGCACGGCGATCGAACCGGCAAGCCGCTGGCGTGGCCGGCCGCGTCGTGCATCAATCATCCCGCGTGCGTTTGCCACCCGAGCCCGAGGCTCTTCTGCAGCGATACGTAGTCCTTGAGCAATTCCGCCTGGCCCGCGATCACGTTCTGCTGCGCGGCCAGCGCTTCGCGCTGCGTATCGAGCAGATCGATCATCGACGCGACACCGGCACGATAACGCTGGTCGATCAGGGTGGCCGAATGCGTGGCCGACGTCTGCACGTTGGCGAGTGCGACGACGTGTTCGCGCTGGTGCCCATAGCGTTGGAGTGCGGTGTTCGCGTCCTGCAACGCACCGAGCACGGTCTTTCGGTAGTTCGCTTCCGCTTCGTCACGCGACGCCTCGGCTGCGCGCACCGCACCGCGCGTGCGGCCGAAGTCGAGGATGTTCCATTGCAGATACGGCGCGCCGACCCACGTGAAGTTCTGCTTGCGGAACAGGTGGCCGGGGTCGCTCGCGCTGAAGCCGAGATCGCCGAGCAGCGTGACCTTCGGGAAATAGTCGGCGATGTGCTCGCCGATCTGCGCGTTGCTCGATGCGAGCCGGCGCTCGGCTGCGCGAATGTCGGGACGTTGCTTTAGCAGCGCGGCCGGATCGCCGACCGGCACGCTGCGGGGCAGCGTCGGCAGCGGCGTGCCCGATGCCGACAGCGCCGCGTCGAGCGCACCGGGTGGCCGCCCGGTCAGGATCGCGAGCCGGTCGAGCGACTCGGTCACCTGCGCATCGAGCGGGATCAACGACGCACGCGTGTTCTCGACTTGCGTGGTCAAGCGTTCGATGTCCGCATCGGCCGCGACACCGCGTGCACGGCGCTGCTGCGTGAGTTCGAGCATCCGCTGTTGCAGCTCGGCCGTGCGCCGCGACAGCGCGAGCCGCTGCTGCCGGTCGCGCAGATCGATGTACGCGGTCGCGACTTCGGCCGCGATCGATACCTGCGTGTCGGCGAGGTCGGCGTCGACGGCTTCGGCTTGCGCGGACGCCGCTTCCACCGCGCGGCGCGTGCCGCCGAACAGGTCGATTTCCCATGTTGCGTCGAAGCCGGCCGAAAAGAGCTGCAGCGGACCGGTACCGCCTGACGACGGTGACGCACTGCCCGGCTGGCTCGAGTTGCCGGACGGCAACAACGTGCCGAGCGCGCTGACGTCGGGCTCGCGCGTGCGGATCGCGGCGACGGTCGCCGATGATTTCGGCAGCTGCGCCGCACGCTGTTGCACCAGCTGCGCACGCGAGGCGCGCAGCCGTGCCCGCGCCGCATGCAGATCGGGGTTGTGCGCGAGCGCGGCGGCGATCAGGTCGTCGAGCTGGCGATCGTTGAGCGCATGCCACCATGCGCTCGGTGCGGGGGCGGCGGTATCGATGCCCGTTGCCGGCGCCCGTACGAAGACCGGTGCGTCGGGTGCCGCAGGCGCGCCGCGGTAGTCGGGGCCGACGGTACAGCCGGCGAGCACGCATGCGGCTGCGCACAGCGCAAGCACAGGATGGCGAGGCGAGGAGAGGGGCTTCATCGCGTAAGAAGGTTCAGTGGCCGGACGATGTCGGCTGCGGGCCGCGCGGTGTCTTCAGCAGCATCGCGAGCGGCACGCACGCGAGCAGCGCGAGGCCGAGCACGTAGAAAGTTTCGGAGTAGGTCATCACGATGGCCTGGATCTGGATTTGCTGGGCAAGCTGGCCGAGCGCGCGCAGGTTCGAATAGGCGAGGTCGCCCGTATGTGCGAACCAGTTCGCCGCATAGGCGGACAGCCGCTCCTGCCCGATCAGCGAATTCGCGCTCACCGATTCGCGAATCGCGGCCGCATGGAAGGTCGTACGCCGGTCGATTACGGTGCCGATGATCGCGAGCCCGATCGAGCCGCCGAGATTGCGCGCCATGTTGTAGAGCCCGGCCGCGTCGCCGGAATCCTCGCGCGCGACAGCCGCCATCGATGCCTGGTTCAGCGGCATCATCGCAAGCATCTGCGCGACGCCGCGAATGAGTTGCGACCATACGAAGTCGTGGCCGACGCTCTGTGCGGTGAGGCTGATGTCGAGCATGCAGCTCAGGCAGAACAGCAGCAGCCCCGAGATGACGAGAATGCGGAAGTCGACCTTGCCGAGCAGGCGCGGCAGGATCGGCATTACGAGAAACGCGGGCAGGCCCGACAGCAGCATGATTGCGCCCGCCTGCTCCGCGTTGTAGCCCGCCACGATAGCGAGGAACTGCGGCAGCAGGTACGACACGCCGTACAAACCCGCGCCGACCGCGGACACGATCACGATCACGCTGGCATAACGCGGATTGCGCATCAGCGACAGGCGCATGATCGGCCGTTTCGCGAAGCGTTGTGACAGCGCGATCAGGATCATCCCGGCGAGCGACACGTAGCTGAGCGTGACGATCATGTGCGACTCGAACCAGCGTTCGCGCTGACCTTCCTCGAGCACGACCGTCAGCGAACTCAGCCCGATCGCGAGGCCCGCGATCCCGAGCCAGTCCGCGTTGAAGAACGTTTGCCATTGCGGCTTGTCCGACGGCAGTCCGAACACCAGCAGCGCCATCAGCACCGCGCACACCGGCAGGTTCAGGAAGAAGCACCAGCTCCAGCTGACGTTCTCCGCGAGCCAGCCGCCGAGCACGGGGCCGAACAGCGGGCCGAGCAGCACGATCAGTCCGAACAGCGTCATCCCCACCGGCAACTGCGACAGCGGCAGCCGCGTCCGGATGATGGTTTGCGCGGTCGGGATCAACGCGCCGCCGGTGAAGCCCTGGCCGATGCGTCCGGCGATCATCATCGCGAGCGAGTTCGACCACCCGCACATCATCGAGAACGCGATGAACAGCGCCGCATTCGTCAGCAGGAAGTTGCGGAGTCCGAATACGCGCGTGAGCCATGCGGCAAGCGGGATCATCACGATTTCCGACATCAGGTAGCCGGTCGAGATCCACGTGCCTTCGGTGCCGGTCGCGCCGATTTCGCCCTGGATCTGCGGCAGCGCGGAGTTCGTGATCGAGATGTCCAGCGTCGCCATCAACGCGCCGAGCGCACCGGCGGCGACCGCGATCCAGTCGGTGACGCTCGCGCGGCCTTCGTGCGGCGAGGCGGTGTTTGCGGCGTCAGCCATGTTGCTTCCCGGCGCCGTCCGAACGCGTATCGACGTCGACGGTCACGGACAGCCCGGGCACCAGCATCCGTTGCGCTCGCGCGTTCGCGGCGAGGCGGATGCGCACCGGGACGCGCTGCACGATCTTCGTGAAGTTGCCGGTTGCGTTCTCGGGCGGCAGCAGCGCGAATTGCGCGCCGGTGCCCGGAGCGAAGCTGTCGACGGTGCCGGTGAGTGTGTCATCCGGCAGCGCATCGACGTGCAGCTCGACCGGCTGGCCGATGCGCATCCGGCCGATCTGCGTTTCCTTGAAGTTCGCGACGAGGTAGATCGAATCCACCGGCACGACGGTCAACAGTCGCGTGCCGGGCTGCACGTACTGGCCGACGCGCACCGTGCGGTCGCCGACGCGGCCGTCGAGCGTGCTGCGCACGATCGTGTTGTCGAGATCCAGTTGGGCCTGCGCGGCGCTGGCCTGCGCCGCTTCGAGCTGCGCGCGCGCCTGTTGCAACTGCGCGGTGAACGATGCGATCTGCGTGCGGGCCGCGGCGATCGCCGCAAGGTTCGCCGCAAGCGTCGCGGCGGCCTGGTCGCGCGTGCTCTTCAAATCCGCGACGTGCTCATGCGTTTCGGCACCGGTCGCCGCGAGCGGCGCATAGCGCGCGTACTCGTCGCTCGCGTGCCGCGCGCTGATCCGAGAAACCTTCGCCTGCGCTTCGGCCTGCTCGAGGTTCGCGCGCTGCTGGCCGATCTCCGCTTCGGCGCGAGCGATGTCGGCACGGCGTGCGTCGACGGTCGCGGTCGATTGCGCGAGCGCGACCTGGTACTGGCGGACGTCGAGACGCACGAGCGGGTCGCCGGCTTTCACGGTCTGGTTGTCGCGCACGTAGACGTCGGTCACGTAACCGGCGACTTTCGGCGCGGCCGTCATGTTGTCGGCCTGCAGGTACGCGTCGTTGGTGCTTTCGATGAAGCGGCCGACAGTCCACCAGCGGCCGAACCATACGGCGCCGCCGATCGCCGCGACCACGACGACGGCGATCAGGATGCGCCGCTTCGAGCCCCCGTTGCGCGGCGATGATGCGGTTTCCTGACGATCTGCTTTCGATGGCGGGTCTTGCTGCGTGGACATGTGGTTATCCAATTTATTCCGGTCGGAAGAATTATTCCAGTTGATAAAATTGTGTCAAGTAGAATGTCGATCGATCGAATGACGAGGAACGCATGAACGAAGCGAAGAAGCTGCGTCGCACATCGGCAGGCGGCTATGCGCGCGGCGACGAGACGCGCCAGCGGATCATCGACGCTGCGATCGAGCTGTTTGGCGAATTCGGGTTCGCCGGTGCATCGACGCGCGACATCGCCGCAAAGGCGGGCGTCAATGCACCGGCGCTGCAGTACTACTTCGAGAACAAGGAAGGCGTCTATCGCGCGTGCGTCGACGCGATGGCCGAACTCGGCTGGAGCGTGCTCGGCCCGGCGGTCGAGCATGCACGGGCGGTGCTGGATGCGGATGCGGACGTCGATGCGCTGATCGACGCGTTCATCGGCATTCTCCGGATGCTGGCCGACCGGATGTTCACGGTGCCGAAGACGCTCGGGCAGCGGATGTTCTTCGCGCGCGAGCAACTCGGGCAGGAGCCGGCGGGCGCGACGGAAATCCTGATGAAGCGCGTGCGCAAGCCGCTCAACGACGTAAGTGCCGAACTGATCGGCCGGATCTCGGGGCGGCCGGCAGACGATCCGGTCACGCGACTGCGCGCGATGAGCCTGTTCGGACAGCTGACGGTATTCCACCTCGTGCCCCGCTCGACGCTGCAATTGCTCGACTGGGACAGTTTCGACGGAGAAGGCGGCGCGCTCGTGCTGGCGACCATTGCCGAACAGACACGCGTGCTCCTCGAACACTGGCATGCGCAGCGCGACGCGGCGGGCGCCGACCCGCGCGCGGGTGCGAATTCGGCTGCGCCGGCGAACCTATCGAAACGCGTTCAACGCACGAGGAAGAGCGCGCGCTGAGCGCGGAGATCAGCCATTCAGCGGCATCGGCGCGGCGCGGTGCGATGCACGGCGGCCGCGCACTCAGCCCGGCTTGCGCGCCGGTGCAGCCGGCGGCTGCGGTTCGGCAATCGGCGGGCCGCCCGCGTTGCCAACGCTATCGTTGCCGTCGTTGTTCGCGCCGGCGACAGCCCGCGAGCCCGGGTCATACGCGACGACGCTGCGCTGCGGATTCGCGATCCAGATCCCGCGTTCGCGGAACATCACCGCGATGCGCCGGTTGAATTCGCGTTGCACGCCCCAGCGCGCGGAGTCCTTGCATTGCATCTGCCCGGCGAGCGTGATGGTTGCGCCGTCGACCTGATCGACGCCCCAGTAGCTGAAGTCCGACAGGATGCCGTCTTTGTAATTCGGATCGTCGCGCAACGCGGCGCCGATTTCCTTCAGCGTCGCGATTGCCTGATCGATGTCCTGCCCGTACGCGATGCTCACCTTCACGGCTGCATTGCCGAGCCCGCGATTCGTGTTGTTGACGGTCGTCACCGAACTGAACGGGATCGTGTAAAGCGACCCGTCGCCGGCGCGCAGCCGCACGGTGCGGATCGACAGGTATTCGACCGTGCCCGACACGCCCGCGAGCGTGACCCAGTCGCCGACCTGCATCGCGTTCTCCATCAGCAGGAAGATCCCGGTAATGAAATCCTGCACGAGCTTCTGCGAGCCGAAGCCGAGTGCAACGCCGAAGATGCTCGCGCCCGCGAGCAGCGGCCCGACGTTGACGCCGATTTCGCTCAGGCCCGTCAGCACGACGACGAGCGCGATCATGATGAACAGGAGCGAGCGCAGCATCGGCAACAGCGTGCGCAGCCGCGCCGCGCGCACGAGGTTGCCTTCGCGCGTCCACAGCTGCAGGCGGCGCTCGATCGCGATGTTCGCGGTTTCCCACACGATCAGCGCGATGACGGCTGCGATCGCGATCGTCATCAGCGCGGACGCGAGCCGATGACCGATCGTGCCGCTCTCGAACGCGCGGAAGATCGGCACGCGCCAGATCTGCAACAGCAGCACGACGGTCAGGACCGCAATCACCGCCGACACGATGCGGCGCACCAGCGGGTAATAGCGATACGCGTGCAGATGGACGAGCGTGCGATCGTCGTCGCGCCGCTGGAACAGCCGCGCGAGCGCGCCGAACACGACGATCGATACGATCCGCATCCCGATCATCACGGCGATCGAGCGGCCCCCGAGCGAGATCAGCACGCGGTAGCCGTTGTGGACGTCCAGCGCCCATACGAACCACAACGCCATCACGACGAACACCGACACGGGCGCCCACGCGTCGGCGAGCGCATGGGCTACCGTCGCGAACGCGGGGCGCGTTTCGCCGGCCGCGCGGAGGCGCACGGCAACCGGCTGGCGGCATCGCAGGATCAACGCCGAGACCATCAGGTGGCCGACGAGCGCAACGGCCTTCAACAGCGCGACGTGACCGGCGTCGCTGAGGCCGAAGCTGCCCGCGATCTCGACGGCGGCCGTGCAGGCGCCGACGACGATCGCGATCCGCGCGATCGAACGCTGTGCGAACGCGGCCCATGCGTCGCTGATGTGCAGCAGCCGAAGCTGTCGCGCATCCGGCTGGAAAAACAGCCGGCTGACGATGGTCACGAGGCGGCAGATCACGTAGATGTCGATCAGCGATTCGAGCGCGGTTCCGGTCGGCGTGTCGGCGCCGTCGAGAACCGACATCGTGAGGCTCGCGACGCCGACGAACACCAGCAACGGCACCGCGCGCAGCGCGAGGCTGACGAGCGCGCGCGGCATCCGGCGCAGCAGCGTGGTCTGGCGCCGCGCGTGGCCGCGGCCTTGCACCGACGCTGAGCGCGCGCCGGTCGTGCCGGTCGCGGCTGCGGTGCCGGCCAGGGTGGCGTCGGCTTCGGATGCTGGCGCGGCATCGTCTCCCGTGCGTGGCCGCCCGGTTGCGGAGGGTTCGGTGTCTGCGTGTTCCGGCGCTTCGGCGCGACGCGCGCTCAGTGCGGCGAGGGCGCGCCGCAGCAGCCGCTTCGCGACCCATTCGACGACGATCGCGGGCACGAGCACGGCGAGGATGATCGCGAGCGCACGCGCGAGGTCCGCGCGTTCGTCGGCATTCGCGAGACGCTCATGCCACCAGACGCCGACCGAACCGACGTCGAGCAGCGAGCGCAGCGATTCGTTCAGCGAGCGGCCGATTTCCCCGGCCCAGTGCGACCCTTGCCGGACGACCATCGATGCGAGGCCGTTCGTCGTAAGCGCCGCCGCAGTCGCACCCGAGGCCGCGCTGGCCGGCGCGGCGCCGCTCGCAGGCAGCGCGGGCGTGCTTAGCACGCCGACGGCCGCGATCGCGCGCAATGTCGTCTCGACCTGTTGGCGTTCGCGCGGGTTCTGCAGCACGGAGAGCGCCTGTTGGGCCTGTTGCGGCGTCAGCGCGGGCGCGGCGCCGGAGGCAGCCGATGCGGCGGCAGGGGCCGGGGCGGCCGCATGGGCAGCCGATACGACGGCGGCGAGCAGCCAGCCGAGCAGGAAATGTCGCATGGGTGGGCATGCGGGCGCGCATCGATGCGTGGCCCGGCGGTCGTGTCGATGGACGGAAGTTAACATGATCGCGATCGGGACCGAATAGTTCCGTCGGCGACTCTCCAAATCGGGCATGCACGCAGCCGGCGACCGTACGGTTGGGCCGTCGCGCCTCGACAGCAGCCGGCGCATCGCCGGGACCATCGCGATCCGAGTTCGGCGCGTCCGTGCGGCTGAATCGTCACTCGGCCACGCGGCGCCGGCCGCGGTCGGGCCGGGAATGAATTGTGCGTCGGGCGGCGCGTCATTCGTTGCGCGCGCCGCCCGGGCGGCGGACGCACGCGACTCGGGGGCGTTGCGGATTCCTGACGAATCAACCGTCCCCGTCGTCAAAAGCCGGCAGTACGTGCTCGGCGATTTCCTGGACGACCTCGCGCACAGGCCGGTTCCAGCCCGGATTGAGCGTGACGTGGTGCGTGCCGGCCGCCTGCATGTCGCGCAGGATGTCGATCAGCGCGTTGCGCCCGGTCGCGTAGCCGAGCGACAGCGCGGTGGCCGGCGCGTTGCGATTCGCATCGAGATCGATTCGCATCGACACGCCGAAACCGCGAAACGCCGGTTGCGCGAGCCGGTCGACGGCCGCACGCCACATCGAATGACGCGCGCGCTGCGTGTCCGGGTCGCGGTGATACGTCATCCAGCCGATCGCGTTGCGCGCGATCCAGTCGACGCTTTGTCCGCCCGAGCCGACCGCGAGCATCGGCACCGGATCGCCGCCGCGCGGCAGGAGCGCGAAGTCGGGCGCGCCGGGCGGCGTCTCGTCGGGCAGCACGCGCGATGGCACGCCGAGCGCGGCCGCGACGACGTCCCAGTGGCGGCGATAACGGTCGCGCCGCGTATCCGCGTCGACGCCGAACGCCGCGTATTCGGCCGGTCTATCGCCGGAGCCGAGCCCGAGAATGAAGCGGCCGCCGGACAGCGTCGCGACCGACAGCGCGCCTTTCGCTATGTGCAGCGGATGGCGCAGCGGCAGCACGATCGCGCCGCTCGCGAGCACGATCCGGCGCGTGCGCGACGCGAGCGCGCCAAGCAGGACCCACGGGTCGAGATGCCCGACCGGGTCGGGGTAGTCGTCGCTGTTCAGCGGCACGTCGCGAATCCATAGCGCGCGGAAGCCCAGCGAATCGGCGAGTTCGGCGAGCTCGAGCTGCTCGTTGAAATCGGCGACCGTCCGGCCGCTGCGCAACAGCGGCAGCGTCAGGCCGATCGACAGCCGCTCGGCCGAGAACACGCGGCGCGCGACGTCGGCGCGATCGGAGGCGGGCTGGGTCATGTCGAATCCTTGAAGACGGGGCGCGCAGGTTCGACGAGCGTATTCGATCGTCGCTGCTCGCGCGGGCGGGACTGGGCGATTGTAAGCGGATCGTCGGCGTCGTGCCGATGTGCTCGCGAGACCGGCGCCCGTTCCATTCCCGCAACGGCGGCGTCGCGGCCGGCCGCCCGCGCCGCGCGCGGTTGCCCGTAGTTTCACTTTCGAAACATTCGCGCATATGCGCAGTCGCGAGAGGTGCATCGGAGGCAATTGAGGGCCCGTGCAGCCTTGCGCCGCGACGCATGGTGCGCTCCTTGCATGTCTGTGTGCGCCGTGAGCGCGATCGCCGGTGCAGCAACGGGCCGGGCAATCGCTTCAGTAGGTCGGACGCATCCAAGACGGGGACAAGACAATGAGAACAGACCGAATCGCAACGTATCGTGTTGCAAACATGAATCGCCGACCTGCCAGTGCGTTCGCTTCGCCGTGGGTGGCGGCGACGTAAGCGCACGGCTTTCAGTTCCATCCGAACCACGCGGGTGTGTGTTCCGAACGACGGCGTGCGTGCGTGACGCATGAAGCCGGCCGATGCCGGCCGGCCGTCGCGGAGGAACCGCCCGTGCGCGCAGATGGGCGAGCATGATTTCCGGATCGTCATTCAGACGGGCGAAACGCCCGTGCGCCGCGCGGGTGGCATGCATCCGCATGCCGCCCGCGGCCATGTGCGTCGAATCGACAAGACCGGGCCGGGTAACAGCGAAAGGGGGGGCGCGGCGGTTCGCGCGATTTCAGGTATTCGAAGCGGTAGTCCAGGGGAACGGGCCGCCGGCCGCACCGCGGCGGCTTCGACGACATTGTGCTGTCAGTTGATCCACTACCCCGATGGATCAATTGTTGAAGCGCCCATCGCCATGTGGCTGATGGGCGTCTTTTTTTGCAGCGCGCGATTCACGCGCGGACGTACGCCCGATTGAGCGGCGTTCGGTATCATGTGCTGGCAGCGTCGGCTGCCCGTGCGCCCGCACGGGGCGCCCGGCGCGTGAACATGCGTCGCCGACATGAACGACACCCACCATAACGATTCCTCGTCCGCCAGTATCGATCCGGCCGTGGTCGATTCACTTCACAGCTTCGTCGAGCGCCATCCGCGTCTGCTCGTTCTGACCGGCGCGGGCATCAGCACGGATTCCGGCATTCCCGGCTATCGCGACCGCAACGGTCAATGGATGCGCTCGCCGCCGATTCAGCTCCACGAATTCCTCGGATCCGACGCCGCGCGACGGCGCTACTGGGCGCGCAGCATGATCGGCTGGCCCGTGGTCGGCCGCGCGCAGCCGAACCGCTCGCACGTCGCGCTTGCACGGCTCGGCCGCAGCGGCCGGGTCGAGCGCCTCGTCACGCAAAATGTCGACGGGCTGCATCAGCGCGCCGGCAGCAGCGACGTGATCGAATTGCATGGCGGCATCCACGGCGTTACATGCCTCGATTGCGGCGCGCATCATCCGCGCGCGACGATCCAGACCGTGCTCGAAACGGACAATCCCGAACTGCTGGGCGCGCAGGCCGAACCGGCCGCGGACGGCGACGCGCACCTCGAATGGGCCGCGCTCGACGCGTTTCGCATTCCGGCCTGTCCGGCGTGCGGCGGCCTGCTGAAGCCGGCGGTGGTGTTCTTCGGCGAAAACGTGCCGCGCGAACGCGTCGCGTTGGCGTCGCAGGCGCTCGACGCGGCCGATGCGCTGCTGGTCGTCGGCTCGTCGCTGATGGTGTATTCCGGCTACCGCTTCTGCGTGTGGGCGCAGGCACAGCAAAAGCCCGTCGCCGCGCTGAACCTCGGCCATACGCGTGCCGATCCGATGCTGACGCTGAAGCTCGAGGCGCGCTGCGCGCCCGCGCTCGATGCGTTGAACGCGCGGCTCGGCATCGCGTGCGATGCGGCGGAGCGTGCATCGTGACCGGGCCCGCGGCATCGCACGATTCGTCCGCCCGCCTGTCGGCGCCGGCCGCGGAGCGCAATCGCGGGCCGATCCTCGACGTGCTGCGCCGCGTGCTGCCGGCAACCGGTAGCGTGCTGGAGATCGCGAGCGGCACCGGGCAGCATGCGGCGCACTTCGCGCAGGCGCTGCCCGGCCTGCGCTGGCAACCGAGCGACCCCGACGCGCACGCACGCCGTTCGATCGCTGCGTGGGTCGCGCACGCGGGCCTCGCGAACCTCGCCGAACCGCTCGCATTCGACGTGCGCGACGCGGTATGGCCGAGCGCGGCGCTCGACGCGATCGTCTGCATCAACATGGTCCACATCTCGCCGTGGGCCTGCACCGAAGCACTGTTTGCCGGGGCGGCACGCGTGCTGCGCCCGGGCGGCGTATTGTTCCTGTATGGCCCATATCGCCGCGAA
Source organism: Burkholderia sp. AU19243 (assembly GCF_018148075.1). NCBI lineage: Bacteria > Pseudomonadati > Pseudomonadota > Betaproteobacteria > Burkholderiales > Burkholderiaceae > Burkholderia > Burkholderia sp. AU19243. Next base: position 245,920 of record NZ_JAGSTV010000009.1, read on the forward strand.
GGCCGCCACACGTCGCCGTCCAACGAAGCGTTCGACCAGCAGTTGCGCAGCCGCGATCCTTCGTGGGGTGTGCGCGATCTCGAGGCGGTCGTCGCGCTCGGCCTCGATCTCGGGCTCGACTGCGCCGAAGTCGTCGAAATGCCCGCCAACAACCTGAGCGTCGTGTTCCACCGACTGCCGCACGCGGAGCAATGACACGCCGGCGCGCATCGCCGCCGGGTTTCCACTATCCTTTCGCCTGTGCGCGCGACCCGGCTCGGGTCGCGCCCCGTTTTTTCCGGAGAATTGACTAATGGGCAAACAAGCAATCGGTGTGATCGGGCTCGCGGTGATGGGCCGCAATCTCGCACTCAATATCGAGAGCCGCGGTTACGCGGTGTCGGTGTACAACCGCAGCCGCGAGAAAACCGACGAACTGATCGCCGAATTCCCCGGCCGCAATCTGGTGCCGACCTACACGCTCGAGGAGTTCGTCGCGTCGCTCGAAACGCCGCGCCGGATCCTGATGATGGTGAAGGCCGGCGAAGCGACCGATGCGACGATCGCATCGCTCAAGCCGCTGCTCGAGAAGGGCGACGTGCTGATCGACGGCGGCAACACGCACTTCACCGACACGATCCGCCGCAACCAGGAGCTCGCGCAGTCGGGCCTGCACTTCATCGGCACCGGCGTGTCGGGCGGCGAGGAGGGCGCGCTGCGCGGCCCGTCGATCATGCCCGGCGGCCAGCGTGACGCGTACGACCTCGTGGAGCCGATCCTCAAGCAGATCGCCGCAAAGGCGCCGTCGGACGGCGAACCGTGCGTCGCATACATGGGCCCGGACGGTGCGGGCCACTATGTGAAGATGGTCCACAACGGTATCGAGTACGGCGACATGCAGCTGATCGCGGAGAGCTACGCGGTGCTGAAGGACGTCGCGGGTCTGACAAATGACGAACTCGGCGCGGTGTATACCGAGTGGAACCAGGGCGAGCTCGACAGCTATCTGATCGAGATCACGTCGAAGATCTTCGCCAAGAAGGACGACGAAACCGGCAAGCATCTGGTCGACGTGATCCTCGATCGCGCCGCGCAAAAGGGCACCGGCAAGTGGACGAGCCAGAACGCGCTGGATCTCGGCGTGCCGCTGCCGCTGATCACCGAGTCGGTGTTCGCGCGCGTGCTGTCGTCGCTGAAGACCGAACGCGTCGCGGCCAGCAAGATCCTGTCGGGCCCGGCCGCCGCGCCGTTCGCCGGCGATCGTGCGGCGTTCGTCGAAGCAGTGCGCCGCGCGCTGTACCTGAGCAAGGTGATCTCGTACGCGCAGGGTTTCGCGCAGTTGCGCACGGCGTCGGAGGAATACGGCTGGAATCTCGATCTCGGCACGATCGCGAAGATCTTCCGCGCGGGCTGCATTATCCGCGCGCGCTTCCTGCAGAAGATCACGGACGCCTACGCGAACGATCCGGCGCTCGCGAACCTGCTGCTCGACCCGTACTTCAAGGATATCGCCGCGAATTACCAGGCCTCGCTGCGCGACGTCGTGGTGGCCGCGGTGCAGGCCGGGGTGCCGGTCCCGGCGTTCGCGTCGGCGGTTGCGTACTTCGACAGCTACCGGTCGGAACGGCTGCCGGCCAACCTTGTGCAGGCGCAGCGCGACTTCTTCGGCGCGCACACGTTCGAGCGCACCGACAAGCCCGGCAGCTTCCACGCGAACTGGTCGTAACGGGGCGGGCGAGGCGGCATTGTTGCGAAATTCTATTCTTTGAGTAGGGTTTTTTCGTCCCGGATCCTGCAATTGTTGGCTCCGCGGAAACAGTGTTTTCGTTCTTTCATGGTTTTCCCTAGGTGATCTCCGGACTAAACTTTGATCAATCGCTGCAGACATGGTGTGTGCGGCGAAGCAAAAAAATTCCGGAGGTAATCATGAAATCGCTGATCGCAACGTTCGCTGCAGCTGCTGTCCTCGCCGTCCCCGCCGTGTCGTTTGCTCAACAGAATGCGCCCGTGACGCGTGCGCAGGTGAAGGCGGAACTGTCCGCCCTTCAACAAGCCGGCTACAAGCTGGGCAGCGACCGGACCGACTATCCGGCAGGCATCCAGGCAGCTGAAGCCCGTCTGAACCCGCAACAAAACGTCGCCGCCGCCGATACGAGCGGCTACGGTGCGCAACCGGCCGGCCAGCAAGAGTCGGGCGCTCCGGCGGTTGCGAAGACCGGCTGGCAAGTCAAGCGCGTGTCGGATGGCGCACCGGTCTACAAGGGTCGTTAATCGGTCGTTGACCGGCATCGGAGGGGCGGCCGCAGCCGCGGCCTGCTCCACCCCCGCGCAGTACGCACAGCCCGCCGTTCCGCATCACGGAACGGCGGGCTGTTTTCATTGGCGGCGTCCGCGCGCGTCAGTGCAGCGGCCGCGGGCCGCGGCGAAGGTCCCGGAACAACGCGTCGGCCGGTTCCAGCGCTTGCAGCCATGCTTCGTCATAGCCGCTCAGCGTGTCGAGCGCATCGCGCAGCCGCTCGATCGCGAGTACCGGCAGCTCGACGCTGTGCCGCGTCGCGCCGCTCAGGTGCGCGACGCTCGCGAGCTGAACGAGCGCATCCGCTGCTTCCGCGACGTCGGTCGCGAACAGCAGGTGCCGGTTGAGCAGTTCGACGAGGGCGCTGCTACCGGCGAAATCCTCGGCGTTGAGCTGTACGGACACAAACGTCGCATTGTTCATCTTTATCTCCTCGTTGTCTGAATGGCGCGGTGCATCTCCGAGTATAGGTGGCGGTGCCGGCAACGGAGCGGCGGCCTTGCGCGGCGGGGGGCGGCACGACGGCGCACGGTGGACGACGGTGGACGACGGTGGCGTCCCGGCCGGCGGGGGCGGGCGCGCCGCAACTCTGGGCTCGTAGCTGGTTGATCCGCGCCCTGCGGACCCGCAAGATTGTTGCCGGCTCAACCAGCTGTCGCGGCCCGGACCGCGACAAATGGTATCTTTGCCGCTCGGGACGACGCGAAAAGCGCGTGAAAAAGGGGCCGATGAGCCTTTCGCGCTGGCGTCCCGCCGTGGAAACTGACGGCCGCGACAGCGGTCGGATACTGGTTGGTCCGGCCGTTCGGCCGGACATCGTGCGTCGCGCGCCGGAGGGCGGTGAGCGGCGCAACGACGCAAATCCGGGAGGACCCTTGAGAAAAACGATTCCGATCCACGATGCGCTGACGCGCCGGCTGCCGCAGGCGGTGTTCGTCGTCGCGGCTGCGGCGCTGACGGGCTGTACGATGACGCCGTGGACCGACAACTGGCAGCCGGTGCGGCCGTCGCCGTCGACGTCGGCCGCGACGCCCGGTGTGATTGCCGGCTATTACCGCGTGAATCCGGGCGACACGCTCGCCGGCATTGCCGCCGCGTACGGGCAGCGCGTGCAGGACGTGGCGAGCTGGAACCACATGTCGCCTAACGACGCCGTCTCGCCCGGCCAGGTGCTCCGCGTCGCGCCGCCGCCGGCCGCGACGTCGCTCGCGCAGCCGCCTGGGGCGACGGCACAACCGGGCTCGCTGGCATGGCCCGCGACGGGCTCCGTCGTAACGCCGTTCTCCGCAGGCAAGACGCGCGGCATCGTGATCGCCGCATCGGGGCCTGACCATTCGGTGCGCGCCGCGGCAAACGGGCGAGTGGTCTACGCCGGATCCGGCGTCAAGGCGTATGGCCCGCTCGTGATCCTGAAGCATGAAAACGGGCTCATCACCGCGTACGGGCACAACGGCAAACTGCTCGTCAACGAAGGCGATGCGGTACGCGCGGGCCAGCCGGTTGCCGAGATGGGCACCGACGCGAGCGGCCGTGCGACGTTCGAGTTCGAAGTCCGGCAGAACGGCAAGGCCGTCGATCCGCTGAGCTTTCTGCCGCGAAACGGCGGCTGACGCCGCATCGGGGCGTGTGCGCCGCACGGCGCGCACGCTCGCGCCTTCATCCTTCCTTAAGCTGCGCGGTGGCAGACTGCCTCGCATGATTGCCGAGCCAGCGAATGCCCAGTGCGAGTCCTGCCGCGCCCAGCGCGATCACCGAACATTGAATGGCGACCGGCAGGTAGCCGTGCGGACGCGGATCGACGAACGGGTACGGATACCAGTTCTCCACTGCGCCGCGCACGAGCGTATAGCCGAGATAGACGACGGGAAAGGCGAGCCATGCAAATGCGCTGCGCCGCGGGACTGGCGAGCGCGGCTCCACGTACAGCCAGTCGCACAGCACCACGAGCGGCACGATCCGGTGCAGCACCCAGTTATTGAACGCCGGCGTGACATGGTGCAGCGCATCGAGCCGCGCGAGCAGCAGTTCGTAGACGATCGCGGTGATCAACATGTACAGCACCGCGGCGCCGCGCATCGATTCGTAGCGCGCCGAGCCGGCGCGCGTGACGCGCGACAGCCCGACGACAAGCATCGCCGCCGCATACAGGCTGCTGAGTTGCGTGAAGTAGCTGAGGTAATTGCCGAGATGAAAGCTCGGCAAGTGCCAGTAGTCGGCGACGCTGTGCAGCGTGGTCGACACCGCGAGCAACGCGGCGATCAGCCGGTAGGCCGCAACGAAGAACGCTTTGCTCATGATGCCCGCGCAACGTCGCACCAAAGCTTCATCGTGCCACAGTGGCGCGCGGGCGCGATGCGGATTTTCCTTATGACGCGGCCGGTTCGGGCGGGAGTGCCGATTCGTCCGATATTTGACCGGGTCGTGCAATGCCGGCCGCGCGTGACGCTACAATCGGGGAGCCGAGCGGCACCGGCCCGCTGCGGCATGTGCCCGCCCCGCATATCACACGAGAAACACGAGACACAGCATGAAAAACATCCTCGCGAAACAGACGCGCTACAGTTCGCCGGCCATCTTCTTCCACTGGGCCATCTTCCTGCTGGTCGCACTGGCTTATCTGGCCATCGAGATTCGCGGGCCGAAAGGCAGCGACAGTCGCGTGTTCTGGACGAACGTCCACTTCCTCGCGGGAACGTCCGTGCTCGTGCTGTCGGTGCTGCGCGTGCTGTGGCGGGTGGTCAGCCGCGTGCCCGAGCCGATTCCGCAGGCGGCGCTGCTGAAATGGCTGTCGACGCTCGCGCATTTCGCGTTGTACGTATTCATCATCGCGCAGCCGCTGCTCGGGATCATGACGATCAACATGGGCGGCAAGCCCGTATCGCTCGACTGGATTGGCGTGTCGTTCACGCTGTTCGGCCCCGACAAGGCGCTGCGGCCGACGATCAAGGAAGCGCACGAACTGATCGGCAACGCGTTCTATTTCGTGATCGGCCTGCATGCGCTTGCCGCGCTTTACCACCATTTCATCCGGCGCGACGACGTGCTGCGGCGTATGGTGCCGTGATCGCCGCACGCTGAAGCCGCGCATCGGCCCGGGGGCGCATGGTTGTCGACACAACCATGCGCCCCCGGTGCGTTTACCGCCGTGCACGGCTGGCCAGCGCGACGAACATTCGGTAACATCTCGGCTGTTTTTACATTCCGCTTACGCATTGCCGCGCATGCTGCACCGACATCGTCACCTGACCGCCTGGCTCGGCGTGTTCGCGATCTGGCTCGCGATCGCGGCGCCGCTGGTGTCGCAGTGGCGCATCGCGCACGTGGCGTCGCCCGATGCGACCATCTGTAGTGCAAAGCATGACGCGGCCCGCGCAGCCCCAGCGCACGATCATGCGTTGCATCTCGATGCATGCGGCTATTGCGGCTTCTTCGCGCACATGCCCGCGGCTGGCGGCGCGGCCGCCGCGTCGTTCGCTTTCGTCCCCGTCGCGACCGTTTCCGCTGCCGCGCCGCCTGCCGTCGCCGCACACGCCGAACGTTATCCGCGCGCTTATCCGCGCGCACCGCCCGAGCGCGCCTGACGCGCTGTCTCCGTTCCTTTCATCGCCGTTATCCGTGCAGTCCGTCGAGGCCGCGTGGAGGGCGTCACTCGGGCTTTCGATCATGACCGTTTTTTCGTTGCGCACGCCGACGGCGTCGCGCCAATTCCCTGCGCGGCGCGTGCCGCGCATGCTGACATTCACCGTTCCGGCGCTTGCCGTCGGCGCAATGACCGCGGCGGCTCCCGCCGAAACCGCGCGTGCCGCCGCCGGCGTGCCGACTGCTGACGCTGGCGCGCTGCTGCCGCCCGTCGAGGTCGTCGCATCGCCGCTGACGACGCCGCTCGTCGTCGTCACCGATCCGAAGGCGCCGCGCCAGCCGCTGCCGGCGAGCGACGGTGCGGACTATCTGAAGACGATTCCCGGCTTCACATTGATTCGCAGCGGCGGGACGAACGGCGACCCCGTGCTGCGCGGGATGTTCGGTTCGCGGCTGAACATTCTCGCGAACGGATTGCCGACGCTCGGCGCGTGTCCGAACCGGATGGATGCGCCGACGTCGTATATCGCCCCGGAAAGCTATGACAAGGTCATGGTCGTGAAAGGCCCGCAAACCGTGCTGTACGGCCCCGGCGCATCGGCGGGCACCGTGCTGTTCGAGCGCGTGACGCCGCGCTTCGAGCGGGCCGGCATGCGCTTCGACGGCAGCGTGGTCGGCGGGTCGTTCGGCCGCAACGACCAGAACTTCGACGTGACGGCCGGCACGCCGGACGTCTACGGCCGCGTGACCGCCAACCACGCGCATGCGCAGGACTACAAGGACGGCAACGGCAATACCGTGCCGTCGCAATGGGACAAGTGGAATGCCGATGCGGCGCTCGGCTGGACGCCCGACGACCGCACGCGCGTGGAGCTGACGGCGGGCGCCGGCGACGGCTATGCGCGCTATGCGGGGCGCGGAATGGACGGAGCGCATTTCCGCCGCGAAACGTTCGGCCTGTCGTTCGACAAGCGGCATCTCGGCGACGTGCTCGACCGTGTCGAGGCGCGCGTGTACTACAACGAAGCCGACCACGTGATGGACAACACCACGCTGCGTCAACCGGATCCGGCCAGCAGCATGCCGATGCGGATGGCATCCGAGGTGCGGCGCCGCACGTTCGGTGCGCGGGCCGCGGCAACGTTGCGCTTCGGCGACGACTTCAAGCTCGTGGCCGGCGTCGACGCGCAGTCGAACCGGCTCGATTCGCGTTCGGCGATGGGGCGACAGAACTACGGCGACCAGCCGTGGAATGCGCAGGCGACGATGTGGAACGCGGGCGCGTTCGGCGAACTGACGTGGTACGCGAGCGATACGGCGCGCGTGATCGGCGGCGCACGGGTCGATTACGCGAGCGCGCGCGACAAGCGTGCGACGACGCGCGGGATGATGACGAGCACGCCGAATCCGACCTTCGACGACGACCGCGCGCGCGTGCTGCCGAGCGGCTTCGTGCGCTACGAGCGCGATCTCGCGTCGCTGCCGGTCACCTGGTATGCCGGCATCGGTCACGCGCAACGCTATCCGGACTACTGGGAGCTGTTCTTCGCGAAACGCGGGCCGGCCGGCTCGATCAACGCGTTCTCCGCCGTGCAGCCCGAAAAGACCACGCAGCTCGACATCGGCGCGCAGTACAGGAGCGACCGCGTCGATGCATGGGTGTCGGCATACGCCGGCTATGTGCAGGACTACATCCTGTTCAACTACGCGCACGGAATGATGGGCCCGACCACACAGGCGACGAACGTCAACGCGCAGATCATGGGCGGAGAAGCCGGTATGTCATGGCGCCCAGTCGCGCCGCTGCGGATCGACACGTCGCTCGCGTATGCATGGGGGCGCAATGCAACGAGCGGCGATCCGTTGCCGCAGATGCCCCCGCTCGAGGCGCGCGTCGGGTTGGAGTACACGCGCGGCGCATGGTCGGCAGGCGGCCTGTGGCGGGTCGTTGCGCCGCAGCATCGCTATGCGCTGAACGAGGGCAACGTGGTCGGCAAGGACTTCGGTCCGAGTGCGGGCTTCGGCGTGCTGTCGCTGCATGCGCAGTACAACGTCAGCGAGAAAGTGCAGATCTCGGTCGGCGTCGACAACGTACTGAACAAGGCCTATACCGAGCATCTGAACCTCGCCGGCAACGCGGGTTTCGGCTATCCCGCGAACGCGCCGGTGATGGAGCCGGGGCGCACCGCATGGCTGCGCGTGAGCGCGAAGCTGTGACGCACGGCGCGCGTGTGCGTTGCAGCATGCGCGCGCATCGACGCGACACCGCCTGAACGGGCGAGGCGCGTCAACCGATTAGAGAACCGTATCTAGTCAGGGCGCAAACGTTCGCGACTCGTGATTCACTGCCGCATTCGACGCGCAAGGCCGGTTCGCCCGATCGCGGCCCGCCGCGCGTGTCGATCCTCATTCGCACCGGCAGCACAATAATCAGGAGAACATGGATGGCCAGATCGATGCGTTCCAGGGTGGTGGCAGGGGCAGTGGCATGCGCAATGAGCGTCGCGCCGTTCGCGGGCACGACCGCGATGATGACGCTCGCGACGACGCACGCGGCGATGGCGGCGGCCGCGCCGGCAGACGATTATGCGGCGACGCGTTACCCGATCATTCTCGTGCACGGGCTGACCGGCACCGACAAGTACGTCGGCGTGCTCGACTATTGGTACGGCATTCAGCAGGACCTGCAGCAGCATGGCGCGACGGTGTATGTCGCCAACCTCTCCGGCTTCCAGAGCGACGATGGCCCGAACGGGCGCGGCGAACAGCTGCTCGCGTACGTGAAGACGGTGCTCGCCGCGACAGGCGCGGCGAAGGTGAACCTGGTCGGCCACAGCCAGGGCGGCCTCACATCGCGCTATGTCGCGGCCGTCGCGCCCGATCTCGTCGCATCGGTGACGACCATCGGCACGCCGCACCGTGGCTCGGAGTTCGCGGACTTCGTACAGAGCGTGCTTGCGTACGATCCGACCGGGTTGTCGTCGTCGGTGATCGCCGCGTTCGCCAATGTATTCGGAATCCTGACGAGCAGCAGCCAGAACACGAACCAGGACGCGCTCGCCGCACTGAAGACGCTGACGACCACGCAGGCCGCCACGTACAACCAGAACTATCCAAGCGCCGGTCTCGGCGCGCCGGGCAGTTGCCAGACGGGCGCGCCGACGGAGACGGTCGGCGGCAATACGCACCTGCTGTATTCGTGGGCCGGCACGGCGATCCAGCCGACGATATCTGCATTCGGCGTCACGGGTGCGGCCGATACGAGCACGATTCCGGCAATCGATCCGGCGAACGCGCTGGACTTGTCGACGTTGGCGCTGCTCGGCACCGGCACTGTGATGATCAATCGTGGCTCGGGGCAGAACGACGGGCTCGTATCGAAGTGCAGCGCGCTGTACGGGAAGGTGCTGAGCACAAGCTACAAGTGGAATCACCTCGACGAGATCAACCAGTTGCTCGGCGTGCGCGGCGCGTATGCGGAGGATCCTGTCGCGGTGATTCGCACGCATGCGAACCGGCTGAAGCTCGCGGGCGTGTGATCGATGGCCGTGCGTGAAGGACGCGCGCCGCTTGCGCGGCGCGTTGCGATCTACGGTGCGGCAGGACTGGCTGCGATTGCCGTCGCAGCACTCTGGAGCGGCGCGGCGTCACAGCGCCGGGCGGATGCCGCATATGCGTCGGCGGCCGAGCAAGCCCCTGGCGGCGCGAGCGCGTCGGCGGTCGTGGCGCACGCCGCGGTGCCGGCGAGCACCGGCCTGCCGTCGTCGCTTGCAGGGGCCAGTGCGCCGCGGTTGCCGCTCGATGCGGGCGGCCATCTCGCGAAGTCGCGCGCGGTCCGCGATTTCTTCGATTATTGCCTGACCGCGCAGAGCGACCTGAACGCAACCGCGCTCGATGCGCTCGTCGTGCGCGAGATCGCTGCACAGCTCGACGGCACGATCGCGCAGCGTGAGGCGTTGGACGTGTGGCATCGATACCGTGCGTATCTCGACGCGCTCGCGACGCTACCGCAGGCCGGTGCGGTCGACAAGTCGGATCCCGGCGCGCTGCAGCTCGCGCTCGACCAGCGCGCGTCGATCGGATACCGCACGCTCGGCGACTGGAGCCAGCCGTTTTTCGGCGCGGAGCAGTGGCGGCAGCGCTACGATCTCGCGCGGCTGAAGATCGCGCAGGATCGCACCTTAACCGACGCGCAGAAGGCGGAACGGCTCGCGGCGCTTGCGCAGCAGATGCCGGACGACGAACGGGCCGCGCAACAGAAGGTCGACAGGCAGCGCGCCGCGATCGACCAGATCGCGCAGTTGCAGAAGAGCGGGGCGACGCCCGACGCGATGCGCGCGCAACTGACGCAGACGCTTGGTCCCGAAGCGGCGGCGCGCGTCGCGCAGATGCAGCAGGACGATGCATCGTGGCAGAGCCGCTACGCGGACTATGCGGCGCAGCGTGCGCAGATCGTTGCGGCCGGGCTGTCGGCGCAGGATCGCGATGCGCGGATTGCCGCACTGCGGCAGCGCATCTTCACGAAACCCGGCGAAGCGGTGCGAGCGGCGTCGCTCGATCGCGGCGCGGCGGCCGCACAGTAACGCGCGCAATCGCGCACGCAATCCCGCATGCGGTCACGCGGCGCGCGTGAACCGCCGCGGCAGATGCTGCTCGATGGTTGCCGCGAGCGTATCGAATGCGGGCCCGATGCCTTCGTGCGCGACGCACGCGTAGCCGAGCAGCAGCCCGCGGCGCGCGGTGTCCCGACAGCTGTAGTAGCTCGTCAGCGGGCGCACGATCACGCCCGCGTCGAACGCGCTTTGCGTAACCGCGCGATCGTCGCACGTATCGGGCAGACCGAGCACCAGATGCAGCCCTGCTTCGTCGCCCATCACGGGCAGCGCGTCGCCGAACCGCGCATGGATCGCATCGATCAGCAATTGCCGGCGCTCGCCGTACAGCGTGCGCATCCGTCTGACGTGCGAAGTCAGGTGCCCGTCCATGATGAATTCGGCGAGCACGGCCTGCTGCATCAGCTGGCCCTCGCGATACAGTTCCGACAGTCCGGTGCGGAACGTGTCGACGAGATGTTCGGGCACGACCATGTAGCCCATGCGCAGGCCCGGGAACAGCATCTTGCCGAGGCTGCCGACGTAGATCACGCGGCCGCCGTCGTCGAGACCTTGCAGCGACGCGAGCGGGCGGCTGCCGTAGCGGAATTCGCTGTCGTAGTCGTCCTCGATGATCCAGCAGCGGTGCTGGCGCGCGTATTCGAGCAGCATCCGGCGCCGCGCGAGGCTCATCACCATCCCGAGCGGATACTGGTGAGATGGCGTGACGAGCACGAGCCGCGGCGGTTGCTGCATGTCGCTCGCACTCGGATCGATCCCTTCCTGGTCGACCGGCACCGGCGTCAGCGCGAGGCCGGCCGCCTGCAGCACGCTGCGCACGCCCCAGTAGCACGGCTCCTCGACCCACGCGCGATCGCCGATGTCGGACAGCAGCCGCACCGCGAGGTCGATCGACTGGTGAATGCCGGTCGTGATGATCACCTGGTCCGGCGAGCATTTGACCGACCGTGCGACGCGCAGGTAGTCGGCAAGCGCACGACGCAACGGGCGGTAACCGCCACCGGGCGCGTAGGTCAGCAGCTCCGGATTCGCTTCCTTCCATAGTCGCGCCTGCAGGCGGCTCCACGTGCGGCTCGGGAATTCCGACACGTCCGGCACACCCGGCATGAACGCGCCCCACTGGCGCCGCGACACACCCGCATGCTCGATCAGTTGGCGGCCGCGCATCGACAGGCCGCCCTGCGCGTCCGGCAGCGGCGCCGCGCCGCTACCGGCCGACGGCGGCGCGGCGCCCGGCGCATGGATCGCGGCCGCGTCCGGGCGCGTGTCGGCCACGTAGGTGCCGCTGCCCGTCGTCGTCAGCACGTAGCCTTCGGCGGTCAGCTGGTCGTACACGTGCAGCACGGTATTGCGCGCGATCGACAGGTCGGCCGCGAGCGTGCGCGAACTCGGAAGCTTCGTCCCCGGCCCTAATTCTCCGGCAAGAATCGCTTGCTGCATCTGTTGCAGCAGTTGCCGGTACATCGGCTCGGACGAGCTGCGGTCGAGCCGGGCGGACAGCCAGTCCGCGAGGATCACGGTATCCAAAGTGGTCCTACTAGGAATATTGAAATGGTTCCCTAGTATAGAACCGTGCCGGCCGTATAGTGGGTCCATCTCACAAGAAACACTTTCGAGTTTTCTTGACCTCCTGGGGGGCCTGGCGCGCAGCGTCGGGTTGAAGGGCATTCATAAACGTTTTGTCGCGCAGCAAGGGGACAGCCACGATGAAGTCCGATGATGTGATCGTCAGCTTTCGCGGCGTGCGGAAGACCTACGACGGGGAAACCCTGGTCGTCAAATCGCTCGACCTCGACATCCGCCGAGGGGAATTCCTGACGTTGCTCGGGCCGTCCGGCTCGGGCAAGACCACCTGCCTGATGATGCTGGCGGGTTTCGAGTTTCCGACGGGCGGCGAGATTCGGCTCGATGGCGAACTGCTGAACACCGTCCCGCCGCACAAGCGCAACATCGGCATGGTGTTCCAGAACTATGCGCTGTTTCCGCACCTGACGGTGGAGCAGAACGTCGCGTATCCGCTGACGGTGCGCAAGCTGCAGGCCGGCGAGCGTGCCGAGCGCGTCGCGCATGCGCTGAAGATGGTGCAGATGGAGCGCTTCGCGAAGCGCTATCCGGCGCAGTTGTCGGGCGGCCAGCAGCAGCGTATCGCCCTCGCGCGCGCGCTCGTGTTCGAACCGAAGCTCGTGCTGATGGACGAGCCGCTCGGCGCGCTCGACAAGCAGCTGCGCGAACACATGCAGTACGAGCTGAAGGCGCTTCACGAGAAGCTCGGCGTGACGTTCGTGTATGTGACGCACGATCAGGGCGAGGCGCTGACGATGTCCGATCGCGTCGCCGTGTTCGACAAGGGGATCGTGCAGCAGCTCGATACCGTCGATCGTCTTTACGAATCGCCGTGCAACGAATTCGTCGCGAACTTCATCGGCGACAGCAACCGGCTGCGCGGCACCATCGCGCGCGTCGACGGCGACTTCTGCGAGTTCCGGCTCGACGACGGCACGCAGCTCGTCGGACGCCGCATCGGCGATGCGGCCGAAGGCGCGCCGGCCGTCGCTTGCATCCGCCCCGAACGCATGAGCCTCGCGAACGGTCACCTGAACGGCGGTGCCGCGAACCGGGTGACCGGCGAGGCCCGCAGCCTGATCTATTTCGGCGATCACGTGCGCATGCGCTGCGCGTTGCCGGGCCAGGACGAATGCTTCGTGAAAGTGCCGCTCGGCACGGGCGCGCTCGACGCGTTCTCGCCCGGCGCGCCGGTATCGCTCGCATTCTCGCCCGAGCATCTGCGCGTGTTCGCGTGACGCAGGGTTTCCCGTTTTTTCGCAGCACGTCGTCAACAACAACGCCCACTTCCACCACGAGAGGAGAGGAACCATCATGAACGCAGCACACTCTACCGCGCGTCGCACGGCACTCGCGCTGGCGCTTGCCGTCGTCGGCGCATCGGCCACGGCGGCCGAACTTACGGTCGTCAACTTCGGCGGCGCGAACGGCGACGCGCAGAAGGCCGCGTTCAACCAGCCGTTCGAGAAGGCCACCGGCAACAAGGTCACGGCCGTCGAGTACAACGGCGAGCAGGCGAAAGTGAAGGCGATGGTCGAGGCGAAGCACGTCAACTGGGACGTGGTCGAAGTCGAATCGGGCGACCTGAACCGCGGCTGCGACGAAGGGCTGTACGAGAAGCTCGACTGGGCGAAGATCGCGAAGAAATCCGACCTGATTCCGGAAGCGCCGCAGGTGTGCGGCGTCGGCTTCTTCGTATGGTCGACCGCGCTGTCGTACAACGCGGACAAGCTGAAGACCGCGCCGACCGGCTGGGCCGATTTCTGGAACGTGAAGAAATTCCCCGGCAAGCGCGGGATGCGCAAGGGCGCACGCTACAACCTCGAGTTCGCGCTGATGGCCGACGGCGTCGCGACGAAGGACGTGTACAAGGTGCTCGGCACGAAAGCTGGCCAGGACCGCGCGTTCAAGAAGCTCGACGAGCTGAAGCCGTATATCCAGTGGTGGGAAGCCGGCGCGCAGCCGCCGCAGTTCCTGGTGGCCGGCGACGTCGTGATGTCGACCGCGTACAACGGCCGCATCGACGCCGCGCAGAAGGAAGGCAAGAACCTGAAGGTCGTGTGGAACGGCAGCATCTACGACCTCGACTACTGGGCGATTCCGAAGGGCTCGCCGAACAAGGCGCTCGCCGAGCAGTACATCGCGTACACGCTGACGCCGAAGCCGCAGCAGGCGTATGCGCAGCACATCGCGTACGGCCCGACGAACGTCGCGGCGATCAAGTCGCTCGATGCGAAGACGCTCGCGAACCTGCCGAACTCGCCGGCCAACGGCAAGAACGCGGTGCTGGAAGACATCGGTTTCTGGACCGACCACAGCGACGAGCTCGAGCAGCGTTTCGCCGCGTGGGCGACGAAGTAACCGCTACTCGGGTGTCCTGATGCAACCTGCCGCGCGGCGCGCCGAGCGCGTCGCGCGGCATTCCGCCGGACCGTGCCCGGCCGGAGAGAACCGTTGAACACGATGACGATCGCTTCTTCCTCGCCGTCGACAGCCGCGCTCAAGCGCGAACTGAAGGCAGCCGAGGCCCGCAAGCGCACGATGGCGCTGCTGCTGATCGCGCCGCTCGCGATCTTCCTGCTGCTTATCTTTGTCGTGCCGATCGGCACGCTGCTCACGCGCGCGGTGCAGAACCCCGAAATCGCGACCGCGCTGCCGAACACGGTCGCCGCGCTGTCCGGCTGGGACCGCAAGGCGCCGCCGCCCGACGCCGCGTATGCCGCGCTCGCGACCGACATGACGAAGGTTGCCGACAGCGAGGCGATGGGTGCGCTCGCGCGACGCCTGAACACCGAGATTCCGGGCTACCGCTCGCTCGTCGCGAAGACGGCGCGCGCGATGCCGCTGAAGGGCGATGGCGACGCGGCACTGACCCCCGCGCAGACTCGCGCGAAACTGATCGACCTCGATTCGCGCTGGGGCGACGCGGCGTACTGGCAGTCGATCGCGAAGAACGGCAGCCAGGTGTCGCCGTTCTACTTGCTCGCCGCGCTCGACCACAAGCAGGACGGCTTTGGCCATATCGTGCAGGCCGACCCGGACCAGTCGATCTATCTTGCGATCTTCGGCCGCACGTTCGTGATTGGCGTCGCCGTCACGCTGTTCGCGCTGCTGCTCGGCTATCCGCTCGCATACTGGATTTCGACGCTGTCGGAGCGCCGCGCGAACCTCGTGATGATCCTCGTGCTGATCCCGTTCTGGACGTCGGTGCTGGTGCGCGTCGCAGCGTGGATCGTGCTGCTGCAGAGCGAGGGGCTCGTGAACAAGGCGCTGATCGGCAGCGGGCTGATCTCGCATCCGCTGACGCTGCTGTTCAACCGCGTCGGCGTGTACATCTCGATGACGCACATCCTGCTGCCGTTCATGATCCTGCCGCTGTACAGCGTGATGAAGTCGATCCCGCCGACCTACCAGCGCGCGGCCGTGTCGCTCGGCAGCCATCCGTTCGCCGCGTTCTGGCGCGTGTATGTGCCGCAGACCTATCCGGGCGTCGGCGCCGGCGCGCTGCTCGTGTTCATTCTCGCGATCGGTTACTACATCACGCCCGCGCTGCTCGGCGGGCCGAACGACCAGATGGTCAGTTACTACGTCGCGTACTTCACGAACGTGACGATCAACTGGGGCATGGCATGTGCGCTCGGCGGGCTGCTGCTCGCGGCGACGCTCGTGCTGTATGCGGTGTACGGGCGCTTCGCGCGCACCAACGTGAGCCTCGGCTGAGCGCCGGGCACTGGGAAACGACAAGGGAGTGCCGACCATGAAACTCGCCAGGCCGCTGTTCGCGCCGCACATGTCGTTCGTCGAGCGCGCGTGGTACGTCGCGCTGCGCGTGCTCGTCGTGCTGACGCTGCTGTACCTGATCCTGCCGGTGCTCGCGATCGTGCCGCTGTCGTTCTCGTCGAGCACGTTCCTCGTGTATCCGATTCCGGGCTTCTCGACGCGCTGGTACGAAAACCTGATCGCGTCCGACGAATGGCGGATGGCGGCGAAGAACAGCTTCATCGTCGCGCCGTCGGCGACCGTTGTCGCGACCGTGCTCGGCACGCTCGCCGCGATCGGCCTCACGAAGGCGGATTTCCGCGGCAAGGGGTTGCTGATGGCCGTGCTGCTGTCGCCGATGATCGTGCCCGTCGTCGTGGTCGGCGTCGGCATGTACCTGTTCTTTGCGCCGCTTGGGCTCGCGAACACGTACACGGGCCTGATCGCCGCGCACGCGGCGCTCGGCGTGCCGTTCGTCGTGACGACGGTCGCGGCGACGCTGCAAGGCTTCAACCAGAATCTGGTGCGCGCGAGCCTGTCGCTCGGCGCGAATCCGGTCACGACGTTTTTCCGCGTGACGCTGCCGGTGATCGCGCCGGGCGTGATGTCGGGCGCGCTGTTCGCGTTCGCGACGTCGTTCGACGAAGTCGTCGTCACGCTGTTCCTCGCGGGCGCGGACCAGACGACGCTGCCGCGCCAGATGTTCACCGGGATCCGCGAGAACATCAGCCCGACGATCGCCGCGCTCGCGACGATCCTGATCATTTTTTCGACGAGCCTGCTCCTCGCGCTCGAATGGCTGCGCGGACGCAACGCGCGGCGTGCGGTGTCGTAACGGCGCGCGGCCCCGCGAAATGCCTGGCGGGCGCGCGATGAAACGTCACCGCGCGCCGTCACATCACATCACGTCACGTCACGTCACGCTCAGAAGCCGCCCGTCTGGATCAGCTTGTTGAGGTTCGACACGTTCAGGCTGCCGAAGCCGGTCGGGTAGTCCCAGCCGGCGCCCGCGGTGTAGCCATACCCCTGATAGCCATTGTTGCCCGACACGACGTCATAGCGCACCAGCGACGGGTTCGATGGAATGTCCGCATAGAACTTCGCGGCCGGGAAACCGAGACCCGTGCCGTTCGCCGCGAGCAGGCGGGCCCAGAAGCCGGTGAAGATCGGCGCGGCGAGGCTCGTGCCGCCGATTTGCTGCAACTGGCCGTAGTTGTAGATATATGCGCCCGTGCTCTGCGCGGCGTCGAACGACACGTCCGGCAAACGGCGGTTGCTGCCCGATTGCCACGACGGCGCGGGCAGGATCGAGCTGACGCCGCCACCCGTCGCCCAGAGCTTGCCGTTGCCGTCGAGGCCTTCGTTCCATACCGTCTCGCTCGAGAACCCGCCGCTCGACGTGGTGTACAGCGTCGTGCCGCCGATCGCGAGCACGTGCGGCGAAGCGGCCGGCCACGACACCGTGTAGTTCGCGCCGTCCGGATAGCCGCGGTTGTTGCACTCGTACACGCCTTCGTCGCCTGACGACACCGAGAACGTCTGGCCTTGCGCGGCGGCCGTCGTGAAGATCTGCTCCTCGGCATCGAGCGTGCCGTCCGCGTCCGCGTCCGTTTCGCACCAGCCGAGCGACACGTTGATCACCTTCGCGGTATTGTCCGACACGACACGGTTGAACGCCCGCGTGAGCCCGGTGTTCCCGGCTGCGTTCAGGTCCGCCATGTAGAACACCAGCTTGCCGACCTGGCCGCCGGCCGATCCGACGATCGACTGGCTGTCCAGATCCCATTCGCCCTGGCCGTCCTGGTCGTCGCTGTAGCTGCCGGTCGTGCCGGTGCCGTTGGTCTTCACGGTCTGGGTCGCGACCGTGCCGTAACCATTGCTCGACGTGAACTGCTTCAGGTCCTGCAACGTCTGCGACACGCCGCCGATCGTGACGATTCCGACCGTCACGCCGGCCGCGGTCGGCACGCCGGTTGCGTTGTAAAGGCCCGGAAATTCCTTCGGATAATGGCCGGTAGCCGTGCCGGCCGCGAGCGCTTGCGGTTTCGAGACGTTGCCGATGCGCAGCATCGGCCGTGCGCGTGCGACGTTCTGCAGCCCAAGCACCGAGCCGACGACGTCGCCGAGCGCGCGCGGCACCTGTGCGGTCGACGCGTTCGCGAATCCGGAGCGGCCTGCGTACTCGAAATGCACGAGCGACGTGTTGAATGCGGTTTTCACCGTGCCGGCCGTACCGCGCGCGGACACCAGCAGCCGGTTCGGCGCGACCTCGATGTTCACGAAGCCGCTTTTGCGCAGATAGTCGACGACCGACTTCACCTGCGCTTCGGTCGGCGCGTAGTTCGCGAGGAACTGCTCGTGCGTCAGGTACTGGCGATAGCGCGCGTTGCCGGGGCGGTTGACGTCGTGCGCGAGTTGCTTCAGTTGCGCCGCATTGCGCAGCTTCAGGCTGACGACGACGTCGGCCGTTTCGCCGGCCGCGAGCTCGAGCGACGGCGCCGCGCTGCGGGCCAGCAGCTGCGGGCCGGTCAGAAAGGTCTTCGTGTGGGTGTCGACCCAGTCCGTCGTCGCGTGCGCGGCGCCGGCCGCGAACACGAGCGGCCACGCGCACGCGAAGCGGCGGGGCAACGGAAGGGGAAGGGCAAACCGGGCATTCCTTTTCATCGGGAGTCCTTTTTAGGAGAGACGACGTTGCTGGAAGCCCCGGCCCTTGTGGGGCCGCGAGCGGTGACGAGCGTAGGGCGTCGGCGCCGTTCAGGTAGCTGCCAGTTTCCATAGCTGTCAGTTCTGACATTGGCGTGCTCACACGCGGGCGACGTGCGGTTCAGGCGTCTCGAAGCGGCGACCGGCAAAGGGAACCGGTTCGCTGCGCGATCGCGCGACGGTGGCCGACGCTTGTGCGCGCGACTCGTTCGTTGCCGTATCGGAATGTGCGCGATCGCGGAGCGCATCGTCGTGCGCGCGCATCGCCGGCTCGCGCGCGCGGGCGCGCCACGAGTCGCACTATTTGGTCAAGCGCGGTAGCGGCGAGCGCGCGACGGCGTCGCCGGATACGCGGAGGCACGAAAACGGCGCCCGTCGAACGCGGAGGTTTCCCGAATTGTGGAACAACGCATCGCCGAGTCTTGCAGCGTGCTTTCGGTTCGCCGCTCGGATCGGCGCATTAGAGTCGGTGCTCGAATTGCGATCGCGGCGCCGTGCCGACAGTCACCTGCTGTCCATTGCAAGACGAGTGCGCTCGTAAGACCGGTATCCCGGTGAAATTCCTTCTTGACGCCCGCGGATCCGCCGCTATCCTTCCATTCATAACTTTTCGGTTATGAATTGCCTCATGCAAAACGCTCACGACATGCTGTTCCGTACGCTCGCCGATCCGACGCGCCGCGCGCTCTTCGAGCGGCTGTGCGAGGAGGGCGAACTGACGGTGGCCGCGCTGACCGCCCGTGCACGCGTGTCGCAGCCGGCGGTATCGAAGCACCTGGGCGTACTGAAGCAGGCCGGGCTCGTGAGCGATCGCCACGAAGGCCGGCAGACGCACTACAGCGCGCAGCCGCAGGCGCTGACCCCGTTGATCGACTGGACCAGCCAGATGGCCGGCTTCTGGCAGCACCGGTTCGACGCTCTCGAAGATCTGCTCAAAAGGATGGATCAGTGATGAACCAGGGTTCTACTGAAACGCGTACTGTCGTCGTCGAACGGGAACTGCCGCATCCGCCGGAGAAGATCTGGCGAGCGCTCACGCAGCCGCATCTGATCGACGCGTGGCTGATGAAGAGCGATTTCGAGCCGGTCGCTGGCCGCGCATTCAGCTTCCACGCGGACTGGGGTTCGGTCGACTGCAAGGTGCTGACGATCGAGCCGCAGCGCGTGCTGTCGTATACGTGGGCCGCCTATGGCCTCGAAAGCGTCGTTACCTGGACGCTCACGCCGACGCCGCGCGGCACGCTGTTGCGAATGGAGCAGGCGGGGTTCCGCACGGATCAGGAGCAGGCATACCGCGGTGCGCAGCACGGATGGGCTCGGTTCTTCGCGTCGCTCGAACAGGTGCTCGCGCGTCCCGATGAAGGCACGGAGGCACATGCATGAGCACGACCGACCTTACGCCGTCGCAGCGTATCGACGCATTGATCGCCGGGATCGGCGATTGGCGCGGCAAGACGTTCGCGGCGGTGCGCGACGCGATTCTCGCGGCCGACGACGGCATCGTCGAGGAATGGAAATGGATGGGCAGCCCCGTGTGGTCGTGCGACGGGATGATTGCGGTCGCAAACGCGCACAAGGGCAAGGTGAAGCTGACGTTCATGCATGGAGCGCACCTGGCCGATCCGGACGGCCTGTTCAACGCGGGTCTTGAAGGAAACGCGCGCCGAGCGATCGATTTCCTCGAAGGCGACAAGCTCGACGAGCCGGCGCTGAAGCGTCTCGTGCGCGCGGCAATCGATTACAACCGCGCGCATCTGAAGAAGAACGCGCGAGCGCGTTTGTCCGCCGGCGCGAAGGCGCGAACCGGCAACGCCGCGTGA
The DNA here is from genome assembly GCF_018148075.1 of Burkholderia sp. AU19243. NCBI lineage: Bacteria > Pseudomonadati > Pseudomonadota > Betaproteobacteria > Burkholderiales > Burkholderiaceae > Burkholderia > Burkholderia sp. AU19243. Next base: position 266,232 of record NZ_JAGSTV010000009.1, read on the forward strand.
CGCGCGACGCGGACGACGTCCCGCGCTAGCCGGGCGCCGTCGTGCGATCGGCGCGGCGGCAGCCGCCCACCGACCGGCACGAAAAAAAGCCCGACACGAGGTCGGGCATCCAAATCGGCCGCAGCCACCGCGAGGCGGCTGCGGCACCTGCAAACGCAGGGCGCTTACGCTGCGAGCAGCGAACGCAGCACGAACGGCAGGATCCCGCCGTGCTTGTAGTAGTCGACTTCGATCGGCGTATCGATGCGCAGCAGCACCGGCACGCGGGTCGTTTCGCCGTTCTTGCGGTGAATCACGAGCGTGACGTCCTGCTGCGGCTTGAAGTCGTCGCCGAGGCCTTCGATGTCGTAGGTCTCTTCGCCGGTGATGCCGAGCGACTGGACGCTGTCAGCACCCTTGAATTGCAGCGGCAGCACGCCCATGCCGACGAGGTTCGAGCGGTGGATGCGCTCGAAGCTGCGTGCGATCACGGCCTTCACGCCGAGCAGCTGCGTGCCCTTCGCGGCCCAGTCGCGCGACGAGCCCGTGCCGTACTCTTCGCCCGCGAACACGACGGTCGGCGTGCCGGCGTCGACGTACTTCATCGCCGCGTCGTAGATCGACAGCTGCTCGCCGCTCGGCTGATGAATCGTCAGGCCGCCTTCGACGCGCGTGCCGTCCGCCTTTGCCGGAATCATCAGGTTCTTGATCCGGACGTTCGCGAACGTGCCGCGCATCATCACGTCGTGGTTGCCGCGGCGCGAGCCGTAGCTGTTGAAGTCGGCCTTCTGCACGCCGTTCTCCTTCAGCCACTTGCCTGCCGGCGAGTCTTCCTTGATCGAGCCTGCCGGGCTGATGTGGTCGGTCGTCACCGAGTCGCCGAAGATGCCGAGTGCGCGTGCGCCCTTGACGGTCGGGATCGATGCGGCCGGCTCCATCGAGAAGTCGTTGCCGAAGAACGGCGGCTCCGCGATGTAGGTCGACTTCGGCCAGTCGTAAACCTGGCCCGTCTCGCCCTCGATCTTGCTCCAGAGATCGCCCTTCTTGGTCAGCTTCGAGTAGTTGTCCTCGAACTTCTTCGGATCCAGCGCGAACTTCAGCAGCGCGTGGATTTCCTCGCTCGTCGGCCAGATGTCGCCGAGGTAGATGTCGTAGCCGTCCTTGCCCTTGCCGACCGGCTCGGTCATCAGGTCGCGCGTGATGTTGCCGGCGATCGCGTACGCGACGACCAGCGGCGGCGACGCGAGGAAGTTCGCGCGGATGTTCGGGTGGATCCGCGCTTCGAAGTTGCGGTTGCCCGACAACACGGCCGCCGCGACGATGTCGTTCTTCGTGATCGCTTCGTTCAGCTCCGGCGTCAGGTCGCCTGCGTTGCCGATACAGGTCGTGCAGCCGTAAGCCGCGACTTCGAAGCCGAGCTTCGCGAGATAGGGCAGCAGGCCCGTCTTCGTCAGGTATTCGGTGACGATGCGCGATCCAGGCGCGAGTGACGTCTTGATGTGCGGCGCGACGCTCAGGCCGGCTTCGACGGCCTTCTTCGCGAGCAGGCCGGCGGCCAGCAGCACGCTCGGGTTCGACGTGTTCGTGCACGACGTGATCGCGGCGATCAGCACGTCGCCGTTCTTCACGTTCACGCCGTTGCTCGTCGTGTACTGCGCGTTCAGGTCCTCAGCCTTCTTCGCGAAGCCGTTCTCCGCGACCGGCTTCGAGAACAGTTCGGTAAACGTCGATTTGACGTTGCCGATCTCGATGCGGTCTTGCGGGCGCTTCGGGCCGGCCAGCGACGGTGCGACCGTCGCGAGGTCGAGCGTCACCGTCTTCGTGTAGTCGATGTCGCCGGCGTTCGGAATGCCGAACAGGTTCTGCGCCTTGAAGTAGTTTTCGAACGCGGCAATCTCGGCCTTCGTGCGGCCAGTGCCTTCGAAGTACTCGATCGTCTTCTCGTCGACCGGGAAGAAGCCCATCGTCGCGCCGTATTCCGGCGCCATGTTGCCGATCGTCGCGCGGTCCGGCAGCGACAGCGAGCGCGTGCCTTCGCCGAAGAACTCGACGAACTTGCCGACGACCTTTTCCTTGCGCAGCATTTCGGTGATCGTCAGCACCAGGTCGGTGGCCGTCACGCCTTCGCGCAGCTTGCCCTTCAGCTCGACGCCGACGACGTCCGGCGTCAGGAAATACACCGGCTGGCCGAGCATGCCGGCTTCAGCCTCGATGCCGCCCACGCCCCAGCCGACCACGCCGATGCCGTTGATCATCGTCGTGTGGCTGTCGGTGCCGACGAGCGTGTCCGGGTAGTACACGGTGTCGCCGCCGTCCGTCTTCTTGTGGACGCCGCGCGCGAGATATTCGAGGTTCACCTGGTGGACGATGCCCACGCCCGGCGGCACGACCTTGAACGTGTCGAACGCCTGCATGCCCCACTTCATGAACTGGTAGCGCTCGTTGTTGCGCTGGAATTCCAGCTTCATGTTCAGGTCGAGCGCATCCTTCTGACGGAAGTAGTCGATCTGCACCGAGTGGTCGACGACGAGGTCGACCGGCACCAGCGGCTCGATCTTCTTCGGATTCTTGCCCGAACGCTCGGCGACACCGCGCATGGCCGCGATGTCGGCGAGCAGCGGCACGCCGGTGAAGTCCTGCAGCACCACACGCGACACCACGAACGGAATCTCGTCGACACGCTTCGCGGTCGGCTGCCAGTTCGCGAGCTGCTCGATGTGCTCTTCGGTGATCTTCTTGCCGTCGTAGTTGCGCAGCACGGACTCGAGCACGATACGGATCGACACCGGCAGGCGTTCGATCTTCGTCTTCAGTTCCTTGCCGAGCTGCGGCAGCGAGTAGAACTTGCCTTTGCCGGAACCGCTGTCGAATTCCTTGAGAGTCTTGTGGAGATTGTGGGCCATGGTGATTTTCCTGGGTTTAAGGCTAGGAAACTACGTGTCCTGTAGATGACGGCTATATCACATACAGATCGACGTACTCATTGACCGGCATTGCTTCGAGCTTTGCCTGGTCCAGCGACACGTCGAGAATCGCTTGTTGCTGCTTTGCCGGGAAACGGCGGGCAAGGTTGGTCCGGAATTTCTCGATCAGCAGCGGGATGCCGTCCGCACGGCGTCGCTGATGGCCGATCGGGTATTCGACCGCCACTTCGGCAAGCGTCGATCCGTCCGCGAATTCGATCGTCAATGCATTCGCGATCGAGCGCTTCGCCGGGTCATGGTAATCCTTCGTGAACTGCGGATCCTCGACGCACGCGGTTTTCGCGCGGAGCGCGTCGATGCGCGGGTCGGCGGCGACCGCGTCTTCGTAATCGGCCGCGGTCAGCCGGCCGAACAGCAGCGGCACCGCGACCATGTACTGGATGCAGTGGTCGCGGTCGGCCGGATTCGCGAGCGGCCCCTGCTTGTCGATAATGCGCAGCGCGGCCGCATGCGTGCGGATCGTGATGCGGCTGATGTCGTCGGTCGTGCGGCCCACCTCGGCGAGCCGAGCGTGCAGCTGCAGCGCGGCCTCGACGGCCGTCTGCGCATGGAATTCGGCGGGGAACGCGATCTTGAACAGCACGTTCTCCATCACGTACGTGCGGTACGGGCGCTGGAAGCGGAACGGCTGCCCGTTGAACAGCACGTCGTAGAAGCCCCAGGTTTTCGCGGTGAGCGCCGACGGATAACCCATCTCGCCGGTTTTCGCGATCAGCGCGAGGCGCACCGCGCGCGACGTCGCGTCGCCGGCCGCCCACGACTTGCGTGAACCGGTGTTCGGCGCGTGGCGGTAGGTGCGCAGCGCGTGGCCGTCGATGAACGCGTTGGATACCGCGTTGATCAGTTCATCGCGCGTGAGCCCGAGCAGGCGGCCGACGACGGCCGTCGACGCCACTTTCACGAGCAGCACGTGGTCGAGCCCGACCGCGTTGAACGAATTTTCGAGCGCGAGACAGCCCTGGATCTCATGGGCCTGGATCATCGCGACCAGGACGTCGCGCATCGTCAGCGGCTGCCTGCCGGCCGCGACGGCCGTGCGTGACAGCCAGTCGGCCGTCGCCAGGATCCCGCCGAGGTTGTCGGACGGATGCCCCCATTCGGCGGCGAGCCAGGTGTCGTTGAAGTCCAGCCAGCGGATCATCGCGCCGATGTCGAACGCGGCCTGGACCGGGTCGAGCTGGAAAGACGTGCCGGGCACCTTCGCGCCGTTCGGCACGATCGTGCCCGGCACGACGGGGCCGAGCAGCTTGGTGCAGGCGGGGTAGGACAGCGCCTCGAGGCCGCATCCGAGCGTGTCGATCAGGCAATGACGCGCCGTCTCCAGCGCAAGCGCGCTGTCGATTCCGGTATTCAGCACGTAGTCGACGATATCGACGAGAACCGAATCCGGAGCGGGGCGGACGTTGGAGACCGAGGCGGACATCGAGGAGCCCTGGGGAACGCGCTTAGTTCGTTGCCGGCTTCAGCTCGTTCGACTGCGTCGGCGCTGCGCCGCCTTGTGCCATTTCCGGCGTCATGCACTCGTCGGCGAGACGCTCGCCGCCGTTCGCGTCGCTGAACAGCATCGCCTTGGTCGGGATCACGACCAGCTTGAAGCCGGCGGCCGGATCGTAGAACGTGTCTGCGCCGGTCGTCGTCGCCTGACGCGGCAGCTTGTAGTTCTTGTTCGCCCAGTGGACCGTGACCACCTGGTCGCGCTTCATGTCGCCGGCGAGGTTGAACGACAGGCCTTCCTTGCACGACCACTTGACGGCGCCGTCCGGTACCGGATCGACCTTGGCTGCGGCACGTGCCTGCGCCTTCTTGCTGCGCGGAACGAGGCGCTTCGCCGGTGCCGGGCGCTTGGCCGTCTTCTTCGCGGTCGTTGCCGTGCCCTGCGCGAACGCGCTCGGAGCCGACACCAGCATCGTGGCGGACAACGCGCCGATGGCGGTAGCGATCAGGAGTTTCTTCATGGAGTCAGAACCTTTCGATTATCAGTTGACAAGGGCCGACAGCCGACGCCGCCGGCCGGTTTGAAACTGCACGCGCCCCGGAAGCGCGCAGCGGCCGCTATTTTCACCTATTTGGCCGCGCATATTTCAGGTTTTCGGGCTCCGTTACGTTTTTTGTCGTTTCGCAAACGTGTCGCCGGTTCGCGCGTGCGCGCTTCGATGAAATCCGTGTGTCGGCGCGTGCTCACCGAACGTTCCCGGCGGCCGGGCCGAACAGCGGCGCGGCGTCGGCCGGCACCGGCTGGCCGGTCCCCTTCGCGCGGCGCAGGACCGACCAGTAATAGCGGTAGCTCGCGCGGTCGTGCAGCGTGTCGCCGTGGCGCGTCGGGCCCCAGTCGGCGGCCTGCGCGGCCAGCAGGATCTCGGTTGCCACCGCGACTTCATCGGTGCGCGGGGCGAACGCGTCGACGATCGGTCGGATCTGCGCGGGATGAATGCTCCACATCCGCGTGAACGCGAATTCGTCGCGCGCGCGGCGCGCGTCGCCGGCGACGACGCGCATGTCGCGGACCTCGGTCGTCACGTTGTGCGACGGCGTCTTGCCGTGCGCATGGCACGCGGCCGCGATTTCCAGCTTCGCGCGGCGCACGAGCGGGTGGTCGAACTGGCCGGGCGAGCGCATCGCCGCATCGGGAATTGCGCCGTGATGCGCGGAGACGAAGTCCATCAGCCCGAAACTCAGCGTGCCGACGAGCGGCAGCGCGGCAAGAGCGGCCGCCTGCGCGAGCGCGCCGTGCGTCTCGACCAGCACGTCGACCGGGATCGGCTGCGCGAGACCGAGCTCGCGGCGCGTGCCTTCGATGAACGCGATCATTTCGGCCGCGTCGGCGGCGTTCGCGATCTTCGGCAGCGTGATGTAGGCCGGTGCGCGCGCGGCGCGCAGCACGATGCGGACGTCGTCGCGCCAGTGGGAATGGGAAAAGTCGTGGATGCGGACGCCGACCCGCCCGAAGCGGTTCTCGGCGCTGCCGAGGATGTCGGCGACGAGTTGCGCGTGCGCCGCTTCCTGGCCGACGGCGGCGCCGTCCTCGCAGTCGAGCGTGATGTCGAATACCGGGCCGAGTTCGGCCTGGAGCGCGAGCGACTTGCGCATCAGCTTCTCGCTGCCCGCGTAGTGATCGCAGCAGGGCAGGATCGCGGGCGGCGACGCGCCGTCGTACAGCACTTGTGCAGGAGTGAGCGCGGACATCTCTTCTACGTCAAGGAAGCGGCCAACGTGGAGAAAATCGGATTCGGGCGCGCTCTGGGCCGGCGCGTGGAGCGCCTGAAGCGGCAGAACGTGCGCGAATCGGATCGGGCGGCGGGCCGGCTGTCGGCCCGCCGCTCGCGCCGTGACCGGCCGCCCGAAGGCGGCCGGCCGTGCAGCCTGCTTAGTTCTTCAGCAGGTGGGCGACGCCGTCGCGCTCTTCGAGCAGCTCGGCCAGCGTGCCGTCCATCTTCTCGCGCGAGAACGCGTCGATCTCGAGGCCTTCGACGCGCTTGTATTCGCCATTTTCGCAGGTGACCGGCACGCCGTAGATGATGTCTTCGGGGATGCCGTACGAGCCATCCGACGGGATGCCCATCGTGACCCACTTGCCGTTCGTGCCGAGAACCCAGTCACGCACGTGGTCGATCGCCGCATTGGCTGCCGACGCCGCCGACGACAGGCCGCGCGCTTCGATGATCGCCGCGCCGCGCTTGCCGACGGTCGGGATGAACGTTTCGCGGTTCCACACGTCGTCGTTGATCAGCTTCAGCAGCGACTCGCCTTCGGCGGTTGCGAAGCGGAAGTCCGGGTACATCGTCGGCGAGTGGTTGCCCCACACCGCGAGCTTCTCGATCGACGCGACCGGCTTGCCCGACTTGGCCGCGAGCTGCGACAGCGCGCGGTTGTGGTCGAGGCGCAGCATTGCCGTGAAGTTCTTCTTCGGCAGATCCGGAGCCGACTTCATCGCGATGTACGCGTTGGTGTTCGCCGGGTTGCCGACGACCAGCACCTTCACGTCGCGGCTTGCGACTTCGTTCAGTGCGGCGCCCTGGACCGTGAAAATCTCGGCGTTCGCCGACAGCAGGTCCTTGCGCTCCATGCCCTTCGAGCGCGGACGTGCACCGACCAGCAGCGCGACGTCTGCATCCTTGAATGCAACCTTCGGATCGTCGGTGATCACGACGCCCGCGAGCAGCGGGAACGCGCAATCGTCGAGTTCCATCACGACGCCTTTGACGGCGGCTTGGGCTTGCGGGAGGTCAAGCAGTTGCAGGATGACCGGCTGGTCCTTGCCGAGCAGGTCGCCGTTCGCAATGCGGAACAGCAGGGAGTAAGCGATTTGACCTGCGGCGCCGGTGACGGCAACGCGCTTTGCGGGCTTAGCCATTGAAAATCTCCAGGACGGGTGAAGCGGTGGACGCTAGGCAAAACGCCATTCTATGCGCGTTACGCGTAGCGTTGCATTGAAGCAGGGCGGAGGACTCGCGAAAGGCAGACGCGGTGAACCTGGAGACGGCCGTGGCACGTAGCCGGGGACGCGTTTTGCACCCGCGAACCCTTGCTCGCCCCGGAGTGTAGGAGCCGCCGCGTGCAAAGTCAAACGGTATCATATGTCTTATATAAGACAGATGTTTTGCGGAATTTGAGTGGACGAAAAAGCGCGGTTTGTGATGAAATGCGCGCCATGACATCGAACCAGGCGAACAACGCGAATCCAACCGGCGCAGGCGGCCCAGGGCAGCCGGGCGCGGGTGATTCCGTGCCGGCCACGGCGGCCGCGACGTCGCCGACGTTCAGTCCTTTATACCAGCAGATCAAGTCGTTGATCACGCAGAGTCTCGAGTCCGGCGAGTGGAAGCCGGGCGAGATCATTCCGAGCGAGGTGGAGCTCGCGGCCCGTTACAAGGTCAGCCAGGGCACCGTTCGCAAGGCGATCGACGAACTGGCCGCCGAAAACCTCGTGGTACGGCGGCAGGGCAAGGGTACTTTTGTTGCGACGCACAACGAAGATCGCGCGCAGTTCCGGTTTCTGCGCCTGCTGGCCGACGATGGTGCCGAGCATCCGCACGTGAGCCGTCTGCTCGAATGCCGGCGGCTGCGTGCGCCGGCCGAGATCGCGCGGCAGCTCGATCTGAAGCCGGCCGATCCGGTCGTGCAGGTGCGCCGGCTGCTGGAATTCGAGAACGAAACGACGGTGCTGGACGAGATCTGGCTGCCGGGCGCGATGTTCCGCGGCCTTACGTTCGAGCGGTTGAGCGAGTACAAGGGGCCGCTCTACGCGATGTTCGAAACGGAATTCGGCACGCGGATGATCCGCGCGACGGAGAAGATCCGCGCGGTTGCGGCGGAGCCGGCGGTAGCCGACCTGCTGCACGTACCCGCCGGTTTTCCGCTGCTGTCGGTCGAGCGCGTGTCGTATACATACGGCGACCGTCCGGTGGAAGTGCGGCGCGGATGGTATGTCACGACCGGGTATTACTATCACAATGACTTGAGCTGACGACGTATCGGCACAAGCGGCGTGCATGTGCGTTTCCCACGCTCGCATAGCACGTTTCGGGCCGCCTTTATTCCCGTTCGCGTAACGATCCAGAGCAGACTTTCGCTGCAGCGCGATATAAAAAGGCGCTAAAATCGCGGATTAGTGTGACAACATAGTAGGGGTCTAGCATGACTGACGCAGTAAGAAAGCCGAGGCCGGAATACCGGAACATCGGAATCGGCGACATCACGTTGAAATATCGGATGCCGCTGGCGGCGATATTGTCGATTCTCCACCGAGTCAGCGGCGCGCTGCTGTTCCTGTTCCTGCCGTTCTTGCTGTTTC